>CADCEQ010000010.1 GCA_902800435.1 uncultured Prevotellaceae bacterium | reverse complement strand
CGGACGAGATGGTCCTGCTCGGCGACAACGCCCGGCTCCGCGCCCTCGGATGGTCGCGCCGCTACTCGCTCCGCCAGACGCTCGAGGGCGTCTTCGCGGACTGGGAGCGCCGGGTGCGCGCCGGCGGCTAGGGCGATTTGCAAGCGGCGTGGCCGCCATCCCGGCGGCCGCCGAAAAGATGGAGCCGCTCTAGCGGCGGTCCTCGTCGAGTCCGTTCTCGAGGATGGCGGAGGAGAGGACGAAGGCGAAGAGCCAGACGATCGAGGGCATCTGGAGGCTGAAGTCGCCGAAGGAGTGCAGGATCAGCACGACGCAGTAGAGCAGCGCGCCGAGGGGAAGGCCGCGCGCGAGCGCGGGACCGTCGCCCGCGGCGACGGACCGCTGCCGGTCGTAGAGGATCCACAGGACGCCCCCGAGGGGCAGGAGGAAGAGCGCGAGTTCCTGACCTACTTCCAGCTCGACAAAGAATAAAGAGTTGAAGAAGCGTTTGAGAATAAAAAAGCGACTGGAAACCTACGCGGGTTTCCAGTCGTGATAGTGTTGAGCAAATTGTCTGATGCTTATCCTAACTTGTTGATATGCAGGCAAAGACTCGACTTCAGGTTGGCGGCCTTGTTCTTGTGGATGATGTTGGTCTTAGCCAGCTTGTCGAGCATCTTCTGCACCTTCGGGTACAGAGCTACAGCCTCGTCCTTGTTAGTCATGGCGCGCAGCTTGCGAACGGCGTTGCGCATGGTCTTTGCGTAATACTTGTTGTGAATTGCTCTCTTCTTTTCCTGACGGATTCTCTTCAGGGATGATTTGTGGTTTGCCATTTTTTTGTTTAATGTTTGATGTTTGTTGTAGTGCTAAAGCCTGTGGGTCTTGCGTCGCTTGTGACCGCCCTGGGCTGACTCTACTGAGCCCTCCGCCACCTTATCCCGGCTTCCGCTGGTAGCACTTGGCTGTGCAGATGACAGATTTAACAGTGGTAGTCCCTAGGAGAGTCGAACTCCTCTTTAGAGAATGAAAATCTCTCGTCCTAACCGATAGACGAAGGGACCAAAGCGCAAAAAGCGGGTGCAAAGGTACTGCTTTTTTCCCAATTGGCCAAATTTTCTTAAAGAAAAATGTGTTTTCCGCTAAAAATAGCTATCTTTGCACCGTATGAACACTAAAACAGAGGCCTTTGTGCTGCATAGTTTCAAGTATGGCGAGACGCGGATGATTATCGATATGTACACCCGCGCCAGCGGGCGTCTGTCGTTTGTCGTTCAATTGCCAAAGACTTCGCGGGGCAAGCTGAAGAAGCAGCTGTTTCAGCCGCTGACGCTGCTTAACATCGAGACCGACGTGCGCCCACGCATACAATTACAGAAATTGCATAATGCAGCTATCGCCATACCGCTGTCTTCGCTCCAGACGAATCCTGCAAAGCTTTCTATCACGCTCTTCTTGGCAGAGTTCTTATACCACGCCTTGAAGGGTGAGCAGGAGAACGAGCCGATGTTCGACTATGTGGCGAGCAGTCTGCAATGGCTTGACGGTGCCGACGGCCACGTGGCGAATTTTCATCTTGTCTTCCTGATGCGGCTGGCCCGCTTCTTGGGCTTCTTTCCAAATTTGGACGACTACCAGCCGGGCTGCTATTTCGACCTGCGCGCCTCGTCGTTCTGTCTGCAGCCGCCCGTCCACCGCGACCTGCTACTGCCCGAGGAGGCCGAGAAAGTGCAGTTGATGATGCGCATGGACTACCCGACAATGCACCTCTTCCGCCTGACGCGACAAGACCGTAACCGCCTGTTGGAGATAGCCCTTTCCTACTATCGTATCCATCTGCCCTCCTTCCCCGAACTAAAGTCCCTTGCTGTGCTGCAAGAGACGTGGGAGTAGTTGCCGCTACTTCGATTTGCACAGCGGCAAAGGCAGCAACAGCAAAAAAAACTATATTTGTGGCTTGTTTGTCAGGGAAAAGTTGTACCTTTGCAGCGCAAAAATTATAATCAAGACGAAGTCAGCGATGAAGACCATTAAGATACTCATTTTGAGCAGTGCGGTCGCTATGATGGCCGCTTGTAACGGTAATAAGTTCCATGTGGAAGGCGAGGTGACGGGTGCCGCCGACTCCGTGCTCTATTTCGAGCACGTAGGCCTGAACGGCATTGAGGAGACGGGGCGTGTGACGCTCGACAAGAACGGACAGTTTGAGTTCAGCGGCGATGCCCCCGATGCTCCCGATTTCTACCGTCTGCGCATCAGCGACCAAATCATCAACGTTGCCATTGACTCCGCGGAGACCATAACTATCAAGGCCCGTTATCCGCAGATGGCAACCATTTACGACGTGGAAGGTTCTGCCAACAACCAGAAAATCAAGGAACTTGCCTTGAAGCAGATTGATTTTCAGGAGCGCGTCATCGCTCTTGAGGGCAGTGGCAGCCTGTCGAACGACGAGCTGCGCGACTCGCTTCAGCGCATGCTTAACAGTTATAAGGAAGATGTGAAACGTGATTACATCTTTCAGGAGCCTTACCAGAGCTATGCCTACTTTGCATTGTTCCAGACTTTAGGCCCGTGGCTCATCTTCGATCCCAAGAACAATCCTGACGACGTGAAGGTGTTTGCAGCCGTTGCCACCAGCTGGGATACGTTTCATCCTGGTGCCGAGCGTGGCGAGAACCTGCACAACATCGCCATCGAGGGCATGAAGAACATCCGTATCTTAGAGGCCAGACAGCAAGCTCAGGCCCTCGACGAGAGCAAGATTGTAGAGTCGGGCGTGATAGAGGTACAACTGAAAGACAATCGTGGCCGCATGCAGCGCCTGACTGACCTCAAGGGGAAAGTTGTGCTGCTCGACTTCCATGTCTTCGGACTGGCCGACTCGCCGAAGCGCATACTCTCACTTCGCGAGTACTATAACAAATACCACGCGCAAGGGTTGGAAATCTTCCAGGTGTCGCTCGACGAGGATGAGCACTTCTGGAAGCAGATGACCGATGCACTGCCTTGGATTAGCGTGCGCGATGCCAACGGTCTGAACTCACCGCTTTTAGTATCGTATAACGTTCCGACTCTGCCGGAGTTCTTCCTCATCGACCGCCAGAACAACCTCGTGAAGCGGTCAAGTCAGATGAAGGATCTGGACGCCGAAATCAGGGCTCTGCTTTAGAAGGTCTGCAGCCACGCCTTCAACTCCAGCACCATCTCAATGTGGTAGTTGAACGACTCGCGGTAGCCCCAGCCGTGGCCACCGGTCGGGTAGACGTGAAGTGTGGCAGGCACGTCGTGACGGCAACATTCCAAGTAATAATTCACACCGTTGGCGGGCTGAACGGCACCGTCGTCATCGCTCAGTGCAATGAAGGCGCGCGGTGTGACACGCGTCACCTGCTGCTCGCTGCTGAACTGTCGCTCCAGCTTCTTCTTGGGACTTTTGCCTAAGAGATTGTCGTGCGACCCCATGTGGGTATAGGCAGGATCCATCGTGATGACGGGGTAGAACAGTATCTGGAAGTTGGGCGCAGCATCACCCTTCGACTGTGTGGCTACGGTAGAGGCCAAATGCCCGCCGGCCGAACTGCCCATGATGCCCACCTTTTGCGGGTCGATGTTCCACGCCTGGGCATTCTTGCGCACAAGTCTGATGGCCTCTTCGGCGTCGCTGACGGGTACCTCGTAGTTGCCATGTGGCATGCGGTACTTCAGCACGATGACAGCTATACCCTCACGGTTGAAGAACGGGGCCCAGTCGGTGCCTTCGTGCTGCATGGCTAAATGAGAGTAGCCGCCTCCCGGACAGATAACGACAGCACGACCCGTAGCCTTCTTCGCATTGGGAAGGAATACGGTCACCCGCGCCGTGTCGGTCAGGTTGCCGTTTGTGTTGGGGGCTCCGTCAGGCCACAGGTTGTAGGTTTTGCCCTGCTGGGCCGTAGCGCTCATTGCCATCGACGTCATAACAATCATCAGTAATAGCTTAAAAGTCTTCATTGTGTCTTTTTATTAGTTTTGCGTGCAAAGTTACTACAAAAAACATAAAAAACGAAAAATAATCATGCTTTTATTCTTTTATTCCTTCAATAATATGTAACTTTGCAGTCCTTTCAGAGACAATAAGCCAGTAATAATGAAAAGATATTTTACCCCCCTGCTTTTGCTGTTCCTCCCGCTGCTTGTCAGTGCCCAGAAGAACCACAACCTCGACGTAGCCAAGAACTTGGACATCTTCAACCAGCTCTACAAGAATCTGGATATGGTCTACGTCGACACCCTGAACCCCAACGAAGTCATAGGTACAGGCATCAAGGCTATGCTCCGCTCGCTGGACCCCTATACCGAATATTATTCGGAAAGCGAAGGAAAGGACCTTAAGATGATGCTCACGGGCAAGTATGCCGGCATCGGTGCGCTGATTCGCTACCACCAGAAGCTGAAGCGGGTTGTTGTCGACGAGCCTTACGAGCACATGCCAGCCGCTGAGGTGGGGCTGAAGAAGGGCGATATTATTCTGAGCATTGACGACTCTGTCATGACCGACAAGGACGTGAGCTACGTCAGCAGTCATCTGCGCGGCGATGCCGGCACTAATTTCGTGGTGAAGGTGCTGCGCCCGACGACGGGCAAGAAGCTGAACCTCAAGCTGACGCGCCGTGCCATCAAACTGCCCGAGCTGCCCTATTACGGCATGCTGGAGGGCGGCGTGGGATACATCAATCTGAACCAGTTCACCGAGGGTTGTGCCAAGGAGGTGCGCCGTGCCTTCATCGACCTGAAGAAGCAGGGCGCCACGTCGCTTGTCTTCGACTTGCGCAGCAACGGCGGCGGCTCCGAGATGGAGGCTGTCGACATTGTGAACCTCTGGGTGGGCAAAGGCCAGACGATTGTTGAGAATCGCGGCAAGGTCAGTCAGGCCAGCCACACCTACAAAACCCGTCTGGAGCCCGTCGATACGGTCATGCCCCTGGCGGTGCTGGTGAATGGCGAGACGGCCTCGGCCAGCGAGATTACCAGCGGTGCTTTACAAGACTTAGACCGTGCAATTATATTAGGTGCGCGCACATACGGGAAGGGCTTGGTACAGGTGCCGTTCGACATGCCCTACAACACGAATCTGAAAGTGACCACATCCAAATACTATATACCAAGTGGCCGCTGCATTCAGGCCATCAACTACCGGCGCGACGGCACCGGCGGCTATCGTGAACGCGTGCCCGACTCGCTGACACACGTCTTCTACACCGTTGCCGGTCGTGAGGTGCGTGACGGCGGCGGCATAAAGCCCGACATCGAACTGCATAACGACACCCTGCCCAACATCGCCTATTACCTCTCAGCTTCGGGCCAAGACTCCACAGAGGTGATGTTCGACTGGGTGGTCGACTATATCAGTAAACATCCTACGATAGCACCGCCTCGGGAGTTCCACCTCTCGGATGCAGAATTCGACGATTTCAAACAAAGCGTCATCAGGAGCGGCTTCACTTACGACCCCGTGAGTCAGAAGCAGTTGAAGGAGCTGGTAGCCACGGCCAAGTCTGAGGGCTACTACGAGCAGGCCAAGGAGGCCTTCGACTTGTTGGAGAGCAAACTGAGACACGACGTTGCCACAGACATCAACAAGCACAACGACATACTGCGCCAGATGCTGGAGCTCGACATCATAGCCGCCTACTACTATCAGGCTGGCAGCATCGAGGCCGGTCTGCAGCACGACAAGCAGTTGAAGGAAGCAGTCCGCCTCCTGCAATCGCCTGAGGAGTATCGTAAGCTGTTAACCCCCAAGAAAGCAAAGGAAACGTCATCAATCATTCAGCTGCCGAAAAAGCCAACAGCCCCCGTTGCGCTTAAAAAGAAACCTTCAATGACGGTTTTTGACGCTCTTGCATGAAAAAAGAGCCTAAAAGTTTGGCAGATTCAGAAAATCTTCGTACCTTTGCACCGTTCAGTGGAATGAGAGGCCCGACAGGGTCTCTCTTTTTCATTATAATTTGCACAATTAGATGATTAACAAAGAAGTAGTAAAGACATTTGTGGAAGAGTGGTTGCAGGGCAACGACTACTTCCTGGTAGACATCATTTTCGGAGCCGAAGACCGTATCGTGATTGAAATCGACCATGCCGACGGCGTGTGGATTGAAGACTGCGCCGAACTGAGCCGGTTCCTGCAGGAGAAGCTGGGCGACGAGCTGGGCGACTACGAACTGGAGGTCGGCAGCGCTGGTCTGGGCCAGCCTTTCAAGGTGGAACAGCAGTACAAGAACCACATCGGCGACGAGGTGGAGGTGCTGCAGCTGGACGGCCAGAAGCTGAAAGGCGTTCTGAAAACTGTTGAAGACCGCAACTTTACCATTACCGTTCAGGAGAAGCAGACCGTTGAGGGCAAGAAGCGCCCCGTCATGGTCGACACCGACAAGACCTTTTCCATGGATGAGGTGAAGTCGGTGAAATACCTGTTAGCATTCAAATAAAAAACAATAATAAATGGCAACAAAGAAAGATGCGAAAGGCCCCTCAATGATTGAGACCTTTCAGGAATTTAAAGAAACGAAGAACATCGACCGCACCACACTGGTCAGCGTGCTCGAAGAAAGCTTCCGCAATGTCATCGCCAAGATGTTCGGGTCGGACGAGAACTTCGACGTGATTGTAAACCCCGACAAGGGCGACTTCGAAATCCACCGCAACCGCATCGTGGTGGAGGACGGTGAGGTCAAGGACGAGAACAAGGAGATTGCCCTAAGCGAGGCCCAGAAGATTGAGCCCGACTACGAGGTGGGCGAGGAGGTTTCTGAGGAAGTGAACTTCCAGAAGTTCGGCCGCCGCGCCATCCTGAACCTGCGTCAGACCCTGGCTTCGAAGATTCTGGAACTGGAGCACGACTCGCTGTACCAGAAGTACAAGGACAAGGTGAACACCGTCGTCAGCGGCGAGGTCTACCAGATGTGGAAGCGCGAGGTGCTGCTCATCGACGATGAGGGTAACGAACTGCACCTGCCGAAGTCGGAGCAGATTCCTGCCGACAACTACCACAAGGGCGAGACCGTGCGTGCCATCGTCAAGGAGGTGCAGAACGAGAACAACAACCCGCGCATCGTCCTCTCGCGCACCAGCCCCGTGTTCCTGGAGCGCCTGTTAGAGGCTGAGGTTCCCGAAATCAACGATGGTCTGATAACCATCAAGCGCGTGGCCCGCATGCCGGGCGAGCGTGCCAAGATTGCCGTCGAGAGCTACGACGAGCGCATCGACCCGGTAGGCGCCTGCGTCGGCGTGAAGGGTAGCCGCGTTCACGGTATCGTCCGCGAGCTTGGCGGCGAGAACATCGACGTCATCAACTACACCAGCAACACCCAGCTCTTCATCCAGCGCGCACTGTCACCCGCCAAGGTCAGCAGCATCACGCTCGACGAGGAGAACCACAAGGCCGAGGTCTACCTGCAGCCCGAGGAGGTGAGCCTGGCTATCGGTAAGGGTGGTATGAACATTAAGCTGGCCTCCATGCTGACGGAGCACACCATCGACGTGTTCCGCGTGGTCAGCGAAGGTACCGAGGACGAGGACATCTATCTGGACGAGTTCTCCGACGAGATCGACCAGTGGATTATCGACTCCATCAAGGCCATCGGTCTCGACACGGCCAAGGCTGTGCTCAATGCTCCGCGCGAGATGCTCATTGAGAAGGCCGACCTCGAGGAGGAGACCGTCGACGAGGTACTGAACATATTAAGAGCAGAATTTGAATAAATCGTAAATCCGTAAATTGAGAATAAATAGATGGGAGTAAGATTAAATAAGGTTTTATCAGAACTGAACATAGGACTTCAAACGGCAGTTGATTTCCTGAAGAAGAAGAATCATCTCGGCGAGGTGAAGGACGACATCACCACGAACACGAAGATCAGCGACGAGCAGTACGAGGCGCTGGTCAACGAGTTCAATCGTGACAAGGCCATCAAGAAGCAAGCCGAGAAGATTTTCCCCAAGAAGAAGGAGAAGGAGACAAAGAAGAAAGAAGAGGAGGCCCCTAAGGCAGAGCCCCGTCAGCAGTTCAAGCCACTCGGCAAGATTGACTTGGACAGCCTGAACAAGCGCCCTGCTGCCACCTCATCACCTGCCGTTTCAAATACTCCCAAGATTGAGACTGCTGCCGAGAGTCCCGTTAAGGAAGTAGCTAAAGCCGAGGAGACAGTAAGCAAACCAGCCGAAAAGCCCGTCGTTGCCCCCGAGAAGCCCCAGCCTGTGGAGCAGAAGAAGGAGGTGAAGGCTGAGACAGAGGCGCCAGCCGTCGTTGAAGTTGAAAAGCCTGCTGCCGAGGAGAAGAAGGCTCCGGCTCCCGCAGAGCCCGCCAAGGCTGAAGCCCAGGATGCTGATCAGGGTCCCAAGGTATTCACGTTGAAGAGCGAGGCCAAGCTGGCCCCGAAGGTGAACGTGCTGGGCAAGATTGATCTCGACGCGCTGAACCAGAGTACCCGCCCGAAGAAGAAGTCGAAGGAGGAGAAGAAGAAGGAGCGCGAGGAGAAGCTGGCTCAGCAGCGCAGCGAGAAGAAGAAGCGCGTGCGCATTGGCAAGGAGCGTGTCGACATCGAGGCCGAGGCTAAGAACGACAGCCAGAACAAGAACAAGAAGAACAAGCAGAAGGGCGACACCAACCAGCAGCAACAGCAGCAGGGTGGCGGCAAGAACAAGAAGAGCAAGAACCGCCCGCAGAAGCAGCTCGAGGTGAACGAGGAGGACGTGGCACGTCAGGTCAAGGAGACGCTGGCCCGTCTGACCACGAAGAACCAGAACAAGAAGGGTGCCAAGTACCGCCGCGAGAAGCGCGACGCCGTTCAGGAGCGCATCAGCGAGGAGATGGCTGCCGAGGCAGCTCAGTCGAAGGTGCTGAAGCTGACGGAGTTTGTGACCGTCAGCGAGCTGGCCACGATGATGAACGTCGGCGTCAATCAGGTTATCGGTACCTGTATGTCCATCGGCATCATGGTGAGTATCAACCAGCGCCTCGACGCAGAGACCATCAACATCGTTGCCGACGAGTTCGGCTTCACTACCGAGTATGTCTCGGCTGAGGTTCAGAACGCCATAACCGAGGAGGCGGACGATGAGAACGATCTCGTTAGCCGCGCCCCGATTGTGACCGTCATGGGTCATGTCGACCATGGTAAGACGTCGCTGCTCGACCATATCCGCAACACCAACGTCATTGCCGGTGAGGCCGGCGGCATCACGCAGCACATCGGTGCCTACAACGTGAAGCTGAAGGACGGCCGCCGTATCACCTTCCTCGACACGCCGGGTCACGAGGCCTTTACCGCCATGCGTGCCCGTGGTGCCCAGGTGACGGATATCGCCATCATCATCGTTGCCGCTGACGACTCGGTGATGCCTACCACCAAGGAGGCCATCGCCCACGCCCAGGCTGCCAACGTGCCGATGGTGTTTGCCATCAACAAGATTGATAAGCCGGGTGCCAATCCCGATAAGATACGCGAGGACCTGGCCAACATGAACCTGCTGGTCGAGGACTGGGGCGGTAAGTACCAGTGTCAGGAAATCTCGGCCAAGAAGGGCATAGGTGTCGACGAACTGCTCGAGAAGGTGCTGCTCGAAGCCGAGATGCTCGACCTGAAGGCCAACCCCAACCGCAAGGCCACGGGCTCTATCATCGAGAGTTCACTCGACAAGGGCCGCGGCTACGTGTCGACGGTGCTCGTCTCTAACGGTACGCTGAAGCAGGGCGACATCGTTGTCGCCGGAACGAGCTATGGCCGCATCAAGGCCATGTTCAACGAGCGCAACCAGCGCATCGAGCAGGCCGGTCCCGCCGAGCCCGCCATCATTCTCGGCTTGAACGGCGCACCGACCGCCGGCGACTCGTTCCACATCATGGAGACCGAGCAGGAGGCGCGCGAAATTACCAACAAGCGTACACAGCTGCAGCGCGAGCAGAGCCTGCGCACGACGAAGACGCTGGGTCTCGACGACATCTCGCACCGCATCGCACTCGGCGAGTTCCACGAGCTGAACATCATCGTCAAGGGCGACACCGACGGAAGTATCGAGGCCCTCAGTGACTCGTTCATCAAGCTCTCGACGGAGAAGGTGCAGGTTAACGTCATCGCCAAGGCCGTCGGCCAGATCAGCGAGAACGACGTCATGCTGGCTTCGGCCTCCGATGCCATCATCGTCGGCTTCCAGGTACGCCCGTCGGCCGACGCACGCCGTCTGGCTGAGCGCGAGGGTGTGGAAATCAACACTTACTCGATTATCTACGACGCCATCGACGAGGTGAAGTCAACCATGCAGGGCATGCTCGACAAGGTGAAGAAGGAAATCGTCACCGGCGAGATCGAGGTCAAGCAGGTGTTCAAGATTTCTAAGGTCGGCACCGTGGCAGGTGGTCTCGTCACCGACGGCAAGGTCCACAACAAGGACAAGGCTCGCGTCATCCGCGACGGTATCGTCATCCACACTGCCGCCATCGACGCCCTGAAGCGCTACAAGGACGATGCCAAGGAAGTGGCTACAGGCCTTGAGTGCGGTATCTCGCTCGTCAACTGGGACGACATCGAGGTGGGCGACATCATCGAGACCTTCACCGAGATTGAGGTGGAGCAGAAGCTCTAAGGAGTAAGAAGTGAAGAAAAAGGGTAAGATACGCTCTTTCGCAAAACGGCTGACGTGGGGGATTGCCCTCACGCAGCTTGTTGTGATGGCTCTCGCCTCATACTACATCTACAAGCTGGCCGACGGCCTCATCAAGGAAGAGGAGCAGGATCTCTACAAGAGCTACCTGGCGGTCGGCCATTCCAGCATCAGGGCTATCACGCAGGAAGTCGCGCTCGGCACCATCAACCACCGCGCGCAGATAGAAGACAACCTTGGCCAGCCCGACAAGATGGCGGACATCATGGAGCAGATTGTCACCGACAATCCGCATGTGCGCAGCTGTGGCATCAGTTTCGTGGCCGACTACTACCCCCAGAAAGGCCGCTGGTTCTGTCCGCTCGTCGTCAAGGGCGACAGCGGACAGGTAGAGAGGCGCTTCGTCGGCGATGCTGCCCACGACTACCTGAAGGCCGACTGGTTCACCGAGGCCGTGAAGGCCGACAGCAGCTATTGGTCAAAGCCGTTCTTCGACTCCACCGACTCCATACCGCTCGTGGCCTGGCTGATGCCCGTCCACGACAAGCAGGGCCGGACGGTGGCCGTCGTCGGTGCCGACCTGTCGCTGGGCTGGTTCAGCGGAAAGCGTATCAGGGGCATGGACTATGAGGGAAACTCTTTCAGCGTCTATATTGGCAGTGATCCCCACGAGATCAACGGCCCTGACAACGCCAGACTGGAAGAAATGATTGACCGCCGGTGGCGGCTCTTCTCCTATAACTTCATCATCGACAAGGACGGTACTTACATAGCCCATCCCGACACCAGTCTCGTCATCAAGGGCAACTACTTTGAGTGTGCCAAGGCAACTGCCGACACCATCGACGATGAAATAGGCCGCAGAATGGCGGCAGGCAACAGGGGATTCTACAGCGATGCAGAGGGAGAGCCCGCCCACTTTGAATACTTCGACTTTGACGGCTACAACGCCTACATGTTCTACGAGCCCGTTGAGGGAACCAGTTGGTCGATAGCCCTGGCCGTGCCCAGAATGCTGGTCGACGGCATAGGCATGGTCACAGGCACCGTCATGCTGATACTTATTGCCATCGCCCTGCTGGTAACGCGCATCGTGGGCCGCATCATCATCAAGCGCGCTACCAAGCCGCTGAAGAAGCTGGCCGACTCGGCAGGCGAGGTGGCCAAGGGCAACTTCAGCGCGCCCCTGCCCCGCATCAAGCACAACGACGAGATACGCCTGCTGCGCGACTCGTTCGAGGGCATGCAGCACTCACTCTCCGATTACGTTGACGAGCTCAAAAAGACCACAGCCTCGAAAGCCGCCATCGAGAACGAGCTGAGGGTGGCCCACGACATACAGATGTCGATGCTGCCGAAGACGTTCCCGCCTTATCCAGAGCGCGACGACATCGACATCTACGGCACGCTGACGCCGGCCAAGGACGTAGGTGGCGACTTGTTCGACTTCTTCATCCGCGACGAACAGCTGTTCTTCTGCATCGGCGACGTCTCGGGCAAGGGCGTACCCGCCTCACTCGTGATGGCGGTCACCCGCTCGCTGTTCCGCAACATTTCTGCCCATGTGGCAGAGCCGCACCACATAGTGAAGACCCTCAACAAGGCTATGGCCGACGGAAACGAGACGAGCATGTTCGTCACGCTCTTCGTCGGTGTGATCGACCTTCAGACGGGTGTC
This sequence comes from uncultured Prevotellaceae bacterium, assembly GCA_902800435.1. The sequence continues at coordinate 47,272 of CADCEQ010000010.1, read as the reverse complement.
CTGCACTACTGTAATGCCGGTCATAATTCGCCATTGATTATTGCCCGCAACGTCACTCTGCTGCCCTGCGATGCCAACCTTCCCATCGGCATTGTGAACGACTGGACGTTTACCTGCCAGGAAATAAAACTGGAACCGCAGACAACCATCTTCCTCTATACCGACGGACTCAACGAGGCCGAAGATGTCACGCACGCCCAGTTTGGCGAAAAGCGCATCATTGGTGTGGCTAATTTGTTTACTGGCGAGGAGGCAGGCCAGCCCGCCACTTTAGTAGAGAAAATGGCTGAGGCAGTCAGCAACTTCGTTGGCGAGGCAGAGCAAAGCGACGACCTGACGATGCTGGCCATCAAATATGCAAATACCAATGAAAAAGAAGGATAAGAATATCTATCAGGAAGAGCAGAACGACAACGAACTTGTGCGTCGCATCGCCGAACAGAAATATGAGTTCGGCTTCACCACCGACGTGCATACGGAAATCATAGAGAAGGGGCTGAACGAAGACGTCGTTCGGCTCATTTCAGCCAAGAAGGGCGAGCCTGAGTGGATGCTCGACTTCCGCCTCCGCGCCTTCCGCTACTGGCAGGAGCAGACGGAACCGAAGTGGGGCCACGTCCACGTTCCACCCATCGACTATCAGGCCATCTCCTACTACGCCGACCCGACGGTGAAGAAAGCCTCACCTGCAGGGGGAGGTGTGGAGGGGGCTATCGACCCCGAGCTTGAGAAGACCTTCGACAAGCTCGGCATCCCCCTCGAGGAGCGTCTCGCCCTCAGCGGCAACACCGCCGTCGATGCCATCATGGACTCCGTATCGGTGAAGACCACGTTCAAGGAGAAGCTGCGCGAGAAGGGCGTCATCTTCTGCTCCATCGGCGAGGCCATCAAGGAGCACGGCGACCTGGTGCGACAGTACTTAGGGTCGGTGGTGCCTTATAAGGACAACTTCTTTGCCGCGCTGAACTCCGCCGTCTTCAGCGACGGTTCCTTCGTCTATATTCCCAAGGGCGTGCGCTGCCCGATGGAGCTGAGCAGCTACTTCCGCATCAACGCCCGCAACACCGGCCAGTTTGAGCGCACGCTCATCGTGGCCGACGACGACAGCTACGTCTCCTACCTTGAGGGCTGCACCGCCCCCATGCGCGACGAGAACCAGCTGCACGCGGCCATCGTCGAAATCATCGTCAAGGACCGTGCCGAGGTGAAGTACTCCACCGTCCAGAACTGGTACCCCGGCGACGAGCACGGCCGCGGCGGTGTGCTGAACCTCGTGACGAAGCGCGGCCTGCTCGACGGCGTCGACTCGAAGCTGTCGTGGACGCAGGTGGAGACGGGCTCGGCCATCACGTGGAAATACCCGTCGTGCATCCTGCGCGGCGACAACAGCGTGGCGGAGTTCTACTCCGTGGCCGTCACCAACAACTACCAGGAAGCCGACACGGGCACGAAGATGATACACATCGGCCGCAACACCAAGTCGACCATCATCTCCAAAGGCATTTCAGCCGGCCACTCGCAGAACTCGTACCGCGGACTGGTGCGCGCCACAGCCACCGCCGACGGCGCCCGCAACTACTCGTCGTGCGACTCGCTGCTCCTTGGCAGCAACTGCGGTGCCCACACGTTCCCCTACATGGACGTGCACAACGACACGGCCATCTTCGAGCACGAGGCCACGACCTCGAAAATCTCAGAGGACCAACTCTTCTACTGCAACCAGCGCGGCATCCCTACCGAGCAGGCAGTCGGCCTTATCGTCAACGGCTACGCCAAGGAGGTGCTGCAGAAGCTCCCGATGGAGTTTGCCGTCGAGGCCCAGAAGCTGCTCAGCGTCTCGCTCGAAGGAACAGTAGGATAAATAGTCTCACTGATAGCTAATCACAGGAAACACCCTACACTTCCGACACTTCCTGCACCTGTTGAATTTTCTTAGGTGTAGGAAGTGTAGTGAGTGTAGGATAAAAAGTGCGAATGACAATATGTTAGTAAAAAGCACGGTGAAATGGGCTGAAAATAGTGCGCCAGATCACCTCATAGAGGGGGAAACCGACACCCGAACCGACACCTAAGCAAAAGGCGGCGGGTTACGGATAAAAGGCGGGGGTTTATGCGCAAAAGGCGCCGGGTTTTGGGTAAGGTTCACCGCTTAACTTTGTTAATTCTTAATAAATTATAATCAAGGTTATTAGAACTCAGGTCAGAATTTCGTAACTTTGCAGGAAATGTAACATTTACAAGACAGAAGAAAAGTGTAAACACCATGTTAGAGGTACGCAATCTACACGCCCGAATAGGCGAGAAAGAGATATTGAAAGGCATTGACCTGGTGGTCAACGACGGCGAAACGCACGCCATCATGGGTCCGAACGGCTCGGGCAAGTCGACGCTGTCGGCCGTGCTCGTGGGCAACCCGCTCTACGAGGTGACCGAGGGCGAGGCCTGGTTCAACGGTAAGAACCTGCTTGAGATGAAGCCCGAGGAGCGAGCCCACGAGGGGCTGTTCCTCTCGTTCCAGTACCCGGTGGAGATTCCCGGCGTGTCGATGACCAACTTCATGAAGGCGGCCATCAACGAGCGGCGCAAGGCGCAGGGCCTGGAGCCGATGAACGCGGCCGAGTTTCTGAAGCTGATGCGCGAGAAGCGGAAGATTGTGGAACTGGACTCGAAGCTGGCCAACCGCTCGGTGAATGAGGGCTTCAGCGGCGGCGAGAAGAAGCGCAACGAGATTTTCCAGATGGCCATGCTCGAGCCGAAACTCAGCATCCTCGACGAGACGGACTCCGGCCTCGACGTCGACGCCATGCGCATCGTGGCCGAGGGCGTGAACAAGCTGCAGACTCCCGAGACGAGCTGCATCGTCATCACCCACTACGACCGGCTGCTTGAGATGATCCGTCCGCAGTATGTCCATGTGCTTTACAAGGGGCGCATCGTGAAGACGGGCGGCCCGGAACTGGCCAAGGAGATTCAGGAGCACGGGTATGACTGGATAAAGGAAGAAATCGGAGAAGAATGAACAGCGAACAGCAATACATCGACCTCTACCGCGAGTGCCGGCAGATGATCTGCGGGCATAGCAGCGACGTGATGAACGCCGCGCGCGACGAGGCATTCGGACGGTTCAAGGAGGGCGGCTTTCCTACGAAGAAGGTGGAGCGCTACAAGTACACCGACATAGCGAAGCTCTTCGAGCCTGACTACGGCCTGAACCTGAACCGCCTGCAGATTCCCGTCGACCCCTATCGGACGTTCAGCTGCGACGTGCCCAACCTCTCGACCTCGCTTTATTTTGTGGTCAACGACCAGTTCTACGCCCAGGCCCTGCCCAGCGCCCATCTGCCCGAAGGCGTCGTCATCGGTTCGCTGAAGGACTTTGCCACCACCGGGCACTATAACCGGCTGGCGGGGAAAGACGGCGACGCCGTTACCGACCTGAACACGATGCTGGCGCAGGACGGTCTCTACGTCTACGTGCCGCGCGGTGTGAAGGTGGACCGTGCCGTGCAGGTCATCAATATCCTACGCTCGGACGTCGACCTGATGGTGAACCGCCGCGTGCTCATCGTCGTTGAGGAGGGAGCAGAGGTAAAACTGCTGTTCTGCGACCACGCCGCCGACGACCGCCACTTCCTGGCCACGCAGGTCATCGAGGCCTTCGTGGGCGAGAATGCACAGCTCGACCTCTACTGCTTAGAGGAGACCCACGCCAAGAACGTGCGCGTGAGCAATGTCTATATCGACCAGCAGCGCGACAGCCGCGTCACCCATAACGTCATTACCCTGCACAACGGCGTGACGCGCAACAAACTCGACCTGACGCTGTCGGGCGAGGGCGCCGAGTGCCAGTGCTGCGGCTGCGTCATTGCCGACAAGCAGCAGCACGTCGACAACAACACGCTGATAACGCACCGCGCCATCCACTGTACGTCGAACGAGTTGTATAAGTACGTGCTCGACGACAAGGCCACGGGGGCCTTTGCCGGACGGGTGCTGGTGGAGCACGGTGCACAGAAGACGACGTCGCAGATGACCAACCAGAATCTGACGGCCACAAAGGAGGCACGGATGTACACCCAGCCGATGCTGGAGATCTATGCCGACGACGTGAAGTGCGCCCACGGCTCGACGGTGGGCCAGCTCAACGACGCGGCGCTGTTCTATATGCGGCAGCGCGGCATCTCACTGCAGGAGGCGAAACTGCTGCTGCAGAATGCTTTCATCAACGAGGTCATCGACAAGATGCAACTGGAGCCGCTGCGCGACCGCCTGCACTATCTCATCGAGAAGCGCTTCCGCGGCGAGCTGAACAAATGTGAGGGGTGTAAGCTGTGTAAGTAGTTGAGGAGATGAGTATATGTATGATATAAATAAGGTACGTGAGGATTTCCCGATATTGGGGAGGGAGGTGTACGGCCGGCCGCTGGTCTACCTTGACAATGCGGCGACGACGCAGAAGCCGCTGTGTGTGCTCGACGCCATGCGCGAAGAGTATCTGAACGTTAACGCCAACGTCCACCGGGGCGTACACTACCTGTCGCAGCAGGCCACCGACCTGCACGAGGCGGCCCGCGAGACGGTGCGCCAGTTTATCAATGCCCGAAAGACGGAGGAGGTCATCTTCACGCGGGGCACGACGGAGGCCATCAACCTGGTGGCCGCGACGTTCTGCCAGTCGCAGATGCAGACGGGCGACGAGGTGCTGGTCACCGACATGGAGCACCACTCGAACATCGTGCCGTGGCAGCTGCAGGCCATGCAGCGCGGCATCGTGGTGCGCCACCTGCCCATCACCGACGACGGTCGGCTATGCTGCAACACTGTTGCAGCACAGATAACAGAGCGGACACGGCTGGTGAGCCTGGCCCACGTGAGCAACGTGCTGGGTACGGTGAACCCCGTCAGCCGCATCATAGAAGCGGCACACGAGAAAGGGGTGCCGGTGCTGGTGGATGCGGCACAGAGTGCGCCGCACCTGAAGATTGACGTGCAGGCGATGGACTGCGACTTCCTGGCCTTCAGCGGACATAAGATGTATGGGCCTACGGGCATCGGCGTACTCTATGGCAAGGAAGAGTGGCTCGAGAAGCTGCCGCCTTATCAGGGTGGCGGCGAAATGATCGACAAGGTGACGTGGGAGCGCACTACCTTCGAGCGGCTGCCGTTCAAGTTTGAGGCGGGCACGCCCGACTTCGTGGCCACCCACGGCCTGGCGACGGCCATCGACTACCTGAACGCCATTGGCCTCGACCAGGTCGAGGCACACGAGAAGGTGCTGACGCGCTACTGTATGGACGAGCTGCGGACTATTGACGGGGTGACGATTTACGGACCGGAGGAGCCGCACGACGCCGTGGTGTCGTTTAACGTCGGCGACATCCACCACTTGGACATCGGTACGCTGCTCGACCGGCTCGGCATTGCCGTGCGCACGGGGCACCACTGCGCCCAGCCGCTGATGGACCGCCTCGGTATCAGCGGAACGGTGCGCGCCTCGTTTGCCATGTATAATACGAAAGAGGAGATTGACGCGTTCGTGGCCGGGTTGCGCCGCGTCGTACAAATGTTTTAGATCATGCTTGCACCCCATTACTACGAGGGAAAGATCGAGGCCGGCTGCGACGAGGCTGGACGGGGCTGTCTGGCAGGCAGCGTCTATGCGGCAGCGGTCATCCTGCCCGACGGCTATGAGAACCCGCTGCTGAACGACTCGAAGCAGCTGACGGAGAAGCGGCGCTATGAACTGCGCGAACAGATAGAGCGCGACGCCGTGGCGTGGGCCGTGGGCATCGTCACGCCCGAGGAGATTGACAAGATCAACATCCTCAATGCTTCGATACTGGCCATGCACCGCGCACTGGACCAGCTGAAGGTGCGGCCGGAGGCCATCATCGTCGACGGCAACCGCTTCAAGCCCTACAGAAGCCTCCCCCAGTCGGGGGAGGATGGAGGGGGCTTCCTGCCCCACACCACCATCGTCAAGGGCGACGGTAAGTACATGGCCATTGCGGCGGCATCGATACTGGCCAAGACCTACCGCGACGACTATATGAACCAGCTGGCCAAGGAGTATCCGCAGTACGACTGGCAGAAGAACAAGGGCTACCCGACGAAGAAGCACCGCGAGGCCATCCGACAGTACGGCACCACGCCCTACCACCGCATGAGCTATAACCTGCTCGGCGACGGACAGCTGAGTCTGCAGTTTGAAGATTAAAACCAATTAAATAACTTACATCATGAAGAAAGCAAAAGCAATCGTATTGGCAGCGGTGGCAATGATCGTTACCAGCTGTGGAATGACAGGAACACAAGGAAACATCCTCGGCGACATCCTGCAGGGAGGAACCCTCGGCAACGTGATTATCAGCGTTATCGGCGCACAGAAGGTGACGGCTCAGGACTTGATCGGCGCGTGGAACTATAGCGGCCCCGGCTGCGCCTTCACCAGCGAGAACCTGCTGGCCAAGGCCGGCGGTGAGGTGGCTGCCACCCGCATCAAGGAGAAGGCCTTGCCTTACTACCAGCAGATAGGCATCACGAGCCAGAACACGAACATCACGTTCAAGCAGGACGGCACCTACTCGGCCACCTTCCGCGGCACGCCGATGAGCGGCAAGTGGACCTACGACGAGGCCTCGAGCAAGGTGACGCTGCAGAGTTTGCTGCTGACCATCAACTGCTACGCCAAGCGCAACTACACCGGCATCGGACTGCTCTTTGAGAGTTCTAAACTGCTGAATATTCTGCAGACGATGGCCGCATTGAGTGGCAACCAGAATATTCAGGCCGTGGGCGAGATTAGCAAGACCTACGACGGCCTGCGCTTAGGCTTCGACTTCAGCAAATAATCTAAAAAACATACTACTATGACCAAAATCCTAAAACAAATGGCCTTGGCGGCATTGATGACCTTGATGCCTGCCACAGGCTTTGCCGCCCAAAAGCCCGGAAAGTTCACCGCGGGCGACAAGACATTCCTGCTGAACGGCCAGCCCTTCATCGTGAAGGCAGCCGAAGTTCACTACCCCCGTATTCCGCGCCCCTATTGGGAGCACCGCATCCAGATGTGTAAGGCGTTGGGAATGAATGCCGTGTGCATCTACATCTTCTGGAACATCCATGAGCAGCGTGAGGGACAGTTCGATTTTACGGGCAACAACGACGTAGCCGAGTTCTGCCGACTGGCACAGAAGAACGGCCTCTACGTCATCGTGCGCCCCGGGCCCTACGTCTGCGCCGAGTGGGAGATGGGCGGCCTGCCCTGGTGGCTGCTGAAGAAGAAGGACATCCGCCTGCGCGAGCGCGATCCTTACTTTATGGAAAGAGTGAAAATCTTCGAAGAGAAGGTGGGTGAACAGCTGAAGCCGCTGACCATCCAGAACGGCGGCCCCATCATCATGATTCAGGTGGAGAACGAATATGGCTCGTATGGCGAGGACAAGCCCTACGTCTCGGAAATCCGTGACTGCCTGCGTAGCATCTACGGCAAGGAGCTCTCGCTCTTCCAGTGCGACTGGTCGTCGAACTTCGAGAAGAACGGTTTGGATGACCTGACGTGGACCATGAACTTTGGCACGGGCGCCAACATCGACCAGCAGTTCCGCCGCCTCGGCGAGCTGCGCCCCAATGCCCCGAAGATGTGCTCCGAGTTCTGGAGCGGTTGGTTCGACAAATGGGGTGCCCGCCATGAGACGCGTCCTGCCAAGGATATGGTCGAGGGTATGGACGAAATGCTCTCGAAGGGCATCTCCTTCTCGCTCTACATGACCCACGGAGGTACTTCCTTCGGTCACTGGGCAGGAGCTAATAGTCCCGGCTTCGCCCCCGACGTCACCAGCTACGACTACGATGCCCCCATCAACGAATATGGTAAGGACACTCCGAAGTTTTGGGAGCTACGCAAAATGATGGAGAAGTACAACGATGGTAAGAAGATGCCCGCCGTGCCCAAGGCCCCGATGCCTATCATCACCGTGCCTAAGTTCGAGCTGACGGAGTTCGCACCCTTCATGGCTGCCATGACCAAGCCCGTCAATGGCGCACCCAAGACCTTCGAGGAGATGGATATGGGCTGGGGCACGATGATGTACTCTACCCGCCTGCCCGAGATTACTTCGCAGAGCGTGCTCAGCGGCGAGTTCCACGACTTCGCCCAGGTGTTTATCGACAACAAATATATTGGTAAGATTGACCGCGTGAAGAACGAGAAGTCGCTCACCATCCCTGCCGTGAAGAAAGGCGCCGAACTGATTATCATCGTCGAGGGCATGGGCCGCATCAACTTCGGCCGTGCCATCAAGGACTTCAAAGGTATCGTTGGCAACGTCACGCTGACCACTGAGACCGACGATGTGGAGATGGTGCTGACACCAAAGAACTGGATGAATGTGGCCATTCCCGATGACTACGAGACGGCAGTCAAGGCACTTGACATGGTAAAGGGCGTCAACGACCAGGTAGCTGCAGGCAAGGTGAAAGGGAGCGTTCCTGCACTTGCCTTTACACAGGGCTATGAGGGGTCGAAGAAGCTTGGCGACATCATGAAGCCTGGCTATCACCGCGGCTATTTCACGCTGAAGAAGGTGGGCGACACCTTCCTCAACTTCGAGACGTGGGGCAAGGGTCAGGTCTATGTGAACGGCCACGCCATGGGCCGCATTTGGTCGATTGGTCCGCAGCAGACGCTCTACGTGCCCGGCTGTTGGCTGAAGAAAGGCAAGAACGAAATCATCGTGCTCGACATCGTCGGGCCGAAGGAAACTGTTGTCTGGGGTCAGGCCGAGCCTGAACTGAACAAGCTGCAGTTAGAGAAGAGTAACAAGCACAACAACATCGGCGACAAGCCCGACCTCAATAGCGCTACGCCCGTCGCCACGGGAGCCTTCAAGGCTGGCAACGGCTGGCAGACCATCACGTTCAACAAGACTGCCAAGGGCCGCTACCTTGCCATCGAGTGTCTCAGCACCCAGAAGGATGGCGACTGCGCCGCCATCGCCGAGCTCTATCTGCAGGGACAGGACGGCAAGCGCCTGAGCCGCGAGCCTTGGAAGACGAAGTACGCTAACTCTGAGGAGGAGAACGGCAACCACCTGGGCGACAAGGTCTTCGACCTGCAGGAGTCTACCTACTGGCAGACGGAGAAGTCGGCTCAGGCTCCCCACCTGCTGGTCATCGACCTCGGCTCGGTGCAGACCGTCAGCGCCTTGGAGTACCTGCCGCGCGCTGAGCAGGGAGCTCCCGGCTCGGTGAAGAACTTTAAGATATATCTTTATGAATAGCTTCTAACCGGCTGAGGTCAAGTTTCTTGCCCAGACGGCTTTTCGTTGAGCGCAGTGCCTGCTCCGTACAGCAGAAGCACTGCGCTTTCTGCTGCTCGGTCTTGCCGTAGTACTGCATGATACAATAGAAGGTTTCCTTGGGCGTCAGTTCAACCGAACTGAGGATGCCGGCCAAGGTGGGGTCAACGATATGGAGCGTCTCGGTAACGGCCAACTGCTCGCGCTTGCCCATCTGCGAGATGTTCTCGTTGTGGAGGATGGCGTAGAGCACGTCGACGCCCTGTTTCGTGCGGACGATGTCGGCACGGATAGTGGCAGGCTGTTCCGGTTCGTCGGTCTCGACAGCCATGCTCTCCATCAGCTCGTCAACCTTCCGCTCGAAAGCTGCCTTGCGCCGCCGGCTCCACCACAGGCCGCCACCGATGACAGCCAGTAAAAGTGCGATGAAACCGCCGAAAATGAAGCGTTCATGATTGCGCCCCTGTTCGTTCGCCGCCTGTTGCAGGCGCACGAACTCCACGGTCTGCCCCTCGGGCAGCACCGCCATCACCATCTCGGCCTGCTCCTTCTTGTCCTCCAGAATGAAGACCAGCGAGAGCATTGTCAGGGCGTCGGCCATCTCGGCCGAGTCAGTCGACAGGATGGCAGCGCTGTAGGCCCGCTGCTCGGCCGTCCGCAGGTCGTGGTTGCCCACGGCCTCCAAAGCCTCGTTTATCAGCTGTTCAGTGTCCGATGTCCGGGGCATATTTTCGGTACAAGCCGCCGCTAAAAGCAGGGCTGCGCATAAAAAGGCTGTGTCAATGAGCCGTCTAAGAGTTTTCATAACTAATTGGTTTTCAATATGTCCGTCTTCGCAAAGCGTGTCAGTCGCCTTAGCCCTATTGCAGAAGCCGCCGAAAAGCACTATCTTTGCACCGACATACTTACCAATGTCAACTGCAAACCAACGTCAGCGCGGCGGCCAGATTGGGACTGGCCGCCGCTCGTCGTATTATTGTTTCAAGAGGTTCAGCTTCACTTTCGGGGCGAGGGCGTTGGAGACTTTCTCTGTGTACTGCCCGACCTTGGCGGTGGCGGTGCAACGGATGTCGCGGCTCGACGCGCCGATGTTGAAGGTGTAGTTGCCGCCTTCGGTGAGCCACTGCGAGCCAGCCTCGTCGAACGAGGCGAGCATGCGGACGGGAATCTGCATCGTCAGCGTCTCGCTCTCGCCGGGCTTCAGCTCGCGCGTCTTGGCAAAGGCCTTCAGCTCCTGGGCGGGCTTCTCTATCTGGCCCTTCGGGGCGGTGACGTAGACTTGGGCCACCTCCTTGCCGGCTACTTTGCCGGTGTTCTTGACGGTGACGGAAACGGTGACGTTATCGCCGCTCACCTTGACCGCAGGCTTGCTGTAGGCAAACGTGGTGTAGCTGAGGCCGTAGCCGAAGGGATAGGACACCTCTTTATTAAAAGTGTCGAAGTAGCGGTAGCCCACGTAGATGTCCTCCTCGTGATTGGTGAAGTCGTAGTTGGCCAACTTTCTTTCGCCCGTCCGTGCTACCTGATAGGTGTAGAAGTCGACCAGGCCCGGGAAGTTGCGGGTCGAGGGATGGTCAGTGGCGGCGAGGGGCCACGTCATCGTCAGTTTGCCCGAGGGACAGACCTTGCCCGTCAGGATGTCGGCCACCGAGTTGCCGCCCTCCTCGCCGGGCTGCCAGGCACAGACGATGGCGTCGGGATAGCTGTTCCAGGAGGCCGTCTCGATGACCGAGCCGCTGTTGATGATGACCACCACGGGCTTTCCGGCAGCGTGGAAGGCCTGACAGACGTCAATGATGAGTTGGCGCTCCTCGGGGATGAGGTTGAACTCCGTCTCAAGGTCGCGGTCGATGCCCTCGCCGGCCTGACGGCCGATGGTGACAATGGCGGCGTCGGCGCCCTGTACCTCCTTGCTGATGGCAATGGCGTTGACGGCAATCTCAGGATATTTCTGCGGTCCCATCTCCTCAGTCTGGAACCACTTGGCGGGATGGCGCTCGTACTGGAACTTCACGCGGGCATAGTCGACGTACTTGCGGTAGATGTCGGTCAGCGACTCCGTCGACTTGATGCCGGCATTCTTCAGACCCTCCACCATATCGACCACGTAAGGCGTGTGAACACAGCCGGAGCCTACGCCGCCGGGCAGGAAGTTGTAGCTGTTCTCGCCGAAGAGGGCGACGGTCTTAATCGTTGAACGTTGAGCGTTGAACGTTGAACGTTCAGAGTTCCACGGCAGGCATCCGTTGTTCTTCAGCAGCACGATGCCCTCGCAGGCCGTCTGGCGGGTGATGGCGGCGTGGCCCTTCAGGTCGGGCTTGTTGGTGGCGGGGTACTTGTGGAAGCTCGGCGTCTTGACGATATACTCCAGCATACGGCGCACGTTGCGGTCGACGTCGGCCATCGAGAGTTTGCCGCTCTTCACTCCCTCAATAATCTCGTTTACCTGAGCGGGCTGTCCCGGTTCCATCAGGTCGTTGCCGGCCTGCACCTCGGTGATGGTGGGCAGTCCCTGGCGAATGCCAATCCAGTCGGTCATGACGATACCCTTGTAGCCCCAGTCGTCGCGCAGGATGCTGGTCAGCAGGTCGCGGTTGCCCATGGAGTACTGGCCGTTCACCTGGTTATACGACGACATGATGGTCCAGGGCTGACTCTCGCGCACGGCAATCTCGAAGCCGCGCAGGTAGAGTTCGCGGAGAGCGCGCTGGCTCACGCGTTCGTCAACGCTGGTGCGCTCGGTCTCCTGCGAGTTCACGGCGAAGTGCTTGGCCGACACGCCGGCACCCTGACTCTGCACACCGTTGATGTAGGCGGCACCGATCTTGCCCGTCACGAACGGGTCCTCAGAGTAGTACTCGAAGTTGCGCCCGCAGAGCGGCGAGCGGTGCAGGTTCATGCCCGGACCGAGGATGACGTCGCAGCGGTACTCTTTGGTCTCGTTGCCGATAGCCTCGCCTACCTTTCCTACCAGCTCCGTGTTCCACGTCGAGGCCAAGCAGGTGCCGATGGGGAATCCCGTGGCGTAGTACGTCTGGCTGTCACCCTTACGGGTGGGGTCGATGCGAACGCCGGCAGGACCGTCGGTCAGTACGGTGGCCGGAATGCCCAAGCGGGCAATCTCGGGCGATGTTCCGGCCGCACCGGCCACCAGTGTGGCTTCGCCGCCAACGACGGCCTGGTCGCCGAAGAAGTTGTTGGCACCGCCGACGAGCAGTCGGGCTTTCTCTTCGAGTGTCATGGCCTGGAGCACCTCGTCGATGTTTGTGGCCGAGAGTTTTGGCTGTCCGTTCATTGTCATCATGCAAGTTGTGGCCGCAAGGGCCGTCAGAATAGTTTTTTTCATTTTATGTTAGTATATTATTGGTTTCGCGTGTGCAAAGATACAAAAAAAATTCGTACCTTTGCAGCCTGAAAGGAAAATAACAAGTAAATACATTAAAAAACTATGGCAAAGAAAGCACTATTGATGATTCTCGACGGATGGGGAATCGGTAAGCACGGTAAGGGCGACGTCATCTTCAACACGCCGACCCCGTATCTCGATTTGTTAACAGCCACCAGCGCACACTCGCAGCTGGCAGCCTCGGGCGAGGATGTCGGTCTGCCCGACGGACAGATGGGTAACTCCGAGGTGGGCCACCTCAACATCGGCGCCGGCCGCATCGTCTATCAGGACCTGGTGAAGATTAATCGCGCCTGCAAGGACGGCAGCATCATGGAGAACCCGCAGGTAAAGGCCGCCTACAGCTACGCCAAGGAGCAGGGCAAGAAGCTCCACCTGATGGGCCTCTGCTCTGACGGCGGCGTACACTCCAGCCTCGACCACCTGTTCAAGCTCATCGAAATCGGCAAGGCCTACGGTCTGAAGAACCAGGTCTTCGTACACTGCTACATGGACGGTCGCGACACCGACCCCCGCTCGGGTAAGGGCTTCATCCAGCAGGTCAGCGACGTCTGCGCCGCCAACGATGCCGCCATCGCCAGCATCGTGGGCCGCTTCTACGCCATGGACCGCGACAAGCGCTGGGAGCGCGTGAAGGAAGGCTACGACCTGATCGTCAACGGCACTGGCAAGCAGGCCACCGACATGGTACAGGCCATGCAGGAGTCGTACGACGGGGGCGTGACCGACGAGTTCATCAAGCCTATCCACAACGCCAGCGTGAACGGCTGCATCGAGGAGGGCGACGTCGTCATCTTCATCAACTTCCGCAACGACCGCGCCAAGGAGATGACCATCGCCTTGACGCAGGAGGACATGCCTGAGCAGGGCATGAAGACCATCCCCGGCCTGCAGTACTACTGCATGACGCCGTACGATGCCAACTTCAAGGGTGTCCACATCCTCTTCCCGAAGGAGAACGTCGAGGACACGCTCGGCGAGTATCTCTCGAAGCAGGGCAAGAAGCAGCTGCACACGGCTGAGACCGAGAAGTACGCCCACGTGACGTTCTTCTTCAACGGCGGCCGCGAGGCTCCCTACGAGGGTGAGGACCGCATCCTGGTGCCCAGCCCGAAGGTGGCCACCTACGACCTGAAGCCCGAGATGAGCGCCTACGAGGTGAAGGACAAGCTCGTCGGTGCCATCAACACCCAGGAGTACGACTTCATCGTGGTGAACTTCGCCAACGGCGACATGGTAGGCCACACGGGTGTCTACAACGCTATTGCCAAGGCCGTCTGGGCCGTCGACAACTGCGTCCGCGAGGTTATCGAGGCTGCCAAGGCCAACGACTACGAGGCCATCATCATCGCCGACCACGGTAATGCCGACAACGCCATCAACCCCGACGGCACGCCCAACACCGCTCACTCGCTGAACCCCGTGCCCTTCATCTACGTGACCAACAACAACAGCGCCACCGTGAAGGACGGTCGTCTGGCCGACGTCGCTCCCAGCATCCTGCACATCATGGGACTGGAGCAGCCCGCCGACATGACCGGCGAGTGCCTGATTCAGGACAACAAGTAACAGGTTGCTCACGCGAGCAGTGAAGGTATGAACACAAGGTGCCGGGGTTTGTGCAATCCCGGCACCTTTCTTTTGTCCTAGGCCGTTGCCGAATTTTGCTCGGAGTAAACCCGGCGTTTGCTCGGAGTAAACGCAGCGTTTGGACGGAGCAAAATCTGGTTGGCTTTTTGTGTGAGTGTGTCAAAGCTGCCCGTAAGCATTTGTGTATCTTTTTGTTTTTCAGCCGAATAGCTATGTGAAAGCGTGTCAAAGGCAGTCGGGGTATTGCGCGATGCGTAGTTTTTTCCTAACTTTGCAGGCAGAAACCTATAAAAGCAATCAAGACTATGGTAAAAGGAAAATCAACTTGCAAGACGCTGAAGGCCATCCGCAGGCAAATAGCCGAGGCCAACGACATTAAGTATGAACCGCGCGAGTGCCACTACGACGGGCCGTGCCTCGGTACCTGTCCCGCCTGTGAGGCCGAGGTGCGCTATCTGGAACAGCAGCTCGGGCTGCGGCGGCAGTTAGGCCGGGCGGTGTCAGTGATTGGTGTGTCGGCCGGACTTCTCTCAGCATGTACTTCCGCTGGCACGAAAGCCGCCGCCGAGAAACCCAACGGTGCGGAGAGCAACATGGAGGTTCACGAACCAGCTGCCAGCTGCGACTCGATGGTAGTGGGCAAGGTGGCCGTGCCCGAAGAGCCCGACACGGCCAGTTTCGTCAAGGAGCAACAGTCAAGGAAAGCTGCCCCTGCCCCGAAGGCTCCGCTTGTGGCGCAGGAGGAAGAGGATGATGAAAAAGTGTTGATTGTGGGCGAAGTAGGCTATGTGCCACCGGAAGAGCCCGACACCACTCAGGTGTTTGGCGACATAGCCGAGCAGATGCCGATGTTCCCGGGTGGTGACAGGAAGCTGATGGAGTATTTGGCGAGCAGCATGCAATACCCGCCAGAGTGCGAAGAGAGCTGCGTTCAGGGCCGCGTTGTCGTGACCTTCCTCGTGGAGCGTGACGGCAGTATCAGCAATGCGAAAGTCGTCAAGAGCGTCCATCCGCTGCTCGATGCTGAGGCGCTGCGCGTGGTCGAGGGTATGCCCAAGTGGATGCCCGGCCGACAGAACGGCGTGACGGTGGCCGTGAAATATACCATCCCCGTAACCTTCCGCCTGAAATGAAAGTACCGCTCATAGGCATCTGCCGCCACCGGCTGACTACCGACGGCACGGGCGTCACCACGCTGGTGGCTTTCCACGGCTGTCCGCTCAGCTGCCGCTTCTGTCTGAACAGCCAGTGCCTGCGCCCCGACGGCGTGTGGCAGCGGCTGTCGGTGGAGGAAATCCTGCAGCAGACGGTCGTCGACGACCTCTATTTCCAGGCCACGGGTGGCGGCATCTGCTTCGGCGGCGGCGAGCCGTTGCTGCGCAGCGATGTCATTGCCGACTTCTGCCGACGATGCCCGCCCGAGTGGAACATTTACTTGGAAACGTCGCTCAACGTGCCGCTCAGCCGGCTGCAGCAGGTGGTGCCCTACGTGGACCACTACTACGTGGACGTGAAAGACCTGTCGCCCGACATCTACCGCTGCTACTGCCAGGCCGACAATGCCCAGGTCGTAGCCAACCTCGGCTATCTGGCCGAACAGGGTCTGCAGCCGAAGGTCACCATCCGTCTGCCTCTGATTTCGGGTTACAACAGTGACGGCGACCGCCTCAGCAGTCGCCGCCAGCTCGAAGAGATGGGTTTTACCGACTTCGACGAGTTTACTTACCAGCTGCCGAAGACAGCGTAGGCTGCCACTCGTCGCGCCAGCGGACGACGGGCTTGCTCTGCTCAAACTCGATGGGGAGCCAGATGTAGCGGGCATCGCGGGGATGGCGCGGGCGCCAGATGTCGGCCATGAAGATGTACTGGCCGTCTACAGGCAGGATGAAGGTGCTCTGACCGCCAAAGGTCTTCTCGGCCAGCGGACCGCGACAGGGGTTGGGGTGCTGCGTCCACGGTCCCCAGATGCTGGGGGCGGAGAACATGCGGGCCTCGTTGGGCTCCCAGCCCGTACAGCCGGAGGTAATCATCCAGTAGGTGCCGTCGTGCTTGAAGATGGCGGGCGCCTCGTTGTGGCCGGCGGGGGCTACGCGGACGTAGCGGCCGGTGTGGTGCAGGTAGTCGGCAGTCAGCTCGGCAATGTGGAGCGTCAGGTTCTCCTCGCTCGAGAAGATGTGGTAGGCCCGTCCGTCGTCGTCGACGTAGAGCGTCATGTCGCGTGCCATCTGGCCTGTGCCGAAGTCACGCTTCACGTAAAGTCCCTGGGCTATAGCCTTTAGCCAGGCGGGTGTCCAGTCTTTATAATGGGCGGCATTGAGCGTATCGGTCACAGCCACAGCCTGGGCATCGAAGTCGACGGGCCACGTCCCCGCATTGGCGCGCTGCGAGTAGAGGAACTTGAAGGGACCCTCGGGACGGTCGGCGACAGCCACGCCGTAACGGGCGGCATTGTAGCCCTGGCCCTTCAGTTCGAGATGGAACCACATGCAGAACTTCTTCGTCACCTTATTATATATCACCTTCGGGCGCTCAAGGATGCAGCCGCGCTCGATGTCGGAGTCGGTCGTGGCACCGCCGCGCCGTCGGGCTCCCTGACGGTTGCCCTGCCCCGGTGCCGGCTCGGTGACGCTCAGCGCCACGCCGCAGTTGCGCCAGTTGACGAGGTTCTTCGAGGCGTAGCACATCACGCCGACCAGCGCGTCGCTGGTGAAGTCCGACTTGTTCTCGCCGTACCAGTAGTAGGTGTCGCCGTATTTCAGCACGCCGCCGCCGTGGGCATTGATGTGGCGCCCGCCGTCGTCGTACCACAGCTCGCCGCTGCGGATGGTCTTCGGCTTCCGCTGCTGCCCGGCCCAGTACTGCTCTAAGCGCTTGGCCTCGGCCTTGGTGATGTGGATGACCGAGCCGTGCTTGGGCGACGTGAAGTTGGTCAGCTTCATCTTGCCCTCGCCGAAACGGCCCAGGGGCGTGAACGTCTTGAAGTCGGTGGTCTCGACGAAGCCGAAGTTGTGGGGATGAATGCTGAACACGTCGTACATCAGCACCCACTTCTTCTCGCCGATGCGCTTCCAGACGTTCGGTGCCTCGCAGGCACCGCTCTCGGTATCAATCTGTTCGGCGTGGTAGTCGTCGAAGTGGTTGATCTTGTCGCTGATCATATATTTGATGCCGCCGGGGTTCTCCTGGTACACATAGGACATGAAGTAGCGCCCGTCGGGCATGGGGCAGATGTCGGCATCGAGCACCTGGATGGTGGTGTCGGGACACTGGAACAGCAGCTGCGGCTCGGTCTCAAGCTTTGTGAAAGCCTCGTCGGCATAGCTGTAGTAGAGCTTGGTGTTGCCGCCGGCTTGCTGACGGATAGTGAAGTAGACCATCGGCTTGCCCACTTGCGGGTCCCAAATAGTCTGCGGTGCCCAGGCGCAGCCCAACTGCCCGAAGCGGTCGGGGAACAGGCGGTCAATGCGTGCCACGTGGTGCGTCCAGTGGATGAGGTCGTCAGAGGCCATCAGCACCAGTCCGCGGTTGTTGCCCCATCCAAACTCGTCGGGGCGCTCCCACTGCGAGGTGCGTATGCCCTTCTGCTTACCGAAGACGTGGAGGTCGGTCATGGCGATGTAGAACTTGCCGTTGGGCGCCCGGTAGATGTGCGGGTCGCGGATGCCGTGCTGTTCGGCTATCGAGTCGCCCGCGATGATCGGCTCGCCGTTGTTCACGGCCGTAAACGTATAGCCGTCGTAGCTGATGGCCATAAACAGCCCGTGGGTCGGGTCGCTGAAATAGGTGAAGAGGTAGGCACCCATATCCTTTTCGGTGAGTGCGCGGGTGGTCTTCGACACTGTCGGCAGGGCGACGATGGCGGTCAGTAGCAGGGTTAAGAATAGCGGTCTTTTCATTGTCTCGTTGGTTTTTGCCCCAAAGGTACGAATAATCGGCTAATGGAGGCCCCGCTTTTTGAATAAAAAATGTTAAACCTTCGAGGGTGTACCGACTTATGGCACACCTTTGTTGTATCTTTGCACCCGTATGCTGACGGAGAAGACGATGGAGAAGCTGCGGGTGCTCGCAGAGTCGGCGAAGTACGACGTGTCGTGCTCGTCGAGCGGCACCGTGCGCAAGGGTAAGCAGGGCATGGTGGGCTCGACGGTCGGCGGCGTGGGCATCTGCCACTCGTTTGCCGACGACGGGCGCTGCATCTCGCTGCTGAAGGTGATGCTGACCAATAACTGCATGTACGACTGCGCCTACTGCATCAACCGCCGCTCGAACGACATCAAGCGGGCGACGCTCTCGGTCTCGGAACTGGAGGAGATTACGATGGAGTTCTACCGCCGCAACTACATCGAGGGCTTGTTCCTCAGCAGCGGCGTGGTGCGTAATCCCGACTACACGATGGAGCGGCTCGCGGCCATTGCCCGCGACCTGCGGACCATCCACCGCTTCAACGGCTACATCCACCTGAAGAGCATTCCCGGCTGTTCGCAGGAACTGCTCAACGAGGCCGGCCGCTATGCCGACCGCATGAGCGTGAACATCGAGATTCCCAAGGAGGAGTCGCTGAAGCTGCTCGCGCCGGAGAAGGACCATCAGAGCGTGTTCCAGCCGATGCGGCTCATTCAGCAGGGCGTGCTTGAGAACAAGGAGGACCGCCGACGCTACCGCCACGCGCCCCGCTTCGTGCCCGCCGGACAATCGACGCAGATGATTGTGGGCGCAACGAAGGAGAGCGACCGCGACATCCTGCAGATGTCGTCGATGCTCTACGGGCAGCCCACGATGCGGCGCGTCTATTACTCCGGCTACGTCAGCGTGAACACCTACGACCCGCGCCTGCCGGTGCTGAAGCAGCCACCGCTGGTGCGCGAGAACCGCCTCTACCAGGCTGACTGGCTGCTCCGCTTCTACCACTTCAAGGTGGAGGAAATCGTCGATGACCAGCACGCGAACCTCGACCTCGAGGTCGACCCGAAGCTCGCCTGGGCCTTGCGCCACCCCGAAGCCTTCCCCGTCGACATCAACACCGCCGACTACGAGCAGCTGCTCCGCGTGCCTGGCCTCGGCACCAAGTCGGCCTGGCTTATCGTCAACTCGCGCCGCTTCAACCGCCTGACGTCCTTCGACCTGAAGAAGATGGGCGTGGTGATGAAGAAGGCCAAGTACTTCATCACCTGCAACGAGCTGACCTCGCAGTTCTCGCAACCCATCATCGGCATCAACGAGCTGCACCCCGAGCGCCTGCGCCCCCTGCTCATCTCAAAGGCACAGCAGAAGCGGGCGGCAGAAGAACAGCAGCTGACGATTGACTTCAAAGACTGACCTCGGGGACTACCTGGCCGTCGAGCAGATTGATGATGCGCTGGGCATAGCCGGCATCGCGCTCTGAGTGGGTCACCATCAGGACGGTGGTGCCCTCCTGGTTCAGCTGGGTGAGCAGTTGCATCACTTCCAAGCCGTTCTTCGAGTCGAGGTTGCCGGTAGGCTCGTCAGCGAGGATCAGTTTGGGGTTCATCACCACGGCACGGGCAATGGCCACGCGCTGCTGCTGACCGCCCGAGAGCTGCTGGGGGAAGTGGTGTGCGCGGTGGCTGATGGCCATCCGGCGCAGCACCTCTTCAACCCTCGTCTTGCGTTCCTTCTTGGGGACGCCCAGATATGTTAATGGCAACTCAACATTCTCCTCTACGTTCAACTCGTCGATCAGGTTGAAGCTCTGGAACACAAAGCCTATCTGCCCCTTGCGAACCTTCGTGCGCTGACTCTCCTTGAGCTGTCCCACATCCTCACCGTCGAGCCAATACCGGCCGCTGGTGGGGTTGTCGAGCAAGCCCAGGATATTCAATAAGGTAGACTTGCCACAGCCCGAGGGCCCCATGATGGCCACAAACTCACCTTTCTTCACTTCGAGCGATACACCGCCCAATGCCACGGTCTCCACCTCTTCCGTGCGGAACACCTTCTGAATGTTTTCTAACTTAATCATAATGTTTGTATTTTATTCATTTTTGAGATAATCGACAGGATTGCTGCTGGCCACGCGATAGCAGCCCAAGCATACCACGCTGAGGATGACGGCTGTCACCACCGCTGCACCGCCAATAAAGATGAGGGGCGAAAGCGTGGTCTTCTCGCTGAACTGCTCTAACCACAGGCGGGCGACATACCAAGCCCCCACAGCGCCAATCACGACGGCAGGCAAAGCCACGCGCAGGATGTCGGTCTGGAACAGCCTGAGCACATCGGTTATCGTTGCGCCGTTCACCTTGCGGATGGCAATCTCCTTCTGTCGGCGCCCTATCTCGCCAGCCAGATAGCCGACCAGTCCGATGAGGGCTATCAGCAGGGCCACCAGTCCGCCAATCATCACCGTCGTACGGAAGCGGTGGGCGTCGGTATAGAGCTCTGTTACCATCTGGTTATAGGGTGTGACGGCGATGTCGGGATTGTCGGTCATCAGTTCCTTCACCAGCTTATTGGCAGCCTCCAGACCTTCCATCGACTGGAAGCGAATCAAGATATAGTGCATCTGATCAGGCTTGCGGCTGTAGTAGCATAAGCTGGGGCGGGTATCTGGACTGGTGATGCTGCCAATGCGGGTGTCCTCATACACGCCGACGATGGTGTAAGGGCCTTCGAACGAGGTACAGATAATCTGCTTGCCCACGGCGCGGTCCCAACCGGCTATCTGCTTCATGCGCTCTTCAAACTGCCGGCTCACCATCACCTCGCGCAGCGTGTCAGCCTGTTCAGTAAACGTACGGCCTGAGACGATGGGGATGCCCATCACGTCGAAATAGCCGTCGCCAACGTAGAAGAGGTCTGCGATGTTCATGTTCTCTCGCTCGCTGCCAGGCAGATAGATGTTGTCACCGCTTTGGTGCTCCGTCAGGTTAGCATATGCCATCGTAACACCCTTCACGCACGACAACTTCCGCAGCTCATCTATCGCCAACTGGCATTGCTCGCTGCTTACGCCGTCCTTCAGCACCGAACCGAGCGTGGCGTAGTCGTAGCCGGGATTGTCGTTGACCATCATCCTGTACTGCCGGCCAACCACTATCAGTAGCACGATGAGGAACGTAGCCGAAGCAAATTGCAGGCCGAGCAACAGCAGTTTCCACAGACGGTAGCTCTGTCGGTAGTGCTTGAACGCAGCCGCCACGGGCACATGGGTATAGATGTAGCCCGGCACCAGACCCGTGACAAGCAGCACGACGATGCACGTCGCGACAATCACCCACACGTTGCTGCCCGTGGTCAGCAGCACCGCCAAGGGAGCGCCCACCAGTTCCTCTACCGTGTCCTTGGCCAAAAGCAGCAACAGGGCTGCCAAAGCCAGCGACAGCAGCAGATGGACTGTGCTCTCGGCTATCACCTTATGATATATATGGCGCGCCTCAGCACCGTAGCACATGTGAACAGCCATCTCGCGCGCCCTGCGGCTGATGCCGCCAATGACAAGCAGGAGATAATTGAGTACGGCACAGCCAATGAGCACGGCGGCCAGCAGCGAGAGAATCCACGTCATGCGGCGCGTGCCCTCGTCGTTCTTATGGTAATCGCGCAGCGGACGCACGGAGAAGCCGAGGTCTACACCAGCCTTCTTCAGCAGGTCCTCAGGCATGTTTTCGCGCTGCATCTTCTCTATCTGAGGCTTCAGGTCATCGGGCGTGATGCCCTCAGCCAGACGGACGTAGGCCATATAGCGGTCGTTGCCCACCCAGTTGTCTCGACCGTCGTATATCACTTCTGTAATGGTGGGCATCGACACCATCACCTCCAAGCCATGCAGTCGCGAATTCAGGGGCACATCTTCGTAAATGCCGCCTATGGTCAGCGCCCAACCGCCTCGCTTGTTATAGAACACCTTTTTGCCGACAAGTTCGAGTGGGTTGGCAGCCCCCGCCAGTTTCTCGGCCAGCGAAAGGGGAATCATGCAGCACTCTACCTGACTGAGCACCTTCTTAGGATTACCCGCCAGCACACGGAAGGGGAACACATCGAAGAAACAACTGTCCACAAGGCTAAAGTTGGTGCGCACCCGTTTGTCATCGTCGGTTACCAAGGGCATGTCCCAAGCAAAGCCTGTATAGCGTGTGGCAGCCTCAACCTGCGGACAGTAGCGCTTCAGCCCAGGCGCCACAGCACCAGGCGTCTGCGAGTAGTGCAGGTATTCGCCATTACGGATGACATCCTCATAGACCACGTAGATGCGGTCGCTCGTTGGGAAGAAGTTGTCCCACGACTGTTCGAACCCAGCCTTGCCTATCAGCACAATGCCCGTGGCCAGTCCGGTGGCCAGGCAGAGAATCTTAATCCAGTTGTGCTGACCGCGCTGATGGAGTGATTTCAATACGTTCATATACTTATTCTGTTTTTCTATTTCTTGATGCAAAGTTACCCCATAAAAACGAATCCGCCAAGGTTTTTCACCCTGGCGGAAGCAGATTGTCTAATAATTAGACAGTTCGGCGTATGATTCTTTGACACTGTGTAGCTTTACCGAAGGAAGTGCGACAGGTAATAGTCTATGTTGGCAGGGTGGTGCTCCACGGTCATCGTCCAAACCAGTTCCAGGGGGCTGTTCTTGTCATGCCGATAGTAGCAGGCCACGCCGGCCACTTCTTCGTTGGCCAGCAGCGTATAGGTCATCTGTCTGAGAGGGAGCTCGAAGTCCGATTTCTTGCTGTTCCATCGGCTGTACTCCACGGTGTAGCGTCCGTCGTTGAGCGTATAGTCAAGCTTCCCGCAGCACCGCCATTCCCCTTTGTACCATTCGAACTTGGTGCGACTGGCCAGTGTTCCGTCAGCGTGATAAGCATAGTGGTAGCGCAGGATGGGAATCAGGTTCAGGTCGCCTTTGCCACGAGGCACGTTCCTATAGACATTCTGGGCGATGATGCAGCCATTGTCGTCATATTCTGCGTTATAGACAAACCCATTGCTGGCATCGGCAGACACTTCCTCGTACACCTTCTTAATAGAGGCAGAGGTGATAACTTGTGCCTCGGAGGCCAGAGCCATCAGGCACATCATTGAGCAAACAAATAACCTTTTCATAATCGTAACTTTTTAATTGCTGTTTGACATGTTTTATTTTTCACAATGCAAAGTTACGTTCATCTCTCGTTGCTCGCAAGTTTTTCAGCTCCCCGTCAGGCCGTTTGTCTAAAGATTAGACACAACTCCGTATGATTCTTTGACACCGCCCCCCAGTTCGTAAACGTTTTCAAGCAAAAAAAGCCGCAATTGCTTGCTAAGTTGAATTATTATTAGTACCTTTGCCCGCAATAAGAGAATCTGAAACATCATAATTACTAATTTAAACTAATAAACAAATGAAAAAACTCTTTACTTTATTGATGCTCATGGTTTGTGCCATAGGGACGGCATGGGCAGGAGACGTTTACAAGCTACAGTTAAACGGTAAGAATGTTGAGATCGTGAATGGCGAAACGTCAAGTTCGCTGACATTCTTCTCTTACAACTCTGCTAAGCACAATTTTAATACGAAGTTTAATGGTGCAACTTATGATGGTGTGGACTATACCAGTGGCTTGAAGATGGAAGGTGCAACCAGTGTTTCCTGGTCTTCTTCCGCTTCTTCCACAGTTACTATCGTGCAGTCAACGTGGAGTTCAAATACAATAAAATTTGATGGCGAAGAACTTGCTGTTGCTGATGCTGAATCAGGAACAAATTGCAGAGTCTACACTATTACTGGTGTCAACGCTGGCGAGCATTCTATGACAAGAGGTTCAGGTGAGAGTGGTGTGTTTGCTATTACTGTAGAGTACACGGGCGCCACGATGACCCAACTTTCTGCCCCCGAAATAACAATCAACGCTACAAATGGTGAGGTAACAATCGGTTCGGTTGAGAATGCTTCGAAGGTAACTTATACTACCGACGGTACAGATCCAACGGAGGAAAGCACCGAGTACACGGCTGCTTTCACAGTGGAGGATGGTGTTACCGTGAAGGCTATTGCCGTTGGTGACAATGAGAGCTACATAAACTCTACTGTTGCCTCGAAGCTGGCTATCCTTGAGGGTGTAACTATTGCTACTCCCGTTATCAAGCAGTTCAATGGAACAGTGGCCATCACTTGTGAGACGGCAGGTACAACGATAGAGTACAGCTTAGACGGTAGCACTTATAGCCCTTACACCCGTGCCTTTACGCTAACTGAGGATGGCACTGTTTATGCACGTGCAAAGCGCGGTGAGACAACGTCAGAAGTTGTTACTGAGAGTGTGGCAACGATTTCGAAGGGAGACGCCAACAAGACTATTTGGATGGGGATAGGCTCATTTACGGATAACGACAAGAACGTTATGACAGGTGCTGCTGGAGACGATGCAGCGGGCATTGTACTTGCTATTACAGGTAATACGGAGAAGAAGTGGTCGTCAGGTACTTCTGTGATTAAGATTGGGGATATTGAACGGACTTCAATAAAACTTTCAAATGGTGCACAGAATACCATGACGCTCCCCGATGGTATGAGGGCAACCCGTATCACATTCTATAGCTTTATCAATAGTTCTGAGGCACGTTCTTCGTATTGGAAGGAGTTTAATGGGACGGAGATAGACGGCGACGTTCCTATGGGAGCTTGGAATACAGTTACCGACCGTCTGACTAATCCTGACGTACGTGTGTTCCCGCTGAATGGTGAAAGTAGCTTTACGTTTACTAATGCAGGTGAGCAGCTCTGCTTCATCATTGCCCTCGACGTCATTGAGGCAGAAGATCCTGTACTGAACGTTAGTGCCGAGGAGCTGACTTTCAAGACCTCTCCCTATAGCAAAACCTCTACTGCTACTGTCAAACTGACAGGTTCTTATTTGACTGATGGTGATTACGCCATTGAACTGCCCAGCATTAGCGGCTTGAGCATTGAACCGACATCGTTTACCGTTACTGACGGAGCTGTGAGTCAGGAGTTCACCCTGACATACGCTCCTGAGACAGGTGAGACTACAACAGCAAAACTGTCATTTGGTACATCAGATGCTTCAGCCGAGGTTTCTCTGGTATTCGAGAATCGTGCAGAGGCTTACGAGCAGGCCGTCGTCAGCGAAGCTGCCACTTGGAACTGGGAAGCTTTGACTGCTACAGTTGGGCTTTCAGAGTCGACAATACCTTCTACCAATGACGAATTTGTGTTGGCTGAACTTGAGGACCAGATTGATTTTGTGGAAGGTTTCGGCAATCCTATGGCTATTGTTATGAAAGGTATGCAGTACCCATCACGTAATAAGAAAGCACAAGGTCAAGGTCTGATTATTATCAAGACTACCGTGCCCGGAACTATTAAAGTTGATTTCTCCGATACCGGTAGTACCATTCAAGAGGGTACAACACCTTCTAAGCGCTATTTGGTTGTGAATGGCCAGACAACCGCTTATTACACGCAGCGCACTGGCAGTGCCAGCGACAAGAAAACTGATTGTGGAATTCTCGTTCCTGCTGGAGAGGTTACAATAAGCAGCACAGATGCTATCTGCATCTACAAGATATCCTTCACTCCCGCCGACGTTCCGATGATTACCGCAGAGATTACCGATGCCGGCTATGCTACGTTCAGCAGCCTGTTCGAGGTTGAGATTCCCGACGGCGTGGAGGCTTACTACGCCAGCGCCAGCGACGGCTCTACGGTAACAATGACCTCTATCGATGATGGCGTGATTCCCGCTGGTACAGGTGTTGTGCTGAAGTGCGAGCCGGGAAGCTACACGATGGCAGTCAGCAATACTGGCGCTACGCTCGATGGTACGAACCTGCTGAAGGCCAACATCGCCGACCGCACTCCCGGTGAGGCTGAGTACTACACGCTTGCTGCTGGTCCGAAGTTCAGCAAGTCTACTGGTGGTGTGCTTGCTGCTGGCAAGGCTTATCTGGTAATCCCTGGTGGAAGTGCCCGTACCATGACGATGAAGTTCAGCGGCGAAGCTACCGGCATCAGCGAACTGAAGTCCGTAGCTGAGGAAGGTGCGCTCTACAACTTGAGCGGTGCCCGCGTCAGCAAACCCACGAAGGGTCTTTACATCCAAAACGGCAAGAAGCTGATTGTAAAGTAATCCAAATGACAGTTATAAACGATAATAAAAGAAAACAGATTATGAAAAAGTATATTGTGCCTGAGACGGAAGTCATCATTTTGACTGAAGAGCAGAATCTGCTGACGGAGTCCACTTTTACCATTGAAGATGAGCAGGGTAACGAAAGCGCCCTTTCGAGGGAGATCCTGCCGTTTGAACTTATCGACGAATAATCCCAACGGGAATATAGCAAGAAAGAGGGGGATGCACCGCAGCGTGGAGCATCCCCCTTCTTATTTGTACCTGTATTACAGCAGCTCGGGCAGCTGGTAGAGGCGGGTGCTGTTTGAGCCCTTGATGAGGATGTGGTAGCCTTGGGGCTGGTTAGCCTGGATGGCGGCCTTCACCTCGTCGACGTCGGCGAACTTGCGGTAGGGGCAGTCGATGGCCTGGAACTCGGGGCCGACGAGCCATACCTCGTCGATACCGATTTCACCGATGAAATCGACGATTTTCTGGTGCTCTTTGCGGCTCGACTTGCCCAGTTCGCCCATCATGCCGAGGATGGCCATCTTGGGGCTGCCGTCCATCAGCCGGAAGTTCTCAAGGGCGGCGCGCATGCTGGTGGGGTTGGCGTTGTAGGCATCTATGACGAGGCGGTTATGCTCGGTGACGGTCAGCTGCGAACGGTTGTTCGACGGCTTGTAGGCGGCCAGCGCGCTGTTGATGTCGGTAGGGTCGACGCCGAAGTTCAGTCCCACGGCGATGGCGGCCAGCATGTTGTCGATGTTATAGGCACCGATGAGCTGCGTCTGCACCTCGTACCACTGCGGCTCCTCGCCACGGTCCTCGAGGTTTGAGTCGCTCTCGCGCCAGCGGAAGCGCAGGAAGGGGTCGCAGGCAATTACCTCGCCCGTGGTACAGTCGCCGGCGTTCTCGGGGTTGGCGCTGTAGGGAGCCACCCACACCGTGTCGGGCAGTATGTCCATCAGCCGCTCGTTGTCGGCATTGATGAAGACCAGGCTCTCGCCGCGCCGGCCGAGGAAGTCGTAGAGCTCGCCCTTGGTCTTCACGACGTTACGGAACGAGCCGAAACCCTCGAGGTGGGCACGGCCCACGTTGGTGATCAGTCCGCAGGTAGGCTCGGCGGTCTCGGCCAGCGTGCGGATGTCGCCGGGGTGGCTGGCCCCCATCTCGATGACGGCGATGTCGTGGTCGTTGGTCAGGCGCAGCAGCGTCTTGGGCACGCCTACATCGTTGTTGAAGTTGCCCTGGGTGTAGAGCACGTTATACTTCTGGCTGAGCACGGTGGCTACGAGCTCCTTCGTGGTGGTCTTGCCGTTGGTGCCGGTGATGCCGATAACGGGAATCTGGAACTGGCGGCGGTGCTCGCGTGCCAGGTCCTTGAAGGTCTGGAGGCAGTCATCGACGAGGATAAAGCGCTCCTGCAGCGGCGTCGCCACTGCACAGCTGACAGAAGGGTCGTCTACGATGGCGTAGGCGCAGCCCTGCTCGAGGGCTTTGGTGGCGAACTGGTTGCCGTCGAAGCGGTCGCCTTTCAAGGCGAGGAAGATACTGCCCTCGGGGCAGTCGCGGCTGTCGGTAGTGATACACGGGTGCTCCTGATAGAGCTTGTATAGTTCCTTGATAGTCATAATAGAGATGAATTTTGCTGCAAAGTTACAAAAAAATGAGAAATGAGCGGTGAGAAAAGAGTTTTTTTTGTATCTTTGCACCGCAATGGACTATACAATCAATGTCAAGGGTCGGCTGTTGGACTTCTCGGAGCCGCGGGTAATGGGTATCTTAAACGTGACGCCCGACTCGTTCTACGCCGACAGCCGTGCAGCCACGAAGCAAGCCGTTGTCGAGCGGGCACGCCAGATTGTTGCCGAGGGCGGCACCGTCATCGACGTGGGAGCATGCTCTACACGGCCGGGCAGCGTACCCGTGTCGCAGGAAGAGGAGACGGCCCGCTTGCGTATGGCCTTACGTTTGGTGCGGCAGGAGATGCCCGAGGCAGTGGTTTCGGTCGACACGTTCCGCCCTGAGGTGGCTGGTATGACCATTGAGGAGTTCGGTGTCGACATCATCAACGACATCAGCGGTGGTTCACCGGCCATGTACCGTATGGTCAGCCGTCTGCGCGTACCCTATATATTAACCTCGCAGCAGCCTACCGTGCGCGACATCCTGCTCGACTTTGCCGACAAGGTGCAGCAGTTGCGCGACTTGGGCCAGCAGGACATCATCCTTGACCCAGGCTTCGGCTTTGGCAAGACCGTTGAACAGAATTACGAGGTGCTGAACCAGCTGGAGCAGCTGCAGGTCATGGCGCTGCCCGTACTGGTGGGCGTGTCGCGCAAGTCCATGATTTACAAGGCGCTGGACGTAACCCCTGACGAGGCGCTCAATGGGACAACGGTGCTCAACACCGTTGCGCTGGCGAAGGGTGCTTCCGTGCTGCGTGTCCACGATGTGCGCGAGGCCGTTGAGTGTGTCCAGTTGTCAAATCGTTTAACCGTCTAACCGTCAGAATATGCTCTTCGACATAGGCCTGAAAGATATCATCGACATCCTGTTGGTAGCGCTGATGCTCTACTACATCTACCGACTGATGCGCGACTCACGTTCGCTGAACGTGTTTATCGGCATTATGGTGTTTATTGTAGTATGGGTCTTCGTCTCGCAGGTACTTGAGATGCGCCTTTTGGGAACTATTCTCGACAAGTTGGTCTCGGTCGGTGTCATCGCCCTTATCGTGCTGTTTCAGGAGGACATCCGCAAGGTGCTCTACAACCTTGGAGCCCATCAGCGCATGCGCCGTCTGGCCGAGTTCTTCACTTCGAAGAAGACCCGCGAGAAGAAGAAGGGCAACGTCATGCAGGACATCATGCCCGTGGTCATGGCCTGCATGAATATGAGCCGGGCCAAGGTGGGCGCCCTCATCGTCTTCGAGCGCACCATGCCCCTGGACGACATTGTCTCAACGGGCGACCGCATCGATGCCAACATCAATCAGCGCCTCATCGAGAACATTTTCTTCAAGAACTCGCCGCTCCACGACGGAGCCATGATTATCTCCGAGCACCGCGTCAAGGCCGCCGGCTGTATCCTGCCTGTGAGTCACGACCAGCATATTCCCAAGGAGTTAGGGCTTCGTCACCGTTCGGCCATGGGCGTCTCTCAGGAGAGCGATGCGCTGGCCATTGTTGTCAGCGAGGAAACGGGTGGTATTTCCGTTGCCATTCACGGCGAGTTCCGCCTTCGCCTGTCGGCTGAAGAGCTTGAGAGCATTCTGACAAAGACGATAGGCTAAAAAAGCCTTTTTTGAGCATTTTTAGCATCTGAAAGCACTGAGAAGTCGCTTTTTTTTTGTACCTTTGCATCCAAATTGCAAAACAAGAGAAATGACTGACGAATTACAGCAAGAACAAGAGAATTATTCCGCGAGTAATATTCAGGTGCTCGAGGGTTTGGAGGCCGTGCGCAAGCGTCCGGCCATGTACATTGGCGACATCAGCGAGAAGGGTCTGCACCATCTGGTGAACGAGACCGTTGACAACTCCATCGACGAGGCGATGGCTGGCTACTGTACGCATATCGAAGTGACTATCAATGAAGACAATTCTATTACCGTCATGGACAACGGCCGAGGCATTCCCGTCGACGAGCACGAGAAGATGCACAAGTCGGCCCTTGAGGTCGTCATGACCGTGCTCCATGCAGGCGGTAAGTTCGATAAGGGCTCTTACAAGGTCTCCGGCGGACTCCACGGTGTCGGTGTGTCGTGCGTCAACGCCCTGTCGACCCACATGATGTCGCAGGTGTTCCGCAACGGACACATCTACCAGCAGGAATATGAGAAGGGCAAGCCCCTTTACGACGTGAAGATTGTTGGCGACACCGAGCTGACGGGTACGCGCCAGCAGTTCTGGCCCGACCCCACCATCTTCACCACCACCGAATACAAGTACGACATCATCGCCCGCCGTATGCGCGAGCTGGCCTATCTGAATGCCGGCATCACCATTACGCTCAGCGACCTGCGCCCCGACGAGGAAGGCAAGTTGCGTGAGCCCGAAGTGTTCCACGCCAAGGACGGACTGAAGGAGTTCGTGCGCTACGTCGACCGTCACCGCACGCACCTTGTCGACGACGTCATCTACCTGAAGACCGAGAAGCAGGGCATACCCATCGAGGTGGCCGTGATGTACAACACCGACTATTCGGAGAATATCCACTCCTACGTCAACAACATCAATACGATAGAGGGAGGTACGCACCTCGCCGGTTTCCGTGCCGCCCTCACCCGTACCCTGAAGAAGTACGCCGACAACGACCCGCAAATCTCCAAGCAGATTGAGAAGGCCAAGATCGAGATAGCCCCCGAGGACTTCCGCGAGGGACTGACTGCCGTCATCTCGATCAAGGTGGCTGAGCCGCAGTTCGAGGGTCAGACCAAGACCAAGCTCGGTAACTCGGAGGTTGCCGGAGCCGTCCAGCAGGCTGTCGGCGAGGCCCTGGCCAACTATCTGGAGGAGCATCCCAAGGAGGCCAAGATGATTTGCGACAAGGTTGTTCTGGCCGCTACCGCTCGTATCGCCGCCCGCAAGGCCCGCGAGAGCGTGCAGCGCAAGAACCCCATGACCGGCGGCGGACTGCCCGGCAAGCTAGCCGACTGCTCGAACAAGGACCCGAAGGACTGCGAGATCTTCCTCGTCGAGGGTGACTCCGCAGGCGGCTCGGCCAAGCAGGGCCGCGACCGCCACTTCCAGGCCATTCTGCCGTTGCGCGGTAAGATTCTGAATGTCGAGAAGGTGCAGTGGCACCGCGTCTTCGAGGCCGAGTCGGTGATGAACATCATCCAGTCGATCGGCGTGCGCTTCGGCGTCGACGGCGAGGGTGACCGCGAGGCCAACGTCGACAAGCTGCGCTACGACAAGATCATCATCATGACCGACGCCGACGTCGATGGCTCCCACATCGACACGCTCATCATGACACTCTTCTACCGCTTCATGCCGCAGGTCATCCAGGGCGGCCACCTCTACATCGCCACGCCACCTCTTTATAAATGTACGTACAAGAAGAACTCCGAGTACTGCTACACCGAGCAGCAGCGCCAGGCCTTCATCGATAAGTACGTGGCCGGCGACAGCGACGACAAGGCCCTCCACACCCAGCGCTACAAAGGTCTGGGCGAGATGAACCCCGAGCAGCTCTGGGAGACCACAATGAATCCCGAGAACCGCCTGCTTAAGCAGGTGACCATCGAGAATGCCGCCGAGGCCGACGAGATTTTCTCGATGCTCATGGGCGACGACGTCGAGCCGCGCCGACAGTTCATCGAGAAGAACGCCACCTACGCCAACATCGATGCTTAAGCGTAGACGACTTCAGAAACCGCTGACAATCAAACCTTTATAACTCTATGATTCCGCCAGCCGCAGGCAAATGCTTGTGGCTGGCTTTTTTTTGCCGTACCTTTGCCGTCGCATTTGAGATGCAACGGCGAGTGAAGGCTGCGGCTCAGCATAGCTCGAGCGAGCTCGGCTCTGCGTTCGCCTTGCACTTCACTTGCGTATTTTTCTCATAAGCATAATGCGTTTGATAATTCTGACGGCAACGATACGAAATAAATCTGAACTAATGTAACTATTGTTAAGAAAACTTGCCTGAAAAAGTATCGTTGCGAATCTGCAATCTGGGAGAAGGATAGGGTTGGGAACGGCCCCTTTGTAAAGAAAACGGAGGCTGTCGGGAGTTTACCGGCACCTTTCTATGAGTTAGGTGGCGCCTTTCGGGGCGTAAGGTGCCGCCTTACTGACGGCAAAAAGGCCTGTTTTCGAGTGAAAAACAGGCCTTTTCTGACGATTTCAAGCGGTTTTTCGGACTTTTCAGAGGGCACATTTTTATAAGCCTCAGAGCGTCAAACGATTACGAAATCGGGCATAACTTCGGTATTCTGCAGCCACTCGCCCGTTGCTGACTTCCGCAAGAGTTATGAGATTCGGTTTGTCAATATTTATACACCTAGGGGGGAGAGGCAGCGGGCTTTCTGCGGTTCTCCCTAGGGAGCTGGGTGTAGCGAAGCTGGCGGCAGGCTGTCGCCGGTGGGCGTTCGGGTAGGAAAAAGGAAACTTATAAAAGACTAAAGAGTGCAAAAAGCCACGGGGATTGAAGCGTGTTGTCACAAAGATTCCCTATCTTTGCCCCCGTGAGACAGATACGTTATTGACAGATGAAAAAGAAATGGCTCTGCTTGATGTTCTTGATGTCGGTCCGGCTGATGTCCGTATTGGCTGCTGATGCTGACAGTATTCCCGCATATGGCCGTCTGTCCATAGGCTTGGGGAACGACAGCGTGAAGTGCGTCGACGTCGGGCTTATCGGTATCGTCCCGTCGCTGAAGGGGTTCCAGTTAGGCATCGCAGGCGGAGGCGTTCTCAATAGTATGAGTGGGGTGGGTATATACGGCCTCATTGGGATGACGCCGGACGATGTCAATGGCGTAAAGATTGCCGGCTTCAATTATATAGGTGGGCACCTGCGCGGCGTGGCCATTGGTGGAATTAACATTGCCGGTGAGGGTATGCACGGCTTGCAGATTGGCGCGGTGAATGGTTCTTCAATCGAGACGAAAGGCGTACAACTTGGCATCTTCAATGGTGCGGACTCGGGCTTGAGAGTCGGAGTATTTAATATGTCTGACAGTGGGGTCGGCATCGGTTTTGTAAATATGGCTGACACCCTGCTCGGTTTCCAAATAGGCGTTATTAACAACTGCTGTAGCAATCCGAGCGGTACGCAGGTTGGTATTATCAATGTCAGTGAAGATGAAGGCCGACAAATCGGACTGCTAAACTTCAACAAGCGAAGCCGGCTGCAGATGCTCGTTGCCGCCGGGAGCTACAGTCCCGTCAATCTGGCGCTGAGGGTGCGTAATCGCCACACTTACAACGTCATAGGCTTCGGGATAGGGCAGAAGGGCTGGGACGACTATCTATACAGCTCTGTATACTATCGCATCGGGCAGTATCTTACCTTGTTGCCGCGCTTTACTGTCAGCGCCGACGTTGGCATAGCCGATGTAGCAGTTATGCGCAAGGGCACTGATGCGCCTAAGATGTTTGCCCTCGAGGGCAGGCTGAATGTCGAGTATGAAGTGCATCCGAAGGCGTCGCTCTTTGCGACTGTTGGCTATGCCTCCACCCGCTATGTCGCCAGCGGCAAGTCGTTCCGGCGGAAACCCTTTGTCGAGTTGGGCGTTGCCCTGTTCTGATTTGACGATTAAAATATACCACCGTAGCCATCTCTCTTGGCATTGGCTACGCGCTGTGATGATTTTTCTTCGTCTATTATTTGGAAAGTTGCGGTTTTGTTAGTATCTTTGCAACCGTAAACCCTACTACGAACCGAAAAATGGACGAGGACAACGACTTCCTGCCGCAAGACCACAACTACCGCTCGCTGAAAGCACTGGCCACCATACTGCTCTGCCTGGCCGCTACCGCCGCCACGGCGCAGACGTTCGAGCTGCGGCGCGAGCACGACAGCCTGTACTGGCTGGGCGACTGGCGGCTGCCGTACCCTGTGTACCGGTTCCAGACGGGCGACGTCGACGGCGACGGACGGGAGGACGCCATGGTGGGCGTGGTGAAAGGGACGCGCTTCTACCCCGAGCCGGCACGC
Source organism: uncultured Prevotellaceae bacterium (assembly GCA_902800435.1). The sequence continues at coordinate 13,238 of CADCEQ010000010.1, read as the reverse complement.
CGGCTCTTCATCTTCAAGTCGGTGAAAGGCAAGGCGCGGCCCCTGTGGCTCGGCTCGAAACTGGGCGGACGGCTTGAGGACTTCCGCTTCCGCAACGGGCGCATCCGGGCACTTGAGACCACCGCCGACTCGCTGTGGGTGGTCTCCGACTACCGCTGGAGCGGCTTCGGCATGGCCTTCGAGCGGTTCATTGTAAAAGGCGTGGACAAAAAAACAGCAACCAAATATTTCAGCCTATGAAGAAGTTATTATTTGTGGCTGGCATGGCGGCTCTGGCGGTCGCGTGCAGCCAAAAACAAGGAGTGGTGGAGACGGCAATGCCGGTTTCGACCATTAACGTGGAGTCGCTGAAGGACAGTCTGGATCTCAACATGGACATCACCGGACTGCAGCTCGGCGACCTGCGCGTGCTGCGCAACGCACCGGCGGCGCGCCAGGGATTCCCTTTCAAGGATGCCTACATTCGCGGCATCTATGAGGGTACGACGTGGTATGACTCGCTGATGTGGGACTTCGACGGGAGGACCGACTTCAGCAGTGTGGAGGAGAAGGAAGGCGAAGAATGGCGCGACTACTACTACCGGGCCTCCGAGGAGACGGGTATCCTGAAGTACACCGCCGAGGAGCTCGACTTCATGAAGCGCGTGAAGGCGCGTGAGGAGGAGCTGCTGAAGCTGAACTTCGAGGTGGAGAAGGGACTGAAGGTGAACATGCAGAACCTGGCCAACCCGAGGCAGTTCACGGAGTTTGACCCGCAGCTGGCCGGACTGCTGGCGCGCGACGGCTTTGCCATCGTGCCTGCCGACCACGAACAGCTGTTCCATGTCTACGAGCAGAACGACTACCAGTGCTTCCCGTCGTTCGTAACCACCGACATCTACCTGCAGCTCTACCATGTCTACTTCGACTGCATGCTGCGCGAGATTGAGGAGCACAAGCTGGCAGGGCTGATGACCGACCTGAGCCGCCGGCTCTATGAGACTATGCACCGCCAGGCACAGAATGCTGCCGACGAGGAGATGCAGCAGCTGGCCCACCACAACGCCGTCTACTTCGCCGTGGCCTACGAGCTGCTGACGGGCAAGCAGATAGCCGCCGCCACAGAACAGGCCGAGGCCAAGGCCGAGATAGAGCGCGTGATGAAGTCGGAGAATAGCAGGACGCCGTTCATGGCCGACTATAACGAGATATCATTCCCCTACAGCCTGTTCCGCCCCCGTGGCCACTACACGCGCAACGAGACGCTGCAGCGCTACTTCCGCGGCATGATGTGGCTGCAGACGGTGCCCTTTGGCCTGGAGGATGCCAACGAGGTGAAGGAGGCCGTGATGGTAGCCTACGCCCTGCAGGAGGACAAGGTGGCCCAGAAGAACTACGACGTGGTGAACCTGCTGCTGACCCACATGATGGGACTGCCCGACAACCTCTCGATTCTGCAGGTGCAGCAGGAGGTCAGGAAGCGCGGACTGCTGCAGAGCGAGCTGCTGACCAGCGCTCCGGGCATGGCCGACCTGACCGAAGCTCTGAACGAAATAGGTAACACGCAGACGCGCATACGCCCGAAGTTCGAGCGCACGAGCCACAACAAGATTTGCCTGATGCCGCAGCGATACCAGCCCGATGCCGAGGTGCTGCAGGAGATGGTTGACTACGACGGCGACCCCACCGAGCGCGCCACACCGCAGGGCCTCGACTTCATGGCCGCCATAGGTGTGAGTGCCGCCGAGAAGGTCCTGATAGAGGAGGGGCAGAAGTGGAAGGACTTCAAGCCAATGCTGGAGAAGATGAAGAAGCGCATGGGCGAAATCAACTGGCAGGAGAGTCTCGCCACGCAGTGGATGCAGACGGTGAAGACCGTCAACGAGAAAGACAAGGGCGTGCCCTACTTCATGGTCGGCGACGGCTGGGACCTCAAGAACCTGAACGCCGCCCTCAGCTCGTGGGCCGAGCTGAAGCACGACGCCATCCTCTACGCCAAGCAGCCTATGGGTGCCGAGTGTGGTGGCGGCGGACCGCCCGACCCCGTGGTGAAGGGCTATGTTGAGCCGAACGTGGCGTTCTGGAAGAAGGCCATCGAACTGCTCGACAACACTGCCAACCTGCTGAATGAGCACAACATGATGACCGAGAAGGTGAAGGAGGCCACGGAGCGCATCGGCGAGGAGGTGGGCTTCCTGCTGCGCATCAGCGAGAAGGAACTGGCGGGAAAAACGCTGACCGACGAGGAGTACGACCAGATAAAGTGCATAGGTGCGACGTTCGAGAACATATCGCTCGACCTGCTGCGCCAGCCTGACCAGTACCTGATGGGATGGAGCGACGTGGAGGGCGCCGACCGCAAGATGGCCCTGGTGGCCGACGTCTATACTGCCAACTCTGACAACAATCCCAATAAGTCGATACTCTACGAGGCCGTCGGACTGGGCGACGAGATCTACGTCGTCGTCGAGATTGGCGGCTACCTGTACCTGACGCGCGGTGCCGTCTTCTCGTACCGTGAGTTCACGGAGCCGATGGACAAGCAGCGGCTGACCGACGAGGAGTGGCAGCAGGAGCTGGAGAAGAACCCGCGCAAGGGCGTGCCCGAGTGGATGGAGCCCATCACGGTGCCTTTGGAGCAGAAGCCGGAGCCGAATGAGGAGATTTTCTATAGCTCTGGCTGTTAGTCTGGGATGGGCGTTATGGGCTGCCGCCTCCGACACGCTGACCGTCGTCCTGACGGGCGACATCCTGCTCGACCGCGGTGTGCGGCGTGCCATTGAGCAGCGGGGGCCTGACTGCATGTTCTCGCCGGGCGTAGACGCCGTGCTGCGCAAGGCGAAGGTGGCCGTGGGCAATCTGGAGTGCCCGGCCACCAAGATCAAGGCGCCCGTACAGAAACTGTATATTTTCCGTGGCGAGCCGGAGTGGCTGAACACGCTCCGCCGCCACGGCTTTACACACCTGAACTTAGCCAACAACCACTCGATAGACCAGGGTCGTGAGGGACTGATGGACACGCGCCGCAACATCAAGGCGGCAGGCATGGTGCCCATCGGAGCGGGGCAGAACATGCATGAGGCGGTACAGCCCGTACTGCTGGCCAGACAGCCCCGCAGGGTGTGGCTCGTGGCCTCGCTGCGCCTGGCCCTTGAGAACTACGCCTACCTGACCGACCGCCCCTGCGTCAGTCAGGAGCCGATGGACTCGCTGCTGAGCAGCGTCAACCGACTAAGGCGCGCCGACCCGAAGGCCGTCATCATCGTGTCGCTGCACTGGGGCGGAGAGCACACGCTGCGGCCCGTGCCCCGTCAGCGCATGGAGGCGCGCCGCCTGATAGACGCCGGTGCCGACGTGCTGGTGTGCCACCATACGCACACGCTGCAGACCATCGAGGACTATCGCGGAAAGAAAATCTACTACAGCATCGGCAACTTCATCTTCGACCAGCCCAAGCCGCTGAACAGCCGTGCCTGCATGGTGAGGCTCAGTGTGACGAAGGAGAGCCTCCGCACGGAGACTATTCCAGTAGAGATACGTCAGTGCACGCCCTTCGTCGACAAAGCGCCGTAAGGCAGAAGAACGCTTTTCTCTTAAAAAAAGCAAAAAAACACATATATAATAAGGTGTAAGCGAAAAGTTTGCGTACTTTTGCACCCCACAATTGCAAAAGTAAGAAGAAAGTATGCAGAAAAATCTGGTTATCGTTGAGTCGCCTGCCAAGGCGAAAACCATTGAGAAGTTCTTAGGCAAGGACTTCAAAGTGATGTCGAGCTACGGCCACATCCGCGACTTGAAGAAAAAAGAACTGAGTATAGACGACACATCGCTGGAACCCGAGTACGAGATTCCCGACGAGAAGAAAAAGCTGGTCAGCGAACTGAAGAAGCAAGCCAAGGAGGCCGAGAAGGTGTGGCTGGCGTCCGATGAAGACCGCGAGGGAGAGGCCATCTCCTGGCACCTCTGCGAGGTGTTGGGACTGGATGAGAAGAAGACCAACCGCATAGTGTTCCACGAGATTACAAAGCCTGCTATCCTGGAGGCCATTGAGCATCCGCGCCATCTGGACATGAATCTTGTGAACGCCCAGCAGGCTCGCCGCGTGCTCGACCGTCTGGTGGGCTTCAAGCTGTCGCCCGTGCTGTGGCGCAAAGTGAAGCCATCGCTCTCAGCCGGTCGTGTGCAGAGTGTGGCCGTCAGACTGATTGTAGAGCGCGAGCGCGAGTTGCAGGCCTTCAAGACCGAGACTTACTACAGTGTGAATGCCATCTTCGGCGTTACCAATGAAGACGGCTCGCAGTCGGAGGTGAGAGCCATGCTGGCCATGCGCCTGAAGACCCATGAGGAGGTGGAGCAGTTCCTTGAAGTTTGCAAGGAGGCCCGGTTTGTCGTCAGTAGCATACAGCAGAAACCCGTGAAGCGTGCTCCGGCACCGCCTTTCACGACGTCGACCCTGCAGCAGGAAGCCGCCCGCAAGCTGGGTTTCACCGTAAGTCAGACCATGATGGTGGCGCAGCGCTTGTATGAGAGTGGACGCATTACCTATATGCGTACCGACTCAGTGAACCTGTCGAAGCTCTGCTTGGGTGCCTCGAAGGAGGAGATTACCAATCTTTACGGTGAGAATTACTCCAAGCCGCGTCAGTATCATACCAGTTCGAAGGGAGCCCAGGAGGCTCACGAGGCCATCCGCCCGACCTATATGAACCAGCAGGCCATTGAGGGCACAGCCCAGGAGAAGAAACTGTATGACCTCATCTGGAAGCGCACCATCGCATCGCAGATGGCCGACGCTGAGATGGAGAAGACGACAGCGGAGATTAATATAGAGAATCCAAATGTCAACCTTCAGAACTCAACCTTCATCGCTCAGGGCGAGGTCGTGAAATTCGACGGTTTCCTGAAGGTCTATCGTGAGTCGAGCGACGACGAGGACCAGCAGCAGGACGAGTTCAGCCACGTGCTGCCCCCGCTGAAAAAGGGAACGGAACTAACGCGTCGCGAGATTGCCGCCGTCGAACGGTTCAGCCAGGGACCGCAGCGATATACGGAGGCATCTTTGGTGCATAAGCTTGAGGAACTGGGTATTGGCCGTCCGTCGACCTACGCCCCCACCATCTCGACCATCCAGCAGCGTGAGTACGTGGCCAAGGGTGACAAGAAAGGTGAGGAGCGCGTGTACACTGTCGATACCCTCAAGGGCAAGCAGGTAACGCAGAAAGTGCGACGCGAGCTGGCCGGTTCGGACAAGGGCAAGCTCATGCCTACGGATATCGGCATCGTGGTGAACGACTACCTGATGGAGAATTTCCCGGGCATTATGGACTATAACTTCACGGCTAAGGTGGAGCAGGACTTCGATAAGATTGCTGAAGGCGATGAGGTATGGACAAAGATGCTGAAAACCTTCGACAAGAGTTTTGAGCCCACCGTCGACAAGGCCATGAACAGCCGTAATGAGCACAAGGCCGGCGAGCGCCAGTTGGGCATCGACCCGAAGTCGGGGAAGCCCGTGTTTGTCAAGATCGGGCGCTTCGGTCCGGTGGTGCAGATAGGCTCTGCCGAAGACAAGGAGAAGCCGCAGTTTGCCCAGTTGCCCAAGAAGATGAGCATGGAGAGCGTCAGTCTGGAGGAAGCTCTGGAACTGTTCAAACTGCCCCGCGACATTGGCCAGTATGAAGGCAAGACAGTGACCATCGGTGCCGGGCGTTTCGGACCCTACGTGATGCACGCCGGTAAATATACGTCGATGCCCAAGGATACTGATCCCATGGCTATTACCCTGGAGGAGGCGATCAAGCTGATTGAGGAGAAGCGCAAGGCTGACACTCAGAAGCATTTGAAGATCTTTACCGAGGACGAAAAACTCGAAGTCCTGAATGGCCGCTATGGCCCATACCTGGCTTACGACGGAAAGAACTACCGGCTGCCGAAGGCCCTCCACGAGAAGGCTGCACAACTGACCTACGACGAGTGTATGGCCATAATCAACAAGGGATGAAGAGAATAGTCCTGATAGGCTACATGGGGTCGGGGAAGACGACCGTCGGCAAGGCACTGGCCAAGGAAATCGGTTTGCCGTTCTACGACCTGGACTGGTACATCGAGAGCCGCATGCGCAAGAAGGTGAGCCAAATCTTTGCCGAGCGAGGCGAGGAGGGCTTCCGACAGATAGAACGCAACATGCTGCATGAGGTGGCAGAATTTGAGGACGTCGTCGTCAGCTGTGGCGGCGGCACGCCTTGCTTCTTCGACAATATGGACTACCTGAACCAGCAGGCACAGGTGGTATACCTGCGCTGCGAGCCCGAGGTGCTGCGCCAGCATCTGCTGATGGGCAAGGGTGACCGCCCGCTGCTGAAGGGAAAGACGCCTGAGGAACTGATTGGCTATATCAGCGAGCAGGTGGCCTACCGCGAACGGTTCTACACCAAGGCCCGTTACATGCTCGACGTGAGCCTGATGGACAACTACGAGAAAATCAAAATAACGATAGAGAAACTGAAAGAACTACTCGACCTGTAAATGAAGAAATGGACTACTGAAGACGCCCGCGAACTGTACAACATCGGCGGTTGGGGCACCTCGTATTTCGGCATTAACGACGAAGGCAACGTCTACGTCACGCCGTGTAAGGACTCGACGCAGATTGACCTGCGCGAAGTGATGGACGAACTGGCGCTGCGCGACGTCACGGCGCCGGTGCTGCTCAGATTCCCCGACATTCTCGACAACCGTATCGAGAAGACGTGGAGCTGCTTCAAGAAGGCGGCTAAGGAGTACGACTACAAGGGTGAAAACTATGTCATCTATCCCATTAAGGTGAACCAGATGCAGCCCGTGGTCGAGGAGATTATCTCGCACGGACGGAAGTTCAACCTCGGTCTGGAGGCTGGCTCGAAGCCTGAGCTGCACGCCGTTATAGCTATGCAGTGTCAGAGCGATTCGGTCATAGTCTGTAATGGCTATAAGGACCAGTCGTACATTGAGCTGGCCCTGCTGGCGCAGAAGATGGGCAAGCGCATCTTCATCGTTGTGGAGAAGCTGAACGAGCTGGACCTCATTGCCAAGATTGCCAAGAAACTCGACGTCAGGCCCAACATCGGCATCCGCATCAAGCTGGCCTCGTCGGGTAGTGGCAAGTGGGAGGAGAGCGGTGGCGACGCCTCGAAGTTCGGACTGACCAGTGCCGAACTGCTGGAAGCCCTTGAGACGCTCGACAAGAAGGACATGCGCGACTGCCTGAAGCTCATCCATTTTCACATTGGTTCGCAGATAACGAAGATACGTCGCATACAGACCGCTCTGCGCGAAGCCTCGCAGTTCTACATTCAGCTGCACAAGATGGGCTACAGCGTAGAGTTTGTCGACTGCGGCGGCGGTCTCGGTGTCGACTACGATGGCACACGTTCGCCGTCGAGTGAAAGTAGTGTCAACTACTCTATCCAGGAATATGTGAACGACTGCATCTATACATTCGTAGAAGCTGCTAACAAGAACGGCCTGCCCCATCCGAACATCATTACCGAGAGCGGTCGCTCGCTGGCTGCCCACCACTCGGTGCTGGTCATCAATGTGCTGGAGACGGCCTCGCTTCCAGAGATGCCCGAGGAGTTTGAGCCCGATGAGAACTCGCATCAGTTGGTGAAGGACTTGTACGAGATTTGGGACAATCTTTCGCCGCGCAACGTCCTGGAGGACTGGCACGATGCCGAGCAGATACGTGAGGAAGTGCTCGACCTATTCAGCCACGGCATCGTTGATCTAAAGACACGTGCCGAGATCGAGGCCATGTACTGGAGCGTCTGCCATGAGATTCACGCCCTGGCCAAAACGCTGAAGCACGTGCCTGAGGAGCTGATGAGCATCGACAAGCTGCTGGCCGACAAGTATTTCTGCAACTTCTCGCTGTTCCAGAGCCTTAGTGACTCGTGGGCCATCGACCAGGTGTTCCCGATTATGCCCATACAACGCCTGAACGAACGTCCGACGCGCAACGCCACGATACAAGACATCACCTGCGACTCTGACGGCAAGATTGCAAACTTTGTGACTAACCGCCACAACTCGCACTCGTTGCCCGTCCACTCGCTGAAGAAGAATGAGAACTACTACCTCGGCGTGTTCCTCGTGGGTGCCTATCAGGAAATTCTCGGCGACATGCACAACCTCTTCGGCGACACTACGGCCGTACACATTTCGGTAAAGGATAATGGCTACCACATCGACCAGATTATCGATGGTGAAACGGTGGAAGAGGTTTTGGAGTACGTGCAGTATAACCCGAAAAAGCTTGTCCGCCAACTGGAAATATGGGTGACCAAGAGTGTGAAGGATGGCAAGATTTCTCTGGAGGAGGGTAAGGAGTTCCTTTCGACTTATCGCAGCGGGCTCTACGGCTATACTTACTTGGAATGATGAAAGAGAAACTGACAATAGTAAAGGTTGGGGGGGCTGTAGTCGAAGACGAACTACAGCTCACTCAGTTGTTACGTGACTTTGCTGCCATCGATGGCGCGAAGATACTGGTACACGGCGGTGGCAGGCGCGCCACGAAGGTGGCGGCCGCCTTGGGTATTGAGACAAAGATGGTAGACGGGCGACGCATAACAGACGCAGCGATGCTTGAAGTGGTGACGATGGTCTACGGCGGTTTGGTAAACAAGCACGTAGTGGCTGGTCTGCAGGCGCTCGGCGTTGATGCCATTGGCCTCTGCGGAGCTGACGGAGACATTATTCGTTCAGTGAAGCGTCCGCTCAAGAATGGCATCGACTATGGCTATGTGGGCGACGTAAAGAAAGCCGACGGTGTAAAAATTGCCCATTTCATCGGAAAAGACATGGTTCCTGTCATCGCTCCGCTCACACACGATGGACAGGGTAACATACTGAATACCAACGCCGACACGATGGCATCGGAAACGGCTAAGGCTATGGCTGAACTCTACGACGTGACGCTGATCTTTGCTTTTGAGAAACCTGGGGTTTTGCGGATTCCCGATGACGACAGTTCGGTGATACCCGTTATCAATCGGGCCGACTTCGAGCGTTACAAGACGGATGGTACTATCAGCGGTGGCATGCTGCCCAAGATAGAGAATGCATTAGGGGCAGTGGAGGCTGGCGTTAATCAGGTAATTATCACTTTGGCGACGGCTATTGACGGCCAGCACGGAACGATTATAAAATATTAGCCACTTATTGTAACTTTTCCTGTTCTGAATCGTCTTTAATATATAGAGAGGTGAATAAAGTCAGTTTCCGAAACGATGTCCTGCCGCTGAAGAACGAGCTCTACAGACTGGCACTCCGCATAACTCTCAATCCTGCGGAAGCCGAAGATGTCGTACAGGAGACAATGATAAAAGTCTGGAACAGGCGCGAGCAATGGGAACAGATTGAGTCGATGGAAGCCTTTTGTCTGACAATCTGCCGTAATTTGGCACTTGACAAGACACGGAAAATGGGATTCTTAGACCAGAGCCTTGAGACTGACGAGCACGATGCTCCGGATTACAGCCACACGGCAAACCCTGAGGAGCAGGCGATACAGCAGGACCGGATAAGGCTGGTAAGACGTATCATCGACAATCTGCCTGAGAAACAACGAAGCGTGATGCAGTTGCGCGATTTCGAAGGAAAGAGCTACAAGGAGATAGCTGCCATTCTTGAAATAAGTGAGGAACAGGTTAAGATTAACATCTACAGGGCTCGCCAAGTGATAAAACAGAAATATATTGAAGCAGAAAAATATGGACTATAAGTATATCGAACAGTTGCTGGAACGCTACTTTCAGTGTGAGACCACGCTGAAAGAAGAGGAAATACTGCGTGCCTTCTTTATGCAGGAGGATGTTCCCGTGTGGCTGGCGAAGTACAAGACGCTCTTTGTCTATGAAGCCCAGAGGGAAGAATCTCTTGGCAACGATTTCGATGAGCGCATCTTGGAGATGGTGGAGCAGCAGGAGCCTGTAAAAGCTCGCGTGCTGACTCTGACACAACGTCTGATGCCACTGTTCAAGGCTGCCGCTGTGGTCGCTATTGTCCTGACGCTCGGAAATGCGGCTCAGGCCCCGTGGGATCGGGGTTGGGATAATCCGCAGGAGGAGTATGCCAAGTATCACCAGCAGCAGAAAGATTCGGTTGACGTGCTGGGACCGATACAGGCTGAGAATCTCTTGGAAGACTCTACGAATGTTGCTGTGAATCCCGCATCACCGAAGTACTGACAAAAAGGAAAAGATATTTATCTAAGCTTTCTCTATAAACAATCATTTCATTTAAAACAAAAATGAAGCCGTGAGGCTTCGATTCTCTCAAATTTTCATAACATACTTTGAAGCACAAACAAGGTAAGGGCCACCACCGGGATGCCGGGGTGGCCCATTTCATTTATTTAGCCTTGCGCAGCCGCAGGTTCAATTGGTAGAGGGCTGGCAGCAGAATCAATAACGAGAACAACACGGCGGCCGCCACTGTGCGCTGACTGCCAAACAAATCGATAAGCTTCATCTGCGGATCAGGATAGAAGTTATAAACGACGTAGGCAATGCTGTTGTTTACCCAGTGATAGACAATGCCCGGCACGATGCTGTCCGTCCGGTAGTAGAGCCAGCCTAACAGCAAGCCAACGAGGAAGGCGTGGGGCATTTGGATAGGATTTGCGTGGATAAGTGCAAAGAATAGGGCAGAGATGGCAATGGCCAACCAGTGGCGAGGCGTCCATCGGAGCAAGGCGCGCAAAACGGCACCGCGAAACACCAGTTCTTCACATACAGGAGCCAACAGGCCAATGGCGAAATAGCCCCATCGGTCGCGAAGTATCATGTCGAACTCCTCCTCTACGATATTCGGTAACTCAGGCATCAATTCCTGAAGGCAGCTTGAAGGAATGATGGCTCCCATTGCCGCTAAGGCGCACCAAAAGAGTGTGGCCCATGGACGGGAACGTACATAACTGCGCGACACTTCAGCCCAGCGGAAGAAAAGGAATAGCACCAAAACGATGATACTACTCGCAGTCATAGCTATAATCATGTTTGTGGCATTCTGTTGGCTGACCTCCATGCCTATCAACCGTTGGATGGCTTTCATCAAGGGAAGCATCAATGCCTGAATAACTGCAAATACAAGGGTGTAGAAAATAGCTTTTATCATAATTCAGATTCTTTATTTAGTGCTGCTTCGGCCTGATGCAAGTCTGATTCCAACTGTGACATCAGCGCCTCGCGGCTGTCAAACTTCGTCTCTGAGCGTAAACGGCTAACAAACGATACGGTCATCTGCTGACCGTAGATGTTACTGTCGAAGTGGAAAAGGTGGGTCTCAAGTGTCTGACAATGTCCGTCGAATGTCGGCCGGCTGCCAATATTCATCATGCCGTGGTAAAGATCTGGTAATCCTTTCAGTTTTACCTTGACGGCATAGACCCCTGAACCGGGAACAAGTTTCCCGTCTTCTGTCAACTGAAGGTTGGCCGTAGGAAAACCAATCTCCGTGCCAATATGCTCACCACTGACAACTCGCCCCGATAGCTTATATGGTCTCCCCAAACATTCAGCGGCCTGCTCTACCTGACCTTCTGCTAACAGTCTGCGGATTTTGGAAGAACTGACCCTGAGACTGCCCACTTCGATAGGATCCCCCTGAACAACAGACATCCCCATCTCATGGCCATAGCTTACATAGTCGTCAAACCCTTCCGTGCGGTTGTGGCCGAAACGGTTATCGTAGCCAATTACCAAAACTTTGACATCTAACTGTTGCTGTAAGATGTCGTGCATAAAGTCACGCGCTGACAGCGATGCCATAGCCTCGTCGAACTGCAGTACCACTAAATAGTCAATGCCCGTCTGCGAAAGCAGTTCTACCTTCTCGTCAAGCGTCGATAGTAGCTGCGGGCACCAGTCAGAATGAAGCACCTGACGGGGATGACGCTCAAAGGTAACAACCATGGAGGCCAGTCCTTCACGGCGTGCCATCTCCACCACCTTACTTATAATATATCGATGGCCAAGGTGAACACCGTCGAAAAAACCGATGGTTGCCACACAAGGAACGGGCCTTTCCACTTGTCTGTTCAGGTATATTGTCTTCATTTGCGCCACAAAGGTAAGAATAATTTGCTATTTTAGCAAAAAAATTTGGAGATTTGATTATTTTAATGTACCTTTGCACCCACAAAAAACAGGACTTGTAGCTCAGTTGGTTAGAGCAACAGACTCATAATCTGGAGGTCCCAGGTTCAAGCCCTGGCTGGTCCACATTGAAAATCAGCAACTTACGAGCAATCGAAGGTTGCTGATTTCTCTTTTTGCGAACAATTTGCGAACAAAATGATATTTCATGGAACATTGTGCATACCTCCTGAAGGCTCTGGCATCTGCATTTTGTTCGCAAAATCCTCGATTTTTGTTCGCAAAGCGTAAAAAACTCCTTATTTGTATCTTATTTCTCTAATATTTTCGTACCTTTGTCGCTAGATTTATCATTCGAGTGATACACGAACAGTGTGAATAAACATCGTAACCAAATGTCAAACATATTGAAATATGAAGAGTAGAAATATAATCACTTGTCTATTACTCACCCTCGCCACTATCAATGCGACGGCACAGAAGTCTGATACCCTAACCGTCAGCATGGAGCTGAAAGTTCAAAACGTTGTAGGTACCGACGTGTTTATGTATAAATGCCAGACTCCAATAACTGACCTCAAGGGCCTGCCTACTGACACGGCTTCATTTCGCCTCTACGAGCAGATAGACATCGTCTGCATCCTCGCCCGAGACGACGTGCAGAAGGATTCTTATTTCTGTGCGTTTGACATGAATAACGACCGAGACTTTACGAACGATTATCACTATTATTTTACCCGAAAACAGATAGAAGATGAACGATACTTCATTCCCCAACGTTACGCCAACATCTGGCTTGCACCCAGAATCCGTCTGAACGGGGTTGCAGGCCACGGCGGAACAGTGACCAGCCCTTTGGCGTTCGACGAACTCGTCCCCATGCTCAGAGTCCACGATTTCTTCATTGGCAATTTCGACTATCAGGGCAAGAACTATCAAATCTGCTCTGCCTACGATAAGACGGAGTTCGCCGTCACAGACTCCATACCCGCGAACAACGACGAACTGGCAAGAAAGCTTATACAACAGAATCTGCTGCGCAAAGTACAATTCCCCATCATCCGCGACAACCTGATTTTCAAGTTCATCGACATCAATTTCAGCCGTCAGCAGTGCCGCATC
>CADCEQ010000009.1 GCA_902800435.1 uncultured Prevotellaceae bacterium | reverse complement strand
AGGATGGCGTCGCACGACTCCAACTCAGGCACCAGGCCCATGGCACCACCGGAGCAGTTGACGAAGACCACCTTCTTGCCGGCCTCGTGGAGCATGCGCAGAACGTCGCGCTGAGCCTGAGGCAGTTCGATGCTGGTGCGGTCGCCGCCCTTGAAGCCGGGCTCGCTGACGCGCATCTCCTCGCCCTCGAGTGAGGGAGATATGCCGCCGACGAAGATGACCGTCTCAGCATTGCCAACCTGTGTCAGCAGTTGCTCGCGGGTAGGGGTTACGCGGGTCTGGATGTCGAAGTTCAGAGCGCCGTAGCCCGTCTCCTGTACAAAGTCTATCTGTATGCGGTAGTGTACGCCGGCTTTGACGGCGAGTTCTTTCTTGCCGCCTTGGATACGGTGGCGCACGTTCCAGATGTTGGCCAGCGTGTCGCCGTTGACGAGGAGGCGCAGCTTGTCGTCGCCGTTGATGTTGAAGACGACGGTCTCGTCGCGGGTGGGGATGAATGTGCCGTCGAGACGTGCAGAGAAGTTCTCGAGGTTCACGCCGGGGGCAAAGACGGTGTTGCCGCCGTTGCTCAGCTGGATGGGCTGTGCCAGCGTGACGGTGGTGACGGGCATGCCTTTCTGGTCAGTGTTGTTCCAGTAGGCAGCCTGCATACCCTTGGGGCCGAGTGGGGATACTATCTCACCGAAGCGGCTCTCGACGACCTCGTTGCGCGTCAGGGCACAAGCGGGGAAATAGTTGACAGACGAGAGTTTCTGGCGGATGCCTTCCAAGGCGGTGATGGTGCGGGTGGGGTAGCCCGAATAGTTGCCCCACATCATCACGGAGTCATTGGCGTTAGGCCCCATGACGACCACCTTCCCTGTTGGCTGCGACTCTGTCGCAGCATAGGGGGACAGGGGGAGCACGCCGTTGTTCTTCAGCAGGACGATGGACTTCTGGGCCATGCGGTAGGCCAGGTCTTTGTGCTCCTTGGAGGCGATGACCGTCTCGGGAATCTTGGTCCAGCTGACGAGGTCGTCGCTGTCGAAGTCGCCTAACTGGAAGCGGGCGACGAGCAGGCGGCGCAGCGAGCGGTCGAGGTCGGCCTCCTTGATGTCGCCACGGCGCACGGCCTCAGGCAGGTTGCGGTACTCCGAGCCGCACTCCACGTCGGTACCGGCGAGCACGGCCTTTGCCGCAGCCTCGGCACCGTCCTTGGCCGTGTTGTGCCAGCGGGGCAGGAAGTCGCGGATGGCACCGCAGTCGCTGGTAATCAGTCCTTGGAAGCCCCATTCGTCGCGCAGTATCTGCTGCTCATAGCGCGTCTGCGAACAGCAGGGCTGTCCGTCGATGCGCTGGTAGGCGCACATAATCTCGGCCACGTCGCCCTCCTGCACCAGCGACTTGAATGCCGGCAGGTAGGTTTCCCAGAGGTCGCGCTCGGGCAGGTCCTCGATGTTGAAGGTATGGCGGTTCCACTCCGGCCCGCTGTGAACGGCGAAGTGCTTGGCGCAGGCCAGCAGCTTCTTGTACTTGCTGAGCGGCTTTCCGTCGTAGGAGTAACCCTGCAGACCACGGACGACGGCGAGTCCCATCTTCGATGTCAGATATGGGTCTTCGCCGTAGGTCTCCTGTCCGCGTCCCCAGCGCGGGTCGCGGAAAATGTTGATGTTCGGCGTCCAGAACGAGAGGCTCTGGTAGCGCTTGATGTTGCCTGAGCGCTTGGCCTGCTGTGCCTTGGTACGGGCTTCGTCGCTGACGGCTGTGAACACTTGGTGGAGCAGCTGGTCGTCCCACGATGCAGCCATACCCATCGTGATGGGGAAGACGGTGGCGTAGCCGTTGCGGCCCACGCCGTGGAGGGCCTCGTTCCACCATTGGAACTGCGGAATGCCGAGGCGTTCGATGGCGGGCGATGAGTCCATCATCAGCCGTACTTTCTCTTCGAGCGTCAGTCGGCCGAGCAGGTCGTCGGCACGTTGTTCAGCTGTCAACTGCGGGTTCTTGTAAGGCAGTTGCTGGGCGTTGGCACTCAGTGCCAGGCAGGCCAGAAGGGTTAGGATAGTCTGTTTCATCTTGTGATGGTCTTTTTACCGTTTATAATATAGATACCTTTCTGATTGGTATTGCTTGTCCTTTGTCCGTTCAGTCTGTAGATGGCATCCTGCCGACGGTCGGCGTTGACGGCACTCACGGCAGTGGGGGCAGCGACGTGGAGAGTCAGCTTGAAGCAAACCTGGGCGTCGCCCTTGGGCGTGAAGGTCAGCGTACTGCTGACGGGCGTGTCGAACGTCACTTTGTGGGTGGCGCGGCTGGGCGAGGCGTTGCGTGCGGGGAATACATAGTCGGTCGAGGCGAAGGTCTTGCCGCCCAGTTCGCCGAGGTAGGCGGTGGCTCCGTCCTGGTTGCAGTAGCCGTAAATGGTCACTGCCTCTATGCGCAGGCCAGTGGGCAGCGTCAGCGTGTACTGCTTATCGCGCGAGTACTTGATGGTGGCGTCGGAGCCAGTGGAGGGACTGCCCGTCTGGTTCATCTTGAAGCCGCCTGAAAACGTCCAGTCGCCGTTGCTGGTCTGTCCGCTGATGTCGTACTCGTTGTATTGCGACTCGTCTATCTGCAGCTTCCGGCCCTGCTCCTCGCCGCCATCGTACTGGCGGGCGGTGATGTCGGCCACGAGCGAGTTGAGGTAGATCTCAACATTGGTGTAGCCCTCGTCGTTGAGCTGATTGCCGTCGGTGGCACTCTTCGGGTTCAGACCGTTGGCCGTCTCCCAGTCGTCGGGCATGCCGTCGCCGTCAGAGTCGGCCGGAGCCTCGATGCTGTTCAGTGTGGGCCATGCGCTCCAGCTGCTGGCGGCACCCACGGGCTTGTTGTCGTCCTGCGAGTTGATGAAGCCGCTGCTCAGGCCCTTGCCCGTGTGGCTGGCTTTCCCCTGACGGGTATCGCTGACCATCTCCTCATCAAACGAGTCGCGGTGGAGCGAGCAGCCTGCGTAGTCGAGCACGCGCTCGTAGGCCTGCTGTGCAGTATGGGTGGTGGTGCAGATGAAGTCCATCGGGGCGGTGAGACGGATGCTGTCCTTAGTGGCCTGCGTCCACGTGCCGTCGCAGCCGGAGCCATCCACCTGGTCGATGATGCCAATCTGCCAGTTGCTGCTGGTCACGTCGCTGTACTTCGAGTTGACATTGCCCGTGACGTAGTACTTGCCCCAGAGGTGGAGGGCCGGTTCGTAGGCGGGGTAGGTCTTGACATACTCGTTGGTGCGTATGCCGATGCCGGCAATGCGCTTGCCCTTCTTGTCGGTGGGCGAGCCCGGGCCGGGCTTGTAGTAGTTGTTCACGATGTTCACCGTCATGCCCTCGCCACCGTAGCAGCCGTTCGAGCCGTAGTTGTAGATGACGTTGTTGCGCATGTCCATCCGCTCGTCGAGCTGGGTAGTGGGGCGCGGACCCAGTCGCGGCGTGCGGCTGGTGTGGTGGGCAATGAGGTTGTGGTGGAACGAGGCCCCGCTGCCGCCCCAGTTGCCGCCGTAGCCGTGGGCACCCTTGGAGTGACCACTGTTGACCAGACTCTGGGCCACGAGGCACCACTGTACGGTGGTATTCTTGTTGCCGAGCACGGAGAGACACTCATCGATGGACCACGAGACAGAGCAGTGGTCGATGATCCAGTCCTGCTTGTCGAAGCCGCCGAAACCGTCCCAGCCGTCAGCACCGTCCTTCAGTACGTTCTTGTTGCCGAGGCGGAAGCGCATATAGCGCACGATGACGTTGTTGCCGTTGATGTTGCAGGGGTAGTCGGCCACGCAGATACCGTCGCCGGGAGCCGTCTGTCCGGCGATGGTGGTGTTCGAGGGGATGCTGAGCGACGACTCCAGGTGGATGGTTCCCGAGACGTCGAAGACGATGGTCTTGGCCCCCTGCTGCTGCAGGCACCAGCGTAGCGACTGGTAGCCGCTGTCCTTGAGGTTCTTTACGTGGAGTACCTTGCCGCCCCGTCCGCCAGTAACGTATCGGCCGAAGCCCTCGGCACCCGGGAAGGCAGGCGTCTTTTCCTGAGCAGAAGCCGTCGTTGGACCACACAACAGGAGTAGGGTGGTGGCAAGTGTTGTCAGTTTGCAGATAGTTTTCATTCTTGTGGTTATTAGTCGTTTGCTTTTCGACGGCAAAGATACTAAAACTTTTCCAAATCTCCAATCCTTTTGTCACAAAAAAGAACAAAAAGTTTACTCGGAGCAAACTGAGGGTTTGGTCGGCGTAAACTCACCGTTTACCCGGAGCAAACTCTAAGACGAAAAAGGGCAGGTAGCGTTGCCGCTGCCTGCCCCCATTTAGTGTAAACGAAAGATTACTTGTTCAGGACCTTCTTGCCGTTGATGATGACCACACCCTTGTAGTCGGCAGAAACCTTCTGGCCGGCGAGGTTGTAGATAGCACCGTTCTGGGCCTTCACAGTCTTGATGGTCTTCACAGCGGTGTCGCCGCCACCCTTGACGAGGCTAACCTTTGTGACGGTCATGTTACCATCGCCGTTGAGCAGGAATGAACCGCCCCAGTACTGTGTTGTTGTTGCCTTAGTCAGGAAATCCTGATCAATAGTATACTCGAAGTAACCCTTAGACTGGTCAACAATAGTATAATGACGGGGTGAACCATCTGCTTCAGGACCAAGATCCTTAGCAGCATAGCGATCCAGCATGCCATCC
Source organism: uncultured Prevotellaceae bacterium (assembly GCA_902800435.1). Next base: position 56,873 of record CADCEQ010000009.1, on the reverse strand, counting down.
CAGTGACCATTAGTAAGCTCTACCTGCCAGTTGTCATCTGGAGCAGTGAAGTAGATGCGGAGTCTGTCTCCAACAGCGGCTCCGGCATCAGTCAACTCCTTACCACCGTCGCTCAGCATCATCGGCTGGTCGGCCCAACCGTTAACAAGTGCAGTGCCTTCCCAGAGTACGGTCTCCTGAACAGCAGGCTCGCCAGCAGCCGGAGTAATCTCGATGCTGGAGATGAGGATGTTACCCGTGCCAGAATACTTCTGGAAGGTGAAGTAGCTGCCGCCCTCGGCACCCTTCAGACCGAAGGTGATGATGTTGCCATCCTCGGGATAGAGCTTCATGTCAGCAGCAACGCCGCCCTCGGCATCCAAGTGGCAGTAGTTGGTGCCGCTCACGTTCACATAGCAGCTGCGGTCGGGAGTACAGCCATTGACCAGCTTGTCTTCAGCAGCATCGTCAGCATCGATGTTCTTGCAAGAGTTCTTCGAGCAGATGACCTTCACGTCAACAGAGTCGCCCTCGGCAACGTAGAAGGTGATGTTAGTGTTGCTCATCTGGATGTAGGCCTCCTGACCAGCAGGCACCTGATACTGAGACTTGGCGGCATCAGCATTGGCCAGGGTTCCGAAGGTGAGGTTCTTCACGAAGAAGTCCTTCTTGTCGGCGCTGATAGCACCATCTTCAATCTTGTAGACCTCACCAGTGGTAGAGGTTGCGGTAGCTTCCTCGTCAAGAACGGCAGTACCAGCGGTGATGGCGATGGTCTTCTTCTCCTTGATGGGATCCAGTACGTAGACATCCTTGGAGCTGGATTTTGTTACGAAGGTAGCGTAATTGCCATTTGCAATCTTAGAGTAAGCGGTTACAGTGGCAGATTCGTTAAGAGTGAGCTCAGCCTTCAGCTCGGCATTGTCTAAGTTACCGTCGAGCGTTACGAAGTTCTGGGCGCCCTCATACGGGGATACGATTTTCACATTAGCACCGTCAGCCTCGATGTCAGGGGCGTTGAAGATGAAGTTGACGTTACCCTCGTTGTCGGCACCGTCGCAGATGTCCTCATCAGTGATACTGCCGTTGCCCAGGAGATCCATGAATGCCTGGAACTTAACGGTCATGTTCTGGTAGCACTTGATAGGCTCAGTGTACTTCGTGCTGGTAGCCGTAGGAGCAGAACCGTCGGTGGTGTAGGTTACAACGGTGGGAATCTTCTCAGTTGAACCTTCCTCAACCATATCGTTAGCCTTACAGGAAACCTCACGGAACCACAGGCCACCCTCGTAGGTCTGGTCGCCAACCTTGATAGTAGGAGTACCAGGAGCCTCGTTAGCCTCGATGATGATGAAGCTGATGAACATATCACCATTGTAAGAACCGAGATAGTAGAGACCGTCATCGTCAACAGTGAACTCCCAACGGAAACCGCTGACCGTAGCGGGGTGGTTCTCATCAGGAGCTGGATTCAGTGAGTTCGACTGGGCCTCGTCGGTAGAGATGCGGGGAATACGGGCATCCTTACCAGTCTTGTTGTTTCCCTGCTCGAAGATAATAATCTTCGACTTGGCAGTCAGCTTCAGGGCAATCATGTCCTGCTGGTTCTTCAGACGCAGCCAGTTGTAGTGGGGGCCAGCATAGTCGGCACCGTACTTGTCGACAATCTCCTGTGTCACATAGCCTTCGTTACCATCAACTACAGAGAGGTCTACGGTTCCCTTGTTGGTAGCTGTCGTACCGCCACTTTTCACATCGAGGAAGTGGTCGTTGCCAAAGAGCACACCTTTACCAGGACGAGAACCGAGCTCATCACATACCAGCACATAGCTGTGCTTCAGCACTGCAAGGTCATCCACCGAAGCCGCATTGGCAGCACCGGCGAAGCCCATCAGCGCGAAAACCAAAGTAAATAATTTTTTCATAAAACTAATTAGTTAAATTAATAATAAAAGGTAATAAAACGTTTTTTCTTTATGTCGTAGGCTCCACGGCAGGGATGGAACTCTGCCGTAGAGCCGTAGACTTCATTATTGTTTCACGAGGTAGGTCTGTACGGGCGTGTCGCCGAAATGGGCTAACGTTATTACTTCCTTCTTACCTGAGACGGCAATGCCAACGAAGACAGCAGACTTTGATATGTTTCCTTTGTCATCTCTTACCAGCTTTAGGATCTCAAGTCGACCAGTAGTGGCTGAGTAGTTATACTCATAATAGGGCTGGCGCTCAGTGTTGGATTCGTCAGTCCAGGTCCCTTCAGTGGTTCCTTGGCTCATCTTGACGCTGACGGAATCAGCAGTGGCAAAGTTAAGGCTCTCCACATAGCCTTGTACTTCTTGGCCGTAGGCATTCAATTTCAGACCTGTGCCACGTACCCACCTTGTGTTGGCCAGACTTTCGGGATGACCAATAGTGAGTGAGTCTGTGTAGCCCTCTACCCACGATGGATTGACGGTGTCGGCGTCTTCATATTCATTGGCGTCGCTGCAAGAGGTTATGCAGACTCCCATCAGGAATGTCATCGCACCAATGATTGATTTCGTGAATGTATTCATAATTCTCAATTCTCAATTTTCAATTGTCAATTTTACTTATTCCTCCAGCGGGCTGCACCCACGTTGTTGCGGTAGATTTCGTTGTCTTTGTTCTTGAAGTACAGGTTCACGTTGAATTCCGTAGAGGCTGTTCCGTCGAGGGCATCGGCACGGTGCATGTGCTGTGAACTGGCAGTTGCTGCAATGGAAGGCGGGCAGGGCTGCTCCATCAGATCGGTGGCTGAGATACTGGCAGCCTTCACTTCGAGTGAGCCGTTCAATGTAGCGTTACCGTCCTTCACCAACTTGCCGAAGTTGTTGCTGGTTGATGACCACGGGGTGTTGCTGAAAACGCTCAGAACATCACCGATTTGGGTAAGATCGTTGTTGGTAGACCAGTTGTTCTCGAAGTTCAGTGTTACTTTACCTGCCGAACCGTCGGGCTGGGTCTGCGTGTTGCGGATGTCGGCACCCCACTGAGCCAGAACGCGCTGGTCGCCAGCCTTCTTGCAGAGCACGATGAGGTTGTTCTTCACGTTGAACACCGATTTGTGGGGCAGTCCACGCATCTTGAAGATGGCACCGTCGGCACGGGTGTTGAAGTTGATGAGCGTGTTGTTCGAGAACGTGATGTTCCACACCGTCCCAGGCACCCATGCCACCTCGGTCTGCTCGGCGAAGAAGGCGGGGAAGGGGCTGTCGTAGAAGGTGTTCTCAGTAACCTTCATGTCCTCGTACAGGTTAGAACTGACATTGGCACCCGAGCCGTGAATCCAGCAGTAGCCGCCGGCACCCTGGTTGTAGTAGCCGCAGTCCATGAACACGTTGTTGTGGATCACCACGTGGCGCCATATCTTGTAGTTCACACCCTGTTCGCGGATGAAGCCGCGCACCAGTCGCTTGAACGAGCAGTTGTCAATGACGAGCGAGTCGAGGGAGATAGCCATACCGTTGGAGAACATATTGAAGAAATAGTTACCCGTCGGGCTTCCGAGTCCGGCCTGCTGGTCACCGTAGTTATAACACTTGGGATTGTCGAAGTCGATGTCGTAGAAGGCCAGTTTCTTCATGTAGATCTCGCCACCCTCACCAGCCTCGGGCTGACGTCCGAAGGTGAACATGGAGTAGGGACAGCCGTTCCACTGCTCGCCGTCGACGGCCTGGCTGTACATGTCGTCCTTACCGATACCGCAGATGACGCGGGCACGCTTGCCTTGGGCAACGTCCTCGGGGTTGGTGCGAAGCACGAAGCCCTTACAGGTGATGTCGTTACCGTCTACGTAATAGGTCTTGCCGCCTTCCAGCATGAAGGTCTGACCCTCGGCGTAGTTGGTGTTCTCGATGAAGTCGCGGAGTGTAGGCGTGAGCGGGGCTGCATCAAACTGCTCTGCCAGTGCAAACACCTGTGCACGGCTTTTCTCCTGATCAGGGATGGGTAAGCTGGCTGCCTGTGCCATCAGCTCGTCGTGCTTCAGTAGGATAGGCTCGCCGGGCTTACCGTCAGAACGTGAGGTACAAGTGTTGTACTTGGCATCGATAGCCACGGGAACACGCGGGTCGATGACGTCGATGACGTATACGGAGTTAGCTGTCAGACCGTCGATGACAATGTAGCCGCGCTCACGGTCTTCCTGCGTAATCTGATAGCGGCGCCACTTCTCGCCCACGGTAGAGTTGGGGTTGTTGGGCGAGGGTGAGACGGTCAGGATTTGGTAGCCTAATTGGCCGTTTTCACCAATGTTGAAATTCTCGTTGTATGCCTCCACCTTGTCCAGATCGTCCTGATCGGTGATGGTAGCGTCCTCTGCATAGCCCAGTGACTGTTTCACCGTGTTGTTTAGATAGACGTGCATCGTGGTCTCGGTTGTCTCAGCCTGGTTCACGTAGATGGCGTTAGGGGTGGGGTAGCGATCCTTAGTGGCAATGCCCACATACTCCTGCCACTGGCGTCCATTGCCATGACCGTACCAGTTGGAGGCATGCGAGAAGTCTGTCGTATTGTTATCCAACTTCGACAGGCAACGGATGGCAAAGCGGTAGTCTGTAGAATACTGCAGGTTGGGGATAAGCAGGTCGAGCACCTTGGGGCCGACAATGGTGTCGAGCAACAGGTCGCTGGTGCCCTGAATCCTGGCCCAAGCATCGGAACCTCCCGATACCTTGGGCTGGAGTGCCATCTGAATCTGATATCCAGCACAGTTGTCGACACCGTACCAGTAGAGGTGTACGGTATTGCCATGCGGATAGCGTGCGTCAAGTCCGCAGTTATAAGGGTAGTCGGAACCTTTACCGCGGGTGTTGTCGACGATGAACATGGTCATAAACTCTCTGTCGGTGCCAGGGGCGGCGCTGTTCTCGTCGTCTTTACAAGCAACCATCAGGGCGGAGGTGACTGCCACGAAAAGGAGCAATAGGTTGTTCAGTATCTTTTTCATAAACTTTTCAATGTTTCAGTGTTTTAATCTTCAACGTTCAACGTTCAATGTTCAACGTTTAATATCCGTAGTAGTTCTTATATTCGCCCGAAGAGCGCTGTATGACGGTGCCGGGGTAGGGCAGTATGTAGCGTACCGGGGGCAGTTCGTCGGCTGCGGGGATGTTAGAGAACTGTGAGAGCACACCGTCGCGGACAATCCAGAGGTTACCACCGTCGTCGCAGCGAATGTAGCCGTAGAACGAGTACTTGCACTGGTCGACGGGCTGTCCGTTCGACTCGTTGCCCCATTTGTAGAAGTCGGCACTCAGCCAGCTCTTGGCTTTGAATCCGCCACGTGTGATGGCGCTGGTTATCGGCGAAGCCATTGACTTGTAGGCATTGTAGATGCGGAGGCTCTGCATCGTCTGGTTGGGATAGGTCTGAATGACGCTACCCAGGCTGTCAATCTGATAGCCGTAGAGCTGGCCCTTGTACATACGCAGGCCGTAGGCGTTCACTTCGTCAATATTATAAGTATGGTAATACACGCGAGAAGGCAGATTGTCGATATAGCCATTATCCGAGGTGTAGCCGTCGTGTTCGTTGATGGCATCCTCATAGCCGGTCATACCGCCCACGTTCTGCATACCAGCCGAGTAGTAGCGCAGGAAGCTGTAGACCAGTTCCTGGCCGTAAGTGTTGGTGCGCACCAAATCACGCCAGCGCATGTTCTCACCAGCAAACTCCCACTTACGCTCATTGAGGACTGCCTTCTGGAAAGCATCTTTACCAGCCTGTGCGTTGGCATAGAATTCGGCGTCGTCGTCCTTGCTGTTGCGGAAGGCACGGCTGTGAACCTGACGGAGGCAGTCTATGGCTTTGTCAGTGGGACCACCGTTCAGTTCATTGGCAGCTTCTGCGTACATTAACAGCACGTCGGCATAGCGCATGTAAGGGTAATTGATGCCCGTTGAACCGGTGGTGGTATTGCCTAAGGCAGAGCCTGGACTCGTCCAGAGCTTCGACCACTTATTGTTGTGAACGGTGTAGTCGTTGCGGATGTAGACAGAGTCGGCCAAAGTGCCCTCACTATTGGTGTAGTAGGAGTAGTACCATAGGCCGTTGACAAACTCGCGGCGCATATCACCATCACGGAATAGGAAGCGGTAGAAGGCGTTCAGGCGGGTACCTCCGTCACACTTGCCCCAGACGCCTACCGTTGCACCTTCGTAATCGGAGTAGGTGGGACCCTGGTTGTAGCCAGTATTACCAGTCGACTCACGGGCGAAGGGAATCTCGAAGATGGGGTCGTCGTTGTTGATGACCTGATAGTTACACTCGTTAACAAACACGTCCTGGTAGTTGTTAGCCAGCTTGTGAGTACCACTCTGGATGACAGAGTCGGCATACTGCATGGCCGTGCGGTAGTAGCTTAAGTACTCCTGCGGACGCTGCATTGATCCGTACGCACGGGGATTGCTCTTGTCGGGGCGCAGTGAATAGCCGCCTGCAGTCAGGGCGATACGGGCAATCAGTGCATGGGCAAACTCCTTGGAACAGCGCTCCACGGTAGTGTTAGCAGTTGATGTCATGCCCGTGGCGGCCTTCTGCAAGTCAGCAATCAGGGCTTTCTGAATTTCCTCACGGTCAGTGACGGGCAGCATTTCTGTTGCTTCACGACTGTTGGTTGGCTCAAACGAGAAAGGAACATCGCCGAACATCACTACAAGGTCGTGGTAGACCATGGCGCGCAGACACTTGGCCTCGCCAATCCACTGCAGCATTTCTGCATCGGGTGTCGTCGTGGGGTTGCCATCATCGTCAGTAATATAGTAGAGGTTACTTGCCTCAGCTGCTGTGATAAGCTCGTTAGCATACTCAATCAGGCGGTAGGCAGCCGTCCAGAACTTCAGAATTTCGCTACCTTCATCGTCGCAGTCGAAACGCTGGTACGTGGAGTGGGAGTGTGCGCTCGACGAACTGATGGCTAGGTCGACGTCGCTGTTGAGGATGAAGTTCTTCTGGTAGGTATTACCGTAAAGGTCGCCGACAAGTGACTGGGCATAGACGCCGTTGAGGGCACGCTCCACCTCCGATTTCTGGGTGTAGACGAAGTCCATGGTGTATTTCGATGGGGCTTCGACATCCAGGTAGTCGTTGCACGATGCCAAGGCCAGTGCTGCCACTCCGGTCAGTAATATATTCTTGATTTTCATATTTTCAATTATCAATTTAGAATGTGATATTAGTACCAAACACGAAGCTACGATTACGCGGATAGCGGTTGTAGTCAATGCCGCAGGCCAGTCCTGTCTGGATGTCCACTTCTGGGTCGTAGCCGGTGTAGCCGGTGATGATGAACAGGTTGCTGGTCGATACATAGAAGCGTGCCTTCGAGATGCCTGCCTTCTGGGTCAGCTTCTTGGGCAGCGTGTAGCCTAAGGTGATGTCCGAGCAGCGCAGGAATGAGCCGTCCTCAATGAAGTAGCTGTTACAAATCCTGGTGCCCACGTCGGCGGGGTTCCAAAGTGTGCGGCCCTGATTGCCCTCCTTGTAGATGTCGACGGCATTTTTGTCGGCCGAGTAGTACATCTTATAGAGGATATCACCCTTGGTGCCGGTAATCGAACCGTCGATGTCGTTGTACTGCCATCCGTCGGCAAACTCGGCCAGCACGTTGTGGAACGTGTTCTTGTTGCCCTGCGATGCCGACAGCGTATAGGCCGTTGCATTGTTGATGTCGAAGTCGAGCATATAGGTGAAGTTGGCCGTGAAGTCGAAGTCCTTATACTGGCCGCTCAGTCCGAAACCGCCCTGAATCTTCGGGTTGGTGTTACCAATGACCGTACGGTCGTTCTCGTCGATGCGGCCGTCGCCGTTCAGGTCCTTGAACTTAATCTTACCCGGCAATGTGGCGATACCGCTGTTTGAGGAGCCCGACACGTCGTTGATGACCGTTATGTAACCGTCCTCACGCGGAGCCTGATTCTTCGAAGTACCATTGTCGGCAGCTGCCGAACCCCAGGGTACTGCCTGATAGTTGTTGAGGGGATCGAAGTAGAACTCGTCGAAGCCGTAGAGTCCGTCGTAAACGAAGCCATAGATAAGACCCACCTCGTCGCCTACCTTCAGGTAGTAGTCGTACATGTTGGCGGTCTGCCAGCGCACACTGCCCTCGAAAGGCTTGAAGGTCTCGCCGCCGTCCAGCTTGTCAACAATCTTTCGGTTCCAGCCGAAGTTGATATTGGCCGAGAGCACGTAGTCCTTACCCTGCAGAATGTCGCCGCTGACGGAGAACTCGATACCCTTGTTGGTCACCTGTCCGATGTTCTGCATCTGCGTGCCGTAACCCACGGTGGAGTTCAGACCCGTAGAGTAAAGCAGGTCGCGAGTAGTGTTCCAATAGAACTCAGGGGTGATGGTGACGCGGCCGTTGAACAGCGAGATGTCGGCAGCCAGGTTGCGCGTAATGGTCGACTCCCACTTGATGTCGTTGTTGGGAGCGCTGCTGGGCAGTGCATAGTATTTCTCACCGTAGTGCGTGGTCTCGCCGAAGCCGGGGCCACCGGTAGAATTGATGCTGTAGAGCAGACGGAACATGTCGTCGTTGATGTTGTTGTTACCAGCCAGACCGATGGCAGCGCGCAGCTTCAACTGCGTAATCCATTTCACGTCCTTCATGAACGGTTCCTCCGACATCACCCATGCACCGCTGATTGAGGGGAAGTAGCCCCACTGGTGGCCTGGCGAGAACTTCGTCGAGCCGTCAGCTCGGAACGTACCCGAAATCAAATACTTGTGTTTGTAGTTATAGCTGGCCTGTCCAAAGAACGAAGCCGTGCGGTTGGGTGTCGAGAGGCTCGATGTTGACTCGTATGTGGTACCGAATCCCATGTTGTTCCATGCTTCCGTTGCTGTGAACGAACGGGGGAAGAAGTGGTTGGTCATGGAATTGCTACGGCTTTGCACGTCGCTGATTTCCTGACCGAGCAGGAACGACAGGTTGTGGTCGTCCTTCATGGTCATGTTGTAGCTGGCCGTGTTAGTCCACATGTAGCGCATCCACTTGTTGTTGGTCACCGTGGCCACTGGCATCTTGTTGTGTACAGTCTGCTGACCCACATTGGTCATAGCACCATAGAAACGGTTGTTGTCAATCCAGCCCAGACCTATGGTGGCCTCGGAACGCAGGGTAAGGCCCTTGATGGGCTTCCAGTCCAGGGCGATACCGTTGGTGTAGGTGTACGAGTGTTTGATGAGTTGGTTGGTGGCAATATCGTTCTTCGGGTTGGTGTATTCGAAGAGCTGCTCCTCGTCGGGGTCGGCATACGACGGGTCCACATAACCGTATTCACGCAGACCGTTGGTGGGACGGTACTGCAGTACGTCGATGATACCGCCTGTACCTACGTGTTCACCACCAGCACCCTCGTCGCGGCGGAAGGTGAACTTCGGGTTGAACTGGAGCGACAACTTGTCGTTGATCTGCACGTTGGTCTTCATGTTCAGGTTGGTGCGGCGCACGCCCGAGCCCAGGATGATACCCTTATCCTCCGACTGTGTCAGCGAGATGTTGAACTTCACCTTGTCCGAACCACCGCCGATATTGACGTTGGTCGAGTAGTTAATGGGAGTTTCGCCCATCACCTCGTCCTGCCAGTCGTGCGTGGGCAGTGTGCTGTACATATCCAAATCGTAGGGATTACCGAAATTGGCCTTGAAGAACTTGGCGTTCGACGAGCGGGTACCGTTACAGGCATGCCACTGGTACTGGTAGTTGGCAAACTGTTCGGCGTTCATCAGGTCGAGCGTCTTCGAGATGTGGCTGATGTTCAAGTTGCCGTTGAACGTCACCTTCACCGAACCAGCCTGAGCCGACTTCGTGGTGACTATGACTACACCATTACCACCCTTTGCACCATAGATGGCGGTCAGAGAAGCATCTTTCAGCACGTCAATCGAGGCAATGTCCGACGGAGGTATATCGTTGATGTTGTCTACCTGGAAACCGTCGACGATATAAAGCGGCGAGTTCGACTGGGTTACCGAGGTGCCGCCACGGACACGGATGTTGACGTCGGCACCGGGCTGACCGTCGACCGTAGTAACCTGCACACCGGAAATCTTACCCTGCAGGGCGACGGCGGCCGATGTCACGGGGACAACTTCCAGTTTCTTACCCGAGATGGAGCCGACCGAGCCGGTCAGGTCTTTACGGGCCTTGCTGGTGTAACCCACGACGACCACCTCCTCGAGGGCGGCGTTGTCGTCCTTCAGCTCCACCTTCATGTCCTGCGAGGCTGTCACGTCCTGACTGACCATTCCGATGTAGGAGATGGTGACGGTCTTGCCTTTCTGCAGCTTCAGGGTGAAGTTACCGTCGAAGTCGGTCACTGCAGCGTTCTTGGGGTTACCTTTCTCAACGACTGTGGCACCGATGACGGGCTCGCCGGTGGAGTCTGTAACCGTTCCCTTGGCTGTGGTCTGTGCTGCTGCACGCCCGGCTACCAAGAGTAGACACAACAAGAGTGTTGTTCGAAAAATACTCTTCAATTTAACAGACATAAATTTTTTAGTAGTTTAATGAATATTATAAGGTTATTTCCATCAGAACTTGTCAGTTGTGTTCGTTTTTAGTAAATTATGGTGCAAAGATACAAGAAAAATTTGATAAAACGATAAGTTGAGTGACTATTTTTTCGCAAACGTTTGCGTTTTTTTATGAAATAACCGGTGCCTTTTTGGCAAAACCCGCCGCCTTTTGCTTGTAACCCGCCGCCTTTTGGACGAAACCCTGCGCCTTTTCGCGCGTACGCGCTATATAGCCGAAAAAACGTCGAACCTACACTTCCGACACTTCCTACACCTACACCTGCCGTCAGGGGGCGTAGGTGTAGGTGTAGGAAGTGTCGGAAGTGTAGGTTGTTTTCTGTGATTAGCTATACATTACGCGCGCGGGGGAGAACATCAATGTCTCACCATCACCTTCCGGCCGTCCTTGATGACGACACCTTTGTAGCCTGCTGTCACGGGCTGGCCGCCCAGACTGCGCGGAGTGTTGGTTCGGGTGTCGGTTCGGGTGTTGGTTGTGGCGGCACTGATGCCCGTGGCACCGTCGGTGACAACGGCGACATATAAGACACCGCTCTCGCCGGAGCCGCGCTTGATCTCGTGACTGCCGGGGGCCACACCGGCGAGGGTATAGACGCGCACGTCCTGGCTGCCTGTCGGCGTGGTGGCCGAGGCGGCGGTCAGTTCCTGGTCGTCGAACTTCAGCGAGTGGGTGCTCCAGACAGACTGGACAATGGTGACGGTAGCCGTGGCCGTGGTCGTGAAGGCAATGACGGTGGTGCCCTCCATCTTCAGACCTTGGTTGAACTGCAGACCGTCGTATGTGCCTGTAAACTTCGAGTTGAAGTTGTGCTTGCCGTCACCATACGTAAAAAAACCGGTGGGCGACTCGATGTCGGAGCCGTTGAACGAGACGGTGTAGGTGCTGCCCTCCGTCGACGGCGCCGGGCCGTTGTCGCTGAGGTCAAGGCCCAGCGTGTTGATGACCTCCGACTTGGTGCCGTCGGTCTTGGTGTAGGCGGGATAATACTCCTTGGCGGCATCCTCGGTGTCGGCATTGCCGCTGAGCATGATGTCCTGCACCAGTGAGTTGGCGTAGACCTCTATGTTGGTGTAGTACTTCGCCGGGTCGAGGGTATAGGCGTTGGCGTCAGCAGCACTGTTCGGGTTCAGTCCGTTGGCTGTCTCCCAGGCGTCGGGTATGCCGTCCTTGTCGGTGTCGAAGCCTGCCTCGCGACTGCCTTTGCCGAAGTTGTCCTCGGTGTAGCCCTTGACGTCGCTGACCACGTCGATGCGTCCCGGCTTCTTGGTGACTGAGCCGTTGTAGGTGGCCGTGCCGTTGCGGGCCTCGTCGAAGTAGCGCAGGTCCACCTCGTCGCTGTTGAGCGAGGCACCGGCCAGGCCGAGCACCTTGTCGAAGGCCGTGGCGGCGCTATGGGTGGTCACCTCGCCCGTGGGGCCGGGCTCGTCGAGCTGAATGCAGACGCAGTCGGTGCCTGCCGGGTTCTTGACGTAGTCCACGTCGTCGCCGTTATAGTGCTTGGGGTCGGGGCTGTAGCGCTTGCCGCTGATGATGTAGGTGCCGTCGTCGTACGACATGTCCGACCAGCCTGCGTTGGCGTTGTTGTTAATCTGATTGCCACTGAGATAGTAGCGGCTGGTCATCGTCCAGTAGGTGGGATAGCCCTCGGAGTTGCCGTTGGCACCGACGGTGACGGTGGTCAGGCGCGTGGTGGCAGCGGCAGGTCCTGTCTTGTAGTAGTTGCCAACCATGTTGACCTTGCCGCCGCCGGGACCGCCGTAGCAGCCGTTGCCGCAGTTGTAGACAACGCAGTTGCGGAAGTCGACGTTCTCGGCCTGTACGGCGTTCTGCCATTTGTACTGGGTGTAGAGCTTGTTGCCCGTGTAGCCCGTCCAGTCGTAGCGCGCACCGTTGAAGCGCGGCGTGCGGTTGCTGTGGTGGATGAGCAGGTTGTGGTGGAACGAGGCCAGCTTGCCGCCCCAGATGCCGCCATAGCCGTGGGCACCCTTGCCGTGGCCGGCGTTTACCAGACTCTCGCCGATGGTGCACCACTGCATGGTGAAGTTGTTGTTGTCGTAGAACGAGGCCACCTCGTCGATCGACCACGAGAATGAGCAGTGGTCAATCAGGATGCCCGTATAGTGGCGGGCGGTCGAGGCGTCAGCACCGTCGTTGATGTCCTTCTCCTGTCCGCGGCGTATGCGGATGAAGCGCATCATGATGTTGTTGCCGGCGGGATTGACGTTGTAGTAGCGCAGGGTGATGCCGGGCGCCGGTGCCGTCTGGCCTAAGATGGTGGTGTTGGCACCGATGTTGACATTGCTCCTCAGGGCGATGACGCCGCCTACGTCAAAGACGACCGTCTTCTTGTCAGAACCGCTGACGGCAGCCCGGAACGAGCCGGTGCCCGAGTCGTTGAGGTTGGTGACGTGGACAATCTTGCCGCCGCGTCCACCGGTGGTGTAGCGTCCGTGGCCTTCAGCTCCGGGGAAGGCTGGTACCTGGGCTTGTGTGGCTGCCGTTATGGCGGCCATCATTAGTGTTGTAATTAGTCTTTTCATTATAGTTTGGTTATTGCATTCGTTGTAGTCCTTCCCAGCGCACGTTCCACTTGCCGTCCTGCGGGAATCCGGGGTTGTTGGGCGTGGTGCAGCCGTCCCAGCCGGCGCACATCATGGCGATGGCCGTCAGCAGTGCGCCGTTGCCGGGCAGGTAGATGCGCAGACGGTCGGCGGTCTGGAAGTTGTGGCCGTTCTTGAGGTAGGTGTTCTTCTGCGTGTCGATGAGAAGGGCCTGCAGGGCGGTTTCAGGCTGGCCGAGGCGGGCGGCGGCCATGGCCGTCATGCCGTAGTCCCAGCCCCAGGTGGTGGGCCAGTTCCAGTTGTCCATGACCCACTGGAGGGTCTTCTTTGCTGCAATATTATTGCAGCATAGGGGGACAGAGGGGAGCATGCCCAAGGGGCCGAGCACGGCGGGGTGGTCGTTGCGGCACTTCTCGGCGAAGGTCTCGGTGGAGACGACGGGGGCGGCTCCCGAGGCTACGGCGTCGAAGGGGTCGAAGCTCTTCAGGTTATCGGTCTTGCCTTTCGGCAGACCGGCGGTGTAGATGCCGTCCTTGGTCATCGGCAGGGGCGAGAGGCCATTGATGATTCTGTCCCAGTCGGCGTTACGGGGCTTGCCCTGACGCTCACGCCACTGGTTGGCTACGCTGAGGCCGTACTGCCAGTAGGCCAGTTCGAAGGGGTGGTTATAGCTGAAGTCCTTCGACATCGACTCCTGCATGGCCGTCTCGCCCTGCAGGTAGTAGCGCTTGGTCTTGGCGTCGTAGCTGACGAAGTCGGCCATAAACTCGGCGGTCTCTTCCACCTGCTTGGCATATTTCTTTAGAGTCTCAGCGGTGGGCTTGGCACGGTACATATCCTCAGCCATATATATATAATGTGGCTGTTGCCAGATGAGGAACGAGCCCGTGTTCGAGGGGGCTTCGCCAGCCCAGGGGTCGGTCATCTTCATCCAGCGGATGCCCTTGAAGCCCTGCCGCTGGGCAATCTTGCGGGCTTCGGTGTAGGCAACGGTGTTGTACCAGTCGAGCACCTGGGCGACGACCTCGGGGCGGTTCCATAGGGCGAAGTCGACCATGTGCCACCAGGTCATCTCCAAGTGCGGGCGGCCAAACCAGGAGTTGTAGGTCAGCCCAGTCTCCTGTGGCGGCAGGCTGTTGGCGCAGTTCACCTGCGTGAGGTATTGAGAGAGAACGACGCGGCGCTCCAGCTCCTTGGCGCGTGGGTCGGTGCACTGGCTGAAGTCGACGATGGCTCCCTCCTGCCACCAGCGGTTCCATGAGCGGATGACGGCGCGCAGCTGTTCGTCGAAGACAAAGGGGGCAGCGGCACCGCCGCTGCACAGCAGACTGTACTCGGCCTTGAAGGCGAGGACGTCATCGGTGGTGGAAAGCTCGAAATGGTGGGGAGCGCATTCCTGTAATTGGGCATCGCCCTGCCAAGTGAGGGTAAGGTAGTAGCGGGTGGAGTCGAGGGTATGCTCGATGACGGCGGAATGGTCCTGAGTAGAGACGATGCGCGAGGTGTGGCGCTCAGGCTTCGTCCAGTCAGCGGCGGCATCGGTGTGCTTGCCCGTAGGGTAGGGGAAGCGGATGCTGACGCGGGCGCGGCCGTCCTTCAGCAGGGGGGTCTTGATGCGGTAGATGACGGCGTCTTGGTCTTGCAGGGCAGCGGTGGTCACGTCGGCGGGGGTGCCGTCGGCCACGAAGTGCGACTCAATCTTACCGTCGTAAAGCCCCAGTTCCTGGCGGGTCTCCGTCAGGTCTTTCAGTTGTATGCGCTCCCCGTCGGCGCCTTTCAGCTCCAAGCCGATGGCGCCGAGGTTCAGACGGTGGGGGTTCACGCGGAAGTATTCAGTGGCTTGCTTATGGCGCCCATCCTCCGGCTTTTTATACTCCACGGCGTAAACCTCGGGGTGGCCGTGACCCAAGTCGAACGATTTCTCGCTCTCGGCAGGTCTCAGGCCGTTGGTGTTTTCGAACTTATGCCAGCCCCAATCGGACATGGCTGTCAGAGGCACACCTGCCTCATAGTCAAAAGGGAACGACTGCAGGCCGGTAACGTCGACCGTCGTCGCAAAGTGTCCGTTGCCCACCGTCAGCGAGGCCAGCGCGTCGGCTTCGGTGATGACGGGGTTGTTGCGAGTGACCACGGCCTGACGGTTAATCTCGGCGGTGGTGTTCTGCGTGTCGTAGCCCAGCATCTCCATCTCTAACGATGCCCAGATGAACGGGCCGAGCCCCTTGGCGTCGTTGTCGCGTATCTGTTCGGAGAGGTAGTAGGCATAGCCACCGTCGCGGCGGCGGTTCTCCTTGACCGAGCCCTTCGGGTTAACCTTCTTCATGGCGGCAACGACCTCGTCGGTGGCTGCCGGACCGAGACCTGCCACCGAGCAGCAGTTGGTCAGCGAGATGGTCTTGTCGGCGTTTACGCGGATGAAATTGTTGATGATGCCACGGTAGGCGCGGATGCCGGCTTCGCGGTACTTGGTGCCGACGTAGCCCTTGCGGTAGGCTTTCAGTAATGCGTAAGTGAACATGGCTGAACAAGTGGCTTCCAGATAGTTACCTTCGCGGCCTGGACTGTCCATGACCTGATACCACGTGCCCGTCTTCTTGTCCTGCCACTTGAGGATGGCGTCGAAGTCCTTGCGCAGCAGGTCGATGACTTCGGAGCGGCGGCTGTAAGTCTCTGGCAGGGCGTCGAGCACCTCGATGAGAGCCATCGTGTACCAGCCCTGAGCGCGGCCCCAGCAGTGCTGTGACAGGCCCGTCTGCGGGTCGGCCCAGAAGGCCTTGCGCGTCTCGTCGTAGGCGTGGCGGTTCAAGCCAGTCTTCGGGTCGAGGGTGCGCTCGTAGGTCACCTTAAGCTGGTCGACGGCATCGTCGTAGATCTTGGTGGCGTTCTTCTTGTTGGTTATGGGAGCTGTCAGACAGCGGTAGGGCAAGCCCATGAAGATACCGTCGAGCCACACCTGGTAGGCGTAGATGGCCTTGTGCCAGTAGACCTTGTCGGCCTTGGTGCGCGGCTGGTCCTGCAGCTGCTTCATCATGGTCTTCATGGCCAGCAGGTTCTTGGCCTCGGGCCACTGCTGGTACATACGGGTTACGAAGTGGCCGGTGCGGATGTTGTCGAGGTTGTAGTCCAGGATGTTATAGCCGCGGATGTCGCCCTTCTGGTTGATCATCGTGTCGGTGTACTCCTGGCAGTAGCGGCGGATGTCCTCGCCACCATATCTAAGATAGGTGTCGAGCATACTCTCCAGTTCGATACCCATCACGTAGCTCCACTTGGGGCGGGTCGAGAAGTCGAGCAGGTAGGAGCGGGGCACGCGCTTCATCTCCGAGTAGGTCATCCACTCCGAGTAGTGCTTGTAGGGCATCTCCGTCAGACAGAGCGAGCCGTTGACGAAATAGTTGTCGTAACGGATGTTGCGCGTCTGACCGGTAATCTTGTTGCCCTGCTGGACACTGTCGAAGCGGCAGTTCTTCAGGTTGACGTCGTAGACATTGCAGACCGTATCGAGGGCGATGACCAGCACGCCGTACTTCGACTTCTGGCAGTTGACGTTCTCGACGTTGATGTTGCGCACCGTCGGGTTGAAACCGCGGCAGCAGACCTCGTTGTGCTCGTAGTCGAGGTTAATCTTGACCACGGCCTCGCCGCACTGTCCCACCTTGATGTCGCGCATGTTGATGTTCTCGATGATGCCGCCGCGACAGCTGTTGGTCTTGATGCGCAGCACGCGGTCGAGGTTGGGCGAGTCCATCACGCAGTCGTGGGCGTAGACATTCTGGCAGCCGCCCGAAATCTCGGAGCCTACGACCACGCCGCCGTGACCGTTCTTCATCTCGCAGTTGCGGATGATGATGTTCTTCGACGGCATATTGCGCTCACGGCCGTCGCGGTTGCGGCCGCTCTTGATGGCGATGCAGTCGTCGCCGGTGTTGAAGAAACAGTCCTCTATCAGCACGCGGTCGCAGCACTCAGGGTCGCAACCGTCGCCGTTGGGACCGTCGTTGATCATCTTGACACGGCGCACGGTGACGTCGGTGGAGTGCAGGGGATGGATAACCCAGAACGGCGAGCGCAGCAGCGTGACGTCCTCAAGCAGGATGCGCTCGCACTTGTTGAAGCTGACGAGCTGCGGCCTGAGACCATCCTTCGGGCCGAAGACGCGCTCCGGTGAGCGCTGGCCCTGCTCGTTGTACATCGGTATGCCGTTCTCGCCGTTCTTCAGCAGGCGCGGGCGGGCCTCAATTTTCTGGCTGATCATGCCCTCCTTCCAGCCGAACTTCGCGGCACCGCACCACGGCCACCACGTGTCGTTCGAGCCGCCGCCGTCGATGGTACCCTTGCCCGTAACGGCGATGTCAGTGGCCTTGAAGGCATAGACGCAGGGCGAGAGGTTGAAGCACTCCAACCCTTCCCAAGACGTCTCGACGATGGGGTAGAGCTCAGGCTCGAAGACAAACTCCAGAACGGCCCCCTCCTCAACGTGCAGGTTGACGCGACTCTTCAGCTCGATGGCAGCGGTCAGGAACTTCTGACCGGCAGGGACGATGACACGTCCGCCGCCTTTCTTCGAGCATTTGTCGATGGCCTTCTGGATGGCCTTCTGGTTGGTGGCAGCCGAAGCGTCGGGCTTGGCACCGAACTTGGTGATGACGTAGTCCTTGCCGCTGATCTGCGGCTGCTTGATGCTTTGCTCAATCTGCTTATACTTTGCCTCGTCCCATCCCTCGGCGTAGCTCAGCAGGGGAACAAGCAGGCACAGTAGCATCAGTTGTAGTGATTTCTTCATACTATAAAAGAATTAGTTCGTAGTTTCGTGCAAAGTTACGGAATTTACACGATACTGCGAACTAATTAAGCTTTTTTATCACGTAATCGTTTTAGTGCTGCAGGGCGTCGAACAGCTGGTCGAGGGCTTTGTCGGCATTGCCGCCGGCCTCGTCGAGCAGGGTGACGAACTTCGAACCGATGATGGCACCGGCGGCGTTGTCCTGGGCGGCCTTTAGCGTCTGGGCGTTGCTGATGCCGAAGCCGATCATGCGCGGATTGCGGAGGCTCATGGCATTGATGCGCTGGAAGTAGGCCTGCTTCTGCTCGTCGAACGACTTCTGGGCACCGGTGATGGCGGCCGACGAAACCATGTAGATGAAGCCGTCGGTGTTCTGGTCGATGAAGCGGATGCGCTCTTCCGATGTCTCGGGCGTGATAAGCATGATGACGCGCAGGTCGTACTTGTCGGCGGCGGGCTTCACAATGTTGAGATAGTCGTCGAAGGGCAGGTCGGGGATAATCATACCGCTGACGCCTGCCTCGGCACACGACTGGCAGAACGCCTCGATGCCGTAGTGCAGGATGGGGTTCAGGTAGCCCATCAGTATCAGGGGGATGGAGACCTCGTCCTTGATGGCCGACAGCTGGGCGAAGAGCGTCTTCAGGCTCATGCCGTTCCGGAGGGCTTTCGTGGCGGCAGTCTGAATGACGGGACCGTCGGCCAACGGGTCGCTGAAGGGGATGCCGACCTCGACGAAGTCAATGCCCCGTCGCTCCATCGTCTTGATGACCTCGCCGGTGCCTTCGAGGGTCGGCGTGCCAGCGCAGAAGTAGAGGCTCAGCAGCTTGCGGTCGCCTCGGTTGGAGAATACTTGGTTTATCTTGTTCATTTCAGTTGTTCTAAGAATTGTTTGAGTTTTGTGATGTCTTTCAGTCCTGGCTCGGTCTCGAAGCGTGAGTTGAGGTCGATGCCGATGCACTTGGGGTGATGGAAGTTGCGGACGCGCTCTGCGTCGTCGGGACCGATGCCGCCGCTCAGCAGGAAGGGCACGTCGCCGTCGTAGGCCTCAAGCACCGACCAGTTGAACTGGCTGCCGCTGCCGCCCACCGTCGGGCACTTCGTGTCAAACAGGAAGTAGTCCACGCAGTCCTCGTAGTCCTTGTATGTTGCAATATCATTGCAGCCCCCGACGCTGATGGCCTTGATGAACTGGACACCCGGCCTGATGTCGGGGTCGAGCGTACGGCGCAGGTTGCGGATGAGTGTCGGCGTCTCGTGGCCGTGCAGCTGTACGAGGTCGAGCTTGTAGTTCACCACGCGGGTAATGATGTTCTGCGGCATCTCGTCGACAAACACGCCGACGCGCTTGGCCTTGAAGCTGCCGATGTCTGACCCACGGTCGGGGATAATCCCGGCGTAGGTGGGAATCATCGTCACGTTACGCGGCGACTTGTCCCAGAATATCATACCAATCCAGTTAACTCCCAACTCAGCGACCTGGCGGATGTTCTCGCCCTCGCGCATTCCACAAACTTTTATGATCATATCTGTTCTATAAATTGTTTTAATGTCTTTCCCGGGTCGGGCGTCTTCATGAACGTCTCGCCGATGAGGAATCCACGGAAGCCGGCCTGGCGCAGTTCACGGATGGTCTCGGGGCGTGAGATGCCGCTCTCGCTCACCTTCACCGCGTCCTTCGGCAGGCGCTCGGCCAGTCGGAAGGAGTTCTCGACATCGGTCACGAACGACCCGAGATGACGGTTGTTGATGCCGTAAACATCCGGATCTAACTCGCAGTAATCCAGCTCTTCTTCGCTGTGCATCTCAAGCAGCACTTCAAGCCCCAGCTCGTGCGCCTTCAGCTGCAGTGCCCGAAGCTTCTCCTTCGGGAGGCACGCCGCAATCAGCAGTACCGCCGACGCTCCGCACAAGGCTGCTTCATAGAGCTGCAGTTCGTCGATGACGAAGTTCTTGTAGAGCACAGGAAGCGTCACGCCCGACTGCCGGGCCTCTACTATAAAACGATCATGACCGCCGAAATATTGCTTGTCGGTCAGAATACTTATCGCGGCGGCACCGTTCTGCTGGTATGACAGCGGAATCTCCGAGGCGAGGCCCTCCTCCTTGATCCAGCCCTTCGACGGCGAGCGGCGCTTGAACTCGGCGATGATACCGGTCTCGCTCTGAAGCAGGGCCTCGCGGAGCGACGGCTTCTTCCGCCGCATCCGCTCAAGCTCCTCGCGTTTCGTGGCTACGATTTCCTGTAGGATGTCCATAGCTTACGAGTTGAGTTCCACGAACTTCTTGAACGTCCGCAGGGCGCTGCCGCTGTCGATGCTCTCGCGGGCAATGCTGAGGCACTCGTCGATGCTCTTCTGACCCTTCTCCAGCACCTGGATGCCGAAGGCGGCATTAGCCAGTACGATGTTTTTCTGGGCTGGCAGGGCGCGGTTCTCAAGCACGGCGTCGAAAATCTCCTTGGCCTCCTGTTCGGTAGCACCGGCGACCAGCTCCTCAGGCTTGGCAGGCTGGAAACCAAGGTCGGCAGGCGAGAAGATCTTCTCGTATGTGTTGGTCGTTACCTTGAAGTCGCCAGTCAGTGAGATCTCGTCGTAGCCGTCTATCGAGTTCACGATTCCGTAGTCGATGCCGAGGCGCTGGTAGACAGCGTGATACAAGCGCATCTGGTCGAGGTTGGCCACGCCGAGCAGCTGACAGCTGGGCTGCGAGGGGTTCACCAGCGGACCAAGCAGGTTGAAGATGGTGGGGAAGGGCAGCGCCTTGCGGATGGGGCCGACGAACTTCATGGCCTTGGCAAAGAGCTGGGCGTGCAGGTAGACGATGCCTGCCTCATCCATGCAGCGGTTCAGCTGGGCCAGGTCGTCGGTGAACTTCACGCCGTGTTGGGCAATGACGTTCGAAGCTCCGCTGGTCGACGTGGCGGCGTAGTTACCGTGCTTGGCCACCTTGTAGCCGGCACCGGCGATGACAAAGCAGGACGTCGTCGAGATGTTGAAAGTGTTCTTGCGGTCGCCGCCGGTACCCACCACGTCGATGTAGCGGTCGCAGTCGAGAGGCACGGGCACGCCCGTCTCTAAGATGCCGTCACGGAAGCCCAGCAGCTCTTCGACGGTGACGCCGCGCATCTGCAGGGCCGTCAGCAGGGCCGTGATCTGTTCGTTAGGAAACTCACTGTGGGTGATGCCCACCAGAATGTTCTTCATCTCCTCGCGGGAGAGTTCCTCGTGGTTGAGGAGCTTTGCTAAGATTTCTTTCATAAGTCTATAAAGTTTTTGATGATTATACGTCCTTCGGGGGTTAATACGCTTTCGGGGTGGAACTGGATGCCGTACACCGGGTAGTCCTTGTGCTGGAGGGCCATGATCTGCCCCTCGTCGCTCTCGGCAGTTATCTCTAAGCAGTCGGGGAAACCGTCCTTCGACACCACCCACGAATGGTAGCGCCCGATGGTGATGGTCTTGTCTAGTCCGTCGAATAGTGGGTCGACAGCTGTGATATGACAAGGTGTAGCCACCCCGTGGAATACTTCGCTGAGGTTTTCTAACTTCCCACCGAATGCCTCGCCGATGGCCTGATGACCCAGGCAGACGCCCAGTATCGGCTTACCCCCAGCATACTCGCGGATGACTTCGAGTAGCAGCCCTGCCTCGCTGGGGATACCAGGACCAGGCGAGAGGATAATCTTATCGAATTGTTCTATCTGTGGCAGTTCAAACTGATCATTTCGGCACACAGTCACCTCAGCACCAAGCTCTTTCACCAAATGACTCAAGTTATACGTAAATGAGTCGTAGTTGTCTATGATTACTATCTTCATAATTCGTGAAATTCGTAAAATTCGTAGTTTACATTTCCTCTGCCATGAGTATGGCGCGGCGCAGCGCACCGAGTTTGTTGTTCACTTCCTGCAACTCGTATTCTTCGTTGCTCTTGGCTACGATGCCGCCGCCGGCCTGGAACCACAGCTCGCCGTTGCGCGAGACGAACGTGCGGATGGTGATGGCCTGGTTCAGCGAACCGTCGAGTCCGATGATGCCGATGCAGCCACCGTAGGCGCCTCGGTTGTGCGGCTCGTACTCCGAGATGAGTTGCATGGCGCGAACCTTCGGCGCACCGCTCAGCGTTCCGGCGGGGAAGGTGTCGATGAACGCCTTGATGGGGTCGGCACCCTCATCGAGCTCACCGCTGACGCGCGAGACCAGGTGGATGACATGGGAGTAGTACTGGATGTCCTTGTAGTAGTCGACCTTCACCCCGTGGCAGTTCCTCGACAGGTCGTTGCGGGCCAGGTCGACGAGCATCACGTGCTCGGCATTCTCCTTCGGGTCGTTGCGCAGGAACTCTGCCCCCCGGCGGTCGGCCTCGGCATCGCCCGTGCGCTTCGTTGTTCCGGCAATGGGGTCGATGTAGGCTTTGCGCCCCTCAATGCGGCAGTGCGTCTCAGGACTTGAACCGAAGATGCGGAAGCCACCGAAGTCGAAATAGAAGAGGTAGGGGCTCGGGTTGATGCTCCTCAGCGTTCTGTACAGCTTGAAGTCGTCGCCCTCGTAGCGCTGCACGAAACGCCGCGAAAGCACAATCTGGAACACGTCGCCGCGCAGACAGTGCTGTATGCCGCGGCGGATGTTCGCCTTGTGCTCCTCGTCGGTCAGGGTCGAGCTGACGTCACCGATGGCGTGGAAGTCGTATTCTCTCACGTTGCCACGGTTCATGGCCTTGAGGATGTCGTCTATGATGGAAGCCCCCCCTACGGCCCCCGAGGGGGCTTCGTTGGTCTTTTCGGCAGGGGCTAACGTCACCACCTTCACCGTGTTGTTATGATGGTCGAACACGATGACCACCTTATATAATATGTAGAGCACGTCGGGGGCATCGTTTTTTTCCTGCGTCTCGTCCTTCACGGCGATGTCCTCGAAGTAGCGCACGGCGTTGAACGACGTAAAGCCGAAGAGTCCGCAGACACCGGCGTCGTCGCCCGTCACCTCAATCCTGTCGATGAGGGCGTGGATGGCTTTGTCGGAGCGGTATTCCTTGTTCACCTCGTGCTGCATCACGCTGCCGTCGGGATAGGAGACGGTTGCGATGCCGTGGCCGATGGCAACGCTGGCCATCGGACTGATACCGATGAACGATCGCGAACTGGCTGCGTCGTGATAGTCGGCGCACTCCATCAGTGCCGACTGCGGGTAGAGGTCGCGCAGCCTCATGTATACACCGACCGGTGTATAGAGGTCGGCCAGAATAGTCTTGCTATTGGTTGTGTATTTAAAAGTTTCCATATTCTTTTGCCATTTGTTTGTTCTTCAGATAAGTCTCCACATCCTTGTCGCCACGGCCGCTAACCGTCAGCACTACCACGTCGTCCTGCTTGAAGGTGAGCTTAGAAAGGGCCGCAATGGCGTGGGCACTCTCGATGGCGGGGATGATACCCTCCATGCGCGTCAGCTCGTAGCCGCCGTAGATGGCCTCGTCGTCGTTGATGCTCAGCACCTGCGTGCGTCCTTGCTTCGCCATGTTGCAGTGCATCGGTCCCACGCCGGGGTAGTCGAGACCGGCGCTGATGGTGAAGGCCTCCTGTATCTGACCGTCCTCGTCCTGCATCACCAGCATCTTCGCTCCGTGCAGGATGCCCGTCGTACCGCGATGGATGGTGGCTGCCGTGTAGTCGGTGTCCCAGCCGTGACCGCCGGCCTCGGCCAGTACGATACGTACCCGTTCGTCGTCCATGTAGTGATAGATGGTTCCTGCAGCATTGCTTCCGCCACCGATGCAGGCAATGAGATAGTCGGGATAGTCGCGCCCGATCTTCTCCTCCAGCTGCCACTTGATTTCCTCAGAGATGACACTCTGCATCCTTGCCACGAGGTCGGGGTAGGGGTGGGGCCCCATCGTCGAGCCAACGATATAGAAGGTGTCGCTGGGATGGCAGCACCAGTCGCGGATGGCCTCCGAGCAAGCATCGCTCAGCGTCATGTTGCCCGTTCGCACGGGATGCACCTCAGCGCCGAGCATCTTCATGCGCTCCACGTTCGTGTGCTGGCGCTCCACATCGGTAGCTCCCATGAACACCTCGCACTTCATGCCCATCAGCGCACAGACTGTCGCCGTGGCCACACCGTGCTGTCCGGCTCCCGTCTCGGCGATGATGCGCGTCTTGCCCATCTTTTTCGCCAGCAGTATCTGGCCTACGGTGTTGTTAATCTTGTGGGCGCCCGTGTGGTTCAGGTCCTCGCGCTTCAGGTAGAGCTGGCAGCCGTACCTCTCGCTCATGCGGCGGGCGTAGTACAGCGGACTGGGCCGCCCCACGTAGTCGCGCAGCAGCGCGTGATACTCGTCCTTGAACGCCTGCAACTCGATGATGGGCAGGTACTGCTCCTGCAGGTTCTTCACCGTCGCATAGAGAATCTCGGGGACGTAAGCGCCGCCGAATTCTCCGTAAAATCCTTTTTCGTCTACTTGATAGTTCATATATTTGTTGTTTTTGTGTGATAAATCTTAAATGAAAGAGGCCCGTCGCAAGAACGACAGGCCTCTTTTTATCTTTTTACTCCCTTCAGGCGGGTACACGGCTGACTTCTCACGATTGTCCGAATCTTGAGTTGCGCCACCACCAGAAGTTTGCTGTTCTATTCATGTTGTTGCTTGGTTTTTATTCCTTTTCGGCTGCAAAATTACACATTTTCTTTTAATCCGCAAACTTTTTGCCACTTTTTTTATCGGAAAAGTTACATTCCTTGCATTTCCTGCCTTTTCTGTATGATTCTGACAATCCTTGTCAGGTCGGCGATAGCAATAATACCATCACCATCGACGTCGGCCTGGGCAGAGTTGAAAGTCGTTGTGTGTATCTTGCCTACGAGTTTACAGGCCAGGCACTCGACGTCCAGATTGTCAACTGCCTTGTCATGGTTAACATCGCCGAGTTCATAGGCTGGACAATTCAACACGATGGGCGCCTCAGGCGTGCCGATAGCAGCCTGTGCTGTAAAAGTGACGGTTTGAGGAGTAGTAAGTTTGTATTCGGCACCATTGTCGTTAAGTCTAAAACTCATCGTCTCGCTACCAATGGCCTTGTCGCTGTAGAGACGCATGATGCCGTAGCCTGTGCCCTCAGGAAAGACGGCATAGCCCACGCACTGCGTTCCGATGAAGGCACCGACAGCCTTGCCGGTGTAGTCTGTGTAAGCAGTTCCAGACTTCTTGACGACAATATAAACCGACATGTCGTACTGGAGTTCAGCTGGGTTCAGTGCCCACGGCGTGCTGACAGCGTTGAGCGTGCCGCCGTCGCGACTTTCGTTACCTTTTACGTTGTAGGTATAGGTCTCGGGGCCGAGGGCGGTGATATTGACCATACCGCCCGTCTGCTGGTAGTCGGCATCAACGCTTATGCCCATACATTTGCTGATGTCGCCTGTGGCCGGATCCTTTAGGTTGCCGCCCAGCACATGGATGTTGACCTCGCCACCGCTAATGTCGACATAGCCGCCTTCGAGTACGGTGGCCTCTTCCTCGTAGCGCTTGCCCTTGATGGCCTTCGAGCCGTTGCCGGTAACGATGATGTCTGTGTGGCCGCCGCTGATGGTTGTGCGGTAGCGTGAACGAAGTCCCTCGCTGTCATCTCCAGTGACTGAGATGTTCACTTTACCGCCACTGATGTTGAGCAGACTGTCGGCTTTCAGGGCTGTAGCCCCGTCGGTGGTATTGATGCTGATGGAGCCGCCTTCGATGTTGACGGTGCCGTAGTCATCGCTGTCGATGCCGTCGCCGCTCACGTTCAGGATGTTCACATTGCCGCCCCGCATCAAGAAATAGTTGTGCTCGTTGTTTACCTTGCCCTTGCCGCAGTGAATGCCGTCACTGACAGCCCCAAGCACGTTGATGGTACCCGTCGAAGCTTTCAGCTCGATGTACTCCTTGGCGCAGATGGCGTGCTTCAGACGCCCTGTGACGTTGAGCGTGCCGTGGTCTTCAAACTCGGCATGACCTTTGAAGTAGAGGGCTGCCTTCTGGCTGCCTTTGTCTGCGTCGGCCAGCGTGTTGCGCGTTCCCTTGACCAGTTCTACGGCGATGCGCTTGCCGCACTCCACGTCAATAGCAGCACCACCGTGGGCGTTTGTCAGACTGAGTCCGGCCAATTGTAGCGTCAGCTTGTAGTCGCCGTATATGGTTAGCGAGCCGTCAGTACTACTACCGCTGAGTCGGTAGGTATACTCGGCATCGGTATTGGTAGAGGTGATGCTGACGTTTGCCCCTTCTACTGTAGCTGTCACCCCAGTAATGTCTGGGGGAATGTTGACGCTAGCGGCAGTTCCGCTCCATTTGATATCTATGGGCGATTGGGCACTCAACCCAAGCGCAAACAAAAGCAGAAATGCAGTCGAAAGTCTTCTCATACTTCTTACTTTACATAGATTTTACGGTGCGAGCCGTCGCTCATCTTCACAATGTAGACACCTCTCGGCAGTGCAGCAGCGTGGTTTGTCACGCGCATGCCTCCGAGGTTGTAATAACCCTCAACCTTATTGCCAGTCGTGGTGAAGTCGATGCTGACAGCTTCAGAGTCGCCGATGTTAAAGAGGCGGGGTGCCTGAATGGTACCGAAGACACCAGCTGTAAATACGTTGGCGTTATCGTTGACGTGATAGACCGTACCGTCTTCCTCGTCCTTAGCATAGAAATTAAGCAGTTCGCCACCGTCACCGTAGGTTGTCAGGAACACTTGGTCGTCTACCCATTGTCCGACGCCGCGACACTCATCGCCACTATAGGCTAACAGCGTGAAGCGTCCGGTCTCCACGGGCTGGTTCTGCCACTCCAGCGTTCCGATGATGCCCATTACGTTAGGATAAGCGTATTTGTTGACACCGTAGTCAATGGCAGTCTTGCCACGGACGTTGGCGCGGCTGAAGTTCAGGGTTTGAGCCGGTGCGGTGAACGTCAGCGTCTTTGCCTGACGGGTGTAGAGCATATAGCCTAGTCCCGTCTCCAGCGACGAGAGGCTGCCCTTCCAACCGTTGGCGGTGTAGGTGGCAAATCCATCCTGCCCTACAAGTTGGTCACCCTCCTCAGCTGAGAAGTCGGCCAGAGCTTCAGCCAGTGTCTGCGTGCCGCTGACGGGGTAACCCACCCAGTTCCAGCCCGGCAACAGGGTGATAGGTAGCGTTGGCTGGCAGAATATGTCGGTGGCAGTGTATGAGTCGGCCTCATCCATTAGTACCTTATACAGACGTCCTGCGTCGAGCGAGGTCAGCGTACCTGTCATTCCCTGCGTTGTACGGATGCACTCCTGTTGTTGGCCGACGATGCGTGCCGCCTTTGCCGACAGACTGGCGGGCTTGATTGGGTTAGCCAGACAGTGTGATGTCCAGTTCCAGCCCTTTGCTAACTGCATGGTGAACTCCTCTGACAGCAGCGACATTCGGTTCTGGTCTATTCCTGTTAACTTGTCGGCAGTGGTCACGGTGTTAGTACGTTCGATGGTGGGGTGCTCCATCAGGAAGAACCGGCTACCACCGTCGGGGTAGCGCCCTACGGTCTGCTGGCCGCTGTGTGCTGTGTAGGTCAGTCCATCGACAAACGTCTTCATTTCCGGGTGCTTGTTGAAGTAGCCGGCGTTCTTCTCAACGAACTCCGCACTACTGACGGCGAACACCTGTTGTCCGGCCTTGTTGCTCAGTTTGAAACTGGTATGAATCTGACGGGCCTGGCCGCCAAGGGCATTTGCGCCCAGTCCGTCGGCCCAGACCACGAGGTGACCTTTTGCAGGAATCTTCACGCTTTGCTGAATCTGGTATTTCAGCGGCTGGTCGCTGTCGTCGCTCAGGTAGAGGCCTTTCACGTCGAGCTCTGTGTCGGTGGTGTTATAGAGTTCCAACCAGTCGGAGCGTTTCCACGTCTCACCGAGGTAGACAGTGCCGGCGGCGTTCACCTCGTTCACCTTAATGGGCATGGCGATGGCTTCGAGCAGCTCACGGTCGTCCGCCAGCTTTTCGTAGGTGGCGATCAGTTCGACGTTGCTCTGGTTCGAAATGTCGTATTCCTCCTTGGTGCTGACAATGGAGCCGCTGCGGTTCTTCCAGCCCTTGAAGATGTAACCCTCTGGAGCCGAAGCCTTGAGTACGGCGGGAGCGAAGAGCGTGCCGTTGAAGCTGGCCGTGGGCACGTCTTGGCCGTTCAGCTGAATCTTGGCTTCTCCAATGTTTGCCGAGAAGTTGGCGGTAATCTGATTGACACCCGACAGCTGCATCTGACCGAAATTCTTCAGGTAATTAATGGCGTTGCCCAGACGGCTGCCCAATCCGTTTCTGACTTTGTTGGCCGAGTTGTTCAAGTCCCAGTACCTGCCTTCTAAATCCATTGGACCGCTGACGACCTCCTGCAGCTGGTTGGCAATCTCTTCAGCACGTGAAGCCTCGAGCACACTGCCGCCTACAAGGCAGAAAGCATCAATGAACTGCTTGCGGAAATTGGTGTTCTGCAGCAGGTTCTTGAACAGCGTCACAAGGCGAATCTGCTCAGTGATGCGGCCCAGCGATGCCGGGCGCAGCTGGTCGAAGGTATAGATTTCCTTGTTCATAAACGTGTTGAACGGACTGTTCGTGTTGAAGGCGAAGTCGATGTCAAACAGCACGAAACGGAATTTGCCGTCCTGACGGTTGCGGAAGCCCTTAACGTTGTTCTGCGGCCAGTCTGTGCTGCCGAGGTAGAACTCTGTGGCCATGTAATTGATAAACTCGTCGATGTCGAGCAGTTTTTCAATCTCGGCGTAGGTGGCAGCATTGGCGGCATCGGGCGACAGGTCGTCCACAAGATGGATAAAGGCGTCGGGTGTTCCGCACTTCTGCACGTAGCCCGAGTCGGGGGACATCTCGAACTGGTCAATCTCGTCGTCATCCCAGCCGTAGTTGGCGTCGACGAAATGCTTGTTGTTTGGTTCGCGCACGTTCAGCACGCCGATGTATTGGCCGTTGATGAATTCGTGTACGGGCTGATAACTCTGACAGTCGACGTTGAACCCCGAAGTTTCAACCATATACTGAATGGCGGGGTCGATGAAGCGCCCGTTATTGTCGTTGCCGCCATTGCGAATCTGCAGGGTGCGGTTACGGATATATGGTTTCTGTTCAAAGAACGAGTAGGGCAAGTACTTCACGCCGCCCATCTCCTTTGTGCCTTTCAGTTTGAAGGAGTGGGGCGTCCACGCACGGCTCCAGCCGCCGCACATCTCGAGGTCGGCGTCCTGATTGAGCACCTGCTGACCGTCGCTGTTTAGGTATGAGAAGTTCACGGGGCGCTCCCAGTTCATGTTCCAGTTGCATTTGTCGTCCCTGCCGTTGCCGGGTCTGCCGTTGGGACCGATGGAGAAGACACCGATTTCCGTGCTGTAGATGAAGTCGGGGTCGGTGACCACCGATACTACAGGCAGCGTGTAGTCCTTATCCTTATAAATATAGGAACGCGAGGTGACGCGCGAGGGCAACCAGCCGTCTCGGAACAGACGCAGGCGCAGGGTTGTGGTCCAGTCGATGTTGAACTGTCCGTCAGTGCTTGTCTCGCCGTAGTTCATCGTGGGCAGTTTGCCGTCGGTGGTGTAGCGAAGCGTACAGCCGTAAGGAATGTCGACGCTGACCGCCAGCGAACCTTCGAACAACTGCGAGGGCTGATCGACGACAGGTGCCTCCAACTGGTCGGTGGCGAAGTCTGATGCCGTGTTGCTGCTGCCAGGTGTGGCTTGAGCGGCCAGTCCCCAGGTGCTGCCGCCGTCGGTGGTGCGTGCATAGCTGATGCGCTCTATCGATGCAGGGTAGGTCTGCTGGGCTATGAGGTTGCCGTCCTGGTCGCTGATGTAGACAGCGCCGCCGTCAATGTCGAGCTTGAAGGGCGCATTCTGCGGCGCAATGTCGTTGGAGTCGAACCACACAACAGCATAGCCGCCAGCAGGCAGAGCGCCGAAGTTGGCGGGTAGTTGCCAAGCCTTCAGGTTCTGCATGTCGGTCGATACGTAACAGCCACCCAATGTGACGGATGTTGACGAAGGGTTATACAGCTCCACCCAACCGTCGAAGTTGAAGGCGGGGCTTATAAATTCGTCGATATTCGACGCCATGATCTCGTTGATTATGAGCGACTCGGCAGTGGGCGGGTTGACGGCTACTCTGATGGTTGCCGAACTGCTGAGGCTCGAGCCGTCGATGGTCTTGGCGGTGATGGTAACCGTTCCCGGGTTGACGCCAGTCACCGTGCCATCGTCGCTGACGGTTGCCACAGTCTCGTCGCTCGACGTCCACTTGGCCCATCTTAAGGTATTGGCAGGCTGAATGTTGACTGTTGCCTTGACGCTCTCTCCGGCCATAATCTCAGTCGCAGGGAGGCTGATGCTGATGGACGTGGCCTTCGTCTTGACTTGGTACTCCAGGCGGAAATTGTCGAAGATACACCAGTTGTCACTGGCCCAGTTGTCATTACGTAGTCCGATGGTAATGTCGCCGTCGGTGTCAAACTCCATCGTGTTCCAGTAAGCATCATTGGCAAAGGCCACGGCGGCGCTCTCCATCGAGTTGGGAAAGTAGCGGGTTACGCTGTTCCATCCGTTTCCAGACCGGTACGTCCAGCAGCCGTCAGTATAGCTGGGCAGCTCGTAGCTGTAGGCGCTGACCAGTGTCTGTTGCTTGTTGCCTGCATACATATAGGCAGTGATGTTCTCCGTGCCGTCCTGGTGAGCATTGTATGAGTTATTGTTATTCCCTTGGCGGAAGAAGCTCTGCACCGACAGGCGGTAGTGGCCTTGGGGCAATCCTGTCAGGTTCTGCCAAAGGTGGAACCGCGACTGCCAGAACTCCATACTCTCCACGCGGATGTTGCAATTGCCGTTGTTCTCCCACTGCCAGCCATCAGCAGAGTTACCATCGAAGGCAGGACTCTTGATGAGATATTTGGTCACGTCGGCCCAACCGTCGGTGACGATGGCGTCGGGGTCGCCGTCGTACTCCAGCTTGAAGTTATCGATGACGCAGTAGTTGGCATTCTTGTTCACGTTGCACCTGATGCCAATCGTGACGTCTCCTTTTGCCTGGAGGTCGAATTCCATCGTGTTCTGGTACAGCCCGCCGTCGTTGATGGCAATGCCTGCAGCATCGCGGCCGTCGGGGTAGTATCTCACGTTGTCGGGCGTCCAGCACCTTCCGGCAGCATTGTAGTCGAGCGACTCCGCGAAGATGCTCACCAGTTGCTGCTCGTTGTTGCCGGCATATAGATAGGCATCGAGACTTTCCGCATTGTTCTGGTGCGCTCTCCACGCCTCGTCATTCCCACCGTCGCGGTAGAATGATTGCACGCTCAGACGGTAATGGCCTTTAGGCAGGTTGCTGAGCGTCTGGTGGAAGTCAAAGCTGCCGCTGTAGAAGCGGGCGTTTCCTTTGTCGATGCCCGCCGTGCCTGTGCTCGTCTGCCAGTCCCAGCCGTCGGCATTGTCGAAATTCGGATTCGTGATGAAGCGGCTTGTGACGTCAGTCCACGCCGCTGCAGTGGCTTCGGTTGTTGCTGTTGCACAGAGCATCAGCATCGCAACCAGCCACATAGTTAGTCTGTAGTTCTTGAACATTATTGAAGTGTTATTTTCGTAAGGTTTCGACGATGCGGGCCAGCTGGTTGGGGATGCGTATCTGCTGCGGACACTTCGACAGGCACTCCTCGCAGTCCTGGCACTTGTAGGCCCACGTCTTCTCGTCGGCCAGTGCCTTTTGGTAGCCCTCGGTGAACTTCTGCTTACGCTCGGCGTAGTCGGCAGCCGACTTGTCGGGCAGTGGCAGCACGTGGCTGTTGACGGCCTCGTTGTAGTAAGCGAAGTTGGCGGGGATGTTCACACCGTAGGGGCACGGCATGCAGTACTCGCACGTCGTACACGGTATGGTGGGGAAGCCCGACATCTGGTCGGCAATCTTTGCCAGCAGCAGGTTCTCGGCCTCCGTACACGGGTCGATTGGCGAGAAGGTCTTCACGTTCTCCTCCAGATGGTCCATGCGGTTCATACCGCTCAGGATGGTCAACACGTTGGGGTAGGAGCCCACCCAGCGGAAGGCCCAGCGCGCCGTGCTGTCGTCGGGGTGTACGGCTTTCATCTGGTCGGCCAGCTCCTGAGCCATGCGCCCGAAGGCACCGCCGCGCAGCGGTTCCATGATGACGCACTGCACGCCAGTCTTCATGGCCTTGTCGTACAGGTATTCGGCATCGGCATCCGAGCGCCGTCCGCCGCGCATTGAGGCGTGGCGCCAGTCGAGGAAGTTCATCTGAATCTGGCAGAAGTCCCAGTGGTAGTCGTCCTGGTGGTCGAGCAGCCAGTCGAAGTCGCGCACGTCGCCGTGGTACGAGAAACCGAGGTGCTTGATGCGGCCTGCCTCGCGCTCCTTCAGCAGGAACTCCAGCACGCCGTTGTCAAGGAAGCGCCCCTTCAGCGAGTCCATGCCGCCGCCGATGCCGTGAAGCAGGTAGTAGTCGATGTGGTCGACCTTCAGCTTCTCCATCGACTGCTCGTACATGGCCTTCGACGCCTCGAACGTCCATGAGCGGCGGTTCTGGTTCGACATCTTCGTGGCCACGAAGTACTTGTCGCGCGGGTGGCGCGACAGGGCATTGCCCATCAGCACCTCCGACTGACCGCCCATGTACATCGGGGCTGTGTCGTAGTAGTTCACGCCGTGCTCGATGGCGTAGTCCACCAGCTGGTTCACCTCGTCCTGATTGTTGGGCAGGCGCATCATACCGAAGCCTAAGAGCGATATCTGCTCGCCCGAGCCGTGCTGCACGCGGTAGGTCATGCGGTTGTCGGCACTCTTCTTGTCGCCCTTCTTCTTGTCCTGTGCCAGAACGTTCAGCGGCTCCATAGCCATCATGGCTATAGCCGAGCCGGCTCCCAGTCCCAGGCGCCGCAGGAACTCGCGGCGGCTCATATCATTTTGTTTCTTTTCCATTCGTCAATCGTGCTTTTGGTTAGTTTTGGGGGCAAAGATACTAAATTAAATCGGAACGCGCAAGAGAATTGTCGACAAATTGTTACATTTCCAAAAAACTATGAGACATCAGAGTATGGCACGTGTTCATTTAATTCGTAAATTTGCAGCGACTATTCGTTATGTAACTATGAAAAGATTTCTGACAGCCGTCGCTCTGCTGATTGCGACCGTAGAGATGTTGGCCTTGACGCCCTGGACCAAGGGTGCCTTTGAGACCCGCCAGTATCGTAACCTGTTTGTCGAGATGGGCTATAAGCCTGCCGACGTCGATGCCAAGTTGAAGGAAGTGTTCAACGACGTCTTCCGTGGACCCAACAAGGTCTACTTCGAGGTAGGCGACACGATGGGCTACGTCAGCGACATCAAGAACCACGACGCCCGCACCGAGGGCATGTCCTACGGCCTGATGGTTGCCGTGCAGTTCGGCGAGAAGGACATCTTCGACCGCCTCTGGCGCTGGAGCCGCAAGTATATGCAACATCAAAGTGGAACGCGCGAGGGCTACTTCGCCTGGAGCTGCCGCACCGACGGCACGCAGAATTCAGCCGGCGCAGCCAGCGACGGCGAGCTCTACTTCATCACCGCCCTCATCTTTGCCTCCAACCGCTGGGGCGACAATACCGGCATCAACTACAAGGCCGAGGCACAGCGCATCCTGAATGCCATACAGCCCAAGGAGTATACGCCCGAGCCCCGTCAGGGCTTCGGTGGCTTTGGTGGCTTCGGTGGCGGCCAGCAGCAACAGGGACCGCAGAAGATGTACCTCATCGACCCCGAGACGCGCCTCATCACCTTCACCCCCGACGGCTTCGGCCAGCGCTTCACCGACCCCAGCTACCACATTCCTGCCTTCTATGAGGTATGGGCCAAGTGGGGCGACGACGGGCGCGCCGACTTCTGGTACGACTGTGCCAAGAAGAGCCGCGAGTTCCTGCATAAGTGTACCAACGAGAAGACGGGCCTCAACGGCGATCAGTGCCAGTTCGACGGCAGCGAGATGCAGGGTTTCCGCTTCCCCGGCCGGCCACAGGGCCAGCAACAGCAGCAGAATGCTGCGCCTCCCCGCAACGGCAACAACAACTTCCGCTACGACTCCTGGCGCGTGCCCATGAACATCACCCTCGACTATGAGTGGAGCTGTGCCGACGGCGAGTGGCAGCGCCAGTATGGCGAGAAGATTCAGAACTTCTTCTACTCGCAGGGCGTCGACAAGTTTCTCGACCAGTACCGTCCTGACGGCACGGTGCCCGAGGGCAACGAGATTCTCGGTGCCGGCGGCTTCCGCAAGCTGCGCCACAGCATCGGCCTCGTGGCTACGACGGCTGCCGCCTCGCTGCTGTGCAGCCACGACAAGAGCCGCGAGTTTGTCGACCACCTCTGGAACATGAAGCACGAGCCCTTCGACGACGGCTACTTCGACGCCTACTACGACGGTCTGCTGCGCCTCTTCGCCTTCATGCACCTCAGCGGCAACTACCGTGTGATATATCCTAAAACTAACCAATAATCAACCAAAATGAAAAAGATTCTTGTTCTTTTGCCACTGTTGGCAATGATCTTCGGCTGCGCCTGTGACCAGAGCGCCAGCCTGAGTCCTGTTCTGACCGTCGAGGGCGGGCAGATACAGGGCATCGCAACCGACATTCCGGGCGTCTTCGCCTACAAGGGCATTCCCTACGCCGCTGCCCCCATCGGCGACCTCCGCTGGAAGGAGCCGCAGCCCGTACGCTCTTGGGACAGCATCCGCCAGTGCGACCGCTTCGGCCATCCCGGCTATCAGGCTGTCCACTATCCCGGCGGCTATGCTACGGAGTGGGGCTATGGCGACGAGGCACCCTACAGCGAGGACTGCCTCTATCTGAACGTCTACACCAACGCCCCCGGAAAGATTGACAAGAAACTGCCCGTGGCCCTGTGGATTCACGGTGGCGGCTACCGCGAGGGCTGGGGCTCGGAGCCTGAGTTCGACGGTCAGGAGTGGGCCGCCAAAGGTGTCGTCCTTGTCACCATCAACTACCGTCTCGGCATCTTCGGCTTCATGACCTATCCCGAGCTGTCGGCCGAGAGTCCCAACCATGTCAGCGGCAACTACGGCATTCTCGACCAGATTCAGTCGCTGAAGTGGGTGAAGGAGAACATCACCCAGTTTGGCGGCGACCCGAACAACGTCACCATCTTCGGACAGAGTGCCGGCGCTGGCAGCGTCCGCACGCTCTGTGAGTCGCCCCTGGCCCGCGGTCTGTTCAACAAGGCCATCATCATGAGCGGCGGCGGCATCAACGTGCCTGCCAAGGACGGCGAGGAGGCTAAGCCCGCCACGCCGATGAACCGCTTCTTCACCTACAACCCCACGCTGCAGGAGAGCGAGGCCGAGACCAAGAAGGTGATGGACTGGGCCGGACTGACCGACCTCAGCAAGCTGCGCGCCGCCTCGACCGAGATTCTCTACACCATCCCCCAGCTGTATAATATGGTGACGGGGAACGATGTGTTCCTGATGCAGCGCCCCATCGTCGACGGCTACGTCTCGCTGAAGTCGTTCGACGAGGCCACCCGTGCCGGCTCCATTGCCGACGTACCTTATATGATAGGCTACACGCTGAACGACATGGGCTCGATGTCGGCAGGCATTGCCGAGTTCTGCAAGGTACGCCAGCAGCAGCAGGGCAAGGCCTGGGCCTACGAGTTTGCGCGCCCCCTGCCCGACGACGGCAGCCATCCCGAGGTGACCGCCCGACTGAAGGGTGCCTTCCACTCGAGCGACCTCTGGTTTGTCTTCAAGAGCCTGAAGCACTGCTGGCGCCCCTGGACGCAGGGCGACTGGGACCTCGCTGAGAAGATGCTCACCGCCTGGACCAACTTCGCCAAGTACAGCGATCCTAACGGCAAGGACACCGACTCCCTGGGCTGGGTTCCCTGCACGGAGGAGGCTCCGCAGTTCATGCTCTTCAAGCTCGACGACAAGGATGCCGAGGCCTCGGCCATGGGCGACCCCATCATCCCCGACCCGCCCGTGCAGCCACGCCCGTAAGGCCAGGGTTTGCTCAAGCGCCACTTCAGAATCATGAGGCGGCTCCTCATGACAGCGAGGCGCCGCCTCGCTCGGCTCACCCCGCCGGGTTAGCACCTTTAACCCGCCGGGTTGAGGCCGTTAACCCGGCGGGTTGCAATAAGTGCAGGGTAATTCCTCTGAAAACGCTTGGCGGTTTACAGATTTCTTTGTAACTTTGCACGCAGAAACTATAAAGAGACAGAAAACGATAAAAACCTTACCAAGATGAAGAAACTATTATTGCTCAGCCTGATGATGGCCGCATTCGGCACCGTGCAGGCACAGAAAGGCCAGCCCCCGCTGGTGTACACAGTAGAGAATACGGGTAGCAGCTTCAAGCAGCCCGCCATGCCCGCATGGGACCAGCTGCCCGAAATCCGCGAACTGCCCGACCCGCTGCAGGGCGTGAAGAAGTTCAAGAAGTGGTCGCAGCGCCGCAGCGACATCAGCCACATGATTCAGCACTACGGCATCGGCACGAAGCCCGCCGTGGAGCCCGGTCAGGTGAAGGCCCGCATGTCGGGCGACACGCTGATTGTCGACGTGACCGTCAACGGCCAGACGCTGACGCTGACCTCCGAGATACGCTACCCGCAGACGGGCCAGCCGCCCTATGCGCTGATGATTGGCACGAGCATGATGTCGCTTCCGCGCCAGCTGTTCGAGAACCGCCCCATCGCCATCATGAACTTCCGCGAGAAGCAGGTGAACGACTACGGACAGTTCGGACGTCACCACGAGCGCGGCGAGCATAACTTTGACCGTCTCTATCCCGCGCTGAAGGACAACGGTGCCTACAGTGAGTGGGCATGGGGACTGAGCCGCCTGATTGACGGACTGCAGCAACTTGGTCCCGAGGTGACGAAGATCGACACCAAGCACATCGGCGTGACGGGCTGCTCGTATGCCGGCAAGATGGCTCTCTACTGCGGTGCCTTCGACGAGCGCGTGGCCCTGACCATCGCACAGGAGCCCGGAGGTGGCGGTGCTGCCGCCTGGCGCAAGTCGCACGAGTCGAAGGTGCGCGTCGAGGACATCGACAAGACCGACTACCACTGGTTCCTGGAGAGCCAGAAGACAAACTTCAGCGGCGACTCCGTCTACCGCCTGCCCTACGACCAGCACGAGCTCTGCGCGATGGTCTGTCCGCGTGCCCTGCTGCTGTTGGGCAATCCCGACTATGAGTGGCTTTCCGACCCCGCCATGCTTGTATCGGCCCAGGCTGCCAAGAAGGTGTGGGAGTTCTTCGGCATCGGCGACCGCATGGGCTGGAGCATCGTCGGCAAGCACGGCCACTGCCAGCTGCCTGAGAGCCAGTGGCCCGAGGTGCAGGCCTTCATCGACCGCTTCCTCTTAGGCCGCGACGCCGATACCCGCAACGTCAGCGTCGTCAAGGACCTGTAGTTTAACCGACCTAAAGCTATGATACCTAAGAACTTGATTCCATCAGCCCTGCTCGTCGCCACCTGTCTGGCGGCGGGCAGTCTGCGTGCCCAGAACCCCGCCATCTGCGACCGCTATACGCCCGACCCGGCACCCTACGTTCACGGCGACACGCTCTACCTCTTCGTCGACCACGACGAGGACCAAACACTGAACGGCTACTTCACCATGAAGGACTGGCTGCTCTACAGCACTGTCGACATGGTGAACTGGACCTATCGCGGCACGCCGCTGACGTCGGCCACCTTCTCGGCCTGGGCCAAGCAGGACAACGACTGCTGGGCCAGCCAGTGTATAGAGCGTAACGGCAAGTGGTACTGGTATGTGACGGCCACCATCAAGGGCCAGGCCTATCCCGGTATCGGTGTGGCCGTGGCCGACAACCCCGCCGGGCCCTACCGCGACCCTATCCACAAGCCGCTGGTGCAGGGCTGGTTCAAGATCGACCCCACGGTGATGATCGACGACGACGGTCAGGCGTACCTCTTCTATGGCAATAACAACCTGTGGTATGCGAAGCTGACGAAGACGATGACCGCCATTACGGGTGGCGAGAGGGAGGTGAAGACCAAGGACGAGAAGGCCTTCGGACCCTTCAAGGGCTACAACGACGACGGCACGCCGAAGACCAACTTCGAGGAGGCCTCGTGGATTTATAAGCGCAATGGCAAGTACTATCTGGAATATGCCGCCGGCGGCGTGCCCGAGCACTGGGCCTACTCGACGGCCGACAAGATAACCGGCCCGTGGACCTATCAGGGCAAGGTGATGGGGCTGGCCGACAACAGCTTTACTATTCACGGCGGCACTGTGGAGTACAAGGGCCACCACTACCTGTTCTACCACAACGGCAAGCTGCCCAACGGCGGCGGCTATAAGCGTGCCACCTGTATCGAGGAGTTCACGCGCAACGAAGACGGTTCGCTGCCTCTCATCAAGGCCACGACCAAGGGCGTCAGTCCGCTGCAGACGCTCAACCCCTTCGTCAGGCAGGAGGCCGAGACCATCAACCAGTGTCAGGGTGTGAAGTGCATGGGCGACTACAACGGCTGCTACGTGACCGGCATCAGCACCGGCGACTATATCAAGGTGCGCAACGTGGACTTCGGCGAGGCTGGTGCCCAGGCGCTGACGGCGAAGGTGCGCGTCGAGAAGAAGTGTACGCTCGTGGTGCGCATCGGCAGCAAGGGCGGCACCATCAAGGGCCGTCTGCCCTTGGAGCCTACCGACGGCGAGTGGCAGGAGGTGACCTGCGACCTGACGTCGCCCATCAACGGCGTGCGCGACATCTTCTTCACGTTTACGGGCAGCGGCACGTCGCTCTTCGACTTCGACAGCTGGCAGTTCTCCGAACAGCCAACCCATATCTCCCACATTGCCCATCCTGCCCATTCCCCCCATCCCGCCTACAACCTCGGCGGCCTCAAAGCCACCCCCAATACAAAAGGCGTCACCATTGTCAACGGAAAGAAAATACTGAAATAACCAACCATTATGAAACAAACCATTCTGTCAATCCTCCTGCTCGCAGCAGGACTGATGCCGGCTCAGGCCGACAACATCACTGTAGGCGGCACCAGCCGCTCGTATAATATCATTGTCCCTAAGAACCTCGGGCAGAACCGTCCGCTGCTCATCTTCTGTCACGGCTACAACCAGGATGCTGGCTGGATGCAGAACAGCGAGTTCAAGAACGACAACGTCAGCATGGAGGCCGTCTGCGACACCGCCAAGTTCGTCTGCGTCTTCCCCAACGGCATCGACCGTGCATGGGACACCGGCGGCGACCGCGACATCAACTTCATCAAGGCCATTATCGAGCGGATGGTGACGCAGCATAAGATCGACCGCAACCGCATCTACCTTGGCGGCTTCTCCATGGGCGGCATGCTGACCTACAATGCCATCAACAAGCTTTCAGATCAGATTGCTGCCTTCGTCTCTTGCAGCGGCCCGTCGGTGGTAACGCCCAGTTCCAAGACGCGCCCGGTGCCCATCCTGCATATTCAGGGAACGGCCGACAACTGGGGCGGCGTGCAGCCGGCGCTGAATCCTTGGATTAAGCACAACGGCTGTTCGACGACCGATAAGGTCATCAACAACTACAATGGCTTCAGCGGTGCCAAGCTGCACATCTGGGGACCCGGCAACGACGGTGTCGAAGTGCGGCTCCTGGAGCTCAAGGACAAAGGTCACTGGATTTGCAAGGAGCCGCAGGTCTATACCGGTAAGGAAATCTGGAACTTCTGTAGCCGTTACTCGCTGAACAAGACCACGCCCAACGTCAGGATTACCTCGCCTGCCACCGGCGGGAAACACATCAGCTTTGCGCCAAAGGGTGAGGCCGTGTTTCCCGACATCACCATTACTGCCACAGCCGACGACCCTAACGGCACCGTAGAGAAGGTGGAGTTCTACGACGGCACGACGCTGATAGCCACCTGCACGGAGAAGCCCTACAAGGCAACGCTGACGGGAGCCAAGGCCACCAAGCACACGCTGAAGGCCGTTGCCACCGACAACGACGGCGAGACGAGCATCGCCACCATCGAGGTGACCATGCAGGCGCCGACGACGCTTACCCCCTCGACGGATTTCAAGGAGGCCAACGCTCTGCCCGCCGGATGGACCACCTACGACAGCAGCGAGCGCCGCACGGGCTATAGCAGCGGCTACTCCTCGGGCTGCCGCGTGCTGCAGTTCACCGGCTCGTCGAAAGGCTTCAACTATGGTCTCTACTTCCGTAACATCAACGGAAAGGCTCATCAAGGCTGGGCAAAGTACGGTCTCAGCGACGGCGGCACCACCCTCAGTCTGGCTCCCGGTCACTACACGCTGAAGTATAAGATCTGCAACTGGAACATGGCTGACTTCGGACAGGTGGAAGTGGGCATTGAGCGCCGCACGGGCAGCACGACCATTGCCAGTCAGACCT
This sequence comes from uncultured Prevotellaceae bacterium, assembly GCA_902800435.1. Next base: position 16,542 of record CADCEQ010000009.1, on the reverse strand, counting down.
ATATGCCGAACATCAACATCGGCAACGTGGCCTCCAACAATTTCAGCAGTCCGCAGCAGCAGACCTTCGAGTTCGACATCGCCGAGCAGGGCGACTATGTCATCGCCATCTATTCGGCCGCCTCAGAGTGGAGCGACTGCATCGTCGGTCAGCTCAGCCTCACCGCCAGCAGCTATCTGGCCACAGGTATTAACCCTCCTGTCACCCTTCACCCTTCACCCTTCACTCCAACCTACGACCTTCAGGGACGGCGAGTCGAAAGTCCGGCCAAAGCTGGATTGTATATCAGGAACGGGAAGAAGGTGTTAATCTCCAAGTAACTTTAAACTTTGTTAATTAATTCGGTTTTAGTGCAAGGTTTCGCTTTTCCGTAGTTATTTAGGAAAGAAGTGATCCTATGATGAGATATATTCTGCGTGACATCTCGGTTCTGGTGTTGCTCATATCAGCAATGCTCTGCTCATCGTGCGCAACAATCATTTCTGGCTCCACCGCTGACATACATATCGACGGAAAGGTCGATGAACCTCTCACCGTAGTCACCACCCACGGCGAATATCAGGATTTGTCATTACCGGCAACCGTCAAGGTCAAACGTCGCAGCCTTGACGGGCAGCACATACAAATCAGTTCTCCAAGCTATGCTTTCAGCGACATCGTGCTGAGGAAATCCGTTAATCCCTGGTCAGTCCTCGATGCCTTCCTCTACGGTGTCCCTCTTGTCGTTGACCTGATGACGAATGCTGCCAGTGTGCCTGCGCAGAACCGGTTTTACGTCACTCCTGATGCACCGCGCTCTCAGGCAGACTCCCTTCACCGTGCCGACTCATTACGGTTGGTAAAAGCGGCCGAAGAGGTCAGACAGGCGCAGCAGCTTGCACGTCAACTGCCAGAGCGCTATAACAGGCATGAAATACGTGGCGGCCTTGGATTTGGGCACTGTCAGGCCAGTCATGACAGAGACAGGATGATTGACGCCAATATCCAACGTTATAGCATACTCGCCGAAGGAGAGTGTTTCGACATTGTCGGTGATTCTTATCTGCAGGCAGGGGTGGAGTATCATTACCGGCTTAACAGGAAATGGGACGTTGGCGTGTTGGCCGATTGGGGCATATCGAGAGAAGGCTATTCCTCATACTATTATCAATCCGTGCATGCTGACCCTGTTACTGCTGATCCCGAGTATTTCGCCGATGCCAATGAGCAATGCCGCTTTTTCGTCTTTGCCCCATCCTTGCGTTATACTTGGTCCGAGCGGCGCTATTATCGCAGTTACTCACGCATCGCCTTAGGCGCTATGCGCCATCATCTCACCTTTGACTACAAGCGTTTTCCGTGGGTTGGCTACCATCCCGACGAGGCATCGTACACCGCCCAGATACCGGTATTCACCGATAGTACGGACGAGATAAAATGGCGTATGGCCTACCAGCTGACCGCCATTGGTTTTTCTTTCGGCAGCCAGTCCTTCAGTTTCTTCGGCGAGCTTGGCTATGGCAGTCTTGGAGTCGTGCGACTCGGTGCGTGTTGTATGTTTTAAGGCACAGGGGGCATCCCTGATGAAATAAGGGAGCTTACTTCACCTTAGCGTTCTTCTCGAGCGTCCAGTCCTTGCGCTGCAGAATGGCGGGGCTGTCGCCTACGAACATCTTCGAAGCGTCCTTGTCGGCCTTCAGCTGCCAGTCGAGCCAGGCACGGGCAACGATGGCAAACTCGCCGCCGTTGGGCTGGTTGTAGGTGCCGCCGTGGCCTACGGGCAGGTTCACGGCGATGGCGGGCACGTGTTCGATGCGCTTGAAGTCGTCCATACCGTTGTTGTAGGCAATGTCGGTCTCGCCGCCGAGGATGTAGATGATGGGGCAATGAATCTCCTTCAGCTTCGACTTGGCTACGCTCGGCATGCCGCCCATGCGCGGGCCGCCGCCCTCAACCTGGTCGAACAGTCCGCTGTTGCAGATCATGATCGAGGTGACGCGCTTGTCGAAGCAGTTGAACAATGCCTGCAGACCGCCGCACGACATGCCCGAGATGCAGATAATCTTCGTGTCAATCTTCTGGTAGAAGGGACTGTTCTTGTCGGCGTTCTGGCTGAAGGCCCAGTCCATCGACTCCACCTGCTGCTCGCTGCGCGACTGGTTACCACGTCCCATGCCGCCCATGCCTCGCGGAGCGTCCTGCTTGGGCATGATGCCCGTAGCCAGCACCAAGTAGCCGTAGGAGGCAATCTCGTTGAGGAACTTCTCATGACCACGGGGCGAGTTGGCGCAGCCGCCGTTACCCCACACCAGCACCGGCAGAGGCTTCTTCACGCCGAAGGGCGACAAGTCTTTCGGGGCAAACACCGTGTGCTCGGCGAATCCCTCCACTTCGTACATAATGGCCTTGTAGGGGCCTGTTCCGCCGTCTTCGAGAACCTGACTGTTGGTTTGTGCAAAGACCACGCCTGCCTTCATTGTAAGGGCAAGCATCAAGGTAAGAAATAGTCTTGTTTTCATAAAGGAAATGGTTTTAGTTGTTGATTAAAAGCTTTACGGGTGCAAAGATAATGTTTTTTTCCGAATTGCCGCTCCTTTTTCCGTCTTTTTCTTTAGAATAGTTTCCGTGCAACTGAGGGGACTGTCAAAACCTCCGATTTCAGGAATCAAACACTGGGCTGTGACAATTGGGACAATTGGGACAACGATTTTTACGCACTTTCCGCGCTCATCCTAACCAGATTAGTTAACACTACTAACTAACCTACTAAATAATACAAACTAATACAGTTAATATTTATTCATATTATTTGTATAAATATACGATAGAATTTTGTGAAGCGTGCAAAAAACGCACTGTCCTTTGTCCTAATTGTCACGTCTAACCTTCTCATACGTGCACGCGCTTTTTCGAATGATTTATGACTATTTTTGTTTGCAATTGAAAAAAAATGCGTACCTTTGCCGTCAGTATAGAAACCTAAAGTAAAAAAGACTACGATATGAAAAGACTTCTGACAACTCTTTTGCTGGTCTGCGCCGTGATGACGGCGGCAGACGTGGCGGCGCAGCCGCTGTTGAGAACCCACGTGGAGACGGGTGACGTCGAGGGCATTGCCGACGGGACGCTCGCCGTGTATAAGGCCATTCCCTACGCTGCACCGCCCGTCGGCGACCTGCGCTGGCGCGAGCCGCAGCCCGCCAAGGCGTGGGAGGGCGTGAGGCTGTGCGATAAGTTCGGTCCGCTGCCCCCGCAGCCCACTCGGCCCGGTCGCACGGCCGACATGATGAGCGAGGACTGCCTCTACTTGGGCATTGCCACGCCCGCCAAGAGCACCGCCGACCGGCTGCCCGTGATGGTGTGGATTCACGGTGGCGGCTTCCAGACCGAATGGTACGGCGGCGACCTGTGGAAACACCTCGCCCAGCGCGGCGTGGTCATCGTCAGCGTGGAGTACCGCACGGGTGCCCTCGGCTTCATGGCGCACCCCGAGCTGACCAAGGAGTCGAAGAACGGACACTCTGGCAACTACGGTCTGCTCGACCAGATTTTCGCCCTTCAGTGGGTGCAGCGCAACATCAGCAGCTTCGGCGGCGACCCGACGTGCGTCACCATCTTCGGCGAGTCGGCGGGTGCCATCAGCTGCAGCATGCTCTGTGCCTCGCCCTTAGCCAAAGGTCTCTTCCACCGCTGCATCAGTCAGAGCGGCGGCTCGTTTGCCCCGTGGAGCGACCAGCCCCGCAGCCTGGGTCTGGATGCTTCGCAGAAGGGTGCCGAGCTGCAAGGAATAAACTTCCAGAAGCACCTGAAGAAAAAGAACCTGAAGCAGCTGCGCAAGATGGACGCGATGGCGCTCTGTGGCAATGACGTGGGCTTCGGCGGCTTCTGGCCCTGTGTCGACGGCTACGTCATCTGCGACGACCAGTACCGCCTCTACGAGCGCGGCGAGTATAACGACGTGCCCGTCATCGTGATGACCAACTCTGACGAGGGTGCCCTCTTCTCGCCCGGCAACATCAAGGCCGAGAACTACCAGAAGCAGGTGCGCCAGATCTTCGGCTCCTGGGCCGACGAGGCACTGAAGGTCTATCCCGGCAATACCGACGACGAGGCGTGGCACGGCAATGGCGACGCCTTCCGCGACATGGGCTTCGCCTGGCCGTCGTTCGCCTGGGTGAGTCTGCAGGCCAAGACGGGCAAGAGCGGTGCCTATGCCGCCTATTTGGCCCAGCCCTCGACGCGCAGTTTCTCAAACGACCGTCGCCGCAAGGGTGTGGCCCATGCCGACGACATCCTCTACCTGAACGGTGAGTTCCTGACGCAGCCGGAGAAGTATCCCGCTGAGTCGGCGGTTGCCGAGATCATGCAGCAGTACTGGGTGAACTTCGCCAAGACGGGCAACCCCAACGCGAAGGGACTGCCCTACTGGCCGACGTTCGACGACTCGAAGCCCACGACGATGCAGTTCTCGAACGGTGCCTCGCTCATCATGCGCCCCAACCGCGAGCAGGTGGACTTCGTAGACCGCTACTACAAAGCCAAGCGCGAAGAGACGGAAGGGATGAGAAGTGAAAAAGTAAAAAGGTAAAAAGGTAAAAAGGTAAAAAAGTAAAAAGGTAAAAAAAGTAAAAAGGTAAAAAAGTAAAAAGGTAAAAAGTGAGGAATGATGAAGCGACTATTCATTACATTATGCTATCTGTCGTTCTGTGCGGTGCTTTTGGCACAGACTGACGACAATACCGAACGGCTGTGGTACGACCAGCCGGCGAAGATATGGCTTGAGGCCCTGCCCATCGGCAACGGGCGCTTGGGCGGTATGGTCTATGGCGGCACGCAGGTCGATGAGATTCAGCTGAACGAGGACTCCTTCTGGAGCGGCGGGCCGCACAATAATAACAGTACGGCGTCGGCCAAGTATCTGGAGCAGGTGCGCAACCTCATCTTCAGCGGCAAGGAGCAGGAGGCCGAGAACCTCATCAACCAGCAGTTTGTCAAGGGACCGCACGGCATGAAATACTTGACGCTGGGCAGTCTGAAGCTGACACACTCGGGCATCAAGACGGCCAGCGTGAAAAACTACGAGCGCGAGCTGGACCTCAGGACGGCCCTCTCGACGGTGACCTTCGACCACGACGGCCACCACTACCGCCGAACCACCTTCGCCTCGATGCCCGACAGCATCATCGTCATGCGCTTAGAGGCCGACACGCTCTCGACGTTCACGATGCGCCACTCCTGCACCTTCTCTACGTCGTACTCAAAGACCGCCGACTGCGCCATTGCCACCATCAGCGGCGTCGACCATGAGGGCATCGCCGCGAAGCTGAAGGCCACGCTGCGCTACCAGGTGGAGAGCGACGGCGAGGTGACCTACGGTGCCAGCGGTGCCGTGACGGTGAAGAACTACACCGTGGCCACCGTCTATATCTCGGCAGCCACCAACTACGTCAGCTACAAGGATGTCAGCGGCAAGGCGTCGGCCAGGAGCCTGTCGTGGCTCAACAGTGCCCGTCAGCACGACTACGACGAGCTGTTGAGCCGTCACGTCGAGGCCTATCAGCAGCAGTACAACCGCGTGCATCTTAACCTGCCCTCGACGGCTGCCAACAGCAAGCTGACGACGGTGAAGCGACTGGAGAAGTTCGCGGGCAGCAGCGACTGGGGCATGGTGGCCCTGCTGTTCAACTACGGGCGCTACCTGCTCATCTCGTCGAGTCAGCCCGGCGGTCAGCCCGCCAACCTGCAGGGACTGTGGAACGACAAGCGCGATGCCCCGTGGGACTCGAAGTACACCATCAACATCAACGCCGAGATGAACTACTGGCCCTCGGAGGTATGCAACCTGACGGAGACCAACGAGCCGTTCTTCCAGATGATTCGCGACCTGAGCGAAACGGGAGCCAGGACCGCCAAGACGATGTATAACTGCGGCGGCTGGATGGCCCACCACAACACCGACCTCTGGCGCGTGGCCGGACCGGTCGACGGCGCTTTCTGGGGCATGTACCCCAACGGCGGCGCGTGGCTGGCCACCCACCTGTGGCAGCACTACCTCTACACGGGCGACGTGGACTTCCTGCGCGAGTGGTACCCCGTCATCAAGGGTACCGCCGACTTCTACCTCGACTATATGGTGCCACATCCCGGCTACAACAACTGGCTGGTCGTCGTGCCGTCGGTCAGTCCCGAGCAGGGGCCGGCTGGCAAGTCGACGCCCATCACCGCCGGTTGTACGATGGACAACCAGATAGTGTTCGACGCGCTGTCGAACACGCTGCGGGCAGCCCGCATCCTTGGCGAGGACGCTGACTACCAGAAGAAGCTCGAGGAGACACTCGAGCAACTGCCCCCGATGCAGATAGGCAGCCGCAAGCAGCTGCAGGAGTGGCTCATCGATGCCGACGGCAGCGACCGCCAGCACCGCCACATCTCGCACCTATACGGTCTGTTCCCCTCGAACCAGATATCGCCCTACAGCCATAACGAACTGTTTGCCGCTGCCAAGCAGACGCTCACCGACCGCGGCGACGAGGCCACGGGCTGGAGTCTCGGCTGGAAGATCTGCTTCTGGGCACGTATGCTCGACGGCACCCACGCCCTGACCATCCTGAAGAACATGCTGCGCCTGCTGCCGTCGGAGGATGCCACGGGGCAGTATCCCAACGGCCGCACGTTCCCCAACCTGTTCGACGCCCATCCGCCGTTCCAGATTGACGGTAACTTCGGCGCTACGGCGGGCATTGCCGAGATGCTGCTGCAGAGCCACGACGGCGCCGTCCATCTGCTGCCCGCCCTGCCGTCGGTATGGCGTCAGGGCAGTGTCAGCGGTCTGAAGGCTCGTGGCGGCTTTGAGGTTGACGAGGAGTGGAATGAAGCGAAACTGCTATCCGCCGTCGTGCGCTCCACCATCGGCGGCACCCTGCGCCTGCGTTCCTACGTTGAGCTGGAGGGCGACGGGCTGACGGAGGCCGAGGGCGACTGCCCCAATCCGCTCTTCGCCCCTGCCGACGTGAAGGAGCCGCTGCTGGCCAAGTCGCTCACGGCGAAGCCGAAGCTCGGCGTGAAGAAGGTCTATGAGTACGACCTGCAGACCGTTGCCGGCGGCGAGTACCGCGTATATAGAAAAGGAGAGATGACGGGTGTTGAGTCCCTTCACCCATCACCCATCACCCTTCACCCATCCCCGGTCTACGACCTGCAGGGCCGTCAGGTGCCCCATCCGAACAAAGGACTATTCATTATAAAAGGTAAGAAAGTAAAAAGGTAAGAAAGTAAAAAGGTAAGAAAGTAAAAAGGTAAGAAAGTAAAAAGGTAAAAAGGTAAAAAAGTAAGAAAGTAAAAAGGTAAAAAAGTAAAAAAGGTAAAACTATAATTAAGCACTAAGTAAACCAAAATGAAAAGAATTCTAACTACGGCGCTGGCCCTGTTCAGCGTCCTGCTGCTGAACGCAGCAAAAGCAAACAGAATGGTGAATGTCAAGGTTGGCAGCGAAACGCGCAAGTACCTGCTCTATGTGCCCAACAACGTGAAGGAGAGCGCCCCGTTGGTGGTGTCGCTCCACGGTGCTGGCGGCACGGTGTCCACCTCGTCGCACGACCCTGACTTCCACTCCATCGCCGACAAGAACGGCTTTATCGTTGTCTATCCGCAGGGCAAGAACACGGTGTTTCCCGGCTTAGGCGGTATGTCTGCCCCCGGCTGGACCTCGACCGGCGAGGAGAACTTCGACACCGACTTTCTGAAGGCCGTCGTCGAGGATGTAGCCTCGAAGTACAGCATCGACCGCAACCGTCTCTATTGCTGTGGCTTCTCCAACGGCGGCATGATGACCTATGTCATGGCCAATACCTGCAGCCTGCAGTTTGCCGCCTTCGCCGCCATCAGCGGCTATCCCATCAATGAGTTCCACCTGCACCACACCAGTGCGCGCCCCGTGCCCTTCCTCCATATCCACGGTAAGAATGATGACTTCGTCAAGTACTCGCTCGTACCCAACGTCATCGATAACATGGTGGCCCGCAACGGCGCCAACCCTGTGCCGCAGAAGACCGTTAAGAGCGGCAAGTACACCAAGAGCATCTATGAGGCCGGCGAGGGTGGTTTCCCCATCATCTACTATGAAATAGACGGCATGGGCCACTCGCCCTTCACCAACAGCACCGAGAAGAACAGCTCGTCGCAGACCATGTGGGACTTCTTCCAGCAGTACACCCTCGACTCGCCTTGTGACAAGACCCTAAGATGGCGTCCGCGCATCGAGACTGAGGGCTACAACCCCAAGAGCCACGGCTGGACGATGAACAGCGGCACCACGTTGCTTCGCTTCGGTGGCACGCAGAACACCAGCACCAACCAGAATGTCTACCGCTCGCTGCAGTTCCAGACGGGTAGCTACAAGCTCTGCTTCAAGTCGACGGGGGAACCGTCGGCCACAGTGGGCGTGAAGATTGAGAAGCTGACGGGTAAGAAGAACGCCGTGCTCGACGCCACCGTCAACGTGGGCGAGGAGGCTTCACTGCCCTTTGAGGTCGCCGACGGCTGGGGCGAATACAAGATAACCTTCACCCGTCCGACGAAAGACGACGCCATCACCGTCACCGACATCGCCATCTATGCGGTCGAAGACACTCCCGATGCCGTGATGGCTCCCAAGACCGGTGCATCGGCCTTGGGTGCAGTCTATTCGCTCAGCGGCGTCAGACAGACGAAAAATCCCGCTGGCAAGGGTGTTTACATTGCCAACGGGAAGAAGGTGCTGAAGAAGTAGGCTCTATTCCTTCTTCTCAGCCGTGAGGATGAAGCTGTAGTGGTGGGGCTTGTTGCCGTCGATGGTGTACTGCGGCAGCGTGCGCTTGCCCCAGGTGTCGGTACCGCCTACGCCGTGGATGTTGAGGTCGATGTTCAGATTGACGAAACGTCCGCGGCGTATTTCGTTCGGGTGCTTGGCTGTTTCGAGGTCCTCCTCGCCGTAGTCCCACGCGCGGATGCAGAGCGGCTGGCAGCCGTCGATGCGTAGCTTGCCAATCTCAAACCAGCGTACGTCGCAGCGGTTGCCGTTGTCCTGCGGGTGGATGTACTCGGTCTCGTAGTCGCTGAGCGGCATTTCGTAGATGCCGAGGAGGGCCGACTGCTTGCGGTCAGGGTAGTTCTCCCACGGCCCGCGGCCGTAGTAGCGTATGTTGGTGTAGTCGGCGGGCAGTCGCATACGCATACCGAATTTCGGCATGACGGGCTTGTTGGTACTTGTAGGCTGGTAGTCTACTTCGACCAGGATGCTGCGTTCGCTGAGGGCAGTGTATTTCACTGTGACATCGGTGGCATCCTTCCAAACGGCGGTGCGGCGGGCGAATCCGGCAGCGTTCTGGTTGTCGTTCTCGGGTTTCCAGAAATACGGTTCAAGGGGTGCCTGCAGTATCTCACGGCCGTCAACAATCCACGACGTGAGGGCATTACCCTCAACAGTGATGCCCGCGGCGGCCACTTTCTTTGCCGGAACGGTGGGAGCGGGGAACTCGTAGGGCTTGAGCACAAACTGCTCGCGGGCAACAGTAAAGTCTTTCTCGGCCCAGGGCTTGTCCTCCTTCAGCCGGGCTTTGACATTGAGCACCGTCTCGCTGTCATATCGCAGCGTGTCGTAGCTGATGTCGTATTCGTCAAGGGCGGTGAATTGGTCACGGTTGACGAGGCGGATGTCATTGCCTTCGCGGATGAAGGTAATGGGCTGGTAGACCTTCTGCACCTCGTAGTAGTGGGGATGGGGCTTGCGGTCGGGGGCGATGAGGCCGTTGATGCAGAACGGTCCGTCGTTAGGCTTGTCGCCGAAGTCGCCGCCGTAGAGGAACTTTTCACTTTTCCCTTTTATCTTCCCACTCAGCCCCTGATCCACCCAGTCCCAGATGGCGGCGCCGCAGATGCTGGAGTCGGCGTAGATGACATCCCAGTACTCCTGGAGGTTGCCGCATGAGTTGCCCATGGCGTGGGCATACTCACGCATCATGAAGGGCTTGTCGGTGACCTGTTGGGCGTTCTTGCGCAGATCGTCGGGGTAGAGATAGCTGTCGTCCCAGATGGCCGAGTAGCGGCGGTCGCTGTCGTAGAAGGGTGGGCGAGTCTGGTCCAGTTCGCGTACCTTGTTATACATTGCCTCGATGTTCGGCCCGACACCGCCCTCGTTGCCGAGGCTCCAGAGAATGACGCAGGGGTGGTTGAAGTCGCGCTTCACGAGCGACTCGGCACGGTCGACGTGTGCCCGCTGGAACGTCAGGTCCTCGCCCATCACGTGGTTGGCATAGCCGTAGCCGTGGGTCTCGTGGTTTGCCTCGTCCATCACGTAGATTCCCCAGCGGTCGCACAGCTCGTAGATATATTCGCGGTCGGGGTAGTGCGACGTGCGCAGGAAGTTGACGTTGGCCTGCTTCATCAGTCGGATGTCCTGCTCGTAGGTGGCGTCGTCCACGTAGCGACCGGTCACGGGGTGGTGGTCGTGGCGGTTCACGCCGCGCAGCTTCACGTTCTTGCCGTTAATCTTGAACACCTCGCCGACCACCTCCACCTTCTTCACGCCGAGGTGGTAGTCGAAGTGCTCGAGAGCCCCCAGGTCGATGCTGAAAGGATAGAGGTTGGGCTTCTCGGCCGACCAGAGTCGGGGCTGGCTGATGTCATGCGACACGGGAATGCCGATGGTGTCGCCGGGGAGGATTTTGCCGACCTTGTATGTCGTCGTCTTGCCGTCGATGGTGAAAGCCAGGCTGAGCTTCTTGGCTGCTTTCTTGCCGGTGTTGCACACAAAGACGGTTCCACGGACGGCGGCCTCCGAGTAGTCGGCATTGGGAACAGCCGTCACCCGGTAGTCGCTGATATGCACCAGGGGCCTTACCCACAGCTGCACGCTGCGGAAGATGCCCGACAGACGCCACATGTCCTGGTCTTCAAGATAGCTTCCGTCGCTCCAGCGGTACACCTCGACGGCCAGCTTGTTGCGGCCTTCGCGCAGGTATTTCGTCACGTCGAACTCCGCCGGCGACATCGAGTTCTGGCTGTAGCCCACCCGCTGGCCGTTCACCCAGACGTAGAAGGCCGAGTGGACGCCGCCGAAGTGGAGGATGAGATTCTGCGAGAGCATCTCCTTCGTCACGTCCAGGAACCGGGCGTACGAGCCCACAGGGTTACGGTTTTCGTAGGCCGTCCAGTCGCGGGGCGGCTCGGTGGTCACCTTGGGGCGGTCCTTGACGAACGGGTAGTTGATGTTGATGTAGATAGGTGTGCCGTAGCCCTGTGTCTGCCAGTTGCCGGGCACGGTAATCTTGTCCCACTGGCTGACGTCGTAGTCCTCGCGCCAGAAGTCCTTTGGCCGCTCCTCGGGGTTGCGGCTCCAGTGGAACAGCCACTGGCCGTCGAGACTCACGATTTCCTGACACTCCTTCTCGCGCGACGGCAGCTGGAGCGTCGCGTGGTAGGGCAGCTTATTGATGCCGAGCACGGCGGGGTTCTCCCAGTCGGCTGCAGGCTGCGCCTGAACATGAAGGGTCAGCAACGCGGCAATAGCCGCGGCTGACCCCTTTATGATTAGATCTTTCATAGTCAAACGGTTATAACTGGTATTCAAGCATCACCATAGAGTAGGGCTGAAGGTCGATGTCGAACTTCTTCTTGGCATTGATGGTCTCCGTCTGCGGGGCTATGGGCTGCTTGTCGAAGTTGTTCTCGTCGTCGGGCTTACCGGTGAGCAACGTCTTCTTGGCGGTCTTCTTCAGTCCGAAGCGGCTCAGGTTGACGTTGGCCTTCTTGGCCTGGTCGCCGGCGTTGACGAGCTTCACAAACAGCTTGCGCGTCTTCACGTTCAGGATGACCGACTGTCCGTAGTGGACGTCCTGCTGGGGCTGCTGTATGCCGGCAGCATCACCCTCGAAGCTGACGCAGTCGCCGTAGTAGTACTGTCCGCTCGACTGTCCGAACATCTGCTGCACGTAGTAGCTGCAGGTCAGGAACGGGCGCTCGTTGTCGAAGTAGATGAGGTCGGGGTTCCAGTTGGTGGCGTTCTTGCGGGCGAAGAGCGGGGCATACGAGGTCATGCAGACCACGTCGCCGTTGCGCTCGACGTGGAGCAGGTATAGACCCTCGGCCAGTGCGTCGATGAGCTTCTTGTCCTTGGCGGCATACTCACCCAGATAGACCTTCGTCTTGCGGTCGCGGGGGTACTTGTCGTACTGGCGGCTCGAGAGGAAGTACTTGTTCTGCTCGTAGTAGTGCTCGTCGATGATGGGCATGCCCAGCTCCTCGGCCAGCTTCCAGCCGTTCTCGAAGTCAGGATTTTCGGGGTGTGAGCCGGGGCCGGCGGTGCCTACGATGACAATCTCGGGATGAGCCTTCGTCACGCGTTCATATATGTACTTGAAGCGCTCGGCAAACTCAGGCGAGATCTTCTCCTCGTTGCCCAGACCCAGGTACTTCAGTCCGAAGGACTTCGGGTGGCCGGCGTCGGCACGCATCTTGGCCCATTTGTTGGTGGCGGGGTCGCCGTTGGCCCACTCAATGAGGTCGATGGCCTCGCTGACCCACTCGTCCATCTCGCTCATGGGAACGACGTCCTGAGCCTGTGTGGGCCACATGTTCCAGCCGCCGTTCGTGCCCTGACACGAGACGCCGCAGGGCAGGATGGGCAGCGGCTCCATACCGAGGTCCTCGCAGAACTGGAAGTACTCATAGTAGCCCAGCCCCATCGACTGGTGGTAGCCCCACGTGTTCTTCAGTCCGCGGCGCTGCTCCTTCGGGCCGATGGTGGTCTTCCAGCGGTAGGTGTCCCAGAATCCGTCGCCGCCACCGTGAACCACGCAGCCGCCGGGGAAGCGCATGAACTTCGGCTGCAGGTCGGCCAGTGCCTGGGCCAGGTCCTTGCGCAGTCCGTGCCCCTTATACGTATCCTCGGGCATCAGCGAGAACTGGTCGACGTCGAGGTCGCCGACGGTCAGCACGAGTATCTGGAGGTTGGCGTTCTTGCAGTCCTCAGTGGGTGTGAGCACGGCCTCGTACTTCTGCCACGAGGTGCTGCTCACGTCGAAAGTGGTCTCAGCCAGTGCCTTCGGCTCAGCGCCCCAGCCCTGTCCGGGCTTGGCCAGCACCACGCGCACCTGCTTGGCACCGCCGATGTTGCGCATGAAGACCGAGAAGTCGTACTTCGCATTGGCCTTCACCGAGATGCCGTCGAAACCGTCGTTCTGCAGACCGTAGCCCTTCCAGCCCTTATAGTCGTGGAACTCCCTGGTGCGCTCGGTGTGCAGGCGCATGTAGGTGGGGTTGTTGGCGTTCAGCGGGTTGTCCATCCTTACCTGCATCGTACCCAGTGAGTGGCCGGGTCGCACCTGTCGCCACGCCGTGCCGGCTCCCCAGCCGTCGCGTTCTCCGGGGTTGTACTCGAACGAGCCGTTCTGCAGCAGTTCGGCGTAGAGACCGCCGTCGGCACTGCTCGAGATGTCCTCGAAGAAGATACCGATAAGTTCGTCACTGATGGCCTTGCCGCCCTTCGGGGCCGACATGGGCTTCTGGGCGTTGAGGCCCAGGGTGGCTGCCGCAAGCAGGGCAGCGAGCATTGTACGTCTATTCATTTTGTTTCTTTTTGGTTAGATTTTGTGCAAAGTTACGAAAAATTTATCGATTTCAGTTGCCAATTGTCAATTATTTCCTATCTTTGCACTGTTTTTTAAAACTTTTGAGATGAAAAGAGTCTTATTATCAGCATTCGTGGCTGTCTGCACGCTCCAGTTGGCGGCACAGCCCCAAGGAGGATTCGGCGGCTTTGGAGGTTTCCAACAGCAGGCCAAGTTAGAAACTTCGCAAGAGTGGAAGGACGTCAACTACGCCGGCGACGACAAGGCGTTCCACACCTGCGACATCTACCTGCCCAAGCAGGAGAAGGCCAGCTATCCCGTGGTCATCCATATCTACGGCAGCGCCTGGTTCTCGAACAGCGGCAAGAGTCAAGCCGACCTCGGCACCATCGTCAACGCCCTGCTCAAGGCTGGCTACGCCGTCGTCTGCCCCAACCACCGCTCGAGCATGGACGCCAAGTGGCCGGCTCAGATTCACGACATCCGTGCCGTCATCCGCTTCGTGCGCGGCGAGGCCGCAAAGTATAAGTTCGACACGTCGTTCATCGCCACCAGCGGCTTCTCCTCCGGCGGCCATCTCTCCTCGGTTGCTGCCACCACCAGCGGCGTGAAGCAGACCAAGGTGGGCACCGTCGACATCGACCTCGAGGGCAACGTCGGCAACTACCTCAGCCAGCCCTCCACCGTCAATGCCGCCTGCGACTGGTCAGGTCCCGTCGACCTGACGGCCATGGACTGCGGCGAAGGCATGAAGATGGGCGAGAACAGCCCCGAGGACGTGCTCCTCAACTCGAAGCTCTCGAAGGAGCCCGACAAGTACAAGAGCCTGAGTGCCACCTACTACGTCAACAAGAACAACCCGCCCATCATCATCTTCCACGGCGAGAAGGACAACGTCGTGCCCTGCTGTCAGGGTAAGATGTTCTTCGAGAAGCTGCAGGATGCCGGTGTCAAGACCGAGGCCACATTCGTGCCCGAGGGTGGTCACGGCATGGGCATGTACTCCGAGGAGAATCTCCAGAAGATGGTCCGCTTCCTCAACGCCGCCCGGTCCGGTGGCTCGTCTGCCGGCGAGCAAAAGCAGAAAGTCGTCGAGGACGGCGGCACAGGCCCCTCGAAGGCCATCATGAAGGAGGAGGCCTCGCTGCCCGCCCACACCGTCTTCGTGCCGCAGGACCTCTCGAAGTTCGGCAAGAAGAACCCGCTGCCCGTCCTCGTCTGGGGCAACGGTGCCTGCACCAACTCACCCTGGGAGCACTACAAGTTCCTCAACGAGATAGCCTCCTACGGCTTCATCGTCCTCGCCACCGGCTACATCCCCATGGAGGAGCAGCCCTTCCGCGGCCCGATGTCGACCACCCAGCAGCAGATAGAGTCCATCGACTGGGCCTTCGCCCAGAACGCCGACCCCAAGTCACCTTATTATAATAAGATCGACGTGAAGCACATCTGCGTCGCCGGCATGTCGTGCGGCGGACTGCAGACACTCTTCAACTGCGCCGACCCGCGCATCTCGCTGCTGATGATCTGCAACAGCGGACTCTTCAACCAGCAGAATGCCAATCAGGCCGTCGGCGGTATGCCCATGCCCCCGAAGGAGAAGCTCAACGAGATTCACACCCCCATCATGTACCTGCTCGGCGGCGAGACCGACATTGCCTATGGCAACGGTATGGACGACTTCCGTCGCATCAGCCATGTGCCCGCCTGCGCCGCCAACTTCCCCGTCGGTCATGGCGGCACCTATCGTGAGCCTCACGGCGGCGAGTTCACCGTCGTAGCCCTCGCCTGGCTCCAGTGGCAGCTGAAGGGCGACAAGAAGGCCGCCAAGATGTTCGTCGGCAACGACTGCGACCTCTCGAAGCGCAAGGACTGGACCATCGAGAAGAACGCCAAGTTCAGTACGCTGAAGTAACGCCGCAAAAAGTTAAATTCCTTTAATTCCTCGTGACGTCGTGCAAGATTTCCGCATTTCTCAGTTATATAGTTAGAGCGTAACAACAATCACATATAATGATGAAACAAGCAAAAGAAATCATCCTTACCCTGCTGGCCGTGTGTCTGTTCATGGCCTGTAGCAGCGACGAAGAGTCCGATGCCTATCAGTACGAGGAAAGTCCTGTCTCGCTCGATGGCACATGGCATCTGGCCGGGGCTTACTTCTCATTCGACGGCGTCAGCGAATTTAAAGTTCAGCCTGGTGACGTCACCGTCAGTTTCAATCCCGACCATACCATGCAGGTGGTCAACAAGTCTGAGACCAGTCAGATGAAGCAGTTCTATGCCTCTGG
Organism: uncultured Prevotellaceae bacterium; assembly: GCA_902800435.1. The sequence goes on along the minus strand of CADCEQ010000009.1, from coordinate 668 downwards.
CCTCTATTCCTACGAGGTCATCAGTTCCCAAACCAGCCCGTCTGACGGCACCGTGTTTACCCTCATCAGTATCGAAGGCCAAAAGTGCACTTACTGGTTCAGGGACGGGCTGCTCACCCTCGATTTTGGAATGGCATACGATGCCCCGGGCTATTACTTCAAGAAACTGTTTGTAATATGTAAGAATCGCCGCTTTCCCCTGTATTTATCGGAGAAAGCGGCGATTTCCAAAATGTAAGACTTTGTAAGAATCAGAGCGTCAGCGGGCAGAAGCTCATACACGAGGTCGTTCAGACCCCCTCCTAACCTCCCCTGGGAGGAACTGCCGGATTCCCCTCCTGAGTCAGGATGGGCTAGGGGTGGTCTGAATAGGGGAACCATACGGCCGTTCAGACCCCCTCCGACTCCCCCTGACTCAGGGGGAGAAACGTCAAGACAGTGTTCCTCCGCGTTTTTCCGTGCCAAGAAAACTGATTAGATTCGGAAATTACACATTATTTAATAATTGCTGCTCTCGGCTGCCTTGTCCTTCAGCCTGTTTTTCTGTAGAAAAAGCGAAGGTGGGGGGGGAAACTTACATTTTCATTTTAATGTAAAAATCGCCGCTTTCCCCGATAAATACAGGGGAAAGCGGCGATTCTTACAACTTACAATTTACATTTTACTAT
>CADCEQ010000008.1:82070-137576 GCA_902800435.1 uncultured Prevotellaceae bacterium | reverse complement strand
CAAACGAGGGAACTGGAGAGAGTTCGACTGTAAGATGTCGGCTGTACCCACTGCCCTTATCCCTGAGCAGATCAAGGCCGGCGTAGAGAAGACCTTCCCTGGAGCCGCTATCGTCAAGATTGACCGTGACCGTCGAGGCACATACGATGTGAAGTTGAATAACGGCATGGAACTGGAGTTCAATAGTTATTTCCAGGTAATCGATATTGACGATTAAGAACAGAATCCTGAAAGTCACGTCAGCCGGAAATCGGTGGGACTCGTGATTGTTCTCGTGAAACGAATGAGTTCCCCGTTATGTAAAAGAATTGCCCCCGCTCCTTCGGCTGTGAAGAGGCGGGGGAATTGTTTGTTTGGGCGAGAAGCGCGTGATTACTTAACGACTGGCTACTCCAGCTCAAATATGCCGGAGGGGGTCTTGCGCTTGAGGACGTCGAGCTGGAAGTCCTTGCCGGCAATGATGCCGTACTCGCGCAGGACGGACTCGACAGTCTTGCGGGCCAGCTCGGGATGGTTGTTCTCCTCGCTGAGGTGGCAGAGGAAGACACGCCTGATGCCGGGCTTCAGATTCTCGGCGAGGGCAATGCCGCAGTCCTTATTGCTAAGGTGGCCGGTACGGCTGTGGATGCGGTCCTTCAAGTGCTGTGGGTAGGGGCCCTGCATGAGCATCTCGACGTCGTGGTTGGCCTCGATGACCAGGTAGTCGGCGCTTGAGATATAGTTGCGCACCTCGTCGGTAATCTCGCCCACGTCGGTGATGATGCAGAAGGTGACGCCGCCGACTACTATCTGATAGCCTACGTTCTCGGTGGCGTCGTGGGGTACGTAGAAGGGTGTGACGCGGAAGGGGCCCAGCTGCAGGGGCTCGCCGACGTTGACGAAGCGCTTCATCTCGGGGGTGAGCTTGCGCGCGACGCAGTAGTTGCGGTCAATGCCCAGGTGGACGTTCTTGGTGGCGTAGACGGGGAGGTGGCACTCGTGGCTGATGCTTCCGACCGACTTGATGTGGTCGGCGTGGTCGTGGGTGATAAGCACATAATGAATTGAACTCAGGCTTAGGCCAAAGTCTCTGAACTGCTTCTTGAGTGTGCGTATTCCTACTCCTATATCTATTATCAGCCCCTCGGTTTCAGTGTAGAGATAGTAGCAATTGCCGCTGCTGCCACTGCCAAAGGATACGAATTTCAGCATTTTAGTTGTTATTTTTTGCAAAAGTACAAAATAAATCACGATTGGTGAATCATTATTCATATTTATTTCTTACCTTTGTACTTTATTAAGATTTAGAGCATGAAAAGATTTGTGTTGTTTGCCCTGGGTCTGCTGCTTTGCATCAGTTGTGAGCAGACGGAGAAAGACCTCGACGCCAAGGTGCTGGAGCACGTGGCTGCGTTTGCCAAAGCCTACTTCAACTACGACTTTGAGAAGGCGCGGAAGATGGTGACGCCCGATTCGGAGAAATGGCTGCGGTTTGCCGCCTCGAACGTCACACAGGAGGACGTTGACCTGCTGAATGCTCAGGAGGGGGTTGCTACGGTCGAGGCTGAGGGCTACGAGCGCCTGAACGACTCGACACTGGCGGTCAGGCTGACGGTGAGGGACTTCCTGACGAAGGACAGTCTGGGAGCCGCCGGCAGGATTGAGGCTGAGGGCCAGTTCCGCATAATTGCCATTCGGCAGGACAAGAACTTTCTGGTCAGAATGGAAGGCCTACCGCGAAGTGAAAGGCAAAGTCGCGACTGAGGCGCGGATGGATGAGCGGATAGTGCTCGTCGGCGTCGTAAGCGGGATTGACGGCCTTCATGCCTAAGTCGAAACGCACAATGAAATAGTCGAAGTTGAAGCGGAAGCCCAGACCGTAGTCGGCTGCCAGCTGCTCGAGGAAGTTGCCGAAGGTGAACTGTCCGCCGGGCTGGTCGGGATATTCGCGCAGCGTCCAGATGTTGCCGCCGTCGACGAAGAGTGCGCCGTCGAGCTTCCAGAAGAGGTGTGTGCGGTACTCTACGTTGAGGTCGAGCTTCATGTCGCCCGTCTGGTTGATGAAGTCGATGCGCCCGTCGGTTCCCTTGTAGCGTCCGGGGCCTATGCCGCGCACGGCCCAGCCGCGCAGCGAGTTGGCACCGCCCGAGAAGTAGCGCTTCTCGAAGGGCAGCAGCGTGGAGTTACCGTAAGGCCAGGCAATGCCCAGTCCGACGTGGAACACCAGCTGGTTGATGTAGTCGAACTTCAGGATACGGGTGAAGTCGATGTCGCCCTTGACGTACTGGGCGTAGGCAATGTTGAACGCCTTGTACTGTCCCAGCGAGTTCTTCGCGGCTCCGGTCAGCTCGGAGGCGAGGTTGAACAGGTTGCCCGCCGTCTCGATGTTGGTCTTCACGGCCGTCGTTCCGTCGTTGTAGGATAGTCCGAAGCCGGTCTTGGTGATGAACAGGTCCTGGTAGTTATAGCGCAGGATGGCATTGCGCGAGGAGACGTCGTCGAGGTAGAGCCGCTTGAACGTCTCGCTGATCCAGGGCATGAGCACGTAGTTGACGTCGAGCAGGTCGAGCTGATACTGGAAGCGCCCTGAGGGCTGGGCCCAGCGGTAGCGCCAGGCTGCCGACCAGAGGCGGCGGTGGAACTCGGGGCGGTCCTGCAGGTCGTAGAGCAGCGACACCTCGCTGGTGGCGTTGATGCGGCGGCGGGTGTCGGCCTTGATGAAGGGCATGATAAACCGCGGGAACTTCAGCTTCGTCTCTACGCTGTATTCGATGAAGTCCTGATTGCTGTAGCCCTCGAGTCCCTTGATGGCCTCGTAGGCGCCGCGCAGCTCGATGGAGAGGTTCTCGGAGCCGTGAAAGAGGTTGCGGTTCTGGTAGGTCAGCGTGGCGGCTGCTCCCAGGTCGCCGGCGGTGTTGGTGCCCTCGGGCTGGAAACTGAGCGTCGAGGGCTTGTTGGTCTGCAGGCGTATGCGGCAGTCGAGCAGGGCTGTGTCGGGAACCTCGCGGAACTGTATGTTGGTGTACTTCACGGCTCCGAGCCGCCCGAAGTGGTTATAGGTGTTCTGCAGGTCGCTGCCCGAGTAGTAGCCGCCCTCCTTGATATACGTGCTCTCGGCGAGCACCTTGCGGCGAAGGTGGATGACGCTGTCGTCCTTGGCTCCGCTCTCGAAAGTGACGCTTCTCACCTTGTAGCGCGTGTGGAGCAGCTCCTCGCCCTCCTCGGTGCGGTTGGGATTGAGCATGAGCCGCAGGTTGACCTTGCGGCTGCCGCCGCTGCCCAGCGTGTCGGCCTCGTAGCTGATAAACTCCTTGTGGAAACGGTAGTAGCCGCGGTCGGTGAGCAGCTTCGTGATGCGCTTGCGCTCGCGGTCCAGGTCGTCGACGCTGAACTGGCTGCCCGGCTTGAGCCCCCAGTTGGCGGGGTCGTCGAGTCCCAGCTCGCGGTTGATGAAGGGGTCGGCAATCTGATACTGCAGATTCCCCACCGTGTAGGCTTCGCCGGGATAGAGCTTGTAGGTTGTTGAGAGTTTCTTGCCCTTGGCCTTCGTCCACAGCTCGACCTTGCTCTCCAGATAGCCTTGGTTATAGAGCATTTGCTGCAGGTCGCCGACGGTCTGCCTGGCCTGCACGGAGTCGAAGAGCACCGGCGGCTCGCCCATGTTCTTCAGCAGACGGTTCATCCAGCGTGTGGAGTCGCGCCCCGACAGGGAGTAGACGCCCAGGGGCAGCTTGAACAACGAAAACCAGCGGACATTCTCCTGCTGTCGGACGTAGCTCTTCATCTTGCCGGCATTGACGTCGCCCTGATTGCCGTCGACGGTCACCTTCACCTTGTTCAGCAGATAGCGTCCGTCGGGCACGTACTTGGTCTCGGCACACGATGCCAGCAGTACAGCCGCAAAGAGAATGTATCCTATTTGCTTCAAGCCGACAGCAGTTTAGTTAAAAGACTAAATCTTCAGTTCTTTCAGAATTTCCGACATGCGCTGCATGTTGTTGATGCGCATGGGAACAAGGGGCAGACGGAGCACGTTCTCGATGAAGCCCATCTCGTGGAGCATGGCCTTCACGCCAGCGGGGTTGCCGTCGACGAAGAGCAGCGAGAAGAGGTCGGTGAAGCGGTGGTGAATCTTGCGCGCTGGGTCGTACTCGCCGCGCATTTGCAGGCGTATCATCTTCGAGAACTCCTTGGGCAGCGCATTGCCGATGACCGAGATAACACCCACGGCACCGCAGGAGACCATCGGGAACGTCAGCGAGTCGTCGCCCGAGATGACGTCGAAGTCGCGGGGCTTGTTCTTAATGATTTCGTCGACCTGCTCCAGATTGCCGCTGGCCTCCTTGATGGCTACAATGTTGCGGCAGTCGCGGGCCAGCCGGACGGTGGTCTCAGCCTTCATGTTGACGCCCGTGCGGCCCGGCACGTTGTAGAGCACCACGGGCAGCTCCGTTGCGGCGGCAATGGCCTTGAAGTGCTGGTAGAGTCCCTCCTGCGAGGGCTTGTTGTAGTAGGGACAGACGCTCAGAATGCCGTCGATGCCCTTGAAGTCGCCCGTCCTGAGATCCTCGACCACGGCAGCCGTGTTGTAGCCTCCGCAGCCCATGAGGATGGGCACGCGGGCCTGCACAATGTCGACCACGAGGTTCTTGATGGTGAGCTTCTCTTCGGGTGTCAGCGTGGGCGTCTCGCCGGTAGTGGCCAGAATACAAAAGAAGTCGGCACCGTTGTCCAACTGATACTGAACCAATCGTTTCAGCGAGTCGTAGTCAACGGAGCCGTCTTCACAGAACGGGGTAATCAGCGCAATGCCAAGCCCCTTGAATATGTTTTGTACCATGATGTTAGAATATGTTTTGTACCATGATGTTATCTCTTTGCGTCAATTTGGGTGCAAAATTACACAAAAAAGCTGGATTCTGCAACAAATTACCGAAAAAACATCATTTACCTTACAACTTTCTTACCGTCGATAATGTTCAGGCCGCGGCGGGCTTCAGGGCGCTTCACGCCGTCGATGCCGTAGATGGCTGCCGGCTGCCGGTCGGTATCGGGACTCTCGACGGCAGTCAGCTCGCCGCCATCCATGAGCGTCTTCACGTCGTCGGCAGTCAGAGCATAGTTGTAGACGCGCACGTCGTCGATGTCGGCACTCATCAGCGGGTCGGCGGCAAACTGGCTGCGTCCGATGTAGTTGAGCACGGGGCGTATGTCGCTGGGACTGATGGTGATGGCCGTCGTCGAGGCTGCCTCCTCACCGTCGACGTAGATGGCCGTGCGGCCACCGCCGATGGTCAGCACCACGTGCTTCCACTGCGACGAGGCCAGCGCCGTCTTGCAGTCGAGTGTCTGCTCGTCGCCGCCGTTCTTGATGGCGAAGCGCATGACGTTGGTGTAGCTGTTCTTGGGCGTCAGGAACATGTAGTGCTCGGTGTCGTTGCCGAAGTCGAGAAGCCGCTGCCAGGTACTGCTGCTGCGCATCTTCACCCACATGGCCACCGTCAGCTCGTCGGCGTCGGCTATCTCGTAGGGCAGCTGCACGAACTGCGACGTACCGTTCAGGCGCAGCGCCTTAGTGCCCTCTGTGCGACCGTCAACGTAGCTGCCAGCAGCAGCAAGAGCGGCGTCCATCATGTTCTCCGTCTGGTCCTGAGTATTGCCCTCCATTTGCCAGCGGGCCGTCATCGAGCGCTCAGCCGTTGGGGCTGCCTCTGCCGTAGCCGAGGGCTCGGAGAGGTTCTGGGCGCGGTCAATGGCCTTCACCTTATAGATATAGGCTATTCCCGGACGGCAGGTATTGTCGGTGTAGGTGGTCGTGGTCAGCTTGCGGGCAATGGTGTTCCAATCGTCGGTACCAGCCTGCGCGCGCACCACCATGTAGCCCTCCAGGTCGGTGTCGGCCGAGGCGTTCCACGTCAGCGTTACCGAGGCGGCGTGGGGCGTGGCGGTCAGTCCCTCGGGGGCTGCCGGAGCCTGGGTGTCGTAGTCGACGTCGAGCGGCAGGAAGCGGAACATCATGCGGCTGCGGGCATTCTCGGGCAGCATGTTCGTCTGGACGAGCCTTGCCTGAGCCGTCGTGCCTGAAGCAGCCAGATAGAGCGCACTCTCGCGGCAGCGCAGGTAGTAGTAGCCGTTGCCGGCATACTCCAGATACCACTGCTCGTTGCTCGTCGGGGCGTCCTGTGCCCAGGCTATCGTCTCGCCTCCGCTGGCGGTCGAGTAGTTCTTCACGTTGATGTGAACACGCTCGTCGGCCACCGAGGCAATGTCGTAGAAGCTGTAGTCGCCGCCCGTGCGGCTGCTGCAGGGCTTCACCGTCCACTGCTGCTTCTTGTTGCCCTCGGCAAACTTCTGCTGCAACACGCCAGAGCCGGTCGATGTCCAGGCCACGACGTTGCCCGTCTGCTTGCAGACAATCTTGTAGGTTCCGTCGATGACTGCGGGCGGCACGTCGTCGCCCCATGTAATGTCGATGACGCGCTCGGCGTTGGTCTGCCCTTTCTGGTAGCCTGTGCCGCCGGGAATCTCCATCCTGAACTCACGCACGGGGCCGTAGCCGTCGTAGTAGACGTCGCGGTCCTTCGATACGAACTGGTAGCTGGTGGTCACAGCCTGGCGCTCGCTCGAGCCGATGAAGGCCTTCACCCGACCGTCGTCGTGGCGCCAGACGGAGGCTGCCGTCCAGTTGTCGCGGTGCTCGCCGTAGGCCAGCCGAGTGCCGTTGCGGCTTATCTGGCAGAACTCGCCGCGCGTGCGGCTGTCGAAACCCCACCAGATGCCGACGGTCATGCCGTACTCCAGTCCGACCATCGCCTCGACCGTGTTGTGCATCTCGTCGTCGTAGCCCACTTTACCGTCCTTCGCTACCTGCTGGAAGAACCGGGCAAAGTTGTCGAACGAGCCGGCCAGCTGGTGGGTGTTGCCCCAGTCGTAGAACTGCTTGCCGGTGTTGTACCACGACAGCGCCTTGTCGTTGTTCAGTGTGTTGCCGCCGGCAATGATAGCCTCGCCGAGCACGTCCTTATAGTTCTGCTTCAGCAGCCGGGCCACGTCGCGCTCGTCGGCAGCCGTGCCCTGAGCCAGTTCGTCGGTGTCGAAGTCGGGCTCATTGAAGGGCGACACGCCGGCTACGGGGTGCTTCGTGTTCTTCTGCATCCAGGCCACGTGGGCGGCTATGGCTGCTGCCCAGTGCTCCTTGTTGGCCCGCTTGTTGGTCGTGTAGTAGGTGTTGATGTTCGAGCCCGTGTGCCCTTCAGGCCTGTAGCCGTTGTCGCAGTTCAGCACTAAGGGCAGCGTCTGTGAAACCACCGTATTGAAGAGGTTCGACCGTTCGCGCAGTCCCGCTATCTGGTCGCTGGTCAGGGCCGTATCGCCCTTCAGGGGGTTGAGCACCCTGAACGAGCTTCGCCCGATGCCGACGTTCTCCTTCAGCATGTGGTTGACGCCCTTCCTGAGGTTCTGCTCGTTGATCCACGCCAGGTCGAGGCCCCACGTTGGCTCGAAGCGCCGTCCCTCGGCCCCGATGTCGAAGGCCATGCTCACGTCGGCCTTCTTGAAAGCAGGCAGATAGCGGCTCGACGACGCGCGCGGCTCATCCTGCGCAGAGGCAGCGACCGTCGCTATGACGACCACTGCCAGAGTCATTGTCCTAACCATTCGCATAAGCTTAGTCAGCCTTGAACAGGTCCTTGATACCGCCGATAGAGCCCAGCAGGTTGGTCGCCTCGTAGGGCAGGTAGACGGTCTTCGTCTTGTCGCCCTCGGCCAGCTCCTGCATCATCTGGATATACTTCTGAGCCAGCAGGTAGTTGGCGGGGTTGGTCGACTTGCCCACAGCCTCGGTTATCAGCTCGATGGCCTTTGCCTCGGCCTCGGCTACGCGGATACGGGCTTGGGCCTCACCTTCAGCCTGCAGGATGGCCTCCTGCTTGGCAGCCTCAGCCTTGTTGACGATAGCGGTCTTCTCACCTTCAGAAGCCAGGATCTCGGCTGCCTTCTGACCTTCCGACGTCAGAATCTGGGCACGCTTGTTACGCTCGGCCTGCATTTGCTTCTCCATAGCGGTCAGCACGGAGTCGGGAGGCGTAATGTCCTGCAGCTCAACACGGTTCACCTTGACGCCCCACTTGTCGGTGGCATCGTCGAGCACGGCCGACAGCTTCTTGTTGATGGTGTCGCGCGAGGTCAGCGTCTCGTCGAGCTCCAGCTCACCGATGATGTTACGCAGCGTGGTCTGCGTCAGCTTCTCGATGGCGTTGGGCAGGTTGTTAATCTCGTAGGTAGCCTTGAAGGGGTCGACAATCTGGAAGTAGAGCAGGGCGTTGATTTCCGTCTGCACGTTGTCCTTCGTAATCACGTTCTGCTTCGGGAAGTCGTACACTTGTTCCCTCAGGTCGATAGTCGTCGAGTACTGGTAGCGCCCGTGGTTGAGCACCACAATCGACTTGGCACGGTCGATGAACGGGATAATGATGTTGATACCCGGCTGCAGCGTGGCATAATAGCGTCCGAGCCGCTCCACAATCTTGGTTTCCGACTGCGGGATGATCACCAGTGCCATCTTGGCGAAGAGGATGACACAAACTACGATTGCAATGAGAACATAAGTCATAATGTCTGTGGTTTTGTTAGTTTGTTATTTATTGGTTAATTGTCTCTACGGTAATAATGGTGCTCTCGCGGCCTACCACGCGCACGTTAGCGCCCTCGGGAATGTCCTGCGGCTCGTTGGTGACGGCCTTCCACACGTCGCCGTCAATCTGTACGCGGCCGAAGCCGTCGCGGGCCACCGTCTCGACAACTCTGCCCTGACGCCCCATCAGCGCGTCGGCATTGCTCACGCGGGTGTCCTCGCCGCGGTGCAGGTAACGCTTTGCAAACGGGCGAACCCAGAAGAGGCAGACCAGCGTGAACAGGGCAAACATGGCCAGCTGCCAGTAGACGTTGCCGCCTATCAGCGCTGTGACGGCTGCAAAGACGGCGCCGATTGAGAAGCAGATGATGAAGAAGTCACCCGCTGTCAGTTCCAGAATCAGGCAGACGACGGCTACCACCGCCCACAGCTGCCACAGATGTTGTGTAAAATAGTCAATCATAACCTTTATGCTTTAAAGTGATAATACAAAGTCATCCCAGTCCTTCGAGGAGCCCTTCTTGTTGAATACCTTCTGGTAGAGTCGGCTACGCGTCGTGGCGACGCTCTCCTTCGAGTGGGCCGTCAGCAGGGCAATGTCCTTCGGCTGAATCCTGATCTTGATGAGCAGGCTCACGTGGTACTCCTGTTCCGTCATGCGGTAGAGGTCGTACAGCTTCTCGGTGAAGCCCGTGTAGATGCTGTCAACCAGCGTCGTCAGCTTCATCCAGTCGTTGTTCGTCAGACTGCGGCCGCTGTTCAGGCTGTCCTGCAGCCGCTGGTAGATGTCCGACGCGAAGATGGCTGTCTCGGCTTGCTGCCGCTTCTCCTGCTCAATCATCGCCACCTTATTATTATATGTAAGCGTGGCCTTCTTCTCCTCCAGTTCCAGCCGCAGCAGCGAGTTCTCGTCGCCCAGCTTCTTCAGCAGCGACTCCAGCTCCATGATCTTCGCCTCGTTCTGCGCGATGCTCTGTGCGCTCTGTGCCAGCTGCTGTGCCTGCAGCGCGCGCACCTTGTCGAGGCGCTCCTGCATGGCCGTCACCTTGCGGCGGCTGCTCTGCACCGTCACTGCGAACAGCAGCGCGTAAACCACCAGTCCTATGAGCAATTCGTAAATCATAGTGCAAAGATACGGGTTTTTCCGCAATCCTCCAAATTTTTCTGTTTGCAATAATTCGCAACTGCCCTTTCAGTTCGCAAAAGTTTGCAGAAGGGCCTTTTACCCTTCAAAATGGCCGATAATCACCAGGCGCCGCCTCGTAATCATGAGGTGGCGCCTGACGAAAGCGAGGTGGCGGCTCGCGATAAACAAAATGTCCCCAGCTTTTAGAAAGTGTAATCGAGCACTGTCGACCACTCCGGGTCAACCATGACAACCATCGACGAAGGCTCTTCGGGGTCGGGATCATCAGGAGTGTCGGGAACGTCGGGAGTGTCGGTCACAAAGAATTTTCCCGTATAGCGGGTAATGCAGTTGCGCTGCATGGGCACATCCTTGAACTCCTTGGTGTAAATGATGTCCTCTTTGGCATCGAAGGCTTTTACGGTAAATGTGACGTTGCCCGTCTCTGCGTGAAGGAAGGTGTACATCTCGAACTGCAGGGTCTGGTCAGTCTGAGAATCATCGAGATTGACGAATACGGACTGCTTGGAGTTGACACAACCGAAGCCCGTGGTGGCATCGAGGGCTCCACTACCGCCTTCGTAGTAGAACTGGAACTTCTTGATGTTGGCAGGCTTCGTGTCTGTGGTCACCAGGCAGAACTTCGATGTGGCGCGCTTCATGCTGATATCAGCAGTTGTCTTGTCGCCCGACACAACCAGGTCGCCATAATAATAAAAGGTGTCGGTATAGCCTGTTCCGTTCGAACTCTCAGGATTGGTGAACTGCAACTTGTTCGGGTTGGTTGTAGCAGGATTAGCATTGCCGCTATGAGCCAAAACAAGCAACTGATAACTGCCCGACTCCAGTTCGAGCGAGAAGACGCCGAAGTCAGAATCTCCAGCAGCCTGGTTCTTGTATTTCACGCGGGTACCGTTCTGATAGACAGCAAAGCACAAACGGCTGCAAACCTCAGAAACGTTTACCAGAGCGCGTGTTTCGACTCCCGACCAGCCTGCCGACCAGCCAGTCTCAATGTCGGAGACCCTGATGACTACGTTGGAACTCTGTGACTCACTGTTGCTCTCATCGTCTAACACTGCCTTCTCGCACGAAGCAAACACAAACCCGAGAAGTAAAACCCAAAGAGAAAGGAACGTTACTTTTTTCATAGCTATTCATTTTTTGTTTTTGCAAATTTAGGGCTTTTCCCGATTCATTATTACGCAGCAGCCATTTATTTAACCTTTTTTCACTCACAAGCCCTTACTCCTTATTCTTTATCAGCTCGATGAGCAGGGTGACATCGACAATATCAACGGTTTCATCGCCATTGAGGTTGGCAGCCTCTGGAGAGAACTCAGTATCGTCGACGGGCATGCCGAGAACGTAGCAGAGGGTTTCAGAGAGGTCGAGCTGGTCGACAAGACGGTCGCCGTTGACATCGCCGAAGACAGGTTCCTCGAGCTCCACGGCTGGCTCCTCGCCGTTCATGACGGCTACGACATCGTCGCACGTGAGGGCGTAGTTGTAAATACGGACGTCGTCAATGGTGGCCTGCAAATTTGGATCGGCAGTAAACTGACTGCGGCCAATGTAGTTGAGCACGGGCTGAACGTCGGCAGGACTGATGGTGACGCTGTTACTGACGGCTGAAGGCTGGCCGTCGACATAGATGGTGGTGACACTGGGAGCAATCGTTACGGCTACGTGCTTCCACTCTCCAGCGGTGAGGGCAGCATCGGCATCGACCTGCTCTTCGCCACCGCCGTTTTTGATGGCAAAGCGGAGATGGCCATTATTGCCGTTGGCAGGCGTTAGGAAGAGGTAGTGGTCAGTATCGCGGCCGAAGTCGAAGATTCGTTGCCAGGCGTTGCCGCCGTCCCACTTCACCCAAAGGGCTACGGTAAGCGAGTCGGACGAAGCGACCTCGTAAGGCAGCTGTACATACTGACTGTCAGAGAGTTGCAAGGCTTTCTGGCCGTTGTGGGCATCGTCGGTGAAGGCGGGGGCGCCGCTGAGGGCGGCGTCCATCATGTTGACGGTGGAGTCCTGAAGGTTATCCTCCATCTGCCAGGAGGCAATGAGCGAGGGGGTGCCGGTGGGAGTGGCCTCGACGGGGGCGCAGGCCTTCGACTGGTTCTGTGCGCGATCGATGGTCTTTACCTTATATTGGTACTTGATTCCAGGCTGGCAGGTGTTATCGGTAAACTGGGTGGTGGGGAGGCAACGCGCAATGGTGTTCCACTCGCCAGTAGCCTCTGGTGCACGGAGCACCATATAGCCCGCAACGTCGGCGCTGGGGCTGGCCGTCCACGTGAGGGTGACAGAGGCGGCATTGGCTTCAGCATTGAGGTTGGAGACTGTCCGTGGGGCTGTGGTCTCGTAGGTGACATCGACGGGCAGCAGTCGCCACAGCAGACGATTAAGGGCCGTAGCGTTGGTCTGCAGGGTGCGCTGAAGCACGTTATTGCCCGAGGAGGCTGCTGCGAGATAGAGGGCATTCATGCGGTTGCGGATGTAGTAATAACCATTGCCGGCATACTCGAAGTACCACTGTTCGTTCTCGTCGGGTTTGGCATTGTTTGCGTAGGAACGGATGTCGCCGCCATCGTCGGTTGAGAAGTTCCATACGTTGATATGCGTCTGGGCGGTGCCTGCCTGCTTGATTTCATAGTGGCTGAAGTCGCCGCCAATGCGGGGGCTGACACGGGTAACCTCCCACTGCTGGGTGCTGGAGCCGTTGTAGGACTGGGTTATGATGTTGCCGTCGGAGGCTACCGTAGCTGCGTTGCCCGTGGCCTTGTTGACAAGTTTGTAAATACCGTCGGTAATGGGCATGGGCTGGACGTCATCGCCCCAGGTGACATCGATGACGCGCTCAGCATTAGTCTGTCCGCTCTGGTAGCCAGTGCCGCCAGGCATCTCCATCAAGTACTCACGCACGGGGCCGTAGCCGTCATAGTAGACGTCGCGAGCAGTGGATAGCAGTTGGTAGCTGGTAGTCACGGCCTGGCGCTCGCTGGAGCCGAGAAAGGCCTTCACGCGACCGTCATCGTGGCGGTAGACGGAGGCGACTGTCCAATTGTTACGATGCTCGCCGTAGGCCAGGCGCACTCCGTGGCGACTTATCTGGCAGAACTCGCCGCGAGCACGGCTGTCGAAGCCCCACCAGATGCCGACGGTCATGCCATACTCCAGACCAATCATGGCCTCGCCCACGTTGTGCATCTCGTCGGCATAACCCACCTTACCGTCCTGGGCAAGTTGCTGGTAGAACCGAGCAAAGTTGTCGAACGAGCCGGCCAACTGGTGGGTGTTGCCCCAATCATACCACTGATTGCCTGGAGTGTACCAGTCGAGGGCCTTGTCGTCGTTCAGCGTGTTGCCTCCAACCATCGCAATGTCGCTGCAAGCGGGGTAGTTCTGCATCAGCTTTTGGGCGACCTGATACTGCACGGTTGCTGTGGCATGCTCCTCCTCGGTCCAGTAGTCGCCCTCGTTGAAGGGCGAAACGGCGATGACGGGGTGCTCGGTGTTCTGCTGCATCCACTCCACATGGCTGTTGATCATGGCTGCCCAATGGTCAATATTAGCCGTATAGGTGGTGTTGAACCAGCTGGTTTTCTTTGTAACGTAATAGCTGTCGGTACCCGCCTCCTGGTCAGCAGTGAAGATGATGGGCAGGGTTGGGCTGACACGGTCGAAAATCTCGGACCGGTCTTTCAGGTTTTTTATCTGATCCTCGGCCAGCTGGGTGTCGTTGACAAGGGGTTGGGTGAAACGGAAGGCAGAGCGACCAACGCCAACATTCTCCTTGCCCATGTGGTTGATGCCCTTAAACAGGTTGCGATCCCATATCCAAGCCTGATCGAGGCCCCAGGTGGGGTTGAAGCGGTGACCCTCGGCCGTCACGTCGAAGGGCACGGTGACATCAGGCTTCGACAGAGCGGGCAGATACATACTCGACGACGCGCGGAGGCCGTCCTGTGCACGGGCCGTCAGTACACTGAGTACAATGACGATGATAAATGTTAGCGGTAGTTTGGTCTTCATATTTAATCAGCTATTACGAATGTAGTCGACTATCCACTGGCCGACCTCGCGGGTGCCGTACTTTGGTCCACCATCGACCTGGATCTCAGGGGTGCGAACGTTGGCGGCGAGCGAGGCATCGACGGCATCGCGGACGAGACAGCCCTCACTGGTGAGGCCGAAGTGTTCGAGAAGCATGGCGGCAGAAAGTATCTGCGCCAGAGGGTTGGCAAGGTTCTGACCGGCAGCCTGCGGCCATGAGCCGTGGACGGGCTCGAAGAGCGGCGTGTGCTCGCCCAGCGAACTGGAGGGCTGCAGCCCCATGGAGCCGGTGATGCACGAGGTCTCATCGGTGAGAATGTCGCCGAAGGTGTTCTCAGTAACGATGACGTCGAAGAAGCGGGGCTCGGTGAGCACGCGCATCGAGGCGTTATCGATGAACATGTAGTCGGTCGTGACCTCGGGGTACTGAGGCTCCATCTCCTTGGCTATCTGTCGCCACAGTCGGCTGGAGGCCAGGATGTTAGCCTTGTCGACGACGGTGAGGTGGCGGCGGCGCGCCATGGCCGTATCAAAGGCGACGCGGAGGATGCGCTCAATCTCGGGACGGGTATAGACATCGGTGTCGTAGGCACGGTCGTTGTCCTGGTACTTCTCGCCGAAGTACATGCCGCCGGTGAGCTCGCGGATGACCACGAAGTCTGCACCGCGCAGCAGTTCCTCCTTCAGCGGCGACTTGTGGAGCAGACAGTCGAAAGTGGCCACAGGGCGCACGTTGGCAAAGAGGCCCAGCTTCTTGCGCATGGCCAGCAGGCCGGTTTCTGGGCGGATTTTGGCCGTGGGGTCATTGTCGTACTTCGGGTCGCCGACGGCAGCAAAGAGGACGGCATCGGCGCGCATGCAGACGTCGTGGGTGGCGTCGGGGTAAGGGTCGCCGACGGCATCGATGGCACAAGCACCGACGAGTGCCTCTTCGCATTCAAACTGGTGGCCACACTTCTGGGCAACGGCATCGAGCACGGCAACGCCCTGTTTCATAATCTCCGGACCTATTCCATCGCCCGGCAGTATTGCAATCTTAAGTTTCATAATTCGTTATTCTGTTCGTTTTCGATAATATTTAGCATTTTGAAGGTGGCCTTGATAGCGGCCTCAGTCTGGTCGGCATCGAGACCTCGGGTGCGCAGCAGACGGCCGTTGTCGTCCCAAGTGATGACGGTCTGCACCAAGGCATCGGTGCGGCCGCCGGGGGGAATGGTGACAGCATAGTTGGCCAGCGTGGGGAACGTACGGTCGAGATACTTGCGGTAGATGTAGCGCAGGGCCTTGACGAAGGCGTCGTACTGACCATCACCGGTGCCTGCCGCCTCGTACTGCTGACCATTGATCTCGACTTTGATGTTTGCTCCAGGCTTCAGACCGTAAGCTGTTGAAACGACGTAGCTTACCAACTTCACCTTATCGTCCGGCGTATCGTGCTTGAGCACGTCGCTGACGATGTATGGAAGGTCCTCCTGAGTGACGATTTCCTTCTTGTCGCCCAGCTCGGTGATACGCTCGGTGACGCGGCGCTGCTGCTCGGGCGTCAGCTCTAGACCCAGCTCTTCGAGGTTCTTGGCGATGTTGGCGCGACCGCTGGTCTTACCCAGGGCATACTCGCGGCGACGGCCAAAGCGCTCGGGCACGAGGTCGTTCTGGTAGAGGCGGTCCTTCTTGTCGCCGTCGGCATGGACGCCCGCCACCTGGGTGAAGACGTTGTCGCCGATGATGGGCTGGTTGGGGGCCACGGCGATGCCGCTGTAACTCTCGACCATGCGGCTGATGGCATTGAGCTTGTCCTCGACGATGCTGGTGCGGGCACGGAACTGGTCCTTCAGGATGACCTGCACGCTCGAGAGCGGGGCATTGCCGCAGCGCTCGCCGAGGCCGTTGACGGTGACATGAAGGCCCTGTGCACCGCTGTAGACGGCTGCCAAGGAGTTAGACACGGCCAGGTCGTAGTCGTTGTGGGCGTGGAAGTCGAAGTGGGTGTCGGGGTAGCGCTTCACCATTTTACGCATGTAGTCGATGACCTGCAGGGGGTTCATAATGCCGAGGGTGTCGGGCAGCATGAAGCGGCGGATGCCGCTGTCGACGAGAGCATCCATGAGCTGGTAGACATAGTGTGGCGAGTCCTTCATGCCGTTCGACCAGTCTTCGAGGTAGAGGTTGACGGCCAAGCCCCGCTCCTTGGCGTAAGCCACCGAACGGCGGATGTCGGCGATGTGCTCGTCGGGCGACTTGCCGAGCTGCTGGCGACAGTGTTTCAGCGAGCCCTTGGCCAACAGGTTGACGACGCGGCAGCCACAGTCGGCAATCCAGTCGATGCTCTGGTGGCCGTCGACAAAGCCGAGCACCTCTACCCTATCCAGGCGGTCAATCTGCTGGGCGTAGCGGCAGATCATGCTGATGGCATCCTTCTCGCCGTCGCTGACACGGGCCGAGCCAGCCTCAATACGGTCGACGTTGAGGTCGTGGAGCAGCATGCGGGCTATCATCAGCTTCTCATGCGGCAGGAACGAGACGCCGTTGGTCTGCTCGCCATCGCGCAGCGTGGAGTCTAATATTTCAACAAAGCTTGTTTCCATTTTCCCATTCTAAAGTTTTGTCCTGGTTCTGTACGAGGAAGTCGATGTCGTCGAGGCCATTCATGAGGCAGTGCTTCTTGTAGCCGTTGATGTCGAAGTGCTCGCTGCGGCCGGTGGCAAGGTTGGTGACCGTCTGGCGGGGCAGGTCGACCTCGACCTCAGTCTGCGGGTTTTCCCTGATGCTCTGGAAGAGTTCGGCGAGGAATGCCTCGCTCACTTGGACCGGGAGCACAAAGTTGTTGAGCTCGTTGTTCTTGTGGATGTCGGCGAAGAACGACGAGATGACCACACGGAAGCCGTAGCCGGCGATGGCCCAGGCGGCATGCTCGCGGCTGGAGCCCGAGCCGAAGTTCTTGCCTGCGACGAGGATGCAGCCTGAGTAGGTGGGGTTGTTGAGGACGAAATCCTCAACCACAGTGCCGTCGGCGCGGTAGCGCCAGTCGCGGAAGAGGTTGTCGCCGAAGAAGCGCTCCTCACGGGTGGTGGCCTTCAGGAAGCGGGCGGGGATAATCTGGTCGGTGTCCACATTCTCGATGGGAAGTGGCACGCAGGTACTGGTTATGATGTCAAACTTCTGTTTCACCTTGTTATTTACGATTTACGGATTTTCGATTTACGATTTATAAGAACTCACGTGGGTCGGTGATGACTCCTGTTACGGCGGCGGCAGCGGCGGTGAGCGGTGAGGCGAGGATGGTGCGCGAGCCAGGACCCTGACGGCCCTCGAAGTTGCGGTTCGAGGTCGAGACGGCGAGTTTGCCGGCAGGCACCTTGTCGTCGTTCATGGCCAGACAGGCCGAGCAGCCGGGCTGACGAATCGCGAAACCAGCCTCAGCCAAGACGCGGTCAAGGCCCTCGTCACGAATCTGGCGGTCGACGGCCCACGAGCCAGGCACCAGCCAAGCCACGACACCATCGGCCTTCTTGCGACCTTTCACGATGGAGGCAAAAGCGCGGAAGTCCTCGATGCGCCCGTTGGTGCAGGCCCCAAGGAAGACATAGTCAACCTTCGTGCCAAGCAGCTTCTGACCGGGCTGGAAGCCCATATAGGAAAGTGCTTTGGTCTCCCCAAGCCCCTCCGAAGGAGGGGGTGTCTGGATACTTTCTGTTATCCCGATACCCATACCCGGATTGGTGCCGTAGGTGATTCGCGGCTCGATGTCGGCGGCATCGAAGGTCAGTTCACGGTCGAAGACGGCATCGTCGTCGCTGTGCAGCGTGCGCCAGTAGGCGACTGCCTTGTCCCAGTCCTCACCCTTGGGCGCATACTCACGGCCTTTCAGATAATCAAAGGTAACGTCGTCGGGAGCGATGAAGCCGCCACGGGCTCCCATCTCGATAGAGAGGTTGCAGAGCGTCAGACGGCCTTCCATCGACAGCGAGCGCACCACGTCGCCGCTGTACTCGACGAAGTAGCCCGTGGCACCGCTGGTGGTCAGCTGAGCCATCAGGTAGAGGGCCACATCCTTGGCCGTCACTCCCCTACCCAACTGTCCGTTGACGGTGATGCGCATCGACTTCGGTTTCTGCTGCAGGATGCACTGCGAGGCCAGCACCATCTCCACCTCCGACGTTCCGATGCCGAAAGCCACTGCCCCCATAGCACCGTGGGTAGAGGTGTGGGAGTCGCCACAGACGATGGTCATGCCGGGCAGCGAGAGTCCTTTCTCAGGCCCCACGACGTGGATAATGCCGTTGTCACGCGAGCCCATAGCGTAGTGCGTCACGCCGAACTCAGCGGCATTCTTAGCCAGCGCATCGACCTGAGCCTTCGACACGGGGTCGGCGATGGTTTTGTCCTGGTCGTGGGTCGGTGTGTTGTGGTCGGGCATACAGAACACCTTCTCAGGGCGGAAGCACTTCAGCCCCCTTGCCCGCAAGCCGTCGAAAGCCTGAGGCGATGTCACTTCATGACAGTAGAGACGGTCAATATACAACTGGGTGGGACCATCAGTCACCTGTTGGACAACATGCTTGTCCCAAATCTTGTCAAATAATGTATTCATTCCTTCTTGAACTTATTGATACAGTCAATATAAGCCTCGACAGAGGCAGTCACGATGTCGGTGTCGGCACCGAAGCCGTAGTACAGCGAGCCGTCATACTCCACCTGCATGTGGACCTTTCCGACGTCGTCGCTGCCCTTCGAGATGGCCTGGATGGTGAACTCCTTCAGCGTCATCTGCTTCATGATGATGCGCTTCAGCGCCTTGATGGCAGCATCGACAGGACCATTACCCGAGGCGGCAGCCTCGAACTTCTGGCCGCTGATGTCGAGACCGATAGAGGCCACCGACTTGACGCCCTTGCCCGTGGTCACCTGCAGAAAGTCGAGGCGGACGGCGTGCTGGTCGGCGGTGTCGGCACCAGCCAGCATCAGCACATCGGCATCCGACACCTCCTTCTTCTGGTCGGCCAGCTGCAGGAACTTCTCGTAGATCTTGTCCAGCTTCTTCTCGTCGAGGTCGACGCCATTCATGTGCAGGCGGTGCTTCAGAGCAGCACGTCCTGAGCGGGCTGTCAACAGAATGGAGTTGTCGTCGATGCCCACGTCCTTCGGGTCCATAATCTCGTAAGTGTGGACATTCTTCAGCACGCCGTCCTGATGGATGCCGCTCGAGTGGGCAAAGGCGTTGCGGCCCACGATAGCCTTGTTGGGCTGGACGGGCATGTTCATCAGACTCGACACCATGCGCGAGATGGGATAGATCTTCGTGGTGTTGATGTTGGTATCGATGTCCAGCGTCTTGTGGCACTTCAATATCATGGCAATCTCCTCCAGCGAGGTGTTGCCTGCACGCTCACCTATGCCGTTGACGGTCACCTCCACCTGTCGGGCACCAGCCATCACGCCGTTAAAGGTGTTGGCCGTAGCCATGCCCAAATCGTTGTGGCAGTGGGTCGAGATGATGGCACGGTCGATGCCGTCGACGTGGTCCATCAGGTACTTAATCTTCTTGTAGTACTCCTGCGGCAGACAGTAGCCCGTCGTGTCGGGGATGTTCACGACGGTGGCACCCGCCTTAATGACGGCCTCAACCACCTGTGCCAGATACTCATTGTCGGTACGGCCGGCGTCCTCGCAGTAGAACTCCACGTCGTCGACATAGCGCTTGGCATACTTCGTAGCAGCCACGGCACGCTCGAGAATCTCCTCACGGGTGGAGTTGAACTTAAACTGAATGTGCTCGTCGCTGGTGCCGATGCCTGTGTGTATGCGCTTGTGCTTGGCATACCTAAGGGCCTCGAAGGCCACGTCGATGTCGTGCTCAACGGCGCGCGTCAGTGCACAGATGGTGGGCCACGTCACGGCTTTCGAGATTTCAATTACTGAGTTAAAGTCACCGGGACTCGATACGGGGAATCCTGCCTCGATCACGTCGACGCCCAATTGCTCAAGCGCCTTAGCTACCTGAATCTTCTCAACCGTGTTGAGCTGACATCCGGGCACCTGTTCGCCGTCGCGGAGCGTCGTGTCGAAAATAAACAACCTTTCCATAATTTCTATTTACGATTTTGCGAATTTCCTTTTTTACTGTTTATATGCAAAAGAGCCTTTCACACTCGGAAGTGAGAAAGGCTCCATATATGACGGTTCACTTTTTTCTGAACTACAAGCACGCTTCATCACTTCCGACCACCCGAGGCAGTCGAATAATAATGATGCTGCTAATTAGATTCAGACTCTTCATTTTGCTGCTGGTTTGTTAAATCGGCTGCAAAAGTAATACTTTCCAGCGAAACGAGCAAGCATTTTGTCAGTTTTTTCTTCTTAAAGGTGATATTTTAACACTTTGTCCTATCTCACGGTCATGTGGAAGCAGCCCTGCTTTACCTCGTACTTGATGTAACAGCGGCCCTGCTGGCGCATGTCGCGCAACACCTCAGAGAGTACGTACTTCAGCGTGTCGCTGCCAACAACCCGGCGACGCGGCCCGTCGGGCGGCTCCACTGTCTCGTAGCGGTTGTAGCAGATATCGAACGTCGTGCCGTACAGGTGGCAGGAGTTCTCGGTCGCATTGTGGTTGAAGCGCCGCAGACGGGCGACGTCCTCCTGCGTCCTCAACACGCTGGTGACAATCAGGCGGTGGAGGGGTACACCTTTTATATATAAGGAATCGAAGAACGCCTGGCCAATGTCCTGCAGCAACACCGCAGCACGAGGCACCAGATAGGGGATGCTCTGATGGAGCGGGTCAACGTGATAGTAGGGTGAGCTGGCCATATAGACCAGTTCCTTCTTGCGGGCCTCAGCGTCGGCACGGTTCAACACAGGCTCGACGCCCCATCTCCGGGCTGCCGTCAGCTGCAGGTCGTTGGTATCAGGGAATGCTTCGGGGTAGCTGGCAACGGAGCGTATGCGGTGGGGCCTGGCAACCTTCAGCGAGGGCTGGGGCACAACTGGCAATTCGTCAGCGACCTCAACAACTGGCGGTACCTCATCGGCTGCTGTCGTTGTCCTGGTCACACTGGGAAAGAGCAGTCGCACCAGAAACAGCAGGAACGTGACTGCCAAATAGCCCATCAAATATTTCGTTTTCGTCAGTTTCATCCAATTTCAAACAATTCGAGTGCAAAGATACAACTTTTATTCGTAACTCTTGATAAAAACCTTCCTGAATTTGCATGAAATTCCAAAGAAATTGTGTAACTTTGCTGCCGTTATGAACAGCTCGAACAACAACGCTACTTTCAGCGTCATCATGACCGTCTACGACGAAGCCCGCAAACTGGAGGAGAACCTGCCACTATTTCTGGAGCAGGACTACGAGACGGGCTATGAGGTCATTGTCGTCGATGAATCGTCGACTGACGACACGGTTGACGTGCTGAAACTGCAGAAAGCCAAATACCCCCACCTCTATACCACATTCCTGCCCAAGCCGAACCGACTGGTTACGCGACAGCGACTGGCTCTCACGCTCGGCGTGAAGGCGGCCAAGAACGAATGGATCATCTTTACTGACATACAAACTCCCCCACCCTCCGACCAATGGCTGAAGGAACTGGCAGAGTTTACAGTAGAGGGCACAACACTCCTGCTGGGCTACATCAACCGCAAGACGGGCGACGTGCGCCTGCAGCAGTTTGCCAACGTCGACGACGCACGCCTCTACATCAGCAAGGCTGAGCGCAAACGGGCCAACGGCCACAATGGAAAGCGGCTTCGTTACATACGCGGTAAATACGATTTTGTGGTTGTCCGCAAGGAGCAGGGACACGAGACGCTGCGCCTCTATGAGCGTGACGTTCGCGGCTTCAGACTGCTGGGGCGCCGCATTGGTATCTTCTGCCATAATCTGTTTCACTAAAACCGACCGCCAATGAATGTCCTGCACCTATTCCCCAAAGACAACGCATTGATAGCCAAGCATGTCAGCATGCTTGACGGGGGGAGTCAGGCCGCAGAGCATCCAGACATCGTGCATGTTCACGGGTGTTGGCAGTATGCCTTGGTGAGCACAGCCCTGAAAGCCCGCCGTCAGGGAGCACGCATCGTGCTGACGCCTCACGGCGAACTGGAGCCATGGGTCATCAATGACCGCCGGATGAGCGGGAAGCCCAGCACGACCCTGCGCTGGCAGCGCAGGCTGGTGGAGCATTCCTACGTCGTCATTGCCCAAGGCAATATGGAGGCAGAGGCTCTGAGCCAATTGGGCTGGAACCCACGTATAGAAGTGGTACGCAACGCGGTGGTCACCAACTCCATCACGCCCGAAGCCATGCTACGGCACACACAGGAGGTTTACCGCAAGGTGATGGACTCGAACACGCTGGAACTAATGTCCGACGAATCCAAACATCTGCTGCAGCTATTACTGAAGGCAGGCATCACGGGCGACCGCCGATGGGTGACGGAACAGGCACCTGACATCAACGAACAGCAGTGGCGCTACCTATTGGTCTACGCCGACCAGGAGAACGTGCGCACCACCGTCGACCAAGGGGCGCGACTACTCGGCATCAGCCATCCCTATATCGAGACCGACAAGATTAAGAGTTACCTGCCTACCGACTACAGCAAGCCCAAGCCCGAAGCCCACGACGCAGCCAGCCTGGTCAGCGAGCTGCATCGCTGCCAGCCTACGCTGCGCCACTTGGTTGAACTCGACCGCTCACTACGCAAGAACAATATACAGGAAGACCGCCTCGTCGACGTGCTCGACGAGAACCGCCTGCTGAAATACTTCCGCCGACTGCTCTGCATACTAAACGAGCAGACGGGACTCGACGAGGGATTCATGCCTGCACGGCCGATAGATGACCGACTGACGCAAGCCATCCGCAAACGACTACAAAACCACCTGAGAATATGAAGACTACTACAACTGATATGCATTACCTGAACCTGCTGTCGCAGTCGTTTCCGACCGTTGCCGACGCAGCCAAAGAGATTATCAACCTGGAGGCTATCCTCAACCTGCCCAAGGGCACGGAGCACTTCCTGGCCGACATACACGGCGAGAACGAGGCCTTCGAGCACGTGCTGAAGAACGCCTCGGGCAACATCAAGCGCAAGGTGGGCGAAATCTTCGGCAACAGCATTCGTGAATCGGAAAAGAAGGAACTCTGCACGCTCATCTACTACCCCGAGCAGAAACTGGAACTGGTGAAGGCCGTCGAACAGGACATCGACGACTGGTACCACATCACCATCCACCAGCTGGTGCGCGTCTGCCGCGACGTATCGTCGAAGTACACCCGCTCGAAGGTGCGCAAGTCGCTGCCCGAGGAATTCTCCTACATCATTGAGGAACTGCTGCACGAACGCACCGACGACCAGAACAAGGCTGCCTACGTGGCTGTCATCGTCGACACCATCATCTCGACAGGCCGCGCTGACGACTTCATATGCGCCCTGTGCAACGTCATACAGCATCTGGCCATCGACCGGCTCCACATCCTCGGCGACATCTACGACCGAGGCCCGGGTGCCCACATCATCATGGACGTCATGCGCCGCTACCAGTCGTGGGACATCCAGTGGGGCAATCACGACATACTGTGGATGGGAGCCGCAGCCGGCAACGACGCCTGCATCTGCAACGTGCTGCGCCTCTCGCTGCGCTACGCCAACCTCGCCAC
The DNA here is from genome assembly GCA_902800435.1 of uncultured Prevotellaceae bacterium. The sequence goes on along the minus strand of CADCEQ010000008.1, from coordinate 114,112 downwards.
ACTTGAGGACGGCTACGGCATCAACCTCCTGCCCTTGGCCACGTTCGCCCTCGAGAGCTACGGCGACGACCCCTGCGAGGAGTTCGTGCCCAAGCTGCTGAAGCCCGGCAAGATTGACGAGAAGACGCAGCAGCTGACGGCCAAGATGCACAAGGCCATCGCGGTGATACAGTTCAAGGAGGAGAACTTACTCTTCCACCGTCACCCTGAGTGGCAGATGGAAGACCGCTGTCTGCTGGAGCACATTGACCTCGAACGGCAGACCTGCGTCATCAACGGACAGAACTATGCCCTGAAGGACTGCAACCTGCCGACAGGTACAATGGAACTGACGGCTGAGGAGACGGAACTGATGCAGAAGCTGCACCACTCGTTCCGCGTCTCCGAGAAACTGCGCAAGCACATCCGCACCATCCTCTCGCACGGCTGCATGTACAACATCTGCAACTCCAACCTGCTCTACCATGCCTCAGTTCCCCTGAACGACGATGGCTCGCTGAAGGACGTCGAAATCTTAGGCCAGAAATATCAAGGCCGTCAGCTGATGGAGTACATCGGACAGTTGGTTCGTTCTGCCTTCGAGAACGACACCGAGCCCGAACTGAAAGCCTATGCCAAGGACTACTTCCTCTACCTCTGGTGCGGCAAGGACTCCCCACTGTTCGACAAGTCGAAGATGGCAACCTTCGAGCGCTACTTCCTGACCGACCGCGAGACCTACAAGGAGGAGAAGGGCGCCTACTTCCAGCTGCGTAACGATGCTGATGTGTGCGACCGCATTCTCGATGCCTTCGGCGTCGGTGGCAAGAACCGCCACATCATCAATGGCCACGTACCTGTCCACGCCTCCAAGGGCGAAAACCCCATCAAGGCCGGCGGGCGACTGATGGTCATCGACGGCGGCTTCTCAGAGGCCTACCACTCGGAGACAGGCATTGCGGGCTATACGCTCATCTACCACAGCCGCGGCTTCCAGCTTGTACAGCACGAGCCGTTCACTTCGACCAAGGACGCCATTCTGCGCGGCACCGACATCAAGTCGACCACCCAGATTGTCGAGATGTCAGCCCAGCGGATGCTCGTAGCCGACACCGACAAGGGGCGTGAACTGCGAGAACAGATTAACGACCTCAAGCAACTGCTTCACGCCTACCGTCACGGTATCATCAAAGAGAAGCGCGACTAATCTCTCACGACATAACGAAATTACCTAATAACTTAAACTTAAAACTTATGATTACATTCACAATGATTCTCCAGCTCTGCATCGTGCTCGGTGCACTCTGGGTGGGCTCGCGCTACGGCTCACTGGCTCTCGGTGCCATCTCAGGCATTGGCCTGGCAATCCTCGTGTTTGGTTTCGGCTTGAAACCTGGCACACCGCCTACCGACGTCATCTACATCATCATTGCCGCCGTCACGTGCGCAGGCATCATGCAGGCTTCAGGCGGTATGGACTGGCTCATCCAGATTGCTGAAAGGCTGTTGCGCAAGCACCCCGACCGCATCACGTTCCTGGCTCCGCTCTGCACGTTCTTCCTGACTGTGCTTGTTGGAACAGGTCACGTTGTATATACCTTGATGCCAATTATTTGCGACATTGCATTAAAGAAAGGCATTCGTCCTGAGCGTCCCTGCGGCGTAGCCTCTATTGCCTCACAGGTGGGCATCACTTGTTCGCCAATTGCCGCTGCCGTTGTCGCTTTCGTCAGCATCAGCAATACGAACGGCTTCGACGTCACTATCCCGCAGGTACTGATGATCAGCATCCCCGCCTGTCTCTGTGGACTGATGGCAGCTGCTACAGCTTCATACCACCGCGGTCTGGACCTCGACAAGGACCCGCAATTCCAGAAGAAGCTGCAGGACCCCGAACAGCGCAAGTACATTTATGGTTCGAATGCCACCACCCTTGACAAGGAGATTCCTCAGTCGGCCAAGAATGCCGTCTATATCTTCCTTGGTGCGCTTGCCGTCATCGTGTTCTTCGCCATTTTCCAGGAAGCCCTGCCTTCCTACAAGACCCTGCGCGCCGTTAGCGATGCCAATGCCCTCTATATAAACCCAGACCTGGCCGTTACGGGCGACCAGCTGGTGAAGGCCAATGTCTTTCTGAAGGGCACCACCGAATGGTATGACAAAACGCTGCCCATGAACCTCGTCATCCAGATTGTCATGATCTCCGCAGCGGCCCTGATGATTATCTTCTGTAAGGCTGCTCCGAAGAAGGCCGTGTCGGGTCCCGTATGGCAGTCGGGTATGGTGGCTGTCGTTGCCATCTACGGCATTGCCTGGCTGGCCGACACCTATTTCTCCAACTACCTCGGTGAAATGAAGACGATGCTGGCTGGCGTGGTAAGTGCCTATCCCTGGAGCATTGCTCTGGTATTCTTCCTTGTCTCGGTTCTCATAAATTCACAGGGTGCCGTTGTCGTGGCCATGCTGCCACTGGCCTACCAGCTTGGCATTGCCGGCCCAGTCCTGCTCGGCGTGCTGCCGTCGGTCTACGGTTACTTCTTCATCCCCAATTATCCGAGTGATATCGCGACGGTGAACTTCGACCGCTCAGGCACCACGGTTATCGGTAAGTACCTGCTGAACCACTCGTTCATGATGCCTGGTCTCATCTGTGTCATCACGTCGACCATCGTGGCTTACCTTCTCACAATGCTGTTCTACTAAGAAGAAAAAGAGCCCTTAGTCTATCTCGCCGTTACCCGGCGGGTAAAGGCCTTCTACCCGGCGGGTAAAGCACCTTTACCCGCCGGGTAACGGTAAGTTTGGTCGGAGCAAAATCCAGAACTATATTATTTCTCCATTAAGGTTTGCGTGCGCACGCGCGAAAGGGTCTCTGGAGTCATTTGCAAGTACGAGGCAATGTAGACCAACGGAGCGCGCAAAACAAGCTGCGGTGAACTCTTGACGAGCTTGCGATAACGATCGATGGCCGACTCGAAGCGGAGCATGTCAGCATGTATCTGACTGAGTATAAGGCTCTCCTCAAGAATCTTGCGGTAGAGAATCTGAATGTTGACGCTCTTCATGGCCACCGCCTCAAGCTTAGCCTTGGGCAGGCAGTAGAGGACGGTTGGCTCAATGGCCATCATCTGCAGGCGCGTGGGCTGCTCACGGAAAAGACTCTCGATGCACATGCAGATAGTGTTCTCGGTAGCCATGTACTCGGTAAGTTCCTTTCCGTTCTTATAATAGTATTGTCGTACGAGTCCCTTGACAATCCAGTAGATGTTCTCGCAGACTTCGCCTTCGTCGAGTATCTTTTCGTTCTTGGCATACTTCTTGGCCACAAGGATGCTCTCCAGCAGGTCGAGCTCGTCGTGGGTCATCGTACTGTAGCGCCGCGCCAGTTCGCGGGCTACGTCTCTGGGGGTAATGCTAAGGCTTGGCATAGGCTATAATCTATTTTCTATTTTCGGATTTACTTTTACTATTTTTGATTTTTCTGTAATTAGTCAAGTTTCAGCACGGCAAGGAAGGCTTTCTGTGGCACTTCAACGTTGCCTATCTGCTTCATGCGCTTCTTTCCGCGCTTCTGTTTTTCGAGTAGTTTGCGCTTTCGGCTGACATCGCCGCCATAACATTTGGCCGTCACGTCCTTGCGTACCTGCTTCACCGTCTCTCGTGCGATAATCTTGGCACCGATAGCGGCCTGGATAGCAATGTCGAACTGCTGGCGCGGTATCAGTTCCTTCAGTTTCTCACACATGCGGCGCCCGAAGGTAACGGCATTGTCCTGATGAGTCAGGGTAGAGAGGGCATCGACGGGCTCACCGTTGAGCAAGATATCGAGCTTGATGAGCTTGGAAGGCCGGAACGAGTCGACATGGTAGTCGAACGAAGCATAGCCCTTGGAGATGGACTTCAACTTGTCGTAGAAGTCGATGACGATCTCACCCAGCGGCAACATAAAATGAAGCTCGACGCGATTGCCCGAGACATACTGCTGGTCGATGAGCTCGCCGCGCTTGTCAAGGCAGAGCGTCATGATGGGGCCTATGTAGTCGGCAGCCGTGATGATGGAGGCGCGAATGTAGGGCTCCTCAATGTGGTCAATCATCGTCTGGTCGGGCAGTCCCGAGGGGTTGTGAACCTCCTTGACCTCGCCCTGCTTGGTATGACAGATGTACGAGACGTTGGGCACGGTAGTAATAACATCCATGTCGAACTCGCGGTCGAGCCGTTCCTGCACAATCTCCATGTGGAGCAGACCGAGGAAGCCGCAACGGAAACCAAAGCCGAGAGCAACTGACGACTCTGGCGTGAACGTCAGCGAGGCGTCGTTGAGCTGCAGCTTTTCAAGCGAGGCGCGCAGGTTCTCATATTCCGTCGGATCAATAGGATAGACACCGGCAAAGACCATCGGCTTAACCTCCTGGAAACCCTCAATGGCTGCCGCACAGGGGCGTGCCACATGGGTGATGGTGTCGCCAACCTTGACCTCTTTCGAATCCTTGATACCGCTGATGATGTAGCCCACGTCACCGGTACGAAGTTCCTGGCGGGGAATCATGTCCATCTTCAGCACGCCAATCTCGTCAGCGTCGTACTCCATGCCTGTGTTGAAGAACTTCACGAGATCGCCCTTCCTGATACAGCCGTTCACTATCTTGAAGTAGGCAATAATGCCTCGGAAGGAGTTGAACACGGAGTCAAAGATGAGCGCTTGCAGCGGGGCCTCGGGGTCGCCTTCGGGATGGGGCACTCGGTCGACGATGGCATCGAGTATCTCCCCCACTCCTTCGCCTGTCTTACCACTGGCACGAATGATGTCTTCAGGGTCGCAACCGATAAGGTCGACAATCTCATCCTCTACCTCGTCGGGCATAGCTGAGGGCATGTCAATCTTGTTAATGACAGGAATAATCTCAAGGTTATGGTCGATGGCCATATAGAGGTTCGAGATGGTCTGCGCCTGTACGCCCTGCGTGGCATCAACCACAAGCAGCGCACCCTCGCAGGCAGCAATCGAGCGCGACACTTCGTAGGAGAAGTCGACGTGTCCCGGCGTGTCAATCAGATTGAGTATATATTTCTCACCACCGCGCACGTACTCCATCTGGATGGCGTGGCTCTTGATGGTAATGCCGCGCTCACGCTCCAGATCCATGTCGTCAAGCATCTGCCCTTCAGTCACTTGGATGGTGTTGGTAGCCTCCAGCAACCGGTCGGCAAGTGTCGACTTTCCGTGGTCAATGTGTGCAATGATGCAGAAGTTTCTTATGTTGTTCATCTTATGATTCGTACATTCAACATGCAAAGATACAATAAAAAATGGTTTTTGTCGAATAATTTAGCTTTTTTTTGTAACTTTGCACGCAGAAAACTTGTAAAGGATGAAAAAACTATTCGTATTTGCCCTTATGGCCCTGACTTTTGCAGCCTGCCAGGAATCTCTGGATGAAAGGGCTGCACGCGAGGCTAAGATGTACACCAAAAAGAACTGCCCGGCTAAAATATCGGAAACAGTCGTCATGGACAGCATGACTTTCGAGGCCGACACACGTACCTTGCACTACTATTACACCCTGACAGGTATTGCCGATAGCCTTGGCATAGAAGACACGGACGAAGCGCGTAGCCGACTGCTGGCTGAGCTAAAGAATACAACAGCACTGGCCAGCTTCAAGGAAGAGGGATTTCGCTTCGCCTACACTTACCACTCGCAGCGTTCACCGCAGAAAGTACACTTCGAGACAGTCTTTAAGAAAGGCGACTATTAAAAAAAGAAACGGAGAGTACCGATATTACTTAGTCGGGACTCTCCGTTTTTTCTTTACCTTACCTTCTTATTCCTCGATGGCTTCGGGCTTCATGTTGGTATAGACCGTCTGCACGTCATCGAAGTCCTCAAGACGCTCCACCATCTTGTCGATGGTCTCACGCTGTTCGGGCGTCACGTCCTTCAGATCGTTGGGGATGCGGGTAAACTCTGCACCAGTCACCTCAAAGCCGTTCTCCTCCAGATGTTTCTGGATGGCACCGAAGCTCGACGGGTCGCCGTAGATAGTGATACTATTCTCCTCCTCGTCCTCGTCGTACTCATCCTCCACGCCGTAGTCAATCAGGTCGAGAATCAGCTCGTCCATATCCAGACCGTCCTTCTTCTTGAAGGTGAAGACAGCCTTGTGGTCGAACAAGAACGACAGCGAACCCTGCGTACCGAGGTTGCCGTTGAACTTGTTAAACACCGAACGGACGTCGCCCACGGTGCGCGTGGTGTTGTCGGTCAGCGTGTCGACGAAGATGGCAATGCCGTGAGGGCCGTATCCCTCGTAAGTCACTTCCTTGTAGTCGCTCTGGTCCTTACCCATAGCGTTCTTGATGGCACGCTCGATGTTGTCCTTCGGCATGTTCTCGCGCTTGGCATTGGCGATGATAGCGCGCAATGCTGGGTTCATGTCGGGCTCAGGACCACCAGCCTTCACGGCAATGGCAATCTGCTTACCGATCTTAGTAAATGTCTTGGCCATGTGGCCCCATCTCTTCAGCTTTGCAGCCTTACGATATTCAAATGCTCTTCCCATTGTTATTTACGATTTACATGATTTTCAATTTGTTACCTTAACTCGGCGCCCAGCTGCTTCTTCAGATTGGCGATGAGCTTCTGCATAATGGCATCAATCTGCTTGTCGCCCATCGTCTTTTCCTCGTCCTGAAGGATGAAGTTCACGGCGTACGACTTCTTGCCGGCTGGCAGTTTGTCGCCCTCATAGACGTCGAACAGCTCGACACGCTTCAGCAGTTTCTTCTCCGACTGGCGGGCAATCTGCTCAATCTGAGCGAACTCCACATTGTTGTCGACCAGCAGGGCCAGGTCGCGGCTGACGGCGGGGAAGCGGGGAACATCGGTAAACTTCACCTCGTTCTTCTTCGTGGCCTTCATCAGCTGCGTCCAGTTCATCTCAGCATAGTAGACGGTGTTGTCGATGCCAAACTGCTTCTGCAGCTTCTTGGTCAGCACGCCCATCTCGCAGAGCAGCTTGCCACCGCGATTCTCAATGGCGATGCCGGCGGCAAAGAAGGGATTCTCCGACTTCTTGCGGACGGTCAGGCCAGGCTTCAGGCCAATGCGGCGCAGCACATTCTCGACGTAGGCAGACAGCTCGTAGAACGAAGAGTCCTCATCCTTGTGGGCCCACGAACCCTCGACACGCTTGCCCGTCAGCCACAGTCCCAGGTGGTACTGCTCTTTGTAGGCCTGCATGGGGTCATCGTCGTTTTGCTTCTCGGGGTCAAAGCTATACACATTGCCAAATTCAAAGAAACGCAGGTTCTGGTTCTTGCGGTTAGCGTTATGGGCGATGCTCTCCAAACCGCCATACAGCAGCGTGGCACGCATCACGTTCAAATCGCTCGACAGCGGATTCATAATCTTCACCAGTTTGTCCTGTGTGTCTGCATAGTATGCCGACTTAGTCAGCGAGTTGTTCAGAATCTCGTTGAAGCCCTCGCCCACCATCTGCTCACTCACCAGATTGGCCAGCTTATGCTTGCGGTCCTCGTCGCCCTTGATAACGAGCGACCCCTTCAACTGCGTAGGAATCTCCACATTATTATATCCATAGATGCGAAGGATGTCCTCTACCACGTCGCACGGACGCTGCACGTCAACGCGGTAGGCAGGCACCTCCAGCTGAAGTGCCTCAGCATTCTCGCTAAGTATCTTCATATCCAGCGACGTGCAGATAGACTTGATGGTGTCATGAGGTATGTCTTTGCCTATCAGCGTCTTGACATAGTTAAAGTCAAGTTCTACTTTGGGGTTCTCGATGGGCGAAGGATACTCGTCGCGAATCTCCATCGACACCTTTCCGCCAGCCAGTTCGCGGCACATGATGGCGGCCTGCTTCAGGGCGTAAATAACGCCGTTGGGGTCGATGCCGCGCTCAAAGCGGAACGAGGCATCGGTCGACAGACCGTGACGGCGAGCCGACTTGCGAATCCAGGTGGGATGGAAGTAGGCACTCTCAAGCACCACGTTCTTCGTCGTCTCGTAAGTACCACTACCCTTTCCGCCAAACACGCCGGCGATACACATGGCATCCTCAGTGTTGCAGATGGCCAGGTCGCGGTCGGAGAGCTTATGCTCAACACCGTCTAATGTCTGGAACGGCGTGCCCTCAGGCATGGTCTTCACCACAATCTTGTGGCCCGTCACCATATCGGCATCGAAGCAATGCAGGGGCTGACCGTATGCGAACATGATGTAGTTCGTAATGTCAACGATGTTGTTTATAGGACGAAGACCAACGGTGGTCAGGCGCGTCTTCAGCCACTCGGGTGACTCTTTTACCTCACAGTCTGTGATGCTGACGCAGGCATAGCGGCGGCAAGCCTCGCTGTTCTCAATCACCACGTCGATGGGCAGGTCGTTGTTGTCGACCGTAAAAGCCGACTCGTCAGGACGATGCAGCGAGGTTTCGTAACCATTCTGCTTCAGCCAGGCGTAGAGGTCGCGGGCCACACCCCAGTGACTCAGGGCGTCGGCGCGGTTGGCCGTGATGTCAATCTCAATCAGCCAGTCGCTCTCCAAGTTGTAGTACTCGGCAGCGGGCTGACCAACGGGCGCATCCTCGGGCAGCACGATAATGCCGGCATGAGAGGTGCCCACACCAATCTCGTCCTCGGCGCAAATCATGCCACACGACTCTACGCCGCGCAGCTTCGACTTCTTGATAACAAACTCGTTGTCGCCGTCGTAGAGCACACAGCCCAGGTCGGCAACTATCACTTTCTGACCGGCAGCCACATTGGGGGCGCCGCAGACAATCTGGCTCGGCTCGCCCTTGCCCAAGTCGCCGGTCGTCACATGCAGGTGGTCGCTGTTGGGATGAGCCTCACACGTCAGAACCTTGCCGACGTACAGTCCCTTCAGACCACCACGAATGCCCTGTACCTCCTCCAGGGCATCGACTTCGAGGCCTGTCGACGTCAGTGCGTCGCAAACCTGCTGGGGTGTCAGGTCGAAGTCAACGTAATCCTTCAGCCACTTATAAGAAATATTCATAACTTAATTCTCAATTGTCAATTATCAATTCTCAATTAATAAAGAAACGACTGGACACTGAGCTATGCCCGATGTCCAGTCAGTGTCTTTGCGAACTTTAAGGAAAGACTTAAGCCTCTGCGGGAGCTTCCTCTGCAGCAGCGGCCTCAGCAGCCTTTGCAGCCTCTTCCTCTGCCTTGGCGGCAGCGGCAGCAGCCTTCTTGTCAGCCACCTTCTTGGCGATTTCCTCATTCACTTTCTTCTCGGCATCGAGAGCCTTGGCGGCAGCATCCTTCTTGGCCTTGGCCTCGGCGGCAGCGATCTTGTTCAGACCGTTCTGCTTGTCAGCCTTCCAGGCGTCGAACTTCTTCTGTGCAGCAGCCTCGTCGAAAGCGCCCTTCTTAACGCCACCCTTCAGGTGCTTCATCAGGTAAACGCCCTCACGGCTGAGAATGTTGCGTACTGTGTCTGTGGGCTGGGCACCTACCTCAACCCAATAGAGAGCACGCTCGAAATTCAAGTCTACTGTGGCGGGATTGGTGTTGGGGTTGTACATACCAATCTTTTCAGTAAAACGACCATCACGTGGTGCTCTGGCGTCGGCGATGACGATGCGGTAAACTGCATAGCCCTTACGGCCGCCGCGCTGCAATCTGATTTTTGTTGCCATTTAATTGTTTGATTTTGTAATTAATAAAATGAATTTCATGCCATTATCTCGTAATAGCGGGTGCAAAGGTACTACTTTTCAGTCAAAAAACCAAAATATTAGCGAGAATATTTTTTCTTTTCACAGATTTTGTGTAATTTTGGAGCGTGGAACAGAAGAAAAACGAATTATCCATACTGCTTCCGGTCTATAACACGGTTTGTACGGGCTTTGTCCGTCAGCTCCAGGCAATAGCCGAAGAGACTAGCATTGAGTATGAAATCATAGTCGCCGACGACGCCTCCACCGACACATCGTGCGTGGAGCAGAACAGCCAGATCAACCAGCTGGCGCATTGTCGCTATATTATAAAAGAGGTGAACTCTGGCGCAGCCGCCACCCGCAACTTCCTGGCCCGGCAGAGCCGCTACCCGTGGCTGCTGTTCCTCGACTGCGACATGCAGCTGCCCGGACCACAGTTGCTTACCCGATACCTCGCCCCATTGGATGCCTCTGTCGTCATGGGCGGCATCAGCTTCGGCGGCGACACTGAAGAGCTGCGCTCAAATCTGCGCTACCGCTACGAGACGGCTGAGGCTCCCAACCACACCGCTGAGATGCGCCAGCAGCGACCCTACCAGTCGTTCCGCTCGTGCAACTTCCTCATCCGTCGCGATACGATGCTCAGCTGTCCCTTCGACGAGCGGTTCAGGAAAAGCGGCTACGAGGATGTCATGCTCGGCAAACAGTTCAAGCAACAGCACATCGGCATAGCCCATATCGACAACCCTGTGCTCATGACAGACTATGAGACCAACGAGGATTACGTCGCAAAGGTGGAGCGCAGTCTGCAGACTCTCTATGAATTCCGCAGCGACCTGAAAGGCTACTCACGCCTGCTGACACTGGCCGACGGTATTCATCTTGGCATCGTCCGCCACTGCATCACGCTGCTGCACCGTCTTTGGGGATCAGCCATGCGCCGCAACCTCTGCGGACAGAACCCCAACCTCACCGTCTTCAAGCTTTACAGATTAGGCTACTATTTATCCATAAAAAACTAAAACAATTATGACACGCAGATTCGCATTTAAAATGAAACTGAAGCCCGGCTTCGAGAAAGAGTACCAAAAACGTCACGCCGCCATCTGGCCTGAACTCGTGGAAATGATCAAGGAACAAGGCGTCGGAAACTACAGCATCTACTGGGACCGCGACACCAACATCCTCTTTGCTTACCAGGAGTGCTCGAAGGAAGGCAACTCACAGGACACCGAGAACGTAGACCCCATTACGCAGAAATGGTGGGACATGATGGCCGACATCATGGAGGTCAATCCAGACAACTCGCCCGTTACGATTCCTCTCGACGAAGTGTTCCACTTAGACTAAAAAAAATCCTGATGGCTGGCCATCAGGATTTAATGTTTAATAAATAATGATTGCTTTGACAGCGGGGTTAATAATTATTTGTGAATTCTATTATTCAATAATGATTACTCAGCTGCAGGAGCTTCTTCCTCAGCAACGGGAGCCTCAGCCTCCTCGGCCTCGGGAGCTTCCTCAACGGGTGCCTCCTCAGCTGCAGGAGCCTCACGGAGAGCCTTCTCGGCATCCTCGATAGCCTTCAGCTCGTCGGCATTCTCAGCAACCACCTTAACGGGAACATCAACGGTGACCTCCTTGTGGAAGTGTACCTGGGCAACATAGTCGCCGACCTTCTTGGCATCCTTCATGGTGATGATCTTGCGGTCAATCTCCTTGCCCATCTTAGCAAGTTCCTCAGCCACCTGAGCAGCACCTACAGAACCGTAGAGCTGACCGGTGATGCTGACCTTTGCGGGAATGACGAGCTCAACACCCTCAAGCACCTTGGCGCGCTCTTCAGCGGCAGCCTTCTGTGCAGCGAGCTTGTGGGCCTGCTGGCGCAGGTTCTCAGCCAGAATCTTCTTGGCAGAGGGAGATGCGATAACGCCCTTACCCTGAGGGATGAGGTAGTTACGGCCATAGCCCGACTTCACGTTTACGATATCGTTCTTAAAACCTAAGCCGATAATATCTTCTTTCAGTATAATTTCCATAATGCGTTGTCCTCCTTAATGTTTACTTCATCATATCGGTTACATAAGGCAGCAGCGCAATCTGGCGGGCGCGCTTGACGGCCTGTGATGCGGCGGGGCAGAATCTTACCCTGCTCGTTCAGGAACTTCTTCAGGAACTCGGGATCCTTGTAGTCAATGTACTTGATGCCGCTCTTCTTGAAACGGCAGTACTTCTTCTTCTTCGTGTCGATAGAAGGAGCATTCAAATAGCGGATTTCACTCTGTTCTGCCATAATTTAAGCCTCCTCTTCTTTTTTGCCAAGCTTGGCGCGACGCTTTTCAGCGTATTCTGCGGCATACTTGTCGAGTTTAACAGTCTGGAAACGAATCACCTTCTCGTCGCGGCGGAAGGCGGTCTCCAAGGTCTTAATCACTTCTGGCGAATTTTGCGGCCGTTTCCTTCATCTGATCATCAGACAAAACGGGAGTTAAAATGAAAACGGTTTCGTATTGATTCATACTACGTTAAATAATTAATAATGTTACGTTTGCTCAAAAGCGGGTGCAAAGGTACTACTTTTTATTGAAAATTGAGAATTGAGGATTGAGAATTACGTCTACTTTAACGGTTTTTAGTACTTCTGGCCCCGTTTTTGCAGCCAAACGTGCAGAAAATAGCCCGAAACGACAAGAACAAGCCCTATGAGCAGCTCAGCGTTCGACTGCCATCCGGCCAGTTTGCAGACTATCAAAAGGAGGACGCCGATGAATATCAGCGCCATCCCTAAGTATTTTACGTATCTGTTCATGTCTCGCTAAAAAAGCCCCCTCTACGGGAGGGGGTTGGGGGGAGGCTTACTCTTCCTCCGGCGTGATGAGCTTGTAGCCCTTGCCGTGGATGTTGATAATCTCAATCTGCGGGTCCTCCTTCAGGTGCTTGCGCAGTTTGGTGATGTAGACATCCATAGAGCGGGCATTGAAGTAGTTGTCATCAATCCAGATGGTCTTCAGGGCGAAGTCACGCTGTAGAATCTCGTTGGCGTGCGAGCAGAGCAGTGCCAGCAGCTCGTTCTCCTTGGTGGTGAGCTTCGTCTGCTTCTCGCCGATGGAGAGCAGCTGCTTCTGGGTGTCGAAGGTGAAGTTGCCGATGTGGTAGAGCGTTGACTCCTTGTTCTTCTTTCCGCGTACACGGCGCAGGATGGCCTCAATACGGAACACGAGCTCCTCCATCGAGAAGGGCTTAGTGATGTAGTCGTCGGCACCGAGCTTGAAGCCCTCGAGAATGTCTTCCTTCAGCGTCTTGGCGGTCAGGAAGATGATGGGAATCTCGGCATTAGCCTGACGGATCTCCTGTGCCAGCGTGTAGCCGTCCTTCTTGGGCATCATCACGTCGAGCACGCAAATATCGAACTTCGTTCTCAGGAAGGCCTTGAAGCCGGCCTCGCCGTCGGGGCACAGCTCTGCCTCATAGCCTTTTGCAGCCAGATACTCACGGAGCAGCATGCCCAGGTTCTCGTCGTCCTCACAAAGCAAAATTTTCAACTTGTCTTCCATAATCTTTCTGTTTTTATTGTTAATACTATGATGTTTCTTCCAGGATAGGCAACGAGACGGTAAATGTCGTTCCCTTACCCAATTCACTTTCACACTTGATCTCGCCCTCATGCAGGTCGATAATGCGCTTCACGTAGGCCAGGCCTAGTCCGAAGCCTTTTACGTCGTGGACGTTGCCGGTATGCACACGGTAGAACTTTTCGAATATCTTCTTGACGTTCTCCTTCTTGATGCCGAGACCATTGTCGCGGATCGAGAAGCACAGCCGTCCCTTTTCGTTCCACGTACGGATATAGAGGTTGAGCGGCTGCTCGGGCTTGCGATACTTCACGGCGTTGTCCATCAGGTTGGTAATGGCGTTCTGGAAGTGAACCTCGTCGACGTAGATGGCCGAGTCGACAGCCTCTATCTCTAAGAAGATCTTTCCGCCGGTATGCTCCACGCGCAGTGAGAACGTAGAGGCTATCTGCTCGAGCAGTTCGTTCAGGTCGAGCTCCTTCTTCTTGAACGACACCGACTTACGGTCGAACATCGACATCTGCAGCACTCTCTCGACGAGGAACCTCAGCCGCTTCGACTCGTCGTTGATGATGCCGCCCAGGTGCTTCTGCATCTGCGGACTCTTCGCTACCGAGTCGTCGCCCAGCATCTGGGCAGCAAGCGAGATGCTCGAGATGGGTGTCTTCAGTTCGTGCGTCATGTTGTTGATGAAGTCGTTCTTGATTTCAGTATAGCGCTTCTGACGGAAGATGACCACGATGGTAAAGATAAAGGTAATGAGCAGCACGATGGTGAACACGATGGCGGGAATCATGAACCGCACACTCGACATGATGTAGCTGTTCATATCGGGGAAATGAATCTTCACCACGCCCATCTTCGACGACGGGTCTTGGCTGAAGAGCACCTGCGTATAGCTGTAACGCAGTCCCTCATCAGTATAGTCAGGGCAGCGATAGACCTCGCGGCCGTCGGCGGTCGACACTGTGAAGTGGTAAGGTATGTTGATACCGTTGTTCAGCAACTGGGTGTTGATTTCCTGGTCGAGCAGCTTGAAGTTGACGCGCTCTTTCAGAGGCCTCTCACTGGCCTGGTACAGAATGTTGTAGACCACCTCGTCGAGCAGCGCCTTCTGGTAGACGTAGCGGTTGCGCACTATCGCCTGCAGCGACTTCGATGCCTCGTCGATAGAGTTCCTGTCCGAGCGAAGTATCATGGCCTTCGGGATGGTCGAAGGCTTCGTGGTGATGGTCTTCAGCTCAAACGATGAGTAGACGGTACCGTCCTTGCCGGCTACAGAGTACTGGTGGGTGTGCTGTATGACGTCGTTCAGCATTCCCGAGCGAGCCATAATAGAGTCTTGCTTGAAGGCGCGGCGCTCAGTCTCGTTGATGTCCTTCTCTAAGTAGCGCCGCGTCTCGTTCAGTTCGAGGTTGTGCGACGCCTGGTAGAGGCTGCGGCTCACCGACTCGTCAAACTGCTCCTTCTTCATCTTCGCCATCTGCTCGATGTAGGAGAGCTGCAGGAAGAGGAGTCCTAAGAAGGACAACCCCATCACAATTGCTATGAGCCAAATCGTACTTTTCTTCATGATGCTGCAAAGGTACGTCAATTCTTAAAACCTGCAATATTTTAAGTTAATTATTTTCAGTATTTTGCAAGTATTTAACAGAATTGCGCGTTTTTGATTGCAAATAAGAACGTAACAATGGTCTAACACGACGCAGCAAAGCCATTCGTCAGCCTGTCTTGCTATTATAAAATAATGTTCGCACGCATACGCAAGTAATAAAGTTTTAAAGTGCCTACACTGCTTACACTTGACGATAAGACGTTGGTTATCAAGACACTCCTTTGTGTAGGCAAATGCGTTTAGTGTAGGCAACTGCCTACACTGACTTTCTGACTTGCCCGACTCTCCTACCCCAACCTAGCCCAACATTCACCAAGTCCACACATTCCAACCGTTTCCACAGCCTGGAACAAACGTTCCACACTATGGAATATTTATTCCAGTCTGTGGAACAAATTGAAAGGCGGCACTTTGTCACCGTTCCCACAGCCTGGGACGTTTGTCCCACGGCTTGGGACAAACGTCCCAGGCCGTGGGAACGCTCAAAAGCGATGATGTCTATTTAGGTAATAGTACCCTCTTTTTAAGAACGCCACAAGCCACTTGCCTACACTAAACACATTTGCTTACACAAAGAAACATTCTGATATTCAACACCTTATTGTCTAGTGTAAGCAGTGTAGGCAATTATAAACCTTTTTTTTCGCACATACGCTATTCTCCTTACAGAAGCGGATGAAGGCTTATTTAATAAATGAATGGGATGCTCCCACAGTGTGAGAGCATCCCCGAACGGATATTGATTGGTAAAGCTAATCAGTCTTCTTCCTTCATCTCGGCCTCGTGCTGCTTGATGAGCTCCTGCTGGATATCGTTCGGCACGAGCTCGTAGCTCGAGAACTTGGTATTGAACGAAGCACGGCCGCCCGTCAGCGACGAGAGGGCAATAGAGTAGCTGGCCAGCTCCTTGAGAGGAATCTTAGCCGACAGCTTCTGGTAGCCGGCCTCAGAGTCCATACCCATGATGATGGCGCGGCGTCCCTGCAGATCGCTCATCACGTCACCCATGTAGTCGCCGGGCACGAGCACCTCAAGGTCGTAGATGGGCTCGAGCACCTTCGGGCCGGCCTCCTTGAAGGCTGCCGAGAAGGCATTGCGAGCTGCGAGCATGAACGACAGTTCGTTGGAGTCAACCGGGTGCATCTTACCGTCGTAGACGATGACGCGGACGTCGCGGGCATACGAACCGGTCAGCGGGCCCTGCTCCATACGCTCCATGACACCCTTCAGGATGGCAGGCATGAAGCGCATATCGATGGCACCACCGACGACACTGTTGATGAAGACGAGCTTGCCGCCCCACTCCAGGTCCTTCTCTTCCTTCGACTTGATGTTCATCTTGAACTCCTGGCCGTTGATGGTGAACGAGGTGGGATCAGGCATACCCTCGGTGTAGGGCTCCAGAATGAGGTGTACCTCACCGAACTGTCCGGCACCACCCGACTGCTTCTTGTGGCGGTAGTCGGCGCGGGCCATCTTGGTGATGGTCTCACGATACGGAATGTTCGGCTCCTGATATTCAATCTGAATTTTCTCGTTGTTCTCCATACGCCATTTCAGCGTGCGCAGGTGGAACTCACCCTGACCGTGGACGATGATCTGGCGCAGTTCCTTCGACTGCTCGACCACCCATGTCGGGTCTTCCTGGCGCATCTTCTGCAGGGCAGCCATCATCTTCTCAGTCTCAGCCTCGTTGACAGCCTTGATGGCACGCGAGAACTTAGAGTTGGGATACTTGATGAAGTTGAACTTCCAGTCGATGTCCTTGCCGTTCAGCGTGTTACCGGTCTTCACGTCCTTCAGCTTCACTGTGCAGCCGATGTCACCAGCCTTCAGCTCGTCAACCTGGATACGGTTGGCACCAGCGCAGGCATAGAGCGTACCGATGCGCTCCTTCGAGCCACGGTCGGCATTGGTCAAGTCGTCGCCGCTCTTCACGGCGCCGCTCATCACCTTGAAATAAGACACCTCACCGATATGAGGCTCCACACCAGTCTTGAAAAAGTAGAGCGACTCGGGACCATTGGCATCGGCAGGCACGTCCTGACCGGCAGCATTCTTGATGACGGGCATCTCGCTGACGAAAGGAACGACGTTGCCTAAGAATTCCATGAGACGGCGAACGCCCATATCGCGGCCTGCGCAGACGCAGAACACGGGGAAGATGGAGCGCGTCACCAGGCCCTTGCGGATACCCTCGCGCATCTCGTCCTCGCTGAGGTCCTCGGTCTCGAAGAACTTCTCCATCAGCGTATCGTCGCCAGCGGCGGCAGCCTCCACGAGAGCAGCCTTCATCTCCTTGGCCTTGTCGAGCTGGTCGGCAGGAATTTCCTCGATGATGGGAGCGCCGCCCTCGGGCTTCCAGGAGTACTTCTTCATCAGCAGTACATCGATGACGGCGTTGAAGCCGGCACCCGTGGCGATAGGATACTGAACGGGCACGCAGTTCGGGCCGTAGACATCCTTCAGCTGACCCAGGATCTGGTCGAAGTCGCAGTTGTCGCGGTCGAGCTGGTTAACGAGGAAGATGACGGGCTTCTTCAGCTTGTCGGTGTTGCGGAAGGCGTTCATCGTGCCCACCTCAGGACCGTACTGACCATTGATCAGGATGACGGCCTGGTCGGTGACATTCAGGGCCGTGATGGCACCGCCCACGAAGTCGTCGGAACCCGGACAGTCGATGATGTTCAGTTTCTTGCCGTTCCACTCGGTGTGGAAGACGGTCGAGAATACCGAGTAGCCATACTCCTGCTCCACGGGGAAGTAGTCGCTCATCGTGTTCTTACCCTCTACGGTGCCGCGGCGCTTGATGATGCCAGCCTCGTAGACCATTGCTTCGGCAAGAGTAGTCTTGCCGCTACCCGCACTGCCAAGCAGTGCAATGTTTTTGATTTCGTTTGTTTGATATACCTTCATATCGTTTTAGATTTTTGTATGAATATTGGATGCTTTCTTCAAAATCGTCGCCGAAATTAGTCATTTTTCGCGAAAACACCAAAGAAAGCTTTCAAATATTAAACATTATTAGTACTTTTGCACGCGATATGGCAGGATTATACATCCATATACCCTTCTGCAGAAGCCGCTGTATCTATTGCGCCTTCTACTCCACCACGTCGCTCGACCTGCGCCAACGATACGTCGATGCGGTGTGCCGCGAGATGGTGTCAAGAGGTGGCACGGCGATAGACACCGTCTACCTCGGCGGCGGTACGCCCAGCCAACTGACCATCGCGCAATTAGAGCAGCTGTTCCTATATATTAATAAGGTGTATTCCCTCTCTCCTCAGGCAGAGGTCACCATCGAGGCCAATCCCGACGACGTGACCGTATCCTTTGCTGCGACAGTGTCGCAGCTCGGCATCAACCGCGTGTCGATGGGTGCCCAGACATTCGACGACAGCCGCCTCCGCTTCCTCCGCCGGCGCCACACATCGGCACAAATAGCCGAGGCCGTCGGCCGACTGCGCCGTGCCGGCATCAGCAACATCAGCATCGACCTGATGTACGGCTTCCCCGGCGAGACTCTCGACGAGTGGCAGCACGACATCGCCTGCGCCCTCGACCTCGGCATCGAGCACATCTCGGCCTATTGTCTCTCCATCGAGGACGACACGCCGCTGCAGCGGATGAACGTCAGTTCTGCCGACGAGGAGACTGAGCGCCAGATGTACTACACCCTCATCGACCGGCTCACACAAGCCGGCTACGAGCACTACGAAATCTCGAACTTCGCACGACTAGGCTTCCGCTCGCGCCACAACAACAGCTACTGGACCGACCAACCTTACATTGGCCTCGGCGCCGCCGCACATAGTTATGACCGTCAGCGCCGCCAATGGAACGTCAGCGACATCAACGCCTATATCAACGGCATTGAGAGCGGCACCCCCGACTTCGGCTTCGAAATTCTCGACGGCGTTACCCGTTATAATGACCGCGTGATGCTCGCCCTGCGCACATGCGACGGCCTCGACCTCAGCACGCTCACCGACGCCGACCGCCAATACATCCTTCCGCTTGCACAAAAGCACATCGGCGCAGGGCTCCTGCGTCTCTCCGGCAGCCGGCTCATCCTCACCCGCCAAGGTCTCTTCGTCAGCGACCTCGTCATCAGCGACCTGATGCAAATTTAGTGCCGTTCAAACTGCGCGTTTACTGCCGGGTAAAGGTGCTTTACCCGCCGGTAAAATGGCCTATACCCGCCGGGTAGCGGCGGGAGTGTTACTGAGCTTAGTCAGAAGAGTAAGAAAGCGAAAACTGCCGCGGTCAGATGTTATACTTATTTGTCTTTCGAGTGGCCTTGCGCGGAGCCTGGGTAAAGCCCTGGCGGGGACTTTTCACCTGACGGTAATCAGCCCAACGCTGGTTGATCTTGGCAACATAGTCGGCCGTCTCTGAGCCACGCATGTAGCCGTACTTCACAATCGGGTCATTATAATACTGAGGCTGGGCAAGCTTCAAGACATACTCGGAAATGTTGGACCACTGGTGGGCGTTGCGACCGTCGCGCTGGCAGAGGGCCATCGCGTCGCGTATGTGATGACTGCCGCCGTTGTAGGCTGCGAGTATGAAGTTGATACGCTCGCGGCGGTCCTGAATGTCGCTGAAAGTCTGTTCAAGCTCGCCGATATACTTGGCTGCTGCGGCAATGCTCTTTTCGGGATCGTACATCTGGTCGCGTGGCAGCCCCAGGTGGTCGGCTGTGGCCGGCATGATCTGCATCAGTCCCTTAGCTCCTGCCCAAGAGGTGGCCTTGGGGTCGAAGGTTGACTCCTGATAGGCTTGGGCTGCCATGAGGCGCCAGTCCCAGCGAATGGAGCGGCAATGTTGCATAAAAAGGCCGTCGTAGTGGGAGATGACGCCGCCCTTGCGATCGAGCATGGGCGAGAAAACACGGCGTTTGACGCTGCGGCTGCTCAACAGATAGGCCTCCTGCTTGCGCACCTCCTCAAGCCGTTCGGGACTGTTCCAGGCCTGAAGCTCACGTTCCAAGTCGTCCTTGGCGGGACTTGCCACGAGCCGCCCCACCTCGGTGGCGGCCATGATATCGCCCTCGTCGGCATCGAGTTTCTGCTGCATCTCAACCGAGTCGCGGCACACCTCAACGCGGAGGCGGACTCCCAGTTGCTCGGCAAACTTCAGCGCCAGCAGGTACTGCGTGCCCAGATGGCGGCCATGATAGTCGTAGTAGTACTGCGGGCCGCTCAGGGTGAGCAGTATCATCTCACCGCCGCTCTGAATTTCCTCAAGGTCAAAGTCGTCGTCGACGTCCATGGAGTCCATGACCTCGCCCCAGGGCGCTACCACCTTGCCCTGCGGCTTCTGCTCACGGCAAGCGACCAATAAAAGGGCCAATATGACGATATATACGACGTTAAACTTCAATTTCTCTACAATTTGGGCGCAAAATTACACATTTAATTGCACAATCGGAATTTTTTATGTACTTTTGCAGCACTTTTTCAAGATAATTAGACTTTATACATGTTAAGAATCGCAGTTCAATCGAAAGGACGTCTGTTTGAAGACACAATGAATCTGCTCAGCGAGGCAGACATCAAGGTAAGCGCCACAAAGCGCACGCTGCTTGTTCAATCGAGCAATTTCCCACTCGAAGTGCTCTATCTTCGCGACGACGACATACCCCAGAGTGTGGCGTCGGGCGTGGCCGACATTGGCGTTGTTGGAGAAAATGAGTTTGTTGAACGTGGCGAGGATGCTGAGATTATCTCGCGTTTAGGATTCTCAAAGTGCCGCCTCTCGCTGGCTATTCCCAAGGAAATCAACTACACGGGGCCGCAGTGGTTCAACGGCAAGAAGATAGCCACCTCGTACCCCAACATCCTGCATAACTTCATGCTGGAGAACGACATCACGGCTGAGGTTCACGTCATCACCGGCTCGGTGGAAATAAGCCCGGGCATCGGGCTGGCCGACGGCATCTTCGACATCGTCAGCAGCGGCTCGACGCTGGTTTCGAACAACCTGCGTGAGGTGGAAGTGGTGATGCAGAGCGAGGCCCTGCTCATAGGCCACAAGGGCATGGACGCCGAGAAACGCGACATTCTGGAGCAGATACTATTCCGCTTTAAGGCCGTCAAGGATGCTGAAGATAAGAAATATGTACGCATGAACGCTCCCAAGGCCCGCCTTGAGGAAATCATCAGCGTGCTGCCGGGTCTGAAGAGCCCCACCATCATCCCGCTGGCCGACGAAGAGTGGTGCTCGGTACACACCGTGCTCGACCAGAAGCGTTTCTGGGAAATCATCGGCAAACTGAAGGAGATGGGTGCACAGGGCATCCTGGTCACCCCGATTGAAAAAATGATATTATGAACATCATCAAATATCCCGCCCGCGAAGAGTGGGCAAGCATTGTCGAGCGACCGCACCTCGACGTTACAGAACTCAACCAAACCGTAGCCAACGTGCTGGCCGACATCAGGCAGCGAGGCGACGAGGCCGTTAAGGGCTATGAACTGAAGTTCGACCACGTCGACCTTGACTCACTGGCTGTCAGCGATGACGATATGGCTGATGCTGAAAGCAAGATTTCAAAACAACTGCGCGAGGCCATTGAGCTGGCTCATGAGAACATCCAGAAGTTCCATGAGTCGCAACGCTTCCGTTCGAAGAAGGTGGAGACGCAGCCCGGCGTTGTCTGCTGGCAGAAAAGTGTGGCCATCGAGAAGGTAGGACTCTACATTCCCGGCGGCACGGCTCCCCTGTTCTCGACGGTGCTCATGCTGGCCACGCCTGCCAAGATTGCCGGGTGCAAGGAGATTGTACTCTGCACCCCACCCGACCGCCAGGGCTGTGTCAATCCTGCCATCCTGGTGGCTGCACGCGTGGCTGGTGTCAACAGGATATTCAAGATTGGCGGTGTTCAAGCTATCGGCGCTATGGCCTACGGCACGGAGTCGGTGCCCAAGGTCTACAAGATTTTCGGCCCCGGCAATCAGTACGTCATGGCAGCCAAGCAGCAGGTCAGCCTGCACGACGTGGCCATCGACATGCCTGCAGGACCCTCTGAGGTGTGCGTCATCGCTGACGACATGGCCAGTCCGGAGTTTGTGGCTGCCGACCTGTTGTCGCAAGCTGAACACGGCGTTGACTCGCAGGTTGTGCTTATCACCACTTCGCACAAGCTCATTGACGACGTGCAGCAGGAGGTGGACCGCCAGCTCGACAAACTTCCCCGCAAGGAGATAGCGCAGCGGGCCCTTGAGAACAGCCTCATTATACTGGTGCGCGACCTGAAGGAGGCTATGGACCTGTCGAATGCCTACGCTCCCGAGCACCTTGTTCTGCAGACCGCCAACTATGAGGAAATGGCCGAGCGGGTGGTCAATGCAGGAAGCGTCTTCCTTGGGCAATATGCCTGCGAGAGTGCCGGCGACTATGCCAGCGGCACCAACCACACGCTGCCCACTCACGGCTACGCTACCGCCTACAACGGCGTCAACCTTGACAGCTACTGCCGCAAGGTGACTTTCCAACACTTGACAGAAGAGGGCGTGCGCAGCATTGGCCGAGCAGTGGAACTCATGGCCGAGGCCGAGCAGCTCGATGCCCACAAGAACGCGATGACCGTCAGAATAAACAGTTTAAAATGAAACCGTTAGAAGAATTGGTGCGACCAAACATCTGGTCGCTCGCACCCTATAGCAGCGCCCGCAACGAGTATGCTGGACGTGAGGCTCACGTGTTTCTCGATGCCAACGAGAATCCCTACAACAATCCCGTAAACCGCTACCCCGACCCCCTGCAACTGGAGGTGAAGGCAGCCATATCGAAGGTGAAGGGCGTGCCCGCTGAGTGTGTCTTCCTCGGCACCGGCAGCGACGAGGCCATCGATCTGCCCTACCGCTGCTTCTGCCGTCCGGGCATCGACAATGTTGTGGCCATTGAACCGACTTATGGCATGTACAAGGTATGTGCCGACATCAACGATGTGGAGTACCGCCCCGTGCTGCTCGACGACAACTACCAGATAACTGCCGACCGCCTGCTGGCCGCCTGCGACTCGAAGACAAAAATCATCTGGCTCTGTTCGCCCAACAACCCAACGGGCAACTGCCTTATACGCGATGAAATCATTAACACCATCAACGCCTTTGAGGGCATTGTCATCGTCGACGAAGCTTATAGCGACTTCTCTTCGCAGCCCTCGCTGCGCACCGAACTGGCCAAACATCCCAATCTCATCGTGCTCAACACCATGTCGAAGGCATGGGGTTGCGCAGCCATCCGTCTTGGCATGGCCTTCGCCTCGCCTGAAATCATTGGGATATATAATAAGGTGAAATATCCTTATAATGTCAATCTGCTCACCCAGAAGCAGGCTCTCGAGGCCCTCGCCGACCCCTTCCAGGTCGATAAGTGGGTGCGCATGCTCAATCTTGAGCGCAGCCGCATGATCGACGCCTTCCGGCTGCTCCCTATCTGCGAAAAAGTCTACCCCACCGAGGCCAACTTCTTCCTCGCCAAGATGACCGATGCTCAGGGCATCTACGACAGCCTTGTCGAACAAGGGATTATTGTCCGCAACCGCACACGCATCAAGCTCTGCCGTGACTGCCTGCGCATTACCGTCGGCACTAAGAACGAGAACAACGAACTCATTGCCGCCCTGCGACAAATGTAGTGACTGCTGATTTAACTATTCATTTAATTAATACTAACCTATGAAGAAATTACTTAACATCCTTGTTCTCTGGTCGTTCGCTCTGGCAACATGGGCACAGACAACACCCGCATTAGAACAGCTGAAGGCCGACCCGCGGAAAGCCTACGGCACTGACTACCCCTATACAGGGGCTACCGCCAAGCTGACAAAGGCCCCGAAAGGCCATAAGCCCTTCTACATCAGCCACTACGGGCGCCACGGCTCGCGCTACTACTGGAACGCCATGCTCTACCGCGAGATGGACAGCGTGCTGACCATCGCCCACCGCAAAAACCAACTCACGGCAGCCGGCGAGGAATTCCGCAAGAAGTTCGACGCCGCGAAGACGGAGCTGGCCACGGGCGTCAGCGAACTGAGCGACCTGGGCTGGGAGCAGCATCAGCGCATAGCCCGAACCATGTACAACAATTTCCCCGAGGTGTTCAAGAAGGGCGGCAACGTGCTGGCCATCGCCTCGCTCAGCGGGCGCTGCGTCATCAGCATGTCGGGCTTCTGCCAGGAACTGGTGCAGTGTAACCCGAAGATAGAGATCCGCGAGCAGTCGTCGCGCTTCACCCTCGACGGCGTCGTGCCCGACGACCGTCAGAACCCTGCCCGCCGCGACTTCCCAAGCACCAAGCCCCGGTTTGAGAAGAACCGCGACCAGTTCAAGTACGTCGACAACCTCGGCGAAACGGTTGTCAAGCGTGCCTTCACCAGCACCGAGGGCCTGCCCGGCAGCACGCACCATATCGGCGAGAACTTCATCAACCTCTACACCTCGCTGCCCAACATCGGCCACGAGGGCATGATGGGCAGCCTCATGACCGACCAGGACATTGCCAACCGCTGGGAAAGCTCAAACCTGGGCACCTACTCATGGCTCTTCCCCCGCAAGAACATGACAATCCCCATCCTGGAGGACATCATCAGGAAGGCCGACGCCGTGATTGATGGCAGTAGCGACCGCATAGCCGACCTGCGCTTCGGCCACGACGACCGCTTAGGCCCACTCCACATACTCATGGGCATCAACGGCGCCGACCGCGACCCTGAAGACCCCTACGAGGTGAAGAACTGCTACCAGAACTGGGAAACCTGCAAAGCCTGCAACATTCAGCTCATCTTCTACCGCAGCAAGAAGCAGGCCGCCGACGTGCTGGTGAAATGTCTGCTGAACGGCAGCGAGGCCACGCTGCCACTGCCCGCCGACAACTACCCCTACTACAAGTGGAGCGACTTCAAGAAGTTCTATACCGACAGGTGCAACAGCCTGAAGGGTGAGTAACGGCCGTGAATCCCCGCACATTCACAATGAACGACCACACAATCATCAACGACCCGGTATTCGGGTTCATCAAGATTCCGAGGGGACTGCTGTACGACGTCGTACGGCATCCCCTTATGCAACGCCTGAACCGCATCAACCAGCTGGGGCTGGCATCGGTGGTCTATCCCGGCGCCCGCCACACGCGGTTCCAGCACTCGCTGGGCGCCTTCCACCTGACGAGCGAGGCCATACTGACGCTCCAGCAGAAGGGGAACTTCATCTTCGACTCGGAGGCAGAGGCCGTGCAGGCCGCCATCCTGATGCACGACATCGGGCACGGCCCCTTCTCGCACGTGCTTGAGCACACGCTGATACACGGCATCTCGCACGAGGACATCTCGCTGCTGATGATGGAGCGCATCAACCGCCAGACGGGTGGCCAGCTGAACCTTGCCATCAGCATCTTCAAGGGCGAGTATCCGAAGCAGTTCCTGCACCAGTTGATATCAAGCCAGCTCGACATGGACCGTCTCGACTACCTGCGCCGCGACTCGTTTTTCACAGGCGTTACCGAGGGAATCATCGGGTCGGCGCGACTCATCAAAATGCTGAATGTTGTAGACGATTCACTGGTCATTGAGTCGAAAGGAATCTATTCACTTGAAAATTTCCTGACAACAAGACGGCTGATGTACTGGCAGGTATACCTGCACAAGACGGCCGTAGCCTGTGAAAAAGTATTGGTCAACACGCTGACGAGGGCCAAGGAACTGACACGCGGCGGGAAGGACCTGTTTGCCTCGCCCCCGCTGAAGTATTTCCTGCAGAATGAAGTCGACAAAACCTGGTTTGACAGCCATGAGGAAACGCTCGGCATGTATGGCGACCTCGACGACAGCGATATCTGGAGTGCGCTGAAAGCCTGGAAGTACAGCGACGACAAGATACTCTCGACGCTTGCTACCGACATGCTCGACAGGCACATCTTCAAGGTGGAGGTCAGCGAGACGCCCGCCGACGAGGCGTGCATCGGTCAGCTGGCCAGCGAGATAGCCCAGAAGATGGGCATCAGTACCGACGACGCCCGCCGCTACATGATGAGCATCAACACCATCCAGAAGGACATGTACGACACGACGGACGACAGTATCACAATTCTTTACAAAGACGGCTCAACGCGCGATATTTCCGAAGCTTCCGAATTGCTAAATGTGCAGTTACTTTCTAAAAAAATAAGAAAATATTACCTCTGTTATCAGCGTTTCGAATAATTTTTGCTACCTTTGCATGCAAATTCAGAAACAACCCTTATGGAATTTACAGCGAAACAGATTGCAGAGCTAATTGAAGGACGGATTGAAGGTGACGAAAATGCCAAGGTCAGCTCCTTTGCCAAAATTGAAGAAGGCCGCGAGGGCGCCATCTCGTTCCTCTCGAATCCCAAGTACACCCACTTTCTATATGACACAAAGTCGTCCGTCGTTCTCATCAATGAGGACGTGGCGCTTGAAAAGCCTGTCGCCCCTACCCTCATCCGTGTGAAGAATGCCTATGAGAGCGTGGCGCGGCTGCTGCAGATTTATGACTCGATGAAGCCCAAGAAGACGGGCGTCGACGCGCTAGCTTTCGTGTCGCCGTCAGCCACAATCGGCAAGGACGTGTATATCGGGCCGTTCTGCTACATCGGCGACGGCGTCGTCATTGGCGACGGCACGCGTATTTTCCCCAACGTAACCATCTACGACGGCACCCGCATCGGCCAGCACGTGACCATTCACGCCGGAGCCGTCATCGGTGCCGATGGTTTTGGCTTTGCGCCTAACCAGGAAGGCTACGAGAAGATTCCGCAGATAGGCATCGTCATCATCGAGGACGACGTGGAGATAGGCGCCAACACCTGCATTGACCGCTCGACAATGGGCCAGACCATCATTCATCGCGGCGTAAAACTGGACAACCTCATTCAGGTGGGCCACAACTGCGAGATTGGCGAGAACACCGTCATGTCGGCCCAGGCAGGCCTGGCCGGCTCTACGAAGGTCGGCGCATGGTGCATGGTCGGCGGCCAGGCAGGCTTCTCAGGTCACATCACCATTGCCGACAGGACCTTTGTCGGCGCACAGAGCGGCGTCATCAGCAATACCAAGGGCAACGGCGAACAACTCATCGGTGCTCCTGCCGTGAACCCCAAGATGTACTTCAAGGCCAGGGCCCTTGATGCCAAGCTGCCTGAGATGTACCGCCAGATTGCTGCCTTGCAGCGCGAAATTGACGAACTGAAAAAGAAACTTTAAGAGATATGAAACAAAAGACATTAAAAGGAAGTTTTTCATTGTGCGGCAAAGGCCTGCATACAGGTCTCAGCCTTACAGTAACCTTCAACCCGGCACCTGAAAACAACGGCTACACCATTCAGCGCATCGACCTGGATGGCATGCCTACCATTGATGCTGTCGCCGAGAACGTCGTCGACACGCAGCGTGGAACGGTTCTGGGCAAGGGCGACAACCTGCGCGTATCGACCGTAGAGCATGCACTCTCGGCCCTTTATGCCCTGGGCATCGACAACTGCCTGATACAGGTCAACGGTCCGGAGTTCCCCATCCTTGACGGCTCTGCCATTAAGTATGTTGAGAAGATACAAGAGATTGGCATTGAAGAGCAAAATGCACCCAAGGACTGGTACATCATCCGCAAGAAGATTGAGGTGAAGGATGAGGAAAGCGGTTCGTGCATCACCATCCTGCCCGACGACGAGTTCTCGCTCACAGTCATGTGCTCGTTCGAGTCGAAATTTATCAACTCACAGTTTGCCACCGTCAACAAGGTTGAGGACTTCCCAACCGAAATTGCCCCAGCCCGCACGTTTGTCTTTGTCCGCGATATTGAGCCCTTGCTGCAGGCCAACCTGATCAAGGGTGGCGACCTGGACAACGCTATCGTTATCTACGAGCGCCAGACCACACAGGAACGGCTCGACATGCTGGCTGACATGATCGGCGTAGAGCACCGCGACGCCAACGACTTAGGCTATATACAGCACAAGCCGCTGGTCTGGGAGAACGAGTGTACGCGCCACAAGCTGCTCGACATCGTCGGCGACATGGCCCTGATAGGCAAGCCCATCAAGGGCCGCATCATTGCCACACGTCCCGGACATACCATCAACAATAAGTTTGCACGGCTCATGCGCAAGGAAATACGCAAGCACGAGATTCAGGCTCCTATCTACGACCCCAACGACGAGCCGGTCATGGACGTGAACCGCATCCGCGAACTGCTGCCCCACCGCTATCCCATGCAGCTGGTCGACAAGGTGGTGGCCTTAGGCCCGATGAGCATCGTCGGCATCAAGAACGTCACATCGAACGAGCCCTTCTTCCAGGGACACTTCCCCCAGGAGCCCGTCATGCCCGGCGTGCTCCAGGTAGAGGCTATGGCACAATGTGGCGGACTTTTGGTGCTGAACTCACTTGAGGAGCCTGAGCGCTGGTCGACCTACTTCATGAGGATTGACAACGTGAAGTTCCGTCAGAAGGTCGTGCCCGGCGACACGCTCGTCTTCAAGGTCGACCTCCTGGCTCCCGTCCGTCACGGCGTCTCGTCGATGAAAGGTTATGTCTTCGTTGGCGACCATGTAGTCACCGAAGCCAGTTTCACCGCTCAAATCGTTAAAAACAAATAGTAAATGAACACAATACACCCATTGGCCATCGTCGACCCCGAGGCAAAACTCGGCGACAACAATGTGATTGGACCGTTCTGCGTGATTGACAAGAACGTCGTCATCGGCGACAACAACAAGCTGCTGAACAGCGTCACCATACACTATGGCGCCCGCATCGGCAACAACAACGAGTTCTTTCCCGGCGCCAGCATATCAACCAAGCCCCAGGACCTTAAGTTCCAGGGCGAGGACACTACCTGCGAGATTGGCGACAACAACTCCATCCGCGAGAACGTGACCATCAGCCGAGGCACAGCCTCAAAGGGTAAGACCGTCGTCGGCAACGGCAACCTGCTGATGGAGAACATGCACGTGGCCCACGACTGCGTCATCGGCAACGGCTGCATCATCGGCAACTCAACGAAGTTTGCCGGCGAGGTCGTGGTCGAGGACTATGCCATCATTTCGGCCACCTGCCTGTTCCACCAGTTCTGCCGCGTAGGCAGCTTCATCATGTTCCAGGGAGGCTCGCGCACCAGTCAGGACATTCCGCCATACATCATTGCCGGAAAGGAGCCCGTGCGCTTTGCAGGCGTCAACCTGATAGGACTGCGCCGCCGGGGATTCGACAATGCCACGATAGAGGCCATCCACGACGCCTACCGTATTATTTACGCGCAAGGGGTGCTGAAGGACGGTATTGCCGAGGCACGTGCCAAGTATCCCAACTCGAAAGAAGTGGAATACATCTGCTCGTTCATCGAGAACTCCAAGCGCGGGGTGATTCGGTGAGGAGATGAGGAGTTGAGGAGATGAGGAGATGAGAAGTTGAGGAGGAGCAAGAAACTCATTGTCGTTACGGGACCTACAGCCGTCGGGAAGACCGACCTCTGTATGCAGATAGCCCGGCAGCTCGACATTCCAATCATCAATGCCGATTCGCGGCAGTTGTTTCGCGAACTGAAAATCGGCACCGCCTCGCCTACCGAAGAACAACTGAAGGCCGTCAAGCACTATTTTGTAGGAACGCTCAGCATCGGCGACTACTACAGCGCCTCCATGTACGAACAGGACGTGATGGCCCTGCTCGATGAACTCTTCCTGTCGGGCGAATACGCTCTGCTGTCGGGCGGCTCAATGATGTATATCGACGCCGTCTGCAACGGCATCGACGACATTCCGACGGTTGACGACGCGACCCGCGCCACCATGAAGCGCCGGCTGGCTGAAGAGGGGCTGGAGGCTCTAGTGGCAGAACTGAAACAACTCGACCCTGAGCACTACGACATCGTCGACCGCCAGAATCCGCGTCGTGTTGTCCACGCCCTTGAAATATGCCACATGACGGGTAAGACCTACTCCTCATTCCGCAAGGCCACGCGGCAGCAACGCCCATTCGACATCATCAAGATCGGACTCAACCGTGAACGCGAGGAATTGTACAAACGCATCAACCTGCGGGTAGACCAAATGATGGCCGACGGACTGCTCAACGAAGCTAAATCGATGCTGCCATATAGAGACGAAAACGCCTTGAATACTGTAGGTTACAAAGAATTGTTCAACTATTTCGACGGCATCTGGAACTTGGACGAGGCCGTCGAGCGCATCAAGGGTAACACGCGCCGCTACGCCCGCAAGCAACTGACGTGGTTCAAGCGCGACGAACAGATGAGGTGGTTCCACCCCGACCACCAAGAATCAATAATGAACTACATAAATCAATATGAGTAAAGAAGAAAAAGGAAATAATATTCTGACCCGCTGTTGGCGAGGCGTGAAAGGCATCTTCGGCTGGTACATCGGCATCTTCAAGGGCCGTCCCTGGTACATCAAGATTGTCTCAACAGTGGCCTCCCTCGTCGTGATGTTCGTACTCTACCTGCTGGCCGTCAACTTCAACTTCCTGTGGCTCTTTGGCAAGTCGCCGTCCATGCAGACCATCAAGGACAAGCGGCCGGCACAGGCATCGGAGATATACAGCGCTGACGGACAGCAGATAGGAAAGTTCTTCAGCGAAAACCGCACACCCGTCGACTATGAGGACGTCAACCCCGTCTTCTGGCAGGCACTCATCGATACCGAGGACGAGCGGTTCTACTCGCACCACGGCATCGACTTCACCGCCTTCGGAGCTGCCCTCAAAGACTATCTGCTGCACGACGACGCACGCGGCGCCTCGACCATTACCCAGCAGCTGGCCAAGAACCTCTTCCGCGTCCGCACCGAGTATTCCACCGGACTGCTCGGCCGCATTCCCGGTCTGAAAATGCTCATTATGAAGAGCAAGGAGTGGATAACGGCCTACAAGCTGGAGTACTTCTTCACCAAGGAGGAGATTCTGACGCAGTATGCCAATACCGTCGACTTCGGCTCTAACGCCTTTGGCATCAAGACAGCGGCCAAGACCTACTTCGGCATCACGCCAAAGGAGTTGACCGCCGAACAGGCTGCCGTGCTGGTGGGCATGCTCAAGGCCACCACCTATTATAATCCGCGTATTCATCCCGACAATGCCATCAAGCGCCGCAACGTCGTGCTCGACAACATGGTGAAGCACAACCACCTGACGCAAGCGGCCTTCGACTCGCTGAAGACCACCGAGATAGAGCTTGACTTCAGCGTCGAGAACGCCTACGACGGCAAGGCCAACTACTTCCGCGAGGCGGTGGCCAACGAACTGAGGGAGTGGTGCCGCGACAACGGCTACGACCTCTATACCGACGGCCTGCAGATCTACACCACACTCGACACCCGCATGCAGCGCTATGCCGAGGCAGCCGCCACAAAGCAGATGAGGCAGGTGCAGAACAACTTCAACCAGCACTGGGGCAAGACCAACCCCTGGCAGGACGAGCGCCATCAGGAAATTGCCGGTTTCATCGAGGATATTGCCAAGCGCCAGCCCTATTACAAAGTGCTGACGAAGAAATTCCCCAACCAGCCCGACAGTATCGCCTACTACCTCAACAAGCCCCACACGGTTAAGCTGTTCGACTATGAAAAGGGCACCGTGGAGCGCGAGATGTCGACACTCGACAGCATACGCTACATGGTACGGTTCATGCATTGCGGCTTCGTGGCCATTGAGCCCAACACCGGCTACGTCAAGGCATGGGTGGGCGACATCGACTTCAACTCGTGGAAATATGACAAAGTGACGGCTCAGCGCCAGCCCGGCTCTACGTTCAAGCTCTTTGTCTATACCGAAGCCATGAACCAGGGACTCACGCCCTGCGACCGCCGCCAGGACTCCTACTTCTCGATGAAGGTCTGGGACCCCGGCAAGAAGAAGGAGGTGACGTGGGCACCCACCAACGCCAACGGCTACTTCACGGGAGCCAACATGACGCTTCGTGCGGCCTTTGCCCAGAGCATCAACTCCGTAGCCGTCAAATTAGGCCAGGAGGTGGGCATCAGGAACATTGCCAACACCGCCCACGCTATGGGCATCAAGAGCGAGCTCGACCCCACGCCCTCGCTTGCCCTGGGCGCCAGCGATGTCAACCTGCTGGAGTTGGTGAACGGCTACTCGACGGTCGTCAACGACGG
>CADCEQ010000008.1:0-82052 GCA_902800435.1 uncultured Prevotellaceae bacterium | reverse complement strand
CGCGACGGCAACGAGATATACATCGCCCCCACCGAGCAGCGGCAGGCAATACCCTACCGCAGCGCTTTCTTCGTGCAACAGCTGCTGCAGGGCGGTCTCCGCGAGCGTGGCGGCACGTCGATGAGTCTCTGGGGGTATGTTGGGAAATATACCGATTCGGAGTTCGGCGGCAAGACAGGAACGTCGAACAACCACTCTGACGCCTGGTTCGTAGGCGTCTCGCCCAAGCTGGTCTGCGGCGCCTGGGTGGGCGGCGAATACCGCTGCATCCACTTCCGAACGGGTGCCCTCGGACAGGGCTCACGCACGGCGTTGCCCATCTGCGGCTACTTCCTGGAGTCGGTTTTGGGCGACCCTGCCTTCAAGCATTATCACGGCAAGTTCGACAAACCCAAGGAGTCAGACATCTCGCCTGATCTGTATGAGAACTGCCATTATGCCTACTCATACAACTACAACGACAGTACCGACCTCGACAGTCTCGGCTATGAGGGCTATGAAACCATCGAAGAGGATATTGAACTCGACGAGGAGGGCAACCCGATTGTAAAGCCACAGGAGACCAACGAGGCAGAGTCGGAAGCCACAAAGCCCAAGGAGGGCGCCACCGAAGCTACTGAGCCAAAGAAGAATGCGCAGCCACAATACGAGGACGTCTATTTTTAGTGAATAGAGTGGAACTGGATTTAGACAACAAGGAGTGGCAGGATGCCCTGCAGATAGTGAACTACACGCGCCGTTCGCTCTTCCTCACAGGAAAGGCAGGAACGGGAAAGTCCACATTTCTGCGCTATGTCGCTGACAACACCAAAAAGACGCACGTCGTTCTGGCGCCTACGGGCATAGCAGCCATCAACGCCGGCGGCTCTACGCTGCACAGTTTCTTCCGCCTGCCCTTTCACCCGCTTCTGCCTAACGACTCGCGCTACAATCGCCGCAACATCAAGGAAGCGCTGAAGTATACTTCGGCACAGCGGAAACTGCTGCGCGAGGTTGAGCTCATCATCATCGACGAGATCTCGATGGTTCGCGCCGACATCATCGATTTTATTGATAAGGTATTGCGCGTATACACGCGGAGCTACGAGCCTTTCGGCGGCAAGCAACTGCTGCTCGTGGGCGACATTTACCAGCTTGAACCCGTGGTCAAGGAGGAAGACCGCCAACTGCTGCAGCCATTCTATCCGTCGGCTTACTTCTTCAACGCCAAGGTGTGGCAGCAGATGCCCATCGTCTCGATAGAGCTGCGCAAGGTGTACCGCCAGACAGATGACCGCTTCATCGGCATTCTCGACCGCATACGCACCAACACCGCGACCGAAGGCGACCTCAGACTCCTCAACGCCCGCGTCGATAAATCGCCTTCCCAAAACACATCGCTGAGCATCATTCTTGCCGCACGCCGCGACGTGGTCGACTATACCAACGAGCAGCGGCTGACTGCCCTTGACGGCAGTCCGACCATCTTTTACGGCATCATCAAGGGCGACTTCCCCGAGTCATCACTGCCCACGCCTATGGAGCTGCAGCTCAAGCCCGGAGCCCAGGTCATCTTCATCAAGAACGACAAGGAGAAGCGGTGGGTAAACGGCACACTGGGCACCGTCATCGCAATCGACGAGGAAGACGGCATCGTCACCGTTAGTGCCGATGATGGCCGGGAGTTCGACGTCGAACGCGAGGTATGGGAAAACATGCGCTACACCTTCAACGAGAAGGAGCAAAAGATTGAGGAACAGCAATTGGGTACCTACACGCAGTTCCCCATCCGACTGGCCTGGGCCATTACCGTACACAAGAGCCAGGGCCTGACGTTCTCACAAGTCACCATCGACTTCACTGGTGGCGTCTTCGCCGGCGGACAGGCCTACGTGGCACTCAGCCGCTGCCGCTCACTCGAAGGAATCACCCTCAAGGAAGCGCTGCGCCAGAACGACATCTTCGTCCGCGCAGAGGTTGTGCAGTTCGCCCAGCGCTATAATAATCCGCAGCTCATCGCCCAAGCTATGCAGGAAGGCAAGGCCGACCGCGAGTACCACGATGCAGTCATGGCTTTCAACCAAGGTCGTTTCGACCTTTTCCTCGAAGCTTTCTTCAAGGCCATCCATAGCCGCTACGACATTGAGAAGCCAGCAGCCAAACGCTTTATTCGCCGCAAGCTGGAAATCATCAATCGGCAGAAAGCCACCATCGATGAACTGACATCAGCCCTTGCCGCCCAAAAAGAGATGATGAAGCGCCTGGCTGCGGAGTACACGTTGATGGGACGCGAGTGCGAGCGCGAGCAAATGATTGATGCTGCTATCCGCAATTACGAGAAGGCCATCGAGCTCTATCCCGACGCTATTGACGCCAAAAAGAGGCTCAAGAAGCTGCGCAAACATTAAAGAACCTTAAAAATGCAAGTTGTGTTCCCACACAACAAATACACGTCAATTTTTTAAGTAAAAAAGTTTGGCATTTACAAAAAATTGGCTTACCTTTGCATCGTTATCCTGAAAACAATCTTTTTACCTTAAAAAGACTAATACCTATTGAAGATATAGAGCGACTGCCTGTGAAGGTCATCGCTTTATTTTTTTGTCCCTACCCCAACTGCCTTACGAGCGCAGCTCAGCCAGTTTCTGATGGTACATTTTCTTCAACCGACGGATGGCGTGGTCCCGAATCTGGCGAACACGCTCACGCTTCAGATCCAAATCTTCGGCAATCTCGGCCATCGTTTCGTGCTCACGGTCGATGCCAAAGAAGCGGTTGATGACCTGCGTCTCGCGCTCGTTAAGTGACTGAAGCGCAAACTCAACAGCCCGCTCTATGGCTTCCGAATAGACGCGCTCGTCAGCCTGTGGGGCATCCTGATTGATAAGGACCGAAAGCAGACTCACGCTGGAGCGCGAGCCCAACGGGGCATCAACTGACAACGGACGGCCATACTGCTTAGCCAGGGGGTCGGCGTCCTTAGGCATTTTGTACAGACCGTTCTGCTGCTCGATGGCACGCTCCATCTGCCGGCGCACGTAAGGTGCAGCATAACTGACGAAGCGATTTCCCCGCGAGGCATCAAACTTTGAGGCAGCATTGAGAAGCCCGATGTTGCCCTCGCTGACGAGGTCATCCATCTGTAGTCCCCGTCCCCGATAGCTTGCTGCCAACTTCACCACAAACCGCAGATTAGCCTCAACCAATTGGCTGACGGCACGCTGGTCGCCTTGCAGTATTCTCTCTGACAATTCACGCTCCTGCTCGTCGCTGAGCAGTTCCTGACGCCCGATTTCGTCTAAATAATTGTTTAAGCCGCTGTCTGTCATATTAAAAAGTGTATTTATGTGTGCAAAGATACGACTTTTTTTGTATTTTTGCCAACGAAATGAGAAGAATTATTATTTTTTTTATACTCGGCTACTGCCTGACAGCCTTGGGCGGACGTCCTAAGGTGGGACTGGTGTTAGGCGGCGGCGGTGCCAAGGGTGCCGCCGAAGTTGGTGTGCTGAAAGTCATCGAACGGGCAGGCATACCTGTCGACTACATTGCAGGCACCTCCATCGGAGCGGTCGTCGGAGGCCTCTATGCAGCTGGCTACACAGCTACTGAGCTCGATTCGATGTTCTGCCAGCAGGAGTGGCTGACGCTACTGACCGACCGTCGCAACGACATAGCAGGCGAACTATACCAGGTGAAAGACGGCGTCACCTACATCTTCGGCTTCCCCATCATGGGCGACCTGAAAGCGGGCGACATTGGCGGCTTTGGCATCATGCGGGGCGAGCAGGTGGAACAGCTCATCGACTCAATGGCTATCAGAAAAGGCTGTCGGAACGTCGACGAGTTGAAGATTCCATTCCGCTGTGTGGCAGCCGACATCCGTTCTGCCACCGAGGTCGTCATTGCAAACGGTCAGTTGTCGAAGGCCGTCAGAGCATCGATGGCCATTCCCGGTATCTTCAAGCCTATCCGTCGCGATGGTAAGATTCTGGTCGACGGCGGCATGCTCAACAACCTGCCCGTCGACATTGTGAAAGCTATGGGCGCCGACATCGTCATTGCCGTCGACCTGCAGCAGGAAGAAAAGAAAGAGCGCAAGAACGACAACGACTTCGACATCATCGGCGGTCTCGGCGAACTGTTGGGTATCGGCGGACTGCTCAACTGGCTGACCTCACGTCCCGACATTACCAAATACCTGGAGAATATCAAGCAATCGACCATCTACATCCATCCGCCGCTTCCTGACATGGATGCCTCGAGCTTCGGCAACAAGAACAGTTCGCGGATGATCAAGGTCGGCGAGGAGGAAGCCATGAACCACTGGGACGAATTGCTGAAACTGAAAGAACAGCTAAAGAATGATTAGCAAGAACCAGATAAAACTCATCCGACAGCTCGAGCAGAAGAAATTCCGCAGGCGCGAAGGTCTGTTCGTTGCCGAAGGTCCCAAGGTGGTGGGCGACTTGATGAACCGCCTGCAGCCAGCCGCCGTTTATGCTACCGACGACTACACCCCGCCCCAGCCTGTCGATGTGCAGCGCATCAGCGACGACGAACTGCGGCGCATCAGTTTCCTGCAACACCCGCAGCAGGTGCTTGCCCTGTTTCCTGTTCCTGCCTCATCGGCCACCGTTCACCCGTCGGCAGCCACACTTACGCTTGCTCTCGACGGTGTACAGGACCCGGGCAACCTGGGCACCATCATCCGGCTGGCCGACTGGTTCGGCATCAGCACCATCATCTGCAGCGACGATACCGCCGACGCCTGGAACCCCAAGGTGGTTCAGGCTACAATGGGCAGCATCGCCCGTGTGAACATGATTTACACTGATTTACCGGCACTACTTGACAGTTTGCCCGCCGCTACGCATGTCTACGGCACATTGCTCGACGGCGACAACATCTACACCCAAGAGCTTACCAAGGGCGGCATCATCATCATGGGCAACGAGGGAAAGGGACTTTCCGAGGCAGTCAGACAGCGCGTCAACCGCCGGCTGCTCATCCCTGCCTTCCGGCAGGATGACACGGCCGAATCGCTTAACGTCGCCATTGCGACGGCAATTATTTGCTCTGAGTTCCGGCGGCGCTGACTATGCGGTAAGCTTCTATGTCCTTCATGCCATTCAGGAAGGCAGCAGCGTCCATCCGCTTCTTACCTGCAAGTTGCAGCTCGTCAATCTGTAACAGACAGTCGGCCGTCGTAACGTACAGGTGCTTGCGGTCGGCTACAATGTGCCCCGCTCCGTCTTCAGCAGGGCGCTCGGTTCTGGTCGAGCGAAATAGTTTCAGCACCGTCTCCCGCCCGTCCGGGCCGACAATCGTTGTCCATGCCCCAGGGTATGGACTCAGGCCGCGAATGAAGTCGTAGACGCGCTTTGCCGGCTGCTGCCAGTCCACCTCGCACGTCTCCTTAAACAGTTTCGGAGCCGGCTTCAGATCGTCACCGTCAGGCTGCGGAATGCTGGCAGGCTGGCCGTCGGCAGCAACAATGCGCTCCAGCGTCTGCAGGCAGATATCGGCACCGAGGTGCATCAGTCCGTCGTAGACGTACTCCACATCAGCCGTTTCGGGTATGTCGAAGGGCAGCTGCATGATGATGCGCCCCGTATCGATGTCGTGATCCAGGAAGAACGTCGTCACACCCGTCTGCGTCTCGCCGTTGATGACGGCCCAGTTGATGGGTGCTGCACCACGATACTGCGGCAGCAGGGCGGCGTGAACGTTGAACGTGCCATACTCAGGCATCGCCCATACAACCTCGGGCAGCATCCTGAAGGCCACGACCACTTGCAGGTTAGCCCCGTAGCCCCGCAGAGTCTCCACAAACTCAGGGTCCTTCATCTTCACCGGCTGCAGCACGGGCAGTCCCTTCTCCAGTGCATACTGCTTCACGGCTGAAGGCTGCAGCACAGAACCGTGCCGCCCAACGGGCTTGTCGGGCTGCGTCACCACCGCCACCACATGATACTGGTGCTCCACCAGCGCCTTCAGGGTCTCCACCGCGAACTCCGGCGTACCCATAAAGACGATTCTCAAGTCTTCCTTTGTCATATTCCTTCTTTAGAGAAAGGTTTACTGGACGCTGCGCTTCATGTTCAGTTCGGTGATGCGACCTTCGGGCGATACCTGGGCCGTCACCTTGTAGACCGTACTCGACTGTTCGTTGTCGAAACCGCGCACGGTATGCTGGGCAACGGTGAAATTAACGTTATAGCCATACTGGCCTTCGCCCAGTTTCACCTTTTCGATAGCCCAGTCGCCGTTGGGGGCAAACTCAATCTTCGACACATCGGCCTCATGCAGTTTCTCCATATACTGGCGAACGTCGGCCTTGGTGGCATTGGGCCGGTGCAGGAATGACGTTAGCACAGGGGCAATGGTCGACGCCATAGCCGACTCATCCATTTGGGCGAGGGCATTGAAGAAGGTGGTGAACAGCTGGCTCACGACAAGACGGTCCTCGGGCTTCACCTTTTCAGCCTCAAGTTGTTCGTAGCTGGCATGGGCCTCGTCGTAATAGGCACCGTCCTCATGATCCTCCATATACTTCTTGAAGGCGTCCGACGTGTTCTCGTTCTTTGCAGCTATCCAGTCGAGCGAGTCGATTTTAATGCCGGCCTCAACCACATGGACGCTCTGAGGATGCAGTTTGACGAAGCGCTCAAATGCCGTCTTGCTGTTGTTCACCATAGCGTCGTGCCAGTCGTTCTCAATCTTTTTGAGACCATTCAGCAGTAGCTGAATTGAGTCGCGGTGAACCTTGGGGGCGTCTCCATACATGTCAAGGAAGTTCTGCAGCACCAGCGGCTCCGTGCTCTTAATCGCATTCTCGTAGGCACGCTGCTCAACCTGCCGCTCCTGGTTCTTCATGAAGTAGATTAAAAGAAAGACAGCAATAAGCGCAATGACGAATCCGATGATGAGAGCGGCCATTCCGGCCTTCTTCTTGCGCGAACGCCGGGGCGCAGTATCTGGCTGCTGCCGGGCTTCTTCTTGCAGGGCTTTCTCTGCAGAGTGGCGCGCCACGGGGAGCACGTCGCGTACCGACGACGACTCCACAAGGTCAATACCCGTAGTCGAGGCGCCATTGATACTGCAATGACAGTTAGGGCAGAAGGACTGCTCTTTGAATATGACTTCGCCACAGTCAGGGCATCGGGTGATTTTCCCGGCAATGTCAATACCACACGACGGGCAAGTCTTAGCTTGGTCGCTTACTTGATGACCACATTCAGGACACTTGATTAACATCTTTCTTATTTACAATTTACGGATTTTCGATTTATCAATGGCGGTAGCGAATCTCGCGCAGGCCGTGACGCCCCATGAAGCGCGACTTGTCGACATAGCCGTTAATGCCCACGATGCGCCCCTTGGCCGTATACTGCCACAGCGTGTAGTCGCGACCATCGGCCAGCTCAGGCTCCTCGTCCGTGTACATGGCTATCATCAGCTGATAGTCATCCAGTTTGCCGACGAGGTGCTTGTTGTAGAAATTACGGTAGGTATAGACCAGCGGCTTCTGACGGTAGGCACCCTCCATCAGATGCAGGAACTTCTGCAGCGAGTCGCAGAACTCCTCGACAGGCAGATTGGCCGTAGTCTCGACATCAACCATCGGAATCAGGTCCTGTTCGCCGGGCAGGCATTGAGTCATGAAATTACGCAACTGAACCTCCTGCGGCGTCTTGGGGCGATAGAAGTGGTAGCTGCCCACTTTCAGGCCGTAGCGGTGGGCCAGGTCGATGTTACGCTCAAAGTAGGAGTCAATTCGGTCGCCGCCCTCAGTGGCTTTCAGGTAGACGTAGGCCATCTTCGTGTTCTCGCCGACAGTCTCCCAGAACACCTGTCCCTGATAGTGGCTCAGGTCGATGCCATGAACGTGTCCGCAAGTGTCCTCACACATCAGGTAGGGGTTCACCAGGTCGCCGTCGGCATCGTAGACGGGCTCCGGAGCCTCCTTCACCACGGGTTTGGCCGCAGCCTTACGGGCTGTCTTGCGCTTCGTCGTCTTCTGTTTTTTCTTCACCGCAGTCACCTTAGCCTTCGCGCGGCGCTTCTTCGGCTTGGCTGCCGACAGTTCGCCAATGGCCATGCTGACCAGCAAAACTATCAATATATATATGATTTTCTTCATGCTTACTCTGTTTCAAGGGTGCAAAGTTACTAAAAAACGAGAGAAGAACAAAGGAAAAACGCGTTTTTCTTTTCTTCTTCCAAAGCTTTATGACAATAGCATCCGAAAGCCCCCGCTTCGCATTCATTTTAACTGTAACACTGTGACAACCGTAACATCAACTGAACACGAAGACACGAATTCTTTTGGCACGGAAAAACACGGCTTTTTACCAAAGGACACAGCAATTCCCCTTCTGTAGGAGAGAAATTGCTGTGTTGGAGGAGGGGGGAGTACCCGAAAGTCACATCAAATGTCACATTTTTGAAATCGCCGCTTTCTCCGATTAATACAGGGGAAAGCGAAGAAATGTCACAAGTCACAAATCACATTTTTACCAAAAAAGCGGCGTTTTTTGCTATTTTCGTTGACAACCTTCGCTTGTTTACCCTGCTCACAGGAAAATGAAACGTAAAGTCTAATCTACTTTACCTCCACATCTCCTCTACTCCTTTACTCCTCGAAGTTGAGCGTATGCGAAACTTAAATATAGTATCTAAAGTTTCGCAAGTGATGGCGCACCTGCATAATTTAACATAAAATAGGAACAAAAAGGGCTTCGAAGTTTGCTCAACTCACTGAAAATGAATAACTTTACAATCGCCAAACAGTAAAGCACAAACTTAGAAGCCGTGAGCAAAGGTACAACAATTATTTCAGATTTGAGAAGTTTTTTCTCAGAAAATGATAAAAATCGTGCAATAAATGCAATAATGAGAGTCATGGAGTGCATAGACATACGTCCGGACCAGATAGGGACAGAGAAGAAAGTGCCCACGGCATTCATGAATTCCTGCTGCCGTTTTTTCCTTGCTTTCTCCGCCATCGTCTGGCACTCCTCACAGCAGAACTTCTGCATTCCGTTCCTTGCCACGAACTCCTTCCCACAAAACCTGCACATTCTAATTGTCTTCATTTTCAACACTCTTTTGATGGTTTGACATACAATTCGCAATCCCCACCGCCATGTCCATCATACAATACACTCGCCAACTGCCGTCAACGGTGTCCGCATTGTGACTCTTTCCGAATCCGACCGCCCAGTTTTGTCCCCTCTTGACTCCCGTCATTCCTCTTTGTCAACCGAGTCCGCATAGTGACGAAATCCAGGCCCCGTAAATTCCTCGCGGTAGAAATACGTTGCAAAAATATACTGAAATTTGGATACCACCAAATTCCAGCCACCAAATGTTAAAAAAACAAAAATAATTGAAAATAAGCGTTTTACAAATAGTTAGTATTAGATATTCATGGTTACTAATGCCCTTTTAGATACAGCCATAGAATGCACTACCCCCGATGCTGGTCACGGAATTGGGAATGTCCACGCTAGTCAGACCAGTACAGTTTCTGAACGCACAACTACCGATGGTTGTCACGGTGTTAAGGATAGTCACGCTAGTCAGCCCACTACATCCGTAGAACGCATAATTTCCTAAGGTGGTCACGGAGTTGGGGATAGTCACGCTAGTCAGCCCACTACAGCCGTAGAACGCATAATTCCCTAAGGTGGTCACGGAGTTAGGAATAGTGATTGTTGTCAGGTTACTACAAGACTTGAATGCATTATCTAATATGCTGGTCACATTACAAGTTACACCATCGTAGGTGACTGTTTCTGGTATTTCAATCGCTCCAATGTACTTGTTCGGATTACTCGTAACTTCCGCTACCTTTCCTTTCGGAATCAAGTTGTAGTAAATCCCGTCAATCTCTACAGTATCTGCACTGGCCACCAACGGCAGCAGCGCGAGGAGGAAAGAAAGTAATGTCTGTTTCATCGTTGTTTTTGGGTTTAGTTATTATTCTGCCTGCAAAGATACAACTTTTTTTTGAATCTTGTCGTTTTTTGATTCAATTATTCCTGAAAATATCATATTGGCTTGCTGAAACTGAACAGGATACGTGATTGTTCTCGTGTAACGAATGAGTTGTCCGTTATGTAAAGAAATCCCCCGCCTTTTGTTATACAGACCCCTCCTAACCTCCCCTGACTCAGGGGAGGAACTGTACGGCGGGGATTCCCCTCCTAAGTTCTTGCATGCAAGCGTCCTTCGGACGAGCGAGGAGGGGCAAGGGGAGGTCTGAAGAAGGTAAGCGCCTCTGATGGCTGAAAAATACGACGTTTTTCCGAGTGTGCAAAATAAAAGCGGGGGGAAGTGATGGGATATCGGTTTTTTTTTCGTACTTTTGCGGACGAAAGAATGAGAGAACTAAATCAAGACTATAAAAAGACAAACGGTATGAAGAAAATGAAACTTTGGATGCTCGCCGCAATGCTCGGCTGCGGACTGGCATCGGGAATGCTGACATCGTGCAGCGACGTGACTGACAACCCGGTTAAGCCCGCCAATCAGGACGGTCTGGCCGGAGAGACGTTCGAGAACGAGAACATGATGGACCGCTCGGTGAAGCCGGGCGACGACTTCTGGACCTACGCCCAGGGCACATGGCTGAAGACGCACGAGAGCTTTGACGAAGGATTCCAGAACACTTCGTGGGGCCTCAACCAGCTGATTTTTGAGCGTGCCAAGCAGACGAGCACGCTGCCGCTGGTGGAGCATCTCAGGAGCCACATGGTGGCCAACGGCTCGGGCGCGAAAGAGAGGGAGATACTGAACGGCCTGTTTACGGCGCTACAACCGGGCGAGACGAAGGCCGACTTCATCCGCAGCTGTGCCAAGGCCTCGGAGATGGGCCTGGATATGATGCTTGGCAATGGGTTGGAGAACGTGGACGGCGTGTTCAGAATGACTGTTGCATCGGCCACTCCCACCTACATTGCGAAGAATTTCCTGTCGGATAATCAAGCTGACAAGGCCTTGGCTCACATCAAGATGATGCTGGGCTATCTGGGCTATGATGAGAGTTACGGCGCCCCGGTGGCAGAGGCAATCCTGGACATAGAGATGAAGCTCATGGAGATTGCCGATGAGGCGTCGGTCAAGATGGGCGTGAAGCCCATGAGGAATACGCGCTTCCGCACGGAGCCCCTGGCACGCATGACCCGCGCCGCCAGCAACAACGAGCTGCTTGAGGTGATGAACGAAGCCTTCAACCCCGACGGCAAGGTGCTGGTGGCTGAGAGTGCCATGAAGGTGCTCAGGATGATTGAAGAGACGGACATCGGCACGCTGCAGGCCTATAACAACTATGCCATCATGAGCCAGGCGCATGCGTTCATGCCCGACAGCTTTGAACATCCTGAAGAAGGCTATGTCGACACGAACGTTAACGCGGCGGTGCCATTCGTCTGGGACGGGCTGGCCAAAGAGGCGCTGGGGAGACTGTGCAACACCGACCGCTGCCGCGAGATGATGGAGAAGATGCGCACCATCTTCGACCAGCGCATACAGGGACTCGCCTGGATGTCGGACGCTACGAAGGAGAATGCCCGCAAGAAGCTGGCCATGATGAAGTTCAACATCGGTTTTCCGGAGAATCCGCGCATCAACGACCTCACGCTGACCGGCAGCTGCCTGCTGGAGGACATTCTGCAAGTGAATCGGTTCATGAGGAGCGTCGAACTGTCGATAGTGGGGAAAAACGCAATTGACGTGAGCTGGGACTTCATTTTTGTCGGCGAAATGGGTGTCAATCAGAATAATGCTTTCTATAGCGCTATCAACAACCAGCTTTACATTCTGCCTGTCTTCGTGACGGCCCCCTTGTTCGCCGACGAAGATGGCCTGATGAACTATATTACTGCCATGGTATTCGGCCACGAGATGAGCCACGGCTTTGACAGCAACGGTTCAAAATACAACGAGGTGGGAGCCGAGAAGAACTGGTGGACGGCTGAGGACACGCAGAAATTCCAGGTTCAGCAGCAGCTGATGGTCGACCGCTACAACAAGCTGGAGCAGTATCCCGGACAGCCGGCTAACGGACTGTTGACGCTGCCCGAGAACATGGCCGACGTGGCTGGATTCAACCTGGCATATCAGCTTTATAAGAGCACGATCAGCGACAAGAGCGCCGAGGAGCAGCAGCACTTGAAGCGGGAATTCTTCCTGCACATGACCCTGCTGTGGCAGGCTGACCAGTCGCAAGAGGAGAAGGCTGACTA
The DNA here is from genome assembly GCA_902800435.1 of uncultured Prevotellaceae bacterium. The sequence continues at coordinate 69,819 of CADCEQ010000008.1, read as the reverse complement.
CCTGACAGACCCACACTCCACCAACGAGAACCGCATACGTGGCATGGTTAGCCTTCAGGACGACTGGTACGACCTGTTCAACGTGAAGCCGGGCGACAAGCTCTACGTCGCGCCCGAAGAACGGCCGGTGATTTGGTAAAGGGGATAACAACAAATAAGGTGTCGAAAAACTCGACACCTTATTTGTTTGATTCCTTATGCTTCGATTCCGTGGGCGCTGACCTCGCGGCTGATCTTGGCAATCATGCCTTGGAGGGCCTTGCCGGGACCGCACTCGGTGAAGTCGTCGGCACCGTCCTGAATCATCGACTGCACGCACTGGGTCCAGCGGACGCTGGAGGTGAGCTGGGCAATGAGGTTCTGCTTGATTTCGGCAGGGTCGGTATGGGGCTTGCCGTCGACGTTCTGGTAGACGGGGCACTTGGGCGTCTGGAACTCAGTCTGCTCGATGGCTGCCTGCAGTTCGTCCTTGGCGGGCTGCATGAGGGGCGAGTGGAAGGCTCCGCCGACCTTCAGGGGCAGGGCACGCTTGGCTCCGGCTGCCTTGAGCTGCTCGCAGGCCTCGTTGATGGCCTCGACGTTGCCGCTGATGACTAGCTGGCCGGGGTTGTTATAGTTGGCGCAGACCACGACGTGGCCCTCGCGGTTGATGCTGGCGCAGATCTGCTCTACCTGCTCGTCGGGCAGTCCGATGATGGCTGCCATGGTCGAGGGCTGAGCCTCGCAGGCCTTCTGCATGGCCATAGCACGGGCGTAGACAAGACGGAGACCGTCCTCGAAGGAGAGGGCGCCTGCAGCGACGAGGGCCGAGAACTCGCCGAGCGAGTGGCCGGCGGTCATGGCGGGCTGGAAGGCGTCGCCCATGCAGATGGCTGAGATGACGGAGTGGAGGAATACGGCGGGCTGAGTGACCTTGGTCTGCTTCAGGTCGTCGTCGGTACCGCTGAACATGATGTCGGTGATGCGGTAGCCCAGAATTTCGTTAGCCTTTTCAAACAAATCTTTTGCTGTTGCGTTGTTGTCGTAGAGGTCTTTGCCCATTCCGACAAACTGTGCTCCCTGTCCGGGAAAAACAAATGCTTTCATTTCTTTTCTTGTTGTTTATGATTAATGGGTTTTATGAATTCGTAGTAGTACCAGTAGGAGTTGCGGTAGTGCTCGAGCACCTTGCCCTTGCGCTCGTCGTAGTCCTTGTAGTCGGCCTTGAGAGTCTGCAGGTCGTCGTAGTCGACGTCGAGCACGGGGTCGTGGTAGACAATGTGGGGATTGCTGCGCAGGTGGGTGTAGAGCACGAGTGCCTCGCGGTAGTGGCGCGGCAGACTGTCGTTGACCGTGTAGTAGCGGCCTATCTGGCGGGCGAAGCTGTCGAGGTCCTTGTCGATGAGCGAGCTGCAGAGCAGGTAGTCGTGAGCGGGAGCCTTGGCCTGGCCTGAGCGCTCGATGGCAGCGAGATACTCCTGTGGCTGCATGGGGCGGCGGGGCACGGCTCCGAGGAAGCGGTAGACGCTGTCGGCGGGGTACATGAGCATGCGGGCGCCGGTAGCAGTAGGCAGGATGGCCTCGCTCGACGGGTAGACGGGATAGTGGAACAGGCGGTCGCCAAGCTGGCCCTTGCGGGCGAGGGCATACATGCGCACCATGGTGAGGCTGGCGTCGGTCTCGTGCGAGCTGCTGCCCACGCGCAGGGCCTCGTCGTAGTCGCGGCTGAGGAGTGCGCTCTCGGCGTGGGTTCGGAAGTGGAACACGGCGTTGGTGTTGGCCGACATGGCTACGACGGTCATCATGAAAGCCATCGTGAGCATGTTGACCCACATGCAGCGCGAGAAGAGGCCCGTAGCGTGGCGCGCCTCATAGAGCTGCAACGAGCGGGCTACCCACACAAGGCCGCCCCAGAGCACAAGCAGCAGCGGTGCCAGCCAGAGCCAGCGCCCGAGCGAGAATTGGCAGTCGGCACGCTCGCCTGCCGACGTGAGCATGGCCAGGCAGAGGAACGACGGGAAATAGGTCAGCGCATGGAAGAACTTGCGCAGCGGCACGAGCCAGAACACGCCTAACTGGAGCAGCATCAGCACAAGGGTGATGAGCAGGGTGCCCGTCAGCCGGTTGTAGCTGGTGCGCCCGCCGCTGAACACGTGCTGGGCGACGCTGAGCAGGTCGGCCTGGAAGAAGTATAGCCAGAGGAACGTGAAGACAACGAAAACGACAGCGCACATGACGCGGACGGTCACGGCGCTATCGTTCTTGACTGTACGGTTATAGTTCACTTCAATCCTTTTGAATTCTTCAATTCTTCAATTTTTGAATTCTTCAATTCTTCAATTTTTGAATTCTTCAATTCTTCAATTTTTGAATTCTTCAATTCTTCAATTTTAGAATTCTTCAATTCTTCTTCAGAACAACGGCCGAGCGTGCTGGGATGTAGAGCTTGAGCCACTCCTTCTTGTCCTGCACGTAGAGGGGGTCGTAGTTGGTTAGGTGGGTCACCGAGTCGTCGGCAAAGCCGTTGCCGCCGAAGTCCTTCGAGTCGGTGTTGAGCACCACGTCGTAGGAGCCTGTGGGCACGAGGAAGCCGTAGTCGGTGTAGCTGCGGTCGGGCGAGAAGTTGAAGACGAAGACGAGGTCGCCGCGCATGAAGCAGAGCACCTTGTCGCCCTCGTCGTGCCATATCTCGGTGACGGGCGTAGCCTGGAAGTTCTTCTGGCTCTTGATAACCTCGAGCATACGGCGGTCGAAGTCGCCGAGCCAGTGGTAGCACAGGTCCTTGTTGTCGACGAGGTTCCACTGGCGGCGAGCGTACTTGTAGCTCCAGCCGTTGCCCTCGCGTGGGAAGTCAATCCACTCAGGATGTCCGAACTCGTTACCCATGAAGTTGAGGTAGCCGCCGTTGATGCAGCCTGCGGTGACGAGGCGAATCATCTTGTGGAGGGCAATGCCGCGCTGGGCCAGGTCGTTGACGTCCTTCTTGGCGAAGTGCCAGTACATGTCGGCGTCGATGAGGCGGAAGATGATGGTCTTGTCGCCCACCAGTGCCTGGTCGTGGCTCTCGCAGTAGGAGATGGTCTTCTCGTCGGGACGGCGGTTGCGCACCTCCCAGAAGATGCTGGTCACGTTGATGTCCTCGTCGCGTACCTCTTTTATAGTCTTTATCCAGTAGTCGGGAATGTTCATGGCCATGCGGTAGTCAAAGCCGTAGCCGCCGTCCTCGAACTTGGCTGCCAGTCCGGGCATGCCCGACACCTCCTCGGCAATGGTGATGGCGTTGGGGTTGACCTCGTGGATGAGCTTGTTGGCGAGCGTCAGGTAGCAGATGGCGTTGTCGTCCTCATGGCCGTTGAAGTAGTCGCCGTAGCCGCCGAAGGCCTCGCCCAGTCCGTGCGAGTAGTAGAGCATGGAGGTAACGCCGTCGAAGCGGAAGCCGTCGAACTTGAACTCCTCGAGCCAGTACTTGCAGTTGGAGAGCAGGAAGTGCATCACCTCGTCCTTGCCGTAGTCGAAGCAGAGCGAATCCCAGGCGGGGTGCTCGTGGCGGTCGCCGGGATAGAAGAACTGGTTGGGGTCGCCGCAGAGATTGCCCAGACCCTCTACCTCGTTCTTCACGGCGTGGCTGTGGACGATGTCCATGATGACGGCAATGCCGTTCTTATGGGCGGTATCGATGAGCGACTTCAGCTCCTCGGGCGTGCCGAAGCGACTGCTGGGAGCGAAGAAGCTGGAGACGTGGTAGCCGAAGGAGCCGTAGTAGGGATGCTCCTGGATGGCCATTACCTGGATGCAGTTGTAGCCGTCCTTGATGACGCGCGGCAGCACGTTGTCGCGGAACTCGGCGTAGGTGCCCACCTTCTCGGCGTCCTGGCCCATGCCGACGTGGCACTCGTAGATGAGCAGCGGGGCGGTGTTGGGCTTGAACTTCTTTTTCTTCCAGACGTAGGGTGTTTCGGGGTTCCACACCTGGGCTGAGAATATCTTGGTCTGATCGTCCTGGACCACGCGGCGGCACCAGGCGGGAATGCGCTCGCCCTCGCCACCGTTCCACTTGACTTTCATCTTGTAGAGCTGGCCGTGCTTCAAGGCTTTCTCCGAGAGCTTGAGCTCCCAGTTGCCGGTACCCTCAATGCGCTTGCACTTATACTTGTCGGTCTCCTGCCAGTTGTTGAAGTCGCCGATGAGGTAGATCTCGGTGGCGTTGGGTGCCCACTCACGGAACACCCAGCCCTTGGCCAGCTTGTGGAGGCCGTAGTAGAGGTGGCCGGTGGCAAAGTCGGAGAGCGTCCTCTTGCCGTTCTGCGTAAGCTGTCCTAACTTCCACAGAGCGTGGTCGTGGCGCCCGCGGATGGCGCCCTCAAAGGGTTCGAGCCAGGAGTCGTGCTCAACGAGCCCGATATGCTGTGGCTGTTTCTTCTCTACAGGTTTCTTGGCCGTCGTCTTCTTGGCGGCGGGTTTCTTTGTTGTCGTAGTTTTCTTCGTAGTTGCCATAATGATTAAGCCTTTACTTTAAATATCGCTTTCTTGATAACTTCTTTTTCGCTGATGCAGGGGGCGTGGCCGTCCTGGGGGAAGAAGATGGCCATCTGGCCGGGCTTCACGGTGACGTAGGTCTGCGACGGGGTGTCGCCGTACTTGGTCATGTCCTTCTCAGGGTTGTACTCATAGTCGGGCAGGTCGCAGACGGGCGAGTAGCCGAAGGTCTCGTCGGCGTCGAGGGGAAGCTGGATGTCAATCATCCTGACGTGCGACTCGAGCACGGCAGCCTCACGACTGCGGCCCTTGGCCATCTGAATGTTTACAAAGAGGTCGGCGCCCTTGATAGGGTGCTTGCCCTCGTCCATAGTGCTCAGGTCATTCTGTTTCAGAAATTCCATAACGTCGGCAAACAGCGGGTTCAGCCCCACGTACTTGCCCAGATTGTCAAGTGTGTCGATAATCATAATGTATAGCGTTTAATTGTTAACTGCCTGCCTATGTCCGCGCACGTAGTTGCCCTCGGCGACGATGTTGCCGTTGCGGTCTTTCTCGACAAATCGGCCGTCGCGAAGGTCGTCGACGTAGCTGCCCTCGAAGCGCTTGCCGTCCTTGTCTTCCTCGATGGCCTTGCCGTTGCGCTTGCCGTTCTTGAACGTGCCCTTGAACTTGGAGCCGTCGGAGAAGCGGGCAATGCCCTCGCCCTCAATCTTGCCGTTATGGAACTGGCCCTCGTAGACGTCGCCGTTCTTCATCGTCAGCTTGCCGCGACCGTTGGGCTTGTCAGCGTGCCACTGACCGACGTAGATGTTGCCGTTGCTCCAGACGAGCGTGCCCGTGCCCTGCTTGTCGCCACCCGAGAACTGGCCCGTGTACTTGTCGCCGTTGGCGTAGGTGAAGACGCCCGTGCCGTGACGCTTGCCAGCCTGGTAGTCGCCTTCGTAGACGTCGCCGTTCTGGAAGTGGTAGATGCCCTTGCCGTTCTGCACGTCCTTCGACCACTGGCCTATGTAGACGTCGCCGTCGGAGAATCGGTAGGTGCCCTTCCCCTGACGCATGTTGTTCTGCCACTGGCCGTCGTAGGTGGAGCCGTCGCCCCAGTCGTAGAAGCCCGTGCCCGTCTTCTGGTCGTCCTTCCAGTCGCCTGTGTAGTAGGCGCCGCTGGCAAAGGTGTAGGTGCCCTTACCGTCGCGCTTGTCGTACTTCCACTCGCCGTCGTACTTGTCGCCGTTGTAGTAGTACATCACGCCGTGGCCCTGCTGATAGTCGCGGAACCAGAGTCCGTCGTAGCGGTTGTTGTTGGCAAAGTAGTAGATGCCCTTGCCGTGCTGCTGGTCCTGGAACCACTCACCCTCGTACTTCTCGCCGTCGTTGAAGGTGTAGACGCCATAGCCCTGACGGCGGCCCTTGTCGTACTCGCCTTCGTAGACGTTACCGTTCTTATATGTAGCCTTGCCCTTGCCCTGCGGCTTGCCGGCAACCATCTCGCCCTGATAGTCGCCACCGTCCTTGGTAGTGGTCGAACCGAGCGTGATTTTCTGGGCACTAATCCACAAGGGAAGTGCCGCTATAAATATAGTGGAGATATATCTTTTCATACGTAAATTCAAATTTCAATGCCCAAAATTAGTAAAAAAACCATATACTTCCAAAAAGATAGCATTTTTTAACGGATTCTCTGACATTTATTTCGTATCTTTGCAGAAAATTAATGTTCAGACAATGAAATTCACAGCTATTATCCCTGCACGCTATGCCTCGACGCGGTTCCCGGGAAAGCCCCTGGCCATGCTCGGCGGCAAGCCCGTCATTCAGAGAGTTTACGAACAGGCCACAAGCGTTCTCGGCGAGGCCTATGTGGCCACCGACGACGAGCGCATCTTCAAGGCCGTCGAGGCCTTTGGAGGCCGGGCCGTCATGACGAGAGCCGACCATAAGAGCGGCACCGACCGCATTGAGGAGGCCGCCACGACGATTGGCACCGATGCCGACGTCATCATCAACATTCAGGGCGACGAGCCCTTCGTCCAGCCCTCACAGATTGAGACGCTCTGCCACCTCTTTGACGACCCGCAGACGCAGATAGGCACGCTGGGCAAGCGCTTTGAGACGCCGGAGACCGTCATGAACCCTAACTCGCCGAAGATTGTCTGCGACACAAGGGGATTCGCACTCTACTTCAGCCGCTCGCCCATCCCATTCATCAGGGGCGTCGAGCAGGAGCTGTGGCTCGAGCACTTCCCGTTCCTCAAGCACTTGGGCATCTATGCCTACCGTCGCGAGGTGCTGGCCGAAATTACCCGTCTGCCCCAGAGCCCGCTTGAAAAGGCCGAGAGCCTGGAGCAGCTGCGCTGGCTTCAGAACGGTTATCGCATACGCGTGGGAGAGACCGACGTCGAGACCGTCGGCATCGACACACCCGGCGACCTTGAGCGGGCAGAGGCTTTCCTGGCTACGGCATAAGCAGCGACGAGTCGCCGTAGCTCAGGAAACGGAAGTCGTGGGCGAGGGCGTAGTCGTAGATGCGGTGCCAGTCGCCATGAACGAAGGCGCTGACCAGCAAGAGCAGCGTCGACTGCGGCTGGTGGAAGTTGGTCACCAGCATGCGCACAATCTTATAGTCGTAGCCCGGGGCTATGATGATCTGCGTGCTTGAGTGGAGCACGGTGAGCTGGCGGCGGTCCATCCAGTCGAGCAGGGCCTGCAAGACCCTCTCCACCTCCCCCTGTTTAGGGGGAGAGCTTGGTGCCCCCCTAAACAGGGGGGATGGGGGGTCTTCATACGGTTCCCACTGGCTGACGTGCAGTTCCTCTTCGCTGATATCGGGATTGCTAAGCACTTTCAGCCCCATGTAGTAGAGGCTCTCGAGCGTGCGGACGCTGGTGGTGCCGACGGCAATGGCCTGACAGTCGTGAGCCAGCAGTTTTTCGAGTGTACGGCGGTGGACGGCAATGTACTCGGTGTGCATTTCGTGGTGGCCGATGTCGGCAGACTTCACGGGCTTGAACGTGCCGGCTCCGACGTGGAGCGTCACCTCCTCGCGGTCGATGCCATGAGCGTCGAGGGCGCTCAGCACCTCGGGCGTGAAGTGGAGTCCGGCGGTGGGTGCCGCCACGCTGCCCTTGATCTTGGAGTAGACGGTCTGGTAGGTGGTCTTGTCGCTCTCCTCGGTGTCGCGGTTCAGGTAGGGCGGAATGGGCAGTTCGCCTACGGCATCGAGAATCTCGGCGAACGATACCGAACTGTTGTCCCACTCGAACACAACTAAATGGCTCGTGCCGGCCTCACCCTTGCGCATTGCACGGATTTCTATATGCTCACCCTTGATTTCCAATTCGCGCACCAGGGTGCCCTCCTTCCACTTCTTCAGGTTGCCGACGAGGCAGAGCCACTGGCAGCTTTCGCGCGTCTGGAACATCTGCTCGTAGTCGGCAGGCTGGGCCGGTTCGAGCAGGAACATCTCGATGAGCGCGCCAGTCGACTTGCGGAAGTGCATACGCGCCTGAATGACGCGGGTGTTGTTGAACACCATCAGGGCACCATGAGGCAAGTGCTGGGGCAGGTTGCAGAACACGTCGTCGCTGACCTCGCCCTTGTCGTAGACCAGCAGTTTCGACTGGTCGCGGCGGGCCAACGGGTACTTGGCAATTCGCTCGTCGGGGAGCGGGTAATTATAATCGCTGATTTGGATTTCCTTTGTATTCATCTTTCTCTAAACCATTTACTGGCTATAAAGCATCAGACAGCCGCGGAGCAGGGCATAGACAAACGTGAACACCAGCACGGAAACGACCACGTCGACATCAACATACTGATAGCCTGCAGAAGTGTATTGAGACGAAATGAACTTCATGCCGTTTGAGAAGCGGCGCTCCATACGCATAAACAAGAAATAGACGGCTGTTCCGACGACCGCACCCCATAGCACGCCCACAAGGATGTCGCCAGGGAAGTGTACGCCCAGATAAAGACGCGTCCAGCAGTTGACGAGCGACCACAGCACGAGGGCAACCGTCAGCACACGGCTGCGCACCAGCAGACTGAAGAAGACAGCCAGGCTGAACGTGTTGCAGGCGTGGGCCGAGAAGAATCCGTAACGGCCGCCACGATAGCCGTCGACCACATCGACCTGCCAACCGATAACGGGGTCGTGGGTAGGCCGCCAGCGGGCAACGAGCGGTTTGACGATGCCGTCGTCGACAGCACCGGCCAAGAGGTAGCACAGGCCGGCACAGAGGACGATGGTCAGTATCTTGCGCATCGAGTTGTTGTTCTTCATGACCAGATAGAACAGCGCTATGTAGAGCGGTATCCACGTGGCAGCCGTCGTCAGCGTGCGCACTACTCCGTCGAAGTAGAGCGAGTCGCTGCCGTTCACGGCCAAAAGCAGCCATCGGTCGAAGTCAATCAGTTGTTCCAGCATACTGCTTAAATGATTTCCATCTGTGAGCTTTCTATCCAGCCCTCCTTGCCGTCGGCCACGCGGATGCGCTTCCACTGGCGCATGGTGCCGTCGGTAATATCGACCTTCGTACCCTCGTGGAGGATGAAGAGGTCGGTGCCCTGCTTGGCTGGCGTACTCTTGACGGTTGCTGCGGGCGCCATGATGATGGCACCGCTACGGTTGGTGAGGCTCTGCTTCTGGGCATAGGCAAAGAAGTTGGAGCAGACGAAGAACACCAACAGGAAGAGGGCGCCGAAGAAGCCCAACTTGCGCAGCCAAACGGGCGAGGCGAAGAGATAGACCAGTGCCAGCACAATAGCCAGTGCCAGGGCGACAAGTGCCAGCCGTGCCCAGCCGTCGACGCTGGTCAGGTTGACCAACGAGTGATACCAAGTGACGAAGAACATCTCCGACTCGGGCGTAATCTTGTCGATGGTCTTCGAGCGGGCCATCTGCAGGTTGAAGCGCACGTCGCGGTCGCCGGGCGAGAGCAGCAGGGCGCGCTCGTAGTTGAGGACGGCACGCGGCATCTCGTCCATACGGTAGTAGGCGTTGCCCAAGTTGTAGTAGAGGTCGCTGCTGACGCCCTGCTTCAGCAGAGCCTCGTAGTCGTTGACGGCCTGCTGGTAGTGTCCCTGGGCGTAGGCGCTGTCGGCCTCGGCCTTAGTCACGGCTGAAGCTGAGAGCGGCAGGAGCAATGCCAGCAGCAAGAGGGTAGCCGACTTGGCCGGACGGCGCTTCCTGACGTTATTCTCAATAGTCGTTATCGCCGTCATGGCGGCTTCGAATACCTTATTCATATTTCCTGTCGGGTCGCCTGGGGCATAACGGGCATACTCGCACTCGTCGATGGCCCCGATAAACTGCTGGATGGTGTCGGCGCTGACGTTGTGGCTGTCAAGCTGCTGACTGATATTCTCGCGCGAGAGCTGCTCAACGGGGATGTTCAGCTTGTCGCCGACGTAGCCCCAGAGAGCGCGCAGCACCTCGTCGTAGAAGTCTGAGGGCTTGTTGTCCTTCATCAGTCGCGAGGCCTTCTTCAGGCGCTTCGTGGCCACCTTGTTGGCACGACCGGCACGCTGGCCGACAATGTCGGCACCGGCAATGGCGCGCTGGCGGAAGATGACGAACAGCGAGATAAAGATGAGAGCCAGGACGGCTAACGACGTCCAGTAGCCCGTGCTGCCGAAGAAGGTGTCGGTAAGGGAGTCGCTGACAGCGCTGTCGGCTGTCTTGATATAGCGGATGTCCTTGTTCAGCAGTTTCAGGTCTTCCTGACCGGTGTAGTCGCTGACGGACGCAGCGCTGCCGTCGCCCTTCTGCACATTAAGCGTGAAGGCTTCGGTCTTGGCGGTCTTGTAGCTGTTCGAGCCCGTGTCGTAGTAAGTGAACTCCACGGGCGGAATCTCGAACTTGCCTGGATGGCGGGGTACGGCGAGGAAGTCGTAAATCATAGAGCCCTCGACGCCGTTGACCGTCAGCTTTGACTTGTCGGTCACCTTGGCATCGTACTTGTCGAAGTCCTTGGGGAATTCTACGACGGGCTGCTTGATGAGCTTCAGGTTGCCCACGCCGCTGACGGTGACACGCATCTTGACCGGCTCGTTGGCCTTTACCTCAGAGCCTTCCAGCTGGGCAGAGACGTTGAAGTGGCCCACACCGCCCGAGAAGTTGGCGGGACGCTGGGGCAGCGGGTCAACCTGTATCTCGATGCCGGGAGCCTGTATCTGCTTCTTCACCTCGACATAGCCGGAGCCGCCGTTGAAGAAGGCCTCGAAGGGGTCGATATTGCGGTTCTGCTGGATGACGATGCCATTGAACGTGATGCCGGGAATCTTCAGCTTGCCCGTAATCTGCGGGAACATCACATACTGCGACCACGTCACCGTGCGATAGGGACGACCGTTGACCTGCTCAATCTTGAAACTCTTCTGCTGGGGCAGCGGCACCTCCTGGGTGTGGAAGCCGTTCAGCTCTGGCATCTTTCCCTCAAGCTGCGTCAGGTCGACGAGCGTATACACCTTATAGGTCAGCAGGATGGGTTCCTGCTCGTAGACGCGTTTCTTGTTGGCGCTGACCTTGATGAAGAGATCGGAGCCTGAGATGGGCGAGCCGGCGGCACGGGGCTGCGGCTGCATCTGCTGTTGCTGGCGCTGGCCTCCCCCACCCTGTCCTGCCTGGGCCTGGCCGGAGACCGTAATCTTCAGCGAGCTTGAGGCGACGTTCTTCCCCTCGGCCGTGGCATGGGCAGCGGGAATGGTGAACGTACCGTTCTTGACGGCCACGACGATATAGGTGAACGTGATGGACGACGACTGGCTGGTGTGGCCGTTGATAATCTGGAAGCTCGACTGCGACGAGCGGCTGGGGCCCATCAGCACCTCGAAGGCATCGGGGATGTCGCCAACACGGAAATCGCTGACGTCCTGAGTGTTCACCGTGTACGAAAGCCGGAACTGCTCGCCTACGGCGACGTGCGACGGTGCATTGGCGGTCAGCGTCTGAGCGATGGCCGTAACGACAGCCGCCATTAACACAACGATAGTTACTATTCTTTTCATCTTACTACCAATTCTTTTCTATACTGCGCTTCTGCGGGCGCTGCTGGGCTTTCTTCATGCGCTCCTGCGTCTGCTTCTCCTGCTGCATGGCGGCATTCAGAAGCTGCTCGGCATTCTCCTTGCTCATCTTCGGTTCCTGCTTCTGCTGCTCTTGCTTCTGCTTGTCCTGCTGTTGTTTCTGCTGGTCCTGCTTCTGCTGGTCCTTATTATCCTTGTTCTGCTGATTCTGCTGTTGCTGCTTCTGCTGGCGCTTGCAGAGTTCCAGATTGTAGCGCGTCTCGTCGTCATGGGGATTCAGGCGCAGACTCTGCTTGTAGGCCTCAATGGCCTCGCCAAACATATGGTGACGCTGGCAGACAACGCCCATATTGTGGTAAGCCTTCGACTTACGCAGGGGGTTGGTCTCAGCCTTGGCTGCCTTCTCGAACTCGGCCACAGCGGCAGAGTCCTTGTTCTGGAACAGAAGCGCATTTCCCAGGTTATAGGGTGCCTGCGGATTGCGGTTGTTCTTCTCTATGGCCTTGCGGTAGCTGACCTCGGCATTGGCAAAGTTACCAGCCCTGTACTGCTTGTTACCCTGACGGATATACTGGCGGTCGGTCTGGGCACTCACGCTCATGGCCACCAGCAACAGCAGAACGGTTGCTGCGGTCTTTTTGCGGGCACCAAACAGCGACACACGCTTCAGCAGCGGGTTCTTGCTCTCAAGCAGGCAAACCTCAATAATGAGCAGCAACAAAGCCAGGATGCCAAACGCCTGGAACTGCTCGTCGTAGTCGCTGTAGACAGTAGCCTTCGTCTCCTTCTTGGCCAGCTTCTCAAGTTCCTGGTCGAGCAGGTCCTGAGCATTGCTGTTGTTCTCGACGTGGATATAGGCACCGCCACCGGCTGAGGCAATCTGCTTACACATATCCTCGTTGAGGGCCGACATCACCGTCTGGCCGGTATTGTCGGTCATGTAGTCGCCCGTGTTGGGAATGGGAATCGGAGCTCCCTGCCTGGAACCGATGCCAAGCATATAGACGCGCATGTCGGCCTTCTTGGCAGCCTCGGCGGCCTCGATGGCACCACCCTCGTGGTCCTCGCCGTCGGTAATCACGATGATGGCCTTGCCAATACCCGTCTCCTGCGTAAAGCTGTGGGTGGCCATCTCGACGGCACGGGCAATGTCGGTGCCCTGAGTGGCCATCATCGACGGGTCGATACTCGACAGGAACATCTTGGCCGACACGTAGTCGCTGGTTATCGGCAGCTGCACGAAGGCATCGCCGGCAAAAACGATGAGACCAATCTTGTCGTCAGTAAAATGGTCGACCAGATTCTCAACCATCATCTTCGCACGGTCCAGACGGCTGGGCGTCACGTCCTCAGCCCGCATGGAGTTACTGATGTCCACACAGATGATGGTCTCGATGCCGTTGCGCTTCTCGTGACTGATCTTCGTACCCATCTGAGGGCGCGCAAGCATCAGGATGAGCAGGGCCAGAGCGGCCTGCAACAGCCAGAACTTCACGCCTGGGCGCCAACGCGAGACGTCGGGCATCAGCTCCTTCAGCAGTCGCGGGTCGCCAAACTTGCGCAACCGCTTCCTCTGGCTACGGTAGGTGACAAACCTGATGATTGCCAACAGCGGAATCAGCAACAGCAGGTAAAGATATATGGGGTCTTCAAATCTAAACACAGCAATATGATTTACGATTTACTGATTTACTATTTACGATTATGGGATGCGACGGAACACGGTGATACGCAGCAGAAGTTCGAGCAGCAGAGCCAGTACGGCCACGAGGGCAAAATACTGGTAGACATCGTACTTGCGGCTGTACTGCTTGACGTTCAGCTTCGACTTCTCCAGCTGATCAATCTCCTTATAGATCTGGTTCAGCTCCTTGGTGTTGGTGGCCCGGTAGAAGTCGCCGTCGGTAGCCTTGGCAATGCCGCGCAGCGTCTCGTCGTCAATCTCGACAGGGATGTTCACATACTGAACGCCACCGCCGACAGGCATCGGGTAAGGCGCCACCTTGTTGCTGCCCACGCCGACGGTATAGACGCGGATGCCAAGGCTCTTGGCAATCTCGGCTGCCGTCATCGGCGAGATGTCACCACGGTTGTTGGAACCGTCGGTCAGCAGAATCACCACGCGACTCTTGGCCTTCGAGTCCTTCAGTCGGCTCACGGAGTTGGCAAGTCCCATACCGATGGCCGTACCGTCTTCTATCAGTCCGCGCATGGCAATGTCGGTGCGCACGTTGTGGAGCAGACTGAGCAGCGAGGCGTGGTCGGTAGTCATGGGGCACTGGGTGAAGGCCTCACCGGCAAAGATGCTCAGGCCAATGTTGTCGTTGGGGCGACCAGAGATGAACTCAGCAGCCACTGCCTTGGCAGCCTCCATGCGGTTGGGCTTCAGGTCCTCGGCCAGCATCGACGTGGAGACGTCCATCGCCAGCATAATATCTATGCCCTCGATGGTCTTGTTCTTCCACGAGTTCGACGTCTGGGGCCGCGCCAGCACGATGACAATCATCGTGAAGGCCAGCATGCGCAGCAGCATCTGCAGCGGCATCAGCCTCACCTTCCAGCTCTTCGGCGCGAAGCGGAAGGCGAAGGTGTCCGACATCCGCATCGTCGGCTCGCTCTTCTTCCTGTACAACAGATACCATAATATATAAGGTATCAGGAGCTGGAGCAAAAACAGGTATTCTTTATTGGCAAATTCCATTTCCTTAGTTCAATAATTGATAGAGTCCGTAGAACACATAGACCAGCAGCACCACACAGGCGACCGTTATCAGCGTGATGACCAACTTCAGCACGCGGCGCGTCTTGACAGTACGCTGGTCGGCCTCCGTCAGCTCGGGCTTCACGGTCTCCTCGGTAGGCATGTTCTCAAGCTTCGTCTGGTTGATGAAGTCGATGGCGCTGACGAGGTTGGCATCGTTCTCGTTGATCATCGTCGAGTACTTGGCAAACTTCACGAGGTCGGCCGTCGTGAAGAGCTGACGCAACTCAGCCTTCATCGTCGCAGCGTCCTTCGTATCGTCGGTGAGAGCCTTCTCCAAGCGCTCAATAATCTCCGAGCTGGTCATCTCCATCGCGTTGAAGCCATAGCGGTCCTCAATATACTTGCGCAGCGTGTCGGTCAGCTTGGTATAGTACTCCTTCGGATTCTCAGAGTTTTGCATCTTGTCGGCCTTGATCTGCTCGATTTCCTTCATGGCCTTCTGGTGAGGCAGCAGTCGCTTCACGATACGAATATGCGTGATGATGGGCTTGTTGTCGCGCAGTCGCATATAGAGGTAGTAACCGACAGCCATCAGTACCAGCATCAGCACACTCAGCCAGAACAGGAGGCTCCAGTCGCTCCACAGGAAGGGATTGTCCTGTACGTCCTTGGGACCAAAGAACTGATCCACACGCGTGGTATCAACCTCAATGCCAACGACTTTCAGCGCGAGACTCTTGCTTTCATAAGGCTTGCCGTCGACCTTCACCACAAAGGGTGGCAGATAGTAGAGCGTGTCATCGAACGAGGTCAGCGTATAGACCACTTGACGGTCTACGAAACCGCCGTCCTTGCCCTTGGTGCCCAGTTCGGTACTCTTCAGCACTTCGACGCCCGGTATTAGCTGCTGCATGGGCTTGAAGACGGGGAGCTCCACCTTCGAGCCTTCCTTCATCGTAGCCGTCACGGTGACGTGTACCTGCTCGCCGATGAGCATCTCGATAGAGTCGATGGCAGCCTCGACGGTGACTTGCGCACTCGCGACCAGCGTGCCTACAGACAGTATTATGAGCAATAACGTTTTCTTCATTTCCTTCTTTTAGCTTCTTTGCTTAAACAGGCCAAGCAGCAGCTTGACATAGTCCTCGTCGGTAGCAATGCTGACGTTGTCGACGTTGCTCCGGGTAAAGGTGTCCTTCAGCTCCTTCTGGCGGTTGGTCCAGTAGCGGCTGTAAGCCTTGCGCAGACTCTTGGAACCGGTATCGACATACTGTTCGAAGCCTGTCTCGGCATCGACCACCTTCATCAGTCCCACGTTAGGCAACTCACGGGCACGCTGGTCGTACACCTGTATGGCCACCACGTCGTGCTTGCGGTTACAAATCTGCAGCGACTGCAGGAAGTCCTCGCGCACGTAGAAATCGCTCAGAATGAAAGCCGTTGTGCGGCGCTTCTGCACGCTCGTCATAAACTCGATGGCCTGACGCACATCAGTACGCTTTGACTCGGGCTTGAAGTCAAGCATCTCGCGGATGATGTAGAGGATGTGCTTGCGACCCTTCTTCGGCGGGATGTATTTCTCAATCTTGTCAGAGAAGAACACGACGCCAATCTTGTCGTTGTTCTGAATGGCCGAGAATGCGATGGTGGCGGCTATCTCTGTCACCATGTCGCGCTTCATCTGCACCTGCGTACCGAAGTCCAGCGAACCGCTGACGTCGACCAGCAGCATGACGGTCAGTTCGCGTTCCTCCTCAAACACTTTCACATAGGGGCGGTGGAAGCGGGCTGTCACGTTCCAGTCGATGTCGCGCACGTCGTCGCCGTACTGATATTCGCGCACTTCGCTGAAAGCCATACCACGGCCCTTGAAGGCCGAATGGTACTGTCCGGCAAAGACTTGCGAACTCAGGCCGCGCGTCTTGATTTCTATCTTGCGTACCTTCTTTAGGATTTCAGATGTTTCCATCTTTTACCTTCTTACTTTTTTACCTTTTTACCTTTATCAGGGCACTTCTACCTTATTTATAATCTTAGAGACGATTTCCTCGCTCGTGATGTTACTGGCCTCAGCCTCATAGGTCAGACCGATGCGGTGGCGCAACACGTCGTGGGCTACGGCACGTACATCCTCGGGCACCACATAGCCGCGACGCTTGATGAAAGCGTAGGCACGGGCGGCCTTGGCCAGATTGATACTGGCGCGAGGCGATCCGCCAAAGGCAATCATGTCCTTCAGTTCCTTCAGACCGTAACGGTCGGGATAGCGGGTGGCAAAGACGATGTCGGCAATGTACTGCTCAATCTTCTCGTCGATATACACCTCGCGCACAACGGAACGGGCTTTCAGGATTTCAGCACTTGTTGTTACAGGGCGCACCTCGGGCAGCGACTCTGCAATATTCTCGCGGATGATGCGCTTCTCCTCTTCAAGCGTCGGGTAGTCGATGACCACCTTCAGCATGAAACGGTCCATCTGGGCCTCAGGTAGCGGGTAGGTGCCTTCCTGCTCGATGGGGTTCTGCGTAGCCATCACAAGGAACGGGCTGGGCAGGTCGAAGGTCTCGCTACCGATGGTCACCTGCTTCTCCTGCATGGCTTCCAGAAGGGCACTCTGCACCTTGGCCGGCGCGCGGTTGATCTCATCGGCCAGCACGAAGTTGGCAAACACGGGACCTTGCTTCACCTGGAAGCGCTCGTCCTTCTGCGAGTAGATCATCGTACCCGTCACGTCGGCGGGCAAAAGGTCGGGGGTGAACTGTATGCGGCTGTACTTGGCGTCAATCAGCTGCGAAAGGGTCTTGATAGCCAGCGTTTTGGCCAGGCCAGGCACACCTTCGAGCAGAATATTGCCATCACTAAGAAGACCTATCAGCAGGGAGTCCACCAGATGTTTCTGTCCCACGATGACGCGGTCCATTCCCGTTACAAGGTTCGTAACAAATGCGCTTTGTTGTTCTATCCGTATGTTCAACTCACGGATATCAATTGATTCTGCCATAATGATATGTAGTTTTTTTGTTTTGTGATTAATTCTTCTTCAGTTTCTTCTTCAGTTCCAGCTTGGGAATTTTAACCTTCTTACCGGCTTCGAGCACGGCTCCTGGCTTCAGTCCGTTATACACCTCGATATAGCACTCCATGTCAGGGCCAAGGGTACGCTTGGACACGCGGGCCGTTGACTCACCGGCTTTAGCGGTAACCTCGTAGTCCGTGCCAACAATGCGGTATGCCCCATAACGTACGCGATTGTCCATCTCGGCATATTTGTCTGTTTTGGCAGCAGGCGACGCGGCTGGTGCAGCTGGAGGTGTAGCCTGGTCGACAGGCGACTCAACAACCTCAACAGGCTTTGACTTCTCGGCTTTGAAAGCCGGAGCGTCAACGTCTTTTACTTTTGTCTTGGCTTCTGTCTTTTTTTCTACCTTGGGGGCGTCTTTCACGGGAGCCTGCTCAGTGCTGTCAGCAATTTCCTCTATCGGGGTATAAACGTTCTCCTTTATTGAAAGACCCTCGTCCAAACCGAGGTAAAATCCGCCTACAAACGAGGCAACGCCAGTTGCGAGGACTATTGCCAGCCAAGCAATTGTTCTCAGTTTTGAGTTATCGCTTTTTGTTTTCATATCTTGTTCTTCTTCGATTTCTTCTGTTTCCTTTTCTATTTCTTCCATTGGTTCCTGTTGATGCATCACTGCCAGGGGTTCAACCGTTGGCAGTTCGTCCAAAGGTGGTTCCTCAACAGGCGGCTCCTCAACAGGTATTTCTTCTACTGGTGATTCCTCAACCGGTATTTCTTCTACAGGCGATTTCTCAACCGGCAACTCCACCACAGGCAATTCTTCAACAGGAGGTTCCTCAACAGTCTGTTCTACAACTGGTGGTTCTTCAACGTTGGGCTCTTCCACAGGCGGCTCTTCAATTGTCGGTTCTTCAACTATGGACTCTACGACGGGTGGTTCCTCAACCACCGGTGCTTCAACAATCAACTCCTCCTCAGCCGGTTCAGCGATGGTCGGTGCATCGTCGAACTCAACGCCTTCGTTCAAGACTACCGTCTCAAACTGCGAGAAGGGCTTGTTCACCAGTTCCTTCATCGTAGAATCTGGCGTGAAAGATATCTTCTCATGACCTTCAATGAGCACACGCTCACCGGTATTGACATTCACACTCTCGCGGGCTTCAATATCAATCACCTTGAAGGTTCCCAGACCCTTGACCTTCACCAGACGGTCGGACACCAGCCCGTCCTTCACCACCTCGAACAGCGTGGTAGCGAACCGCTCGGCATCCTTCTTCTTCAAACCACTCTTGACTGTCAGGATAGCGGATAGCTCTTGTATAGAAATACGGTCCATCACTCCCATCACTCAGTTCCTCCGTTCTTTAGTTTGCCTTTCCACGTAGGACTGATCTTGAAGCCCAGAGTGAGTTTAGGCGGCACCAGCATACGCTGTCCCGTCGTAGGGTTCACCATAATGCGCTCCAGCCGCTTCTTCACTTCAAAGCTGCCGAAGTTCTGCACAATGACGGTGTTGCCCTCCATAAAGCTGTCGCCCATAGCGTCGATAATCTGGTATATCATCTTCTGCGTGTCAGTCGATGAATAACCCATCCGGCGGGCAAGTTCAGCTATGAATTGTTTATTGTTCACCTCTGTATAATTTACGGTTTACTTTTTCCTAATTACTATTTACCACCTCACCATAAAGGTCAAACTCCTCAGCATCAGTGATATGCACATTGTAGAACTGACCTATCTCCAACTCGCAGTCGGCAGGAATCAGCACCTCGGGGTCGACCTCGGGCGAGCAGAACTCCGTGCGGCCCACGTAGTAGTCGCCCTCGCGGCGGTCGATAATGGTCTTCAGCGTCTGCCCAATCTTGGCAGCCTCAATCTCAGCGCTGATGTTCTGCTGTACGCGCATCAGCTTATCGAGCCGTGACTGCTTCACGTCAGCGGGCACGTCGTCCTCGTAGTGCTCTGCCGACCAGGTGCCGTCTTCCTCGGAGTAGGCAAAGGCACCCATACGCTCAAAGCGCGCCCACTTTGTAAACTCTATGAGTTCCTTGAAGTCCTCGTCAGTCTCGCCGGGGAAGCCCACCATCAGCGTTGTCCGCAGATGAATACCGGGCACCTCTCGGCGCAGACGTTCCACCAGCTCGTATGTTTCCTGCTTCGTCACGTGGCGGCGCATACGGTCGAGCATCGTATCAGAGATGTGTTGTAAGGCAATGTCCAGATAGTTGCAGACGTTCTTCCGCTCGCGCATCACGTTGAGCAGATCCCAGGGGAAGTGCGTCGGATAGGCATAATGCAGGCGAATCCATTCCACGCCTTCAATATCGGCCATCCGCGACACCAGTTCAGCAATCTTTTGCTCGCCGTAGAGGTCAACACCGTAGTAGGTCAACTCCTGGGCGATAATCTGGAATTCCTTTGTGCCTTGACTGACCAGCCAATGCACCTCGTCGAGTATCTCGTCCATCGGACGGCTCTGATGGCGGCCCGTTATCAGCGGAATGGCGCAGTAGGCGCAATGACGGTCGC
Organism: uncultured Prevotellaceae bacterium; assembly: GCA_902800435.1. Next base: position 50,086 of record CADCEQ010000008.1, on the reverse strand, counting down.
AGCCCTCGCTGATTTTGATATAGGCGTAGTGGCGGGGAGTGGTAAGATGACGGCGGGAAACACTCTCTCCTTCGGAAGGGCTTGGAGAGGTTTTCAAGTCTTTCAGCAACTCTTTGTAGTTGAACTTCCCATACCACCCGTCGACCTCAGGAATCTCCTCCTCAAGCTCGGCTAAGTAGCGCTCCGACAGACAGCCCATGACGTAAAGCCGCTCGATACGCCCTTCAGTCTTCGCCTGCGCAAACTCCAGGATCGTGTTGATGCTCTCTTCCTTGGCGTCGTTGATGAAGCCGCAGGTGTTGACAACGACTATTTCGCCCTGCGGATTGTCGCTGTCGTGGGTACAATGGAAGCCGTTGGCCTCCATCAGTCCCATCAGTATCTCGCTGTCAACGAGATTCTTCGAGCATCCGAGTGATATGAAATCTATCGTCTTCAATTCTTAAACAGTGAATCTACGAACTCACGCTTGTTGAACAGTTGCAGGTCCTCCATGCCCTCGCCCAGTCCGATGTACTTCACAGGCACCTTCAGCTGGTCGCTGATGCCGATGACCACACCGCCCTTGGCAGTGCCGTCGAGCTTCGTAATGGCCAACGACGACACCTGCGTCACAGCCGCAAACTGCTTGGCCTGCTCGAAGGCGTTCTGGCCTGTCGAGCCGTCGAGCACGAGCATCACCTCGTCGGGAGCCTCGGGCAGCACCTTCTTCATCACGTCCTTGATTTTCTTCAGCTCGTTCATCAGGCCAACCTTGTTGTGCAGTCGGCCGGCGGTGTCAATCAGCACCACATCAGCGTCGTTGGCCTTGGCACTCTGCAGCGTGTCGAAAGCCACAGAGGCAGGGTCGCTGCCCATCTGCTGCTTTACGACCGGCACGCCCACGCGCTCGCCCCAAATGCAGAGCTGCTCGACAGCGGCCGCACGGAACGTGTCGGCAGCGCCAAGATACACCTTCTTGCCGGCGTTCTTGAATTGCCAGGCCAGCTTACCAATGGTGGTGGTCTTCCCCACCCCGTTCACGCCTACAACAAGTATCACGTAGGGCTTGTGGTCGCCAGGCAGGTCCCAGTTGTCGTTATCCTCCGAGTTATTCTCGGCCAGCAGAGACGCAATCTCATCGCGCAAGATGCCGTTCAGCTCGCTGGTGCTCACGTACTTGTCGCGAGCCACACGCTCTTCAATGCGGTGAATAATCTTCAGCGTCGTGTCAACGCCAACGTCGCTCGTAATCAGCACCTCCTCAAGGTTGTCGAGCACATCGTCGTCAACGGTCGACTTACCGGCCACAGCACGGGCCAGTTTATCGAACACCGACGTCTTGGTTTTCTCGAGTCCCTTGTCGAGCGTCTCCTTGTTCTTTTTACCAAAAAAACCAAAAATTCCCATATAGCTATATCTGTTTCGAATTGCAAAGGTACGGTAAAAATGGGAAACAGCCAAAGTGTAAGCCTCCATTTTTCCCTTATTACATAAACTTTCACAGTTTTTCAATCTTTTACAATAAGGAAAGGGCACATCACGCGCGTGAGGCGGCGCCTCATAATTCTGAAGGGGCGCCTCGTGTTGCTGAGGCGCCGCCTCGTACCAGACATCACAAATGTGGCTTGTGTCTTTTGGGCTTTACGATATTTGAGGTAACATGTGCAATAATTGTGATAATTGATATTCTATTAAAATAGAATAGAAATTATAGCGCCATAAACTATGATTGTTTTGCCTACAAGTTACGCGGCACTAGTCACTTTCACCCGTGTTTTTTTCCAATTTCTTTTGGTAGTATCAAAATTATGTGTACCTTTGCACCGCCGTTGGAGAAGGCCCCACTTGTAAACAGGGGTACCGGCGGTAAGATAAATTGCATAGAAATATGAAAGTAATGAAATTCGGCGGAACGTCCGTAGGTTCCGTGAAAAGCATTTTGAGCTTAAAAGAGATTGTAGAGGCAGAAGCCGGACGGGGGCCTGTCGTAGTTGTAGTAAGCGCGCTTGACGGCATTACCGACAAGTTGATAGCCACATCAGAAATGGCACGCAAGGGCGACGACCGCTATCGCGAGGAATTCGACGCGATGGTGAAGCGCCACCACCAAATGATCGACACCATCATCCAGGACGACCGCAAGCGCATTGACTTATTTAATAAGGTAGACCAGCTATTCGACCAGCTGCGCAGCATCTACTACGGTGTTTACCTTATTCACGACCTGAGCGCCAAGACGCAGGACGCCATCATCAGCTACGGTGAGCGCCTGTCGTCGAACATCGTGGCGGCTCTCGTCAAGGGCGGTATCCGCATGAACAGCCGCGACTTCATCCGCACGGAGAACAAGCAGGGCAAGCACGTACTCGACACGGAGCTGACCAACCAGCTTGTCAAGGAGGCTTTCGCCCCCATCACCAACGATAAGACGGTGGCCGTAGTGCCCGGCTTCATAGCCCGCGACCGCGACAGCCACGAGACCACCAACCTGGGTCGCGGCGGCTCGGACTACACCGCAGCCATCATTGCCGCAGCCCTCGATGCCGAAGTGCTGGAAATCTGGACCGACGTCGACGGCTTCATGACGGCCGACCCGAAGGTCATCAAGAGTGCCTATACCATCAACGAACTCTCGTATGTAGAGGCGATGGAGCTTTGCAACTTCGGCGCAAAGGTCATCTACCCGCCGACCCTCTATCCCGTCTGCATCAAGACTATACCCATCAAGGTCAAGAACACCTTCAACCCCACACACCCGGGCACGCTCATCAAAGAGAAGATTGACGACGACATGAAGCCCATCAAGGGTATCTCGAGCATCAAGGGCACCACGCTGATTACCGTCACCGGCCTCTCGATGGTGGGTGTCATCGGCGTGAACCGCCGCATCTTCACCACGCTGGCCGACCGCGGTATCTCGGTGTTCATGGTCAGTCAGGCGTCGTCTGAGAACTCTACATCCATCGGTGTGCGCGACGAGGATGCCGCTGCCGCCGCTGAGGTGCTGAACCAGGAGTTCGCCAAGGAGATTGAGACGGGGGCCATGTTCCCCATGCAGGTAGAGAGTGGTCTGGCCACCATCGCCATCGTGGGCGAGAACATGAAACAGACGCCGGGTATCGCCGGCAAGCTGTTCGGCACGCTGGGACGCTCGGGTATCTCGGTGATTGCCTGTGCACAGGGTGCCTCCGAGACCAACATCTCGTTCGTCGTCGACGGCCGCTTCCTGCGCAAGTCGCTCAACGTGCTCCACGACTCGTTCTTCCTGTCTGAATATAAGGTTCTCAACCTCTTCATCTGCGGCATCGGCACTGTGGGCGGTATGCTGCTCGAGCAGATCCGCACGCAGCAGCAGTTCCTCATGCAGTCGCGCCGCCTGAAGCTGAACGTCGTGGGCATCAGCGACGTCGACAACTTCGTGCTCGACCGCGACGGCATCGACCTCGACAATTATGAGAAAACGCTGCGCGCAGGATTCCCCGCCAACACGGAGCACATGCGCGAGGAAATCATCAAGATGAACATCTTCAACAGCGTCTTCGTCGACTGCACGGCCAGTCGCCAGATAGCCCAGCTCTACCAGACGTTCCTCGAGCACAACATCAGCGTGGTGGCTGCCAACAAGATTGCCGCCTCCAGCGACTACGACAGCTACCTGAAGCTGAAGCAGACGGCCCGCGACCGCGGCGTGTGGTTCCGCTACGAGACCAACGTAGGCGCCGGACTGCCCATCATCGGCACCATCAACGACCTGTGCAACTCAGGCGATAAGATACTGAAAATCGAGGCTATTCTATCGGGTACGCTCAACTTTATCTTCAACGAGATTGCAGCCGACGTGCCCTTCTCCGAGACCGTCCGCCGCGCCAAGGAACAGCGCTACTCCGAGCCCGACCCGCGCATCGACCTCTCAGGTACCGACGTCATCCGCAAGCTGGTCATCCTTACCCGCGAGGCCGGATACAAGGTGGAGCAGGAAGACGTTGAAAAGCACCTGTTCGTGCCCGACAGCTACTTCGAGGGGTCGCTCGACGACTTCTGGGCCAAGCTGCCGGAGCTGGACGCCGACTTCGAAGCCCGCCGCAAGGTACTTGAGGCTGAGGGCAAGCGCTGGCGCTTCGTGGCCACAATGGAGAACGGCAAGACGAGCGTTGCCCTGAAGGAGGTGCCGCAGAGCCACCCGTTCTATCCCCTCGAAGGCTCCAACAATATCGTACTGCTAACCACCGAGCGCTACAAGGAGTACCCCATGCTGATTCAGGGTTACGGTGCAGGTGCTGCTGTCACCGCCGCCGGCGTCTTCGCCAATATCATGTCAATCGCCAATATCTGATGAAACATATAATCATTCTTGGAGATGGAATGGCAGATCTTCCCGTCGAGCGACTCGGCGGGAAGACCTTGCTGCAGTATGCCCACAAGCCCATGATGGATCAGCTGGCCCGCTGTGGCCGCACAGGTCGTCTCATCACCGTTCCCGAAGGTTTCCCGCCAGGCTCCGAGGTGGCCAACACCGCCATTCTCGGTTACGACCTGAACAAGGTCTACGAGGGCCGCGGCCCCTTGGAGGCCGCCTCTATCGGCTATGAGATGCGTGACGACGACTTTGCCATCCGCTGCAACATCATTACACTCGAGGACGGCAAGATTATCACCCACAATGGCGGAAACCTCGAAACCGACGACGCCCGCGTGCTCATCGACTACCTGAACGAGCACCTCGCCGCCCCCGTCAACCGCGAACAGGGCTGCGAGCGCGTACATTTTATTACCGGCATCCAGTACCGTCACCTCCTCGTCATCCGTGGCGGCTCCAAGCACATCGTCTGTGCCCCGCCCCACGACCATCCCAACGAGCCTTGGCGCCCCCTCCTGGTCAAGCCCGTCTCTCTATGCAGCAACAGTGTTGCTGCAAAGGAAACAGGCCGCCTCACCCCCCAGCAAACCGCCGACCTGCTGAACGACCTCATCCTCCGCTCCCAAGAGCTTCTGGCCCAGCACCCCTACAACCAGGCCAAAGCTGCCCACGGCGAACGCCAAGCTAACAGCATCTGGCCCTGGAGTGGAGGTTACCGCCCATCTATGCAGACGCTGATGGAGCTGTACCCGCAAATCAAGAGCGGCTCGGTCATCTCAGCTGTCGACCTCATACAAGGCATCGGTCGTTACGCCGGCTTAGACATCATCAAAGTTCCCGGTGCCACAGGCCTTGCCGACACCAACTACGAGGGCAAGGCACAGGCTGCCATTGCTGCCCTGCGCACACAGGACTTCGTCTTCGTCCACGTAGAGGCCAGCGACGAGGCTGGCCACGACGGCGACCTCGAGCTAAAGCTCCGCACCATCGAGTATCTCGACCAGCGACTCATCGCTCCGATTTATAATGAGATAACTACGTGGAAAGACCCCGTCTGCATTGCTGTGCTCCCCGACCACCTGACGCCCGTCGAGCAGCGCATACACGTCGGCCAGCCTGTACCCTTCCTCATCTGGCACCGCGACATACAGCCCGACGACGTACAGCAATACGACGAAGTCGCCTGCGTCAGCGGCAGCTACGGCCTTCTGAAACTCAACGAGTTCATGCACGCCCTGATGCGCGAATGAACGATAAAAGAACAAAATGATGCTTTTCTAAGGATTTTTGGGCCAAAAAGTTTGGCAATTACTTTTTTTTTATTATCTTTGCAACTGATTACCGTTCTTTGTAAATAAAGAATTCGTATCACTCATTCATTGACGTGTTACTGGAAGCCAGTGCAATAGATATGAACAAAAACCGAAAAGCTATAGTATTCGCTCGCTACACAATGACCAAAATGTAGCGACCCTCTCTTTTATCGTCACCTAAAACAGTCTGAAATTGAACAACTTAGTCCAGAAAACATCTGAATGGTTCCCGATGAGAGTAACCTACCAGCGGGAAATGAAGATGAAGAGTTTGCTTGACGAACTGGGCATTGAGAACTTCGTACCGATGCAATACGAAGTGACTGGTCTGGGTGACCACAGTAAATACAAATTAGTACCCGCAATCCACAACCTTATATTCGTGCGCTCTACTCAGGAGACAATTACCCTTTTGAAGATGACTCGTCAGGGACTGGAGCCGCTACGCTACATGATGAAAGTCGCCGAGGATGGTCATGGGCAGGAAATTATGCGCGTGCCTGACCGCCAGATGGAGAATTTCATCAGGGTAGCCAGTGCTGGTACTGATAAAGTCAGATTCCTTGAATATGGCGACTTCCTTGCTCAGCCAGGCCGACGTGTTCGTGTCATCGACGGATTCTTTGCTGGTGTGGAGGGTGTCATCAAACGCATCAAGAACAACAAGCACGTCGTAGTTCAAATTGACGGTGTGGCTGCTGTGGCCATCGCCTACGTGCCACGCCAGAGCCTACAGGCATTGTAACTAACAAGATACCAATAACCAATTACTTCATTTATTATGGATAAATACTCCAAACTATTAGAAAACCTTCCATTTGACGTGCTACACATAGCACAGTCATTTGCCAACGACAACAAATCGCCCAAGATTGAACCCGCCCATCTGCTACGCGCCTTGCTCCACAAGAGTGCCGGACTGGTGAACTACATCGAGGACACTTTGGACGAGGACTACTACTACTTGGTTGACTGGACCGACATGCGCATGAAGCAATGCGACAAGTCGCCTTACCCGATGAAAGGCATCGAACTTTCGCACGACGCCGAGCAGGTTGTCAAGGAAGCTCAGGACATCAGCGAAAAATGCGGACTGACGGAAATCACTGCCCCCTGTCTGTTGGCCTCGCTTGTCACACCAGGCATTGGCTTCACTTACGAACAGCTGAAAACCCTCCCCTTACAAGCTGACAAGATTGTGAAGCAAATCCAGTCGGGAGCCCCCACAAAACCTGCCGCATCCTCTACTATTTCTAATAAGGTATCGTCTGCCGCAGTTCCTTCAGACGAGTACTGCGTCGACATGCTAACCGAACTGCCGGAATCTCCTGTCATCGGCTTCGATAACGAAGTGCTCTCCATTACCGAGGTGCTGGCACGCAAGGACCGTGCCAACTTGCTCATCGTAGGCGAGACGGGTGTCGGCAAGAGCAGCCTTATCTACAGCATCCTTCAACGAGTACGCGACAAGAAGGTACCCGCCTCGCTGGAAGCTCTGCAGCCCTTCGAACTCGACCTCATTTCACTGAGTCAGGGCGTCAGCTACAAGGGGGAGATTGAAGACCGCTTCAAGCAAGTAACGGAAAACCTGCTGAATATGACCCAGCCCCTGCTGGTCATCGAAAACTTCCACCGCGTTGAGGACAAGCAGTCGACGCTCAACGGCATCCTGCCAGGCTTGAAGCGCCTGCTCTCGAAGAACCAGTTGCAGGTAGTCATCACGTCGACCATTGATGGCTATACCAAGGATATTGAAAAAGACAAAGAACTGACATCGTTCTTCGAGAAGATTACCGTCGAGGAGCCTAATGAGGAGCAGGCCGTTGCCATCATTCAGGCCAAGCGTCAGGGCTATGAGGAATTCCATAAGATGACCATCGCCGACGAAGTGCCTGCTGAGATTGTCAGACTGGCCAAGCGCTATATGCCTGACCGCCGTCTGCCGTCGTCTGCCCTCGACCTTCTTGACCGTGCGCTGGCTTCTGCCAAGATTGCCAACGAGATGGCCGCTCTCGCCCAGGATTCCCAAGAAGCCGAGACAGCCCAAGAACCCCAGAATACACTCCAGAAAGAAGCCGTCCGCGACGTCGTCGCCAAAATGACCGGCATACCCATGGGTAACATTCAGAGCGAGGAGCGCGAGAAGCTGTCGAACGCCGAGGAGATCATCCATCGTCGCGTCGTTGGCCAGACTCACGCTATCAAGAGCATCCTCGACGCCATCTTCGAAAGCCGTTCGGGCTTGAACAAGAAGGGGCAGCCCATGGGCTCGTTCTTCTTCCTTGGCCCGACGGGTACGGGTAAGACCGAGCTGGCCAAGTCGCTGGCCAACTTCCTTTTCGACGACGAGACAGCCATGCTGCGCTTCGACATGTCGGAGTACAAAGAGGAACACTCCGTTGCTCTGCTCTACGGTGCGCCTCCGGGATACGTCGGCTATGAGGAAGGCGGCCTGCTGGTCAACCAGATTCGCCAGCACCCCTACTCCGTCGTGCTGTTCGACGAGATTGAGAAGGCCCACAAGTCGGTGTTCGACCTGTTCCTGCAGATTCTTGACGAAGGCAAGCTGCACGACCGCCTGGGCCGCGTGGGTGACTTCTCGAACTCGCTCATCATCTTCACGTCGAACATCGGGTCGGACTACATCTTCAAGTCGTTCGGCGAAGGCCGGGTGCCTACCCACGACCAGATGCTGGAGGTGATGCAAGGCCAGTTCCGACCGGAGTTCCTTGCCCGTCTGACCGAGATTGTACCATTCTCGCCCATCACGCCTGAGATGATCAACCGCATCTTCGATATCCACATCAAGAACCTGCTGAAGACGCTGAACGAACAGAATATCACGCTCGAAATCGACGAGTCGGCCCGCAAGTATGTTACCAGCGTGGGCTTTAATGCCCATTACGGTGCCCGCCCCATCCTCGGTATCATCCGCAAGGAGATTCGCCGCCCGCTTTCGAAGCTTATCATCAGCGGCGATATCAATCCAGGCGACAAGGTGACTATGAAGTACGACGAGGAACAGAAGCAGATTCAGTGGGACATCGACACACCCGACGAGCCTACGGCAGAATAACGACAAATACACATTATTATATTAAACTAAAACTAAAGTATTATGGCAAGAAAAACTGTAATTAGTAAGGTGCTTGATGTAGAAGCACAAGACGGTATCATTGAGTTCCCACAAAACCGGGCCCTGTATGCCGACCAGTTTACCGACGAAGCCCCCCAAAGCGATGAAGAACGCGAGGGCTTTAAGGCAAAGAGTATGAAGGACGCGTTCGAGCACTTCCAGCCAAGCAAGAAAGGCATAGCATTGGAGAACGAGGAAGGTGGCGCAGTCTACGAGGACTTCGATTTCAAGTCGATTAAGGACTTTGAGGACGAACAGCTCATCGACCAGAGCGCACTCTTAGGTGCAGCTAAGGATAAGATTGATGCCTACAACTCAGTTATCCGCCAGCTCGAGAAGAACAAGAGCCTGCGCAACGCTTTGAAGGACGAGGCTGCTCGCGGCAATCTGAAAGACGCCCTCAAGGCCCTGCTGGCTGAACTGGAAGAGGCTGAGTAACGGAAGAAGTGAGAAGTGAAATGTGAAAAGTGAAAAGTGAAAACTATTAAAAATAGAAAACTATGGCAGCAGAAGAACTGAAAAAACAAGAAGAAGGCCAGCCTGTAGAACTCCGCGAAAGAGAAAAGGTTGAAAACCCTGCGGCGCTCTTGCAACAGAGCCTCGACGGACTGAACAAGTTCGGTGGTTTCCAGATGGTGAAAGGCCTCATCAAGGGTGTTGAGAACATGGACCCGCGCCGTAAGGCCGTGAAGAACATCTTCCTCTCTGACTCCGCCTACAAGGATGCACGCAAGAAACTGAAGAACGAACTGGAACTGTGGGTAAGCATCCTCAGCGAAGGTGGCACCGACCCAATGGCAATCATTGAGCAGTGTACTGCCAAGCGCGACAAAGCTGAGACCAACCTGAAGAACAACCTGTTCAGTATCCATGACGAGATTAAGAAACTGGAGGTGACATACCGTTCACTTGACTCCTTCTTCGCCAACGCCGGGCAGGGAAAGATTGACTGCCTGACGCTGATGAATGTCAACAAGGAGGAACTGGAGTATCACGACTCTGAGGACACATTAGCCATCCGCGACGAGCTGGAGCGCTACTACGACCGTCTGAGTCTGAAGAACAACTACTCTCTGCTTATCGTGCCCGGCTATCTGGGCGACGCCAACACCATCCGCATGTGGGCCGACACCGCCTACCGCAACAAAGTCATCATGCTGACCGACTTCAAGGACTCAATGAACTTCGAGATGCTGAAAGAGGAACTTGACGATGCTAACATGATGGGTCAGGAAGCTAAAATGGCCAATATAGTAATGACCTGTAACTACTTGTTAGGCCGCAAAAAGTCAGAGTTAGCCGATGAGGACGACGACCTCTACATCCCCGGTTCTGCAGCCCTCGCCGGCCGCATGACCAACACCGAAGAGACCGTCATTGCTCAGGGCTGCGCAGGTAAGAAGTACGGCACGCTCAGCAACGTTAAAGGTTCGCGCCTCGACCTGCGCAAGTCAGAGATTGCTGCGCTTATTGATCAGGGCGTCATTCCTATGGTCGAGGAAGAGGGACGTACAATGGCCTTCTCAAACCGTTCGCTCTACAACGGTGCCACACTTGGACTGCAGGAGTACCCCATCGTCCGCACGTTTGACTGGATTGGTAAGGTGTTCCAGAACTTCTTCAACGATGAAGCTTTCATCAACTGGAATTCCAGCGTCAAGGCTGAACTGCAGCAGGCTGTCCACGACTTCTTGAGCGACTACAAGGGTCCCGGCAAGCTCATCGAGAACTACAACCTGAAGAGCATCAATCAGGATCCTAAGACAAAGGACATCAAGATTGAGGTCGAACTGAAGCCATTCTTTGCCGCAAAGAACTTCTTTATCGAACTGACCGGCCACAACGGTACTGCTGGTGTCGAGTGGGATCAGAATGTGCAGTAAGTCAGACAACATTTTATTAAAGTTATTATTAACCCCTTAAAACAAAAACAATTATGGCAGCACAAAGAGTTGTTACGCTCAATGCCGATGGCATCGCTGAGCGCGAGATTATGTATGTTCGTTATGAACTGAACCAGCAGACTGACGTAGAAGGTCAGCCCACTGGTACAACACGTGGCGGTAAGATTCACTTCAAGGTGAAGTCAAACGATGACGGCAACACCGACCTGCTCGAATGGATGTGCGACACCTACATGTCGAAGAGCGGCACCATTTCCTGGCCCAACCGCCAGGGTGGCGAAATGAAGCACCTCGACTTTAAGGAGGGCTACATGGTGGAATATGCCGAGACCTATGACAACAAGAACGAGGTACAGCAGTTCGAGGAGTTCACCATCTCTGCCAAGGAGATTGCTATCGGCAACGCTGTTCACAACAACCGCTGGACAATTGACAACTAATTTCCAATTCCCAGGTTTGAGGCTTGAACGCCAAGCCTCAAACCTTTTACAATTTAACAAATAACCTAAAACCTTTAAAGAGACATGAAATTTCCAGAGTTCGAGTCAATCGTCGATAATGCCGCTAATGCAGCAGGAAAGGTGGCCGGCGAGGGTGTAAAGCAAGCTAAGGGGGCGGCAGCCAAGATTGACAGTGCCGTCGCCGAGACAAAGACGAAATTGGACAACGCCGTCTCTAATGCGACGAAGGAAGTAGGCAGCCAAGTTTCCAAGGCTACGAATGATCTGGAAAAGAAGGTTGAAGCCGGCGTCAAGGAAGCCAAGAAAGAGGGCGGCAAGCTGGAAAAGGCTGCACTCGACATGGCCAAAGAAGGCGGCAAAAAGGCTGGCAACGCCATTGACGGGGCTAAGTCGAAAATCGGCGATACCGTCTCCGGTCTTGAGGAGATGGCCAAGAACGCCGCTGCCGGAGCTGACAAGATGCTTCAGGAGGGCATCAAGAACGGCATGAAACAGATAGACGATGTCGTAAGCGAAGTCACGCCCGACATCGAGGGTGCCTTTGACGATTTCAAGGGTGAGGCCGAGAAGTTAGGCAATGAGGCCGAGAAGGAGGCAAAGCAGATTGCCAATGATTTAGAGGAAACAGGCAAGGAAGTCTACGACGAGGCCGAAAAGATGGTCAATGATGCTATCAATGAGGCTGAGAAGGAGATTGACAACATCATAGAGGAAGGCAAGCAGGCCATTGACAACGTCAAGGATGACCTGAACGACCTGAAGGACGAAGCTAAAGAGGAGCTTAACGACCTGAAGAACGAAGCTAAAGAGGAACTCAACAAACTGAAGGACCAGGCTAAGGAAAAGCTCAACGAACTGAAAGACGAAGCCAAGGAGAAGTTGAATCAGCTCAAGGAGGAAGCCGACAAACTGAAAGAAAAAGGAAAGGAACTCATAGAGGAAGGAAAGGAGAAGATAAAGGAGGCTGTTGAAAAAGGAAAGGAGAAAGTTAAAGAGATACTTGATGAGGCCAAGGAGAAGGCTAAGGATGCCCTCAACGAGCTGAAGGATGCCGCCAAGGACAAACTCAACGGTTTGAAGGCAAAAGGCAAGGAAGCGATCAGCAATCTCGTCAGCAATCCCTCAGAGGCTGTAGCCTCGATAGGCACCTGGGGGAACGACATCTCTTCGGGGTTGAAGCCTAAGATTCCAGAAACGTTAGAATCTTCCATCAGCGAGATGGTCTCAAGAGGGACACCAGCTATTGGTGGCGGACCTGCCGAGAGCGACGAAGACTTCCCGTTCTACGGTTACGTGAAAGTGGGCGGACAGAAGTACGCCGTTGTAGAGTGCAGCTACGAATTCCTGCAGACTCAAGATAGTACAGGCAAGCCGTCGTCAAGGCCACGCGGAGGGAACATCACATTCAAGACCCCGTCACTGAGCGACGATAACGTGTTCTTCTATAAATGGATGTTCAGCAAGACTGAAGTCGAGTCGGGATTCTTCAAATTTGTCGTCTATTCAAGCAACAATAAGCGCCTCTACAAGACCGTATCATTTGAGAATGCCTACTGCGTCAAACTTCAGGACTACTTCAACGACAAGGACAGTAAGCTGATGTATACTGAGGTGACCATTGCGGCAGAAATCATACAGGTAGGCTCTAACGACATTGCTGAGTTCAACAACGAGTGGAGCTGAAAGAAGTGAAAAGTGAAAAGTGAAGTGATAGCCCTATGTCAATATCCGTAAAAAACATCACGCTCAGCATCGACGGCACACAGTCGAAAAAATTCAAGATAGAACTCAGCGGTGCCCAGTACAACTTGAACAACTTCAAGCTCGTGCAGCGGCTTGACGAGCCTAATGTGCTGACCTTCGACCTCGTCAAAAATCCAGAGGAGGACATCAGCGAACCGCAGTTCACCGTATGTGCCGATATCATCGGTAAGCCTGTCACACTCAACCTACAGACCGACTCCATCGAGACGGAAATAGCCAAGTGGGCACAAGGCGCCCAAATTGCCGACCTAGAATTCGACGGGCTTGTCACTGGAACCTCCGCTACCCGCGACAGCAGCCAGTACGTGGTTCATGTCGAGGCAAAGACCTGGGATGCCCTCTTGCAGGACCATCCCAATTGCAAGTCCTATGAGAACAAGACCCTCTCGGACATCGTGCAGGACGTGCTCGACGGTGTTCCCAATCTCAATTTAATGGTTATCGAGCGATATAGTGACGTGATAGAGTACACCGTTCAATACAATGAAACCAACTACGACTTCCTCAAGCGGCTGGCACGCCGCTACGGCGAGTGGTTCTTCAACGACGGCACCTTCCTGCTTTTTGGGCAGATTGGCGAACCAGAGCCTGTCGTCTTAGGCTATCCCAGCAAGGACGTGCCCGAATACAGCGTGAAGATGAAGATGCGCCATGTGGACTTCAAACAGGTGGCAAGTTCTTATCACGCCTTTGACAGCACCGTCAAGGAGGGCAAGGAAGAATCAGAAAAGGAGATGAACACGCTTAACAACAGTGTCTACGAGGCTTCTCTCAGCAACTTTGTCAAGCCCACCCTCGAGCAGCTCAACATGGGCGGTATAGCCGGCGAGGACAGCCGGGAGAAGATGCTCGACATCGCAGCCAAGTCACAGGCACGCAGCAACCGCGCCCAAATGCTGGAATATACTGGTATCACCTACTGCTCCAACCTCAAACTCGGCAGTAAGCTCGTCATCAAGGACAACTACATAGCGAGCCCTTCCGACAACGGCAAGAGCGACGTGCAGCAGGACGAAATCCTCATCACCGAACTCATCCATGAGTTCGATGTCGAGGAGCACTACATGAACACATTTAAGGGTATTCCCTCCAATTGCGACTATCCTCCCACCTACAATCCCAACACCTTCCCTAAATGTATGCCCAGCCGAGCTGTCGTTATGGAAAACGAAGACCCTGAGACTCTCGGACGAATACGCGTGCAGTTCGACTGGCAAAAAAAGCAGGATGAGAGCATGATGACGCCTTGGCTGCGCATCGCACAGCCTTATGGGGGCAAAGACAAGGGATTCAGCTTCATTCCTGAGATTGGCGAAGAGGTGATAGTGGGTTTTGAGAACGACAATGGTGAACGGCCATACATTATCGGTTCCTATTATAACGGAGTTGATTCGCCCGACGAACTGTGGCTACCTGGTGAGAACGAGGTGAAGGCCATCCGAACGAAGAACGGACATACCATCGAGTTCCACGACAAAGGCAAGGGCGGGTTTATCCATATTTACGATAACAAAAAGAACAACTATTCGCTTACGTTCTCGACCGACGGCAAGAAAATCAAGCTGCAGGCGTCGGGCAACATTGAACTGCAAGCTGGAAGCGATATCACACTGACGGCAGGCAAAGAAGTCAAAATCAAGGCGGGCACGAACATGGATGTCAGCGTCGGTTCGAAGATGCACACCACTGTTGGCACTTCTGTCCCTGCGCCACCACCCATTACCTCACCCGGAGAAGCAGAAGCGCCTGAACCACCAGAAGGAGGCGGCGGAGCTTTGTATGAGGAGACTATCAGCGAGGGCAACGTCACGATTGAAGCTCAGAACAAAACGAAATATAAGTGCAAAGACATGGACCTCGTCGTACAGAACCAGCTTAAATACATGTATCAAGACGGAGCCGTCGGCATCTATGAAAGCAAACCAGGCGATGTACACATGCGCAGCACAGGTACCATCAGCATAAATGCAGCACAGTCAATGGTCGTTGCAGCATCAGGAAAGATGTCGATTACCGCATGGGGCCAGATGGACCTTTCAGCCATCACCATTAACATGAACTAAGAACTAGAAGACACAAGGAATCATGGGCGAAATCGACAATACCGCTAACAGCCCCTATTTCGATGGTTGGGAGAAATATGTTGACTCTCAACTTCAGGACGATGCGCCTACACAAGACGAATACTTTGGCCTCAACCAGGATGAAGAAACTGGAAAAGAGCCTGGCGCATTCCAGCAAATAGTCGGTGGTGGTATTAACACAGTCAATCATTTTTTAGAAGACAATTTAAAGAAACCGATTGAGGGTGCTTTAAAGGATACCTTTTTTGAAGTAGAAGAAGGATCTACTAGTGGTGGTGAAGGTACCGGGAAACCAGCTCGGCTATCTTTTCATAACTTCACTAAAGACCCCATATGTGTTGAAAACTGCCTTGTTCAATGTCCGTTTGGAATGACTTTCTGCAAAATACAAGCAACTCCTATGCCAAGACAAGCAAACGTCGAAGGGAGTCTTGGCATTAAAGGGCAAATGCTAACCATTAACGACCATTTTGCATTCACAAACGTATTTCCTTATAATCTCTTCACTATTTGTCAAAACCCGTTTAATCCTTACGTCATTTGGGCAACGGCTTTGGCAACGGCAGCTAAGGGCGGCGTGTTTACTTTCACGCCATGGCTATGCGTAGGTTCTGTACCCCTCTTTTCTTATGTGCAGCCCTTTTGGAAACCCACTCAGATTAAAGTCAAGACTAATGGATTATTAGCTCTAACACAAAGCAGTACAATTAGCTGCTGGTGGCCAGGAGAACTTAAAATAGTACACCCTGGACAAGGACTTGATGCCAGCTGGGGCAAAGCAATGTTTTTGGGACCGGGCGGATTAGCCGGCATACAGAATATAGTCAACATGGCAGGTGCCGTATTCTCGGTTGCTGGTGGCTTTGCAAAATCACTCGAAGTATTAAACAAAGCAGCATCAATCTGTGATTTACTCGACGGTTCTATCAATCTGATGAGCGGTGATATTATTGGGGCTCTATTCAGCGGTGTATCTGGAGCAGTAGGATTAGGAGGCGATAATATTGCCATTAACAGAGGCATAAAGAAAATTGCCGATTTTACTTCTGATTTATTCAACAAGGGAATTAAAAGAATTGAAATTGCTGACGTATATAGATCGGCAAGGTCTTTGGGCGACGACATGCCGCCTTCAGTCAGGAATCAGTACCACGACAATTTAGATAAAGCAGGAAGAGCAGCTGACGAAAACCGCCATCTCAATGCCGATGGAACTTTAGCTACACCAAACACTCCTCATGGAGGTACCATTTCAGTGAGCAGCAACCACCCACATGGCGGTGATGTTCCTGAAACACACAGCAGCAATATGACTGGAACAGGTTCAACCCGTGGTAGTGGTTCTGCCAACAGTAACAACTGGAAAGCAAAATACAGGAGCGAAGCAGACGTACCTTCAGTAGAAAAGCGTAAAGAAGCACGTGAGGCCTATAGAAAATGGAAAGATGCTGATGATAAGATTGCAAAGAATCCTCCTGTTAGCCAAAAAGAAAAAGAGCATCTTTCAAAACTTGAAAGAGAGAAAAACAATGCCCACAAAAACCTGAACGACCATCCGGAACCGTCAAGGACAGAAATGGACAACAAGAAGGCTCAAAGCGATGCCTCGAAACAGAAATTAGAGAACACCCCGAAGCCAGCCGAACCCGATTATAACACCTTAAAAGCCAAAAAGAAAGCTGTTGATGATGCAAAAGCCAAAATGGAAACCAACAGGGTGACTCCTGAGGAGAGACAGCATCTTAAAGAACTGGAAGCAAGGTACCAAGCTACCACAGAGAAGTACACCAACGACATCAGCATGGCCAATAACGAAGCTGATATCAAGGCGTGGAAGGAATTTGAGGCAGAGAAAGCTAGAATTGCCGAGAAGGACAGATTGTTTAAAGAAGGTCAAAACGAACTGGCTGTTGCAACACCAGAATACAATCAGGCAAAGAGGTCTGTTGAAAATGCGGAAAAGAAACAGCAGGAATATAAGGATCTGCAAGATAAGGTAAAGTCTGACGAAGATGCTTACCTGTCTGAAAAGCGTCAATATGACAAGAAAATGGACGAACACAACAAGGCCAAGGCTAAGGCGAAAGAAGCTGATGATGCCTACAACAAAGAAGATAAACGGCAAAAAGACAAACAAAAGAAACATGACGACGCTGTAGCAGAAGCTGACAGTTTAAGACCTGATAACGCGACGATGAAGTTAGGAAAAGAACAAGATGCCCAGTCTGACCTCATCCAAAATGTTAGCGATAATGCAACCAGCGAGGTCCTGCCTGATGCCGATGGTATCAATGACTGGGCAAAGGAGGTTAAGCCTGAGGAACAAGAGAAACCGGAGACTCCACCTGTCGATACGTCATGGATAGGCTATGACTTCACATTAGATTATTAGTCCTTGGCAAAGTATGACCAGTCAGTTTTAGCCGACAGAAGACAAATCACGAATGGGGGCTCTAAACAAGACGAATAGCGGCGCCAAACGACCCGAATAGCGGCACCAAAAGCCCCAAATAGCGGCGCCAAACAAGTAGATATATGGTTATAAACTGTAAGGAAACCTGCACTACCTGCACTGACTACTGGAAATCAGGTGGTTATACGTCGGAGACGGCTTGTTTTCCTGCACTGAAACCTGCACTTGAGAATCTGAAGGGACCTATGAAGTGCAGCAATTTTAGAGGGATTTCAGGCAAAAGGCGGCGGGTTTTTGACAAAAAGCGGCGGTTTACGAGCAAAAGGCGGCGGGTTTTGGCAGTGCAGGAATGAGTGCAGAATCCAGTGCAGGATTTCCAAATAATTTAATGCTGTAACCTCTTGACTGTCAGTGGTCAGTGCAGGAAGTGCAGGATTTTTAAAGATATAAACATATTAAAAACAAAAACAAATATTACGATTATGACAGACCAGGAATTCTATCAAGAAGAGTTTATCGTCATGCTGACCATCGACGGTACATCGTATGACGAGATTGAAGTCAAAGTGACTGACCCGAACAAGACAATACGCGACCAGATTAACAGTATTGTCCAAGTGTTTGAACTGCCCAAGATGGACAATGGGGGCAACCCCATCCAGTATCTGCTTGGCAAACTGATGGATGACGACGAGGAGCCTGTGATCCTGGAGTTTGAGGACGAGAACGGTCGCGAGATGGCTCTCGTTGACTATGACATCCAGCCCATGGATCATCTGCACCTCATTTCAGTGCCTATAGCAGGCTAATTGACAATTGAAAAGAGATAATTATGAATCCAGCAATAAACAACTTTAATTTGAAGGAATTGAAGGGCCGCGACGCCCGTCTGTTCCAGGAATGGAAGGAGCTGGACGCCGTGTGCAGCAAGCGCAAGGAGAACAGTCCTAATCCTTTCAAGCCGTCACTTTCGTATATCATCCGTCGGAAGAATGCCATGGGACTACCCACGGAGTTTGAGATATGGTACCGCTGCAAGTCGATTGTCGGTGTAGAAGACACACAGCCCCCGCGTAAGCCCATCTTCGGCAATCTGCACAAGATGAGCATCGTGCTGCCAAACAACTACCCTTCAGCCGACGGCAATCCCGTCTTTACTTTCCTGACCGACATCTGGCATCCCAACATCCGCAGTAGTGGGTCGTTCAAAGGCCATGTCTGTTTGACTATCAAAGAGATGGGTGTTCTGGCTTCCATTAAAGATTTGGTTCTTCGCGTCGAGCGTTACCTAAAATATCAGATGTACCACGCCCAGAACACCTACCCCTACCCCGAGGATCAAGGGGTGGCAGAGTGGGTACGCGAAGAAGGCGAGCCTAACGGTTGGGTAAGATTTGCGCAGGATAGCCAGACTGATGAGAAACCTGTTTCCCCTACTCCGCCCACTGACGGCAATAAGGAAGAAAAGCCTAAGAAGAAAATATCACTGAGCATCTAAGAAACAATACTATGAGGAAGATTCTGTTACTAACCCTCGGCTTCTGCTTAGTATGCATCAATATCAATGCCGATGAGCAGAAAAAGATAAGTCTGAGTAATGACCACTCGCAGGAGACTGTCAGCTTAGGCTACTGCAATATTTTTGCTACACTTAAGAACACTGGTGACGACAGTTCGGCTGAAGTTGCCATTGAATTGGAGAATTTGGATGAATCGAAGGTCTTGATACTCTTCGATCAGGCTTATTCTGAGAAAAGCATCAAGAAGCTTCGTACCTCCATCCGCTTCGACAAGAAGTTTGGCGGAACAAAGAACAAAAGGGTCATCGACCCATATAATAATCCGATGAACGCTGTGATGCTTGTAGAGCCTTCCGACAAACAGTCGCTTCCCAACGTTACTGTAAGCAATGAGGAGGGAGCCAAGTGTCGTATGCCTATCTACATTGCCAAATTCAAAGGCAAGAAAAAGTTGATACTGCTTGAAAAACAGGTCATAGAGCTTGACATTGATGCAGAACTAAAGCCCAGCAAGGAGTACCTATCCCTAAGCACCGACTGTGAAAAGTTGGAAAACGAGCTAAAAAGAGTTGTTATCTGCACCAATCCGAAACACAAGACATCAGTAAGCAAGCAGAAAGAAACTTATGAA
This sequence comes from uncultured Prevotellaceae bacterium, assembly GCA_902800435.1. Next base: position 30,521 of record CADCEQ010000008.1, on the reverse strand, counting down.
AAGAGGATTGACGCGCTCAAAGAACGTATAGACAATGCTATTGCCGCCCACAACTGGACGGCTGGCGATGGCGGTTATAAGCGTTACAACGCCCTAAAGGAACGCCTTGACAACGCCAACTTCAGGGAAGGCGACTGCGGTAGACACGGGCGAGTCAGAGAAGGGCATACTTGCAGCTACTGTTCGCTCTCACTCCAGCAGATTTACCACAAGTTGGACGACTTCTACAAGAAGATTTATAGCAGTAACAACCGCAAAGAAGCCAAGGCCAGCGTTATGAGTCAAGTAAATGCACTCTATCAGTGCTGTACAGACCCAACTTGCTCGAAGCATGCCTCAGCCTGGAAAAAAGGTGGCGACTATAAGACCAAAATCATAGAACGCTACAACCGCATTAAGAATCTATGACAAAAAGACTACGTTTTACGGCATGTCTGGCTGCTGTCTTCGTTAGCAGTACCTTGACTTTGGCTAAGGACGTCAAAGACACGCTCTATTCTACTAACGGCGATAGGGTCATCCTGAATTACAACATGACGCGAGACGGGGGCCAGGTTACGGTGAAGTTTAACAACATTCTGAAAAAGTTAGGTCAGCGGACCCAGGACAAATACAAAAAACTGGACGAAATTGCCGTCGTTATCTTTGACAGAACGGGTAATTACCGGGATTTGAAGTTCGACGGTCAGACGCCGAGTGCCTTTATGGTCCCGTCCAACATAACCTATACGCCCTCTTCTGACGGTTATTATCTGCTTCAAGAGAATCCTGTCTTACAGTTTACTGTAAAGGACGAAGACGCCCAGCTCTCTATCCCACTCTATCTGGCTCACTATGAAGGCAAACGCCATTACAAGGTGTTTGGCCAGTGTGGAACACTTCAATTAAAACCGAAAGCGAATAAGACTCGTTCTGCAGCTGGTGGTGTTGGAAACGGCAGTGATGGGAATGATGTTGGCTCAGAAACTATTACGACAGAGGAACTGACCGATGAAGGGCTCTCACCTGCAGATGAAGCTGCCATCCGCATCAGTTCTGTGATGTCGATGCTTGAAAAAGCTAAGAAACTTCCCTTCTCTGAAGAACTGACACATGAGGCTTCGATGCTGCGCGAACTACGCTTCAAGGTGACCGACGATGAAGTCAGTAAGCAGATAGCCCAGACGCTTGATGCTTACGACAATAAAAAACAGGAGCTGGAAGCGCAGGCCGAAACGGCCCAGAACGCAGCAGCTGCTCAAGCCGCCCAAAAGGCTCAAGAGGCCAAAGCCCTGACCGACTCTCTGTCAGCAGCTTCTGCATTGCAGGCAGCTAAAGACAAAAAGGAGATTATGTGGCTCGTCGGTGGTCTCGGCGGTCTGGCTCTTCTAATCTTCGGTGGAAAGCAAGTCATTCAGACCATTAAGAACAACCAGTTGCAGAAAGCCCAAAGACAAATGATGGAGGGCATCACAAAGATGGCTGGTGGAGGAATGAATGGCGTTAATGCGGCCAACCCCTTTGGCAACGTTCCTGGGATGAAACAAGCTGAGCAAGCCGTAACTGGCAAACTGCAGCGCAAGCTAAGCAAAGAAGGTGAGGCAGCCAAACAACGACTTCAGGAAATGAAAAAGAAGCCCGAAGCTAAGGAGACTCCAAAAGCAGAGCCCAAAAGGCCATCACTCAACGACCAGATACCTGCCAAGTATAAGAGATGGCGCAAGCCCGGGCAGAATCCGAATAAAAACGTTTCAATTTGATACGCAATGAATAAACTAAAAAACAATTTGATTGTTGCCATGCTGCTCTTTATGGGCATTCAGGCACAAGCTGTTAAGGGTACAAATACTGAACCTCTGCAGTCGGCAAAGGTTGTCAGTAGCTTCAGAGAATATGTGGAGACCATACCTTATTTAAAAGAAGCAGAGATGGCCTCTCTCAATAAGGATATTGACAACCACATCAACTGTCTGAAGAACTCGACAGATAAGGAGGCATATATCACAATGCACGACCTGCGCTATTTCATCGCCAACCAACGCGACTCGATAGAACGCTATCAAGGTAAAAAGACCATGATGATTGAAGACTTCCTTGATCAGTATGGAAATCAGGAGTTTGAAGACCGTCAAACATGCGTTGAACAGATGCAAGCAATGCTTAACGACAAATTAGGGCCGTGCGAAACAAACCTTAACCTCTTAGAAAGAGAGTTGAATGCCAAGGAGGAAAAACCATTCCTCGGTTTAGACAAACAGACCTTAATCATCATCGGCTCTTGTATCGGAATACTCCTGCTCCTTCTCTTGATTTATGCCATTAGCAGGTCAGGAAAGAAGAAAGAGGCCGTCCCCGTCGCAAACTATCGTTCGCCCCACACCAATAGCAACAATAATGCAGAAAGTGGCATTGTTGTACGTCGCAAGACGGCTACTATCCTCAAGAAGCAGAGTCTTGAAGGCGTCATTGACAATCCTGACTACATGAAGGTTGACGTGGAGGACTTCTGTTATGATTCGGCGGTGCGGCGCATCTACATCAAAAACACATGCATCGAAGAATTATATAACATGTATGTCAACGACCAAAATGCGCCAGAACAGGCTCGTGAGTATGGTTGCATGGTGTTAGGGCGCTGGGTACACGACGCTGAAAGTAACGAGTACTATGTATCGTTGGAACAGATTGTACTGCCAGGCGATGATGCACTGCTTGAAGAGTACGAACTGAACTTCGGCGGCAAGATTAAATTGAAGGTACTAGAAGAACTGCGTAAACTGCGCCGCGAAACCAACCTCCAATACGACTTGACTTGTTGGGTTCACTCGCACCCAGGACTGGGCATATTCTTCAGCAATTCTGACAGTAGCGTACAGATGCAGCTGAAGCATCCAACCCACCCCAACTTCCTGACGGCAATCGTTGTGGATACGTTGACTCCAGGCATGGAACTTGGTATCTTTACATTCCACCGCGACACCACCATCAACACTAAGAACGATCTGAAGCAGCTTTACTCTTTAGAGGAATGGTACGATTGGGCTAAAGAAAGTCTCGCAGGTTCATCGAAACAAAAGAGCATGGATGCAGAGACCACCTTTAACAGTGACGACTATTTCAGCACATTGGCTAATGCTTCATCACACTCCAACGTTTGCAATGGTATAGAACTAAGCAACAACATGGTGGTTGACATCTGCATGGCACTGACTGGCCATAGCAACGGTATCGTAGGACACATACACGGTAAGGCTGTTCAGCAAGGCACTAAGATAGTCTATCTGGCTGAACAACTAGTAGAGAACGAACAACAGGCCACCCTCCCCATGATTGGCTCGTTCGTTGTTGCCCAGCACTGTAGCATTCCGAGTGTTAGGAAATTTGTTGAAGATAGGCTCAGCCAGATTCACTTCGTGTTGGTTTACACTCCGGCTGATGGTCTGCTGACGTCAATTCCCGTCATCGACAACGACTTATGTACAGACATTAAATACTACGGAGAACATAAACTTGAAAACTTAAAGCAATGGACAAAAAGAAGCAGATAATGAGACGTATATGGACAGCCTGCGTTATGCTGGCGTGTATGCTCCAGGCAGGAGCACAAGATGTCTCACAGATTCAATTCTGTGACAAGCAATATGAGTACGGACTTGGCAAGGACAGCATTACGCTCTTTTTGAAGGTGCTCGACAACGAAGGGAAGCCTAACACTGAAATTACCGTAAACGATCTTGACAAGTATCTGGTCGTAAACGAAGAAGGTGTTCTTATTTCTCCAGACCGCCGCAAGATTACCTCATTGAGTTCAGGTCAGCGCATTCCGAGTGACTACACGTTCTCCGTGCTCGTTGACCTTAGCATTCCCGAAGAGGGGAAAGGTCAGATCTTCAAGGCTTTCGGTCAGTTGGTTGAGAGCGCACCTGACAGTTGCGTGTTCCTCTCGTTCTTTGGTGATGAGGTGACGGCCAGCCAGTTGGTTACGAAGAAAAACCTTCCCGATTTTGAGCCTAAGTTCAAAGCACAGTCGGAGAATAAATTCTTCTACGGCGCATTATACTCAAAGTTAGTAGAGTTCAGCAGCAAGGAGGCTGAGCTGGAAGGCTCGGTTACGACAAAAGCTGGTTATACAAGAAACGAGACCATCACAAGAAGAGCCCAGAAGGCCAAGGATAAGAATATCCTTTTTGTTTTCATTGACGGAAACAAGCGAGCCAGCGACGAAGCCATCTCGTTTGTCGAAGTGACCGATTATCAGGCGAATACAGAAAACATGGTTCCAAAAGTTTATGCCTTCTATTATACAGGTGATGGCGTCGACGAGAATGTGGAACTAACCCTGAAAGGTGTATCTGCCCCACGTGACAGTACTGGAAAAGTGCTTGCTGACCGTCAGGGTTCTTATAAGCCGTCTGCCGACCTTAGTAATGTGCTAAGCAATTTCCAGCAGGCGGTGAAGGATGCCATGTATGACTTTGCCTTTACCTATCAGGCTACACCCGATAAGGCATATACAGGTAAGGTGACATACGTCGCCGAATGGAAAGGAATGGAGGCCGGAACAGGCGAGTACTCCATCGGTACCGCCGAGACCCCATGGCCTATCAAGGAAGAAAGTGCTGGCAGTGCAGCTGTCAAGTTTTTGGTGGCGCTGCTAATAGCACTCCTTACATTCCTGCTGTTCTTCCTCGTCTCAAAAGTATTGATACCGTTTATCAATTCGAAACGGTTTGAATCTAAATACTACAAGAGCTACGTCCCAGAAGAGAACGTGCAGCGGCGCATCTGCCACTACTGCCGTCAAGACATATTGCCAGGACAGAAAGTTGTAACCAGATGTAAACATATCATCCATGTGGGCTGCTGGCAGCAGAACGGTTACAAGTGCGTAGAATATGGTCAGAACTGCAAAGAAGGTATACAGGATCACGTAGATTGGAAAGAACTGTTCACCAAAACATCGCTTCGCGACAGTTACCAGACCATCTCTGGAATCATTGCCGGACTAGTCAGCTGGATAATCTTTGAAGTAACTGGGCGCGGACTGTTCCCTTCCATCGGTTCTGCCATTGCCAATACCTTCTTCTATAATAAAGAACAGGCGGCTAACCTCATGAATGACTGTGCAGGTAAAGTATCGGCTTTCCTCACTGTAGGTCTGCTACTGGGATTCTTCCTTTCATTAGCTTTCCGTTACAACGATGAATACCGTAAAAAAGATGCCAAGGTCTGGCTGAAGATTATCGGACTGTCATTGTTGTCAGGAGTTATTGGTATGCTGGCATTTGCCATTGGAGGCATCATTTTCTGTCTCCTGCTGTCTATGGTCAATACGACCTATATTCCCTGGTACTGCTCACTGCCCGCCTACATTCTTTTCTCCGTCTGTACGGCTCTGAGTCTTACCTTCAAGTCGTCCATTCCTATGAAGAGTGCACTGTTGGGAGGTTTATGTTCGGCTATCATCGGCTTCATCGTTCTCTATGTAGGTTCTGCTCTCAGCAGCAGTGCTGGTTGGCTGAACATGCTGCTCGACTTCATCATTTATGGTGGCGGTCTGGGAGCATCGCTCGTCACAGTGCGTATGCTGGCTGAACGCTACTTCTTGGTCATCAAGAATGGTGTTAAAGCAGGACAACGCATACCCATTCACAAATGGATGAATGCAACAGGTGGCGGTAACGTCGTACACATCGGTATGACCGGCGAGTGCGAAATCCAGATGAACTGGGAGAAGAGCAATAAGGTGGCCAAGCAGCACGTACAGCTATACATCGACCATGCCAAGTCGCTGCCCATGCTGAAACCGCTGGCAGCCAATGTCATCTATAACGTCAGGACTGAGTTGCCCGCCAACAAGCCTGTCGTCCTCTCAAACAGCGATACATTCAAGGTAGGCGACACAGTATTCGAATACGTAGAGTCTTAATTTATGGAAAACAAACAGCAATACGAATGGGGAGATGGCGTCTATACGCTCCTCTCATGGTTCAAGAAAGACAAAGTGAAAAACGCTCATGTCCTCGTGGCTGGTGCAGGTGCTTTGGGCAATGAGGTGGTTAAGAACCTAACGCTTTTTGGCATAGGCCATATCTACGTCGTAGATTTTGACCGAATTGAAATCTCCAATCTCACGCGCTCGGTTATGTTCCGTGAGGAGGATGCTTACAACCATGCCTACAAGGCTGAGATAGTAGCCAAACGTGCAATGGAGATTAACCCACAGATTAAGGTCACACCCATCGTTGGAAACTTATTCTCAGAAGTGGGTTTCGGTCTATACCGCAGAGCAGATGTCGTCATCGGCTGCCTTGACAGCCGCATAGCCCGCTATCAACTGAATCGCTTGAGTCTGCGTGCTGGGAAAAGCTGGATCGACGGAAGCATCGAAAACCTGACTGGAGCTGTAAAAGTCTATACGCCAGGTCTAAGTTGTTATGAATGTGGACTTTCACGCGAGGAATTTAACCACATCATGCTTCGCACAGGTTGTGCCGATGTCGTACGCAACCAGGGTGATGCTGGTCGCGTGGCAACAACACCTATCAGCGCATCTATTATTGGCGCTATGCAAGTACAGGAAGCCATGAAGATTGTTCATCTCTCGGAAGAAGAGCCTGCTCCATTCAAAACCTTGCAAGGGAAAATGCTTCGCTATGAAGGCATGACCAATACCACCAGCATCTACCGGTTTGCATCGTGGAAGAACACATGCCCTGCCCACGAGTTGTGGGATGACGTAAAAGAGTGCCAGAATCTGTCGGCGACAATGACAGTAGGCGATATCCTGGAGAAGCTAAGGGCTCTGTTGGGCACAGAGACGGTGGAAATTAACATGCGCAACAACAAGTTTATTGATATCATCGTGTCCGATCGTCCTGAGAAAGAGTTCAAGGTCATGATTCCCGAGTCAAAACTGGATAGTTATATCAAAGAGAACAAGGAATTGCGCCAACTTAGTTACCGCACATTGATTCACAAGCATTTCTTTGAGAACATCGATGATCGTTTCCCCTATCAAGACCTGACGCTCCAGCAGATTGGCATTCCGCCATTCGATGTTATTGAAGTCTCAACCGACAAGGGAGTAGTTCATCTGGAACTCACTGGCGATGCCAGCATGTTTGAATAATTGCTTTGACATGATACCTCCACAACTGCTTCCGGGCGACATCAATGCCGAACTGCTGCTCTCTTACTACCCAAAAGGGAGATGCAAAGTCTGCTTGAAAGGTCTGCATAAGCGCAACACCTATCAGGACATCATTGAGATGACGCCTTTCGATGACAACAGTTTTCTGTTGACAGTTGGCCGCAACAGCCTTTACAATGCCCTACCGGAATATATGTTCCACCCCATCGACCGTTTCGACAACTTGCCCAAATACGAGGAGAAGGAACGATTCGAGGAACAGCTTGACCAGCAACAAGAGGAGATTGAGAACGCCTACCGCTTCTTCGCACCTATCGATACACTGCTCATCTGGCTTCGAACAGAGGTACGGCAAAGGTTGGAGAAATATGCCACTGAAGACATTATCATGCAGCAGATTATTGGAGATGGGCTGACTGACGAGCAACGCTCCAACAGATTTATCCGTCAGATACTGCCATTCCTCCCCCAATGTAGAAACATCAGGGGAAATAAAACGATGTTGACGCTCCTTCTGCGGAAAGTCTTTATGGAGGAGGGCTTGGCTATCGACATCTGCCGTCAGGAGGTCACAATGACCGACGAACAGCCGCGCTATCAGGAGAGTGTTGATATGGAGGTTGGCGACGGATATGTCGGCAATATATTTGACGATACCATCACGACTTACACTATTTATTATTGGTCGGACGACGAGTGTGGCCCACAATTCTTGCAGTTTGTACGTGAGGTCGAAGAATTACGTCTGTTCCTCATGGACTATTTCCTTGCCGTAGATGAGGTGCTCCACTTTAACATCAGTCATGACGAGCCTCCACTTCGCCTTGGTGATGAAATATTCTATAATTACCTGAACTATAATACAAATCTATAAAATCATGCAGAAAAGAATCAACTGGAAAAAGGGAATGCGCCTGACCGACGAGGTGCTGACAGCCTCCGACCGTTGTACTGACGATGCCATCAGCAAAGCCTTACTTTTAGCTGCCGCCGGCCGTTTTGGGCTCATCACCTCGGTACATCCGTTCCAACTGTCACTGAGCATTATGAAAGGATTCGTCGACGTCGAAGCATTGTCATGTTTAGCCATCACACGCTGCGGCCAGATTATCGACGTGGAATTCGACACGAAGTTCACAAATTCATACGAATCGCGCATACAGATTCCCTCGCAAGCAGAAGAAAGGGAATACATACTGACCGTCAGCCAATCGGCTAATGAATGGGCGGAAGGCAGCGACGGCTTCAAAACGCCCGCGCTTCAATTTGCATTGATTAGTCCCAAGACACCATGTCCTGACAACGCCATGCCTATCGCCCGCATCGTAAATGAAGATGGCTGGCGTGAAGACAATGTCAACTTTGTTCCGCCATGTCTGTTCCTTTCGTCGCACCAAAAGTTCGAAGAACTACATGCACAATTTGTCAGCCTGCTCAGAAGTATTGACGAAAAAACCCACCAACAAGCTGCCGGAGGTGCCCAAAAAGCCATCAGTATTTATTGGCCTGTTGTCCGGCAGATGCTAATCACCGCTAATACAGAGCATGAAGAGATGACTCCTATCCGACTTCTATCATGCGTACAACAGGTTATAGCAGCCTTCACCATAGGATGCGAAATGGACGATGCGCTTACACTTGAAGATGCCGAGACATTCAATAACTTCTCACGTGTACCTTATAATTACAAGGTAGCTTACCTTCGTATCAAGCAAGGACTGGGCATGTGCTATGCAATAGATGAGAAAATTGACAAGTTTAGCCTGATTGAAAAGGTTGAGGCGCCCAAACCTGAACCGCCAAAACCAAAGACAGATACGCGTAAACTTTGGGACGGTAAGAGCATATGAGTTTTATCAGTACACCTCTTATATTTAATAACTCAGGAGCATCTATTCTCCGCGACATCAATGACCATATCACCATGCTTGACAACTTGGTGGAACTTGTCGTATTCACACCACGTGGCAGTTTTGCAGCAGACCCTGACTTTGGCTTTGAATATTGGAACCATGAGTATTCCAATGTACACTACCGAGAGTTCAATAACAGCCAATTAGGAAGAATAGCAAAAGGTTTACAGAATGAGGTCACAAAGAAAGAGTGTGAGGACAGTATCCGTACAAGCCTTGCCACCTACGAGCCAATGCTGAAGAATATAGCCGTATCAATAGTCTTGAATACTGCTAACAACAAATCATCGCACAGGAATAAAATGGCTTCGAAGTATGAGGTAAACGTTGTTGTGGAAGGACAGCTCGACGACGGGCTGGGGACTCTCCAGCCATACCGTAAGAATGTGGTGTTCTTAGTGGAACCCACAGTAAAACGTTACAGATAGAAAGACCGTAATGGACATAGAATTAGAAAAAAGGATTAAGGAGGCGGTTGAAGTTCTGCAACAATTGTCAGCAGAGCCCATCAACTTTCATGAAATGGACCCCATCGCCAAGATGATGCTTGTAGCAATGGTTGGTGAGATTCAGAAAGTATTAGATTATGTCGATGATGTTAATCAGCGTCTCGTTGAACGATTCTGCACAGACTTCATACCACGTCAGAAGGTTGACGCTATGCCAGCCATCTGTCTGCTTCATCCCATGCTGAAAGCCCGTGGTGACAATGGTCTTCTTAGTATAACAGGTGACGCCTCGTTTGCTTACAAACACGAGGGGCTGAAGCAGCCACTGACATACATTCCAATATTCAACACCTCACTGATTCCAAATTCTGGCCTCTATCTGCTCAACCATCATGAACTGCACGATGACGACACAATCGTCAAGGTCAACATGGATGGTGCTAATCAGTTGTGGGTAGGCATTAAAACTGCCTCAGAAGTCAACTGCCTGCGAGGGCTTTCCATGCTTATCAAAGGAACGAATGGCATTATGCCAGAGCATATCTATGCAGGAGTTGACAACGAGGAATTAGACTTTGCTACCATGCTTGAGATGGAGAGCATTGAAATGGTTGAGCCGTTTGATGCCCAGCAGTCATCAGGTGAATTCTTCTCCTTTGTAGAAAACTGGAAAGAGAATCTGTTGAACATGGGCGACGCAGCCCTCATCTACATTACCGATGACAGACAAGACCGCGACAGATTCAAGCCGCGCCCCTTCCCCCGAGTGTTTCAGCAGTGGCTTGAAAGCGAAGTACTCGATCGTTTCCAGCCGTCTACCATTTGGCTCCGCCTGGACTTTCCAGAAGGCTACACCGTTCCTGACGATTGTAGCGTGATATTCAATATAGTTCCAGTGACCAATGTTGATGTCTGTTCACTCACACTGACTCAGACACAACCCATAGCCAAACTGCAAAAACAGGACGAGAGTTTCTTCCTGCGTATACTGGAGACCAGCACGGCATCGAACAAACAGGGTTTCAACAAGACGAATGACGAGATTCTGATACGTGACTTCGAGGCTAAATGCTATGACAACGGCGACCTCTATCGTGACGTGCGTCGTTTGTACAATCGTTTCATTGATGATTACTACGCTTTCATAGAGTACAACGGAATCAAGGACGGCGAGGTTCTCCGCCAATTGCGTGAGGCCATCAACCGATTAGGTAAAAGCGTGGGAGGCCAGAACCAGAAGTTCAAGTTTGACAGTGGCACATACGTCATGAAGAACATGAACCAATATCCTACTACAACGTCAGTTAAGGTGTCGTACATCACAACGATGGGTAAAATAGGAAATGCGCCCTATGCAGGGGACGTTATGGAAAACCGTAAACATCCAGCCTTAGAGCAGAAAGTTAAAATCATTGTTTCTGCTATGGGTGGCGCTGACAAAGCCTCCGTCGATGAGCGCTACGAGCAGTTACGTTACTATGCCTTAACTAACGACCGGCTCTATACCCGCATGGATATCGATGCTTTTCTCCGCAAGGAATTGCTGGCTGAATTCGGAAAGGATGAGTTCCACCGCATCGTTATCAAGACGTCAGTTCAGGGAGCAGGCGGAGAGCAGTCTTTAAGACGAGGCCTATACATCGATATCGAATTCCGCGACCGCAAGAACTATGAACATGCCTGTTCTATCGCATACGGCCATCTAATGGAACAGCGCATCCGCAATCGTTCCTGTATTGCTATGCCTATCATTGTCACTTTGAAAAACCTTGAAGAATAAAGGTACCATGTCAATTTCAATTCTTGAGGGAAAAGTGCTGCGCGTATTGCTTGGGGCAATATGCATATGTTCTTATGCATCTTATGCATTTGCACAGTCCTCATCCGACATTCTGGCCTATATCAACCAATACAAGCAGATAGCACTCGACCAAGAGAAACAGTACGGAATACCAGCATCCATCACGTTGGCTCAAGGCATTTTGGAGTCAGGCGCCGGCCGCAGCGGACTGACGCGCAATTCCAACAACCACTTCGGAATCAAGGCCATGGGTGGCTGGAACGGTTCCGTCTATCACGCCTGGGACGACGAGCCACAGAAGAGCCGTTTCCGTGTCTACAGTTCTGCAGCCGAATCGTTCCGAGATCACTCTCTGTTCCTGAAGAACAACGGACGCTATCGCAGTCTTTTCTCTAAAAGCGTTTATGACTATCGCGGTTGGGCAATCGGACTTCAAAAGGCAGGCTATGCCACAGCCAAGAACTATGCCTCAGCACTTATCGGCTTCATCGATTCATACAGGCTTTACGCCATCAACGGCGGTGTGAAACTACGTGCAGGCAAAACTGTTATCATTACTCGCAGCACTGGTAAGAATAAGATGCCGACGTTCGATGCATCTTGCATGCAAGATGAAGACGAACTGTCTGAGGAAGAAGAGACTGTTAACAATGCCGTCCGACGTTGGGTGGTCGATATCAATGATGTACGCTGTACCGTTCTTTATCCAGGCATGACGCTCTCATCTATCGCCATGAAATACGACATCTCCAAGCAAGAGCTGCTTGACTACAACGAGATCGCTTCAGAAGCTCGTTTGCAGGAAGGCGACATTGTATACCTCGACAAGAAGAAGAAAAAATATACTGGCGCCCAAGACTTCTATCGCACCAAAGCAGGCGACACGCTCTACGGCATTTCGCAGCAGTTTGGCATACGACTTGCAAGTCTGGCAAAGATGAATGATAAAGATATATTCTCCAATCTCAGAGAAGGCGAAAAAATAAAACTGAAATAAATATATGCTTGACATTGTACAATTTGCCCAAAGCGGCAAGCTATTTGACAATCGCTACAAACTGCTACGGCCACTGAGTACCGATGGTGGTACGGCCGACGTTTGGTTAGCACTTGATGCCAACACGGTGAAGGACCGCTCCTGTCTCGACAATGCTCCTAACTTAACTGATCAGGAGGTTGACGAGCTGGGGTTGGTAGTGGCCATCAAGATCTATCGTCCCAAGAACGCCCTTGACGTTGAAGGCGAGCAGCGTTTCCGCGATGAATACATGATTGTGTTCAATTGCAACCACACCAATCTGCTCCACCCCACCAGCTATTCCATCTTCGAGGAAATGCCTTACTTAGTACTTCCATATTGTAAACAAGGCTCGTCGGAGAAACTCATCGGAAAACTGAAGAAAGATGCCGACATTTGGAAGTATATCGAAGATGTCGCCTCTGGACTGGCCTACCTGCACGCCTGTACGCCCCCCATCGTCCATCAGGACATAAAGCCTGGTAACGTGCTCATCGATGACATCTACAACTACGCTATTACCGACTTTGGCATTAGTTCAAAGAAAGGTGGTAGCCGTGAGTACTTCTTTGACGATGAAAACAGCGGCACATTGGCATACATGGCTCCTGAACGCTTTATCGAGGAGGCAGAGCCTCTGCCACAAAGCGACATTTGGGCTTTCGGCGCCACACTTCACGAACTGCTAACAGGCAACGTACCGTTTGGCGAAGAGGGCGGTTACGCTCAGTCGCAGAAGAATGTTCCTATGCCTGATGCACCTGGGGTTTCAGCCGATATTCAGCGCCTGATTCACGCCTGCCTATCGCCTGACCCAGACAACCGCCCCACAGCCCAGCAACTTGCCTTGGCTGCCCGACAGAAGCAGTTCCCCGTCAAATCAAAGAAGCCTCTCTACATCACACTTGCTGTCTTAGGCATGCTATTGGTTGGTGGCCTGTCATTCCTTCTGGGAAGTTCTACCGAACAAGAAGAGACGCCCCAGATTCCTGCCGAAGAGCTATACCAAATAGCCCTCAGGCGCATGGACTGCAACAACTTCGACTCACTCAAACTCGGCATGCGCATGATGGACAGCCTGAGCAGCACCAACTATATTCCAGCCATCTATCAGATGGCGTTCACCTATGGCTGGTATTCCGACTCTGTTTCCGTGAACCGCAAGCGACTGCTGGGCATCGACATCGATGAGCAGTATATGCCACGAGCCGACCGCCATAGTAATGAAGCTGTGGCACTATTTACCCGCATCGTCAGACTGAACGACTCTACGTACGCCGATATCAATGCTAACGCCTCTTACCGTTTAGCTTGCTATTACGTCATGCCCAACAACATCTACAAGCCCAACTACGAGAAGGGAAAGGAGTTCCTTCTTCGTTCGAAAGAATGGGCGACTCTGGCGGGGGATAAAGACCTGCTCAACAAAATCGAACGTGGTCTTGCTTCCTTCCATTAAACGGCAAAACGACAACCTTACTCATACTGCCAAAACATGAAAAGAACCATTCTCTTATTAGCTGCAGCCACAATGGCTTTAGCCACTATAAAAGCCCAGATGGCCAAATGGATTATTCCACCATCCTATAGTGCTATCCACAAAATGAGCGGTGGCGACTATATTGTTACCGATTCTGCTGACTACAATATTCTCTGGTCTTGGGACGGCCGCAGGCTCGTCTCCACACGCAACCAGTTGTTCCCCTTTACTGAGGGTATTTCCGTAGCCATACCGAAAGGAAGTGCCACCATAGCCGGTTTCTACAATACTGACGGTCAGTTCACCCAGCTCCAAGGTTATAGTGTTGCCATTGGCTATCCCTACTTCTCTGGTGGTTTCCTCTTGGTAAAAGAGGGGCAATACTACAGATTTGTCAACAGCAAGGGCACCCCGCTCAATGGCCAGTATGTGGTAGCCTACCCCTTTTCCAATGGTTATGCTACTTGCTACACCTATCGTAACATGGAAAAGCAGAAAGACCCCCATTATTTGCTGTTGACTGCAGAAGGCACAGAAGTTCCCATCAGCTACAATGGCAAAACGTTCGGCGACAACGAGGTAGAGTTCATATCATCTGTCAACGACGAGAATATAGGCTATATTGTGGCTGGCCATAAGCTCTATAGCTTTAATGGTCAAAGTCGGAACCTGACACCTGTTTTTGCCCGTAGGAGCGAGACAAACATGCGAAATCAGGCTCACTTAGAGAATGCTTTGACTTCATGCCTGGTCAGACTCAATGACACCACCACCGTACTGACAGCATCGTGTGGCACATCGGGCAACATCCAGATATGGTTCGACAACCGTCTTATCCCGCAGTCCATACAGACGCTCGACGGTCTGCGCCGATTCAAGAAAAACGCCCAGCAGAAGCGTAACTACGCAACCCCGCTCAGAGTTCTTAGGGAAGACGGCAAAATGGGACTCTACTGGGACACCACCGAACTGCTGCCGCCACAACTCGATCAAGTCACAACTTGTTATGCTGACATAGCCTTCGTCAAGCAGGGAGGACGCTATGGTGCCCTGAAAGCCTACAGCGACCGTTCGTTCCAAGTCAGTATTAATGACGGCAGCCCCATTGCTTTCAGACACCGCACACAACCGATTACCTTAAACGTAGAGGTGCCAGATGTCGTTTCCTCCAAGCAAATCCGACTCATCACGACGCGCGATTCGGGCCTCGAGTTAGACGAACAGCTGGGAAGTTCTGCTGATGAAAAGCACCTTCAGTTCGATGGCATTCTCACGATACCAGAATTGTTGCCCAACGACCTGTATGATGACGGCAGCAACACCATTACCTATCCTGTCAGCGTCAGATACGACGATCTGATCTCGCCTACTATCGAAGTTAAAGTCAAGGCATGGCATCAAGAGTACCACACCATCAGCGTCGACCCGTCAAGTATCAACGTCAGCACCGATGGCCAGCTACAGTTCAACTTCACAGTCAGCACCGAACTGGCTCCTGGTGAACTACCCACTCCAACCGATGTCAGCATACAAGCCAACGGCCTGCAATGGGACATTGAAAAGCAGTCCGACACGTTGTATAAAGGTACGGTATACAATCTCTACGACGGTCCCAATTCAATTGCCATCATGGTTGAAGAGTCAGGCTGTCCGCCACTCGTCCATCGTTTCAGCACCACCTACAACAAGCCTGCTGAAAAGAAGCCTACGCCGAAACCTGTTCACAAGCCGACACCAAAGTCAGACGATAAAGGAAAGAATAAGCCCAAGCGCGAAACACCAACCAATCCCGTACTTGAAATATAGAAGCATTATGAAAATCAAGATAGTAGCAACAACTGATATAGGCAAGGTACGCGATAATAACGAGGATGCTTATATCATCTGTCCGGACCTCTCAAATCCGGAATGGGGAAACAGCAAGACTCCTTCATACATCCCGCTTGGGAGCTTCGGTTCACTCTTGGTAGTGGCTGATGGCATGGGAGGAACAAATGCCGGCGAAGTGGCCTCAACAATAGCCGTCAATACCGTCAAGGATGTCTTTAGCAACACCAACCTCAACGAGAGCTGTAACGAGGACGGCATCCGTCAACTATTACAGGAATGCGCCAAGAAAGCTGACGAAGCCATTAACCGCAAAGCTTGGGAAGACCCTGACACCGTGGGCATGGGTACAACTATTGTCATCTGCTGGATAGTCGGCAAGAAAGCCCATATCGCCTGGTGCGGAGACAGCAGGTGTTATCTGTTCAATCCTCAGAAGGGCCTTAAATCGCTGACCAAGGACCACTCATACGTTCAAGAGCTGGTTGATCAGGGCGAGATTTCCGAGCAAGAAGCTTTCAACCACCCCGACAGCAACATCATTACCCGTGGGCTTGGTGATATCAATTCGCAGTCGACACCCGACATCATCAGCCACCCGTTGGAGGCCAACGACGTGCTTCTGCTATGCAGCGACGGCCTGTCGGGCTACTGTAAGGACAATGACATCGAGCATATCCTACAAGACAACTATCTCGATATTGACTGCTGCAACGACCAGTTGCTACAATTAGCCCTGCAGGCAGGAGGGCACGACAACATTTGCCTTGTCCTGGCTTCACTCATCGGCGACGACCAGGATGCTCCCACCAAATTCTCTCAGGGACGTTCTTGGCTTGAAGGACTCAGAAGACGGCTGAATCTATAAAGCCTGTCAAAGGAATCTAAGGCAACAGCAGCCCTACGCTTCAACACGACGTAGGGCTGCTGTTGTTTTTGTGCTATCATTCAACGTCCTTCAGCCAGATAGAACTGGAGGCGTCGCTGGGCATACGCCAGTCGCCACGCGGCGAGAGGCTGACGCTGCCCACCTTCGGACCGTCGGGCATGCAGGAGCGCTTAAACTGCTGACTGAAGAAGCGGCGACAGAATACTGTCAGCCAATGCTTTATGATATCTTCGTCGTAGCTTCCCTTGAACGCATGGCAGGCCATCATGAGAACCTTGGCGGGACGGAAACCGTATCTGAGGATGTAATAGATAAAGAAGTCGTGAAGCTCATAAGGCCCCACCAAATCCTCCGTTTTCTGCTTAATCTGTCCGTGCTCGTCGGCAGGTGTCAGCTCGGGCGAAATGGGCGTGTCGACAATGTCGAGCAACACCTCGGTAGCCAATTCTCCTGACATATAGGTGACGAGGTAGCGCACAAGCGTCTTGGGAACGCCGGCATTCACGCCGTACATCGACATGTGGTCGCCGTTGTAGGTTGCCCAGCCCAGAGCCAGTTCCGAGAGGTCGCCAGTACCCACGACGATGGCGTTCTCCTTATTGGCCACGTCCATCAGTATTTGTGTGCGCTCGCGGGCCTGGGCATTCTCGTAGGTCACGTCGTGCAGTTTCGGATCTTGTCCGATATCGCTGAAATGCTGGGTAACGGCCTTGGCTATGCTGATTTCGCGCATGGTGATGCCGAGTGTCTTCATCAGTTTCAGCGCATTATTATAGGTACGGTCTGTAGTGCCGAAACCTGGCATCGTGATACCAATGATGCCGCGACGGTCAAGCTTCAGCTTGTCGAAAGCCTTAACCGTCACTAACAGGGCAAGCGTGGAATCAAGTCCGCCGCTGATGCCGATGACGGCCTTCGAAGCATTGATGTGGTGCAGACGTTTGGCCAGGCCAGCTACCTGAATGTTGAGAATCTCCTCGCACGACTCCTGCATCTTATCTGCTGAAGGAATAAAAGGATGCGGGTTGACGGGACGCACCAATTCGAAGTCGCGGTCGGCAGCAGGCTTACAGGCAACAAGGGTTGGCATGCACCTGACCTGCGACTGAGCTGTAATAAAGGTGGAGTTCGTACGGCGCTCAGTACGCAGCAGTTCGACGTCAATCTGCGTAATCTTAATCTGCGGCTGCAGAGAGAAGCGCTCGCCCTCGCACAACTGCTTACCGTTCTCAAAAATCATGGCATTGCCGCCGTAGACGACGTCCTGCGTCGATTCTCCGAAGCCGCTGCTGGCATATACATAGCCGCTCATCGTGCGGGCGCTCTGCTGGGCAAGCAACTGCCTGAGGTACTGGTGCTTGCCAATCAACTCATCGGATGCCGAGAGATTGAAGATGACGTCGGCTCCAGCCAGCGAGAGACGGTTTGACGGCGGCGTAGGAGCCCACACGTCCTCGCATATCTCGATGCCGAAGCGGGCACCATCGCAAGTGGTGAAGATAGTCGGCCCGGAAGTCACACGGACAGGACTGCCTGACAGGTAGATATCCTGCGACATGAGGTCGTGAGCCGAGGCGAACCACCGCTTCTCGTAGAACTCGCCGTAGTTGGGCAGGTAAGTCTTTGCCACAACGCCCAGCAGCGTACCGCCCTGTATGACAGCAGCACAGTTGTAGAGCAGAGAGCCGATCTGCACAGGCAGTCCGACGATAGCAATCACGTCGAGCTTGCGGGTGAAGTCGAGCAGCTTCACCAGCCCCTCCTCAGCCTGGTCGACAAGCAGCTGCTGGTGGAAGAGATCCTGGCAGGAATAGCCCGTCAGACAGAGTTCTGGGAACACCATCACCTCGACGCCCTGCCCTTCGGCCTGGGCAATCAGACTTTCCACTTGTCCCACATTATAGTCTACATCGGCCACCTTGACAACGGGGACGGCGGCGGCCACTTTCAGGAATCCGTATTTCATAGCTTTACAAATTGACGGTCGTTTTCAATAATGGTGTAAATCAGCGCAGGCTGCTCAAAGAACTGGTTCTCGCGGAACGTGTGGAGCTTGTAGAATTTCACAGGGTCAAGCGTGATGAGCGCATCGACGGCAGGCTTCCTCAGGAAGTATTTGTCGCGCTTATAGGCTATCAGCTGTATGCACGAGTGCTCCAACTGGTTCAACTGGTCGCGCCCGAACTCCTCGACGAACAGCTTCGTGTTCGGCTCTATCTCGCCCTGTGAGCGCACTTGCCAGCTGTTGCCCTCGGCCGTCATGTAGACGTAGCGCAGGTAGTAGTTGCAGTCGTTCACGATATACGATTCGAAGCGCGTTTCGCTCAGCTCCTTCAGGTCGATGGGCACGAAGGCCAGGTAGGCCGACAGTTTGTCGCCGCCCTTGCGCTCCTCAGCTGGTGCCTTGAACGTCACGGGCCTGTCGGCAGGCTCCGTCTCAGGCTCCTCCTGCGGCTCCACACTCGCTTTGCCCTTCTCACTCTTCACTTCCACCATGTGCTTCGTGTCGTAGTCCTCCTGGCCGATGACCACAACCTCAGTTGTCCGCATAGGAACCTCGAAGCCGTCCTCGTCCTCGACGAGCACGATGTCCTTACCTTGGAAACCAGCCACACGGCCGCCTCCCACTTCACTCAGGAATCTTACTTTATCACCTATCTTCATTCTCTGAATCTGCGTTTTGTTATTGTATCTTTCAGCCCGCAAAGTTACAACATTAATTCGAATTATCCAAATAAAAAATGCATTTCAAGTTTTACCGCCAGTAAAAGCGCCGTTTACCGCCAGCAAAAGCACAGTTTACCGCCGGGTAAACAGCAGCCGGGTGGCAGGTACGCATGAGACGCAACAATTTTGCGGGCTGAAAAAGAAAAACGGGAGAAATGTTTGCTATTCTCATTATTTTAATGTACCTTTGCGCCTTGAAATTGAAATACAAACACAAAGATGCCTGAAATATCCGTTCGTGGACACGAAATGCCGGAGTCGCCGATTCGCAAATTGGCTCCCCTTGCAGCTGCCGCCAAGCGTCGCGGCACGAAGGTCTATCACCTGAATATCGGACAGCCCGACCTGCCCACGCCTCAAGTAGCCCTCGACGCGCTGAAGCACATCGACCGCGACATTCTGGAATACTCGCCCTCACAGGGCTACCTGAGCTACCGCGAGAAGCTGGTAGACTACTATGCCAAGTACAACATCAACGTGACGGCCGACGACATCATCATCACCAGCGGCGGCTCTGAGGCTGTGCTCTTCGCCTTCCTCAGCTGTCTGAATCCTGGCGATGAGATTATCGTGCCCGAGCCGGCCTACGCCAACTACATGGCCTTTGCCATTTCGGCAGGCGCCAAGATACGCACCATAGCAACCACTATCGACGAAGGTTTCTCGCTGCCCAAGGTTGAGAAGTTTGAGGAGCTCATCAACGAGCGCACGCGCGCCATCATGATCTGCAACCCCAACAACCCGACGGGCTATCTCTACACCCGCCGCGAGATGAACCAGATACGCGATCTGGTGAAGAAGTACGACCTCTACCTCTTCTCTGACGAGGTCTATCGCGAATACATCTATACAGGTTCACCTTATATTTCGGCCTGCCATCTGGAGGGCATCGAGCAGAACGTCATACTCATCGACTCCGTCTCGAAGCGCTACTCGGAGTGCGGCATCCGCATTGGCGCGCTCATCACGAAGAACGAGCAGGTGAGGAAGGCCGTCATGAAGTTCTGTCAGGCACGCCTCTCCCCTCCCCTCATCGGTCAGATTGTGGCTGAGGCATCGCTCGACACGCCTGAGGAGTATCTGCGCGACGTCTACGACGAGTACGTGGAGCGCCGTAAGTGCTTGATTGACGGACTGAACCGCATTCCTGGCGTCTACTCACCCATCCCGATGGGCGCCTTCTACACCGTAGCCAAGCTGCCCGTGAACGATGCCGAGGAGTTCTGCCGCTGGTGTCTGGCTGAGTTCAACTACGAGGGCGAGACCGTAATGATGGCTCCTGCAGCAGGCTTCTACACCACGCCAGGAGCAGGCATCAACCAGGTGCGCATAGCCTACGTGCTCAAGAAGAAGGACCTTGAGCGCGCGCTCTTCGTACTGCGCAAGGCGCTTGAAGCCTATCCTGGAAGAGTCATCGAAGAAAACGCATGAACCTGCCTCTGTTCATAGCCAAGCGCATCTACAGCGACCAGGGCGACCGCCACAAGGTGAGCCGTCCCGCTATCCGTATAGCCACCATCGGCGTTGCCATCGGTCTGGCCGTAATGATTATCACCGTCAGCGTCGTCTTAGGCTTCAAGCACACCATCCGCGACAAGGTGGTGGGCTTCGGCAGCCACATCCAGGTGATGAACCTCTCGTCGGTCAACAGCACGGAGAACTACTCCATCTGCATTGACGACAGCATGGTGAACGTGCTGAAGGGAATCGACGGCGTCAGGCACGTTCAGCGCTACTCGACGACAAGGGGCATCCTGAAGACCGACGACGACTTCCTCGGCGTGGCCTTCAAGGGCATCGGTCCGGAATATGAGCTGGACTATCTGAAGGAGAACCTGGTCGACGGACAGATTCCCGCCTTCAGCGACACGACGAATACGGGCAAGCTGCTGCTGTCGCGCATCATGGCCGACAAGCTCAACGTTACGACGGGCGACCGCATCTACGCCTACTTCATCGACGAGGACAACGTGCGCACACGCCGCTTTACCATCGAGGGCATCTACCAGACCAACATGACGCGCTTCGACGAGATAATCTGCTACACCGACCTCTACACGGCCAGCAAACTCAACGGATGGTCGGAGCGGCGCTGCTCAGGAGGCGAGGTGCTGGTCAGCGACTTTGACAAGCTCGACGACGTCTACAATACTATTATAGAAAAGGTGAACCGCACGCAGGACCGCGACGGCTGCATGTTCTCGTCGCAGACCATCTACGAGGCCTACCCGCAGATATTCACCTGGTTGGAACTGCTCGACATCAACGTCTGGATTATCCTTGGGCTGATGATTTGTCTGGCAGGCATCACGATGATCAGCGGCCTGCTCATCATCATCCTCGAGCGCACGTCGATGATTGGCGTGCTCAAGGCCTTAGGCTCGCGCAACAAGATGATCCGCCATACGTTCCTGTGGTTCTCGGCCTTCATCATCAGTCGCGGACTCCTGCTTGGCGACATCATCGGCATCGGTCTTGTACTGCTGCAGAAGCTGACTGGCATCATCAAGCTCGACCCGCAGACCTACTACGTCAGCGAGGCTCCGATGGAGCTCAACATACCCATCATCATCGTGCTGAATATTGCTACTCTATTAGTCAGCATTTCTGTCCTAATTATCCCAAGTTTCTTCATTTCGCACATCCATCCGGCAAAATCTATGCGTTACGAGTAAAAAATTGCACAAAAAATTTGCGAATGTGCAAAAAAGGTTATACCTTTGCACAAAATTTCAATAAATGTGCAATGGATATAGCGTCAAGCTTTAACGAATACATTCAAAAAGCCATCATCGACAACTGGGATCACGATGCCCTGACAGACTATCAGGGAGTGACTCTGCAGTTTCATGACGTTGCGAGGAAAATAGAGAAGATTCACATCCTGTTTGAGAACGCAGGCGTGAAACAAGGCGACAAGATTGCACTCTGTGGGCGCAATTCAGCCCATTGGGCCGTTGCCTTCCTCGCCACCCTCACCTACGGTGCCGTAGCCGTGCCCGTCCTGCATGAGTTCAATGCCGAACAGATACACAACATCGTCAACCACTCTGAGTCGAAGCTGCTCTTCGTAGGCGACTTCATCGTGAAGACCATCAATCCGGAGGAGATGCCGCAGCTGGAAGGCATTATCAATCTGCCCGACTTCTCGCTCTTCGTCTCACGCTCAGAGAAGCTGACCTACGCCCGCGAGCACCTGAACATGATGTTCGGCAGCAAGTACCCACGCGCCTTCCGCGCTGAGCACGTCGACTACCACATCGACACCCCTGAGGAGCTGGCACTCATCAACTACACCAGCGGCACGACGGGATTCTCGAAGGGCGTCATGCTGCCCTACAGGGCACTTTGGGGCAATCTCGACTTCTGCATGCGCCGTCTGCCTGTCAAGAACCAGGACAACATGCTCTCCATCCTGCCGATGGCCCACATGTACGGCATGTCGATTGAGTTCATATATGGTTTCTGTCGCGGCTGCCACCTCTTCTTCCTCACGCGCCTGCCGTCGCCGGCCATCATTGCCGAAGCCTTTGCTACGGTCAAGCCGGCCATCGTCATTTCCGTTCCCTTGGTCGTCGAGAAGATTATCCGCAAGCGGGTGTTCCCCAAGATTCAAAACAACCGCATGCGCCTGCTGCTGCAGATGCCCGTCGTATCGAGGAAGGTGAAGGAGAAAATCTGCGAACAGGTGTATCAGGCCTTCGGCGGCCGTGCCTACGAGGTCATCGTCGGCGGCGCAGCCCTGAGCCGCGAGGTAGAGCAGTTCCTCGTCAGCATCAATTTCCCCATCACGGTGGGCTACGGCGCTACAGAGTGCGCCCCGCTCATCAGCTACAGCGACTTCAAGGACTTCGAGCCTGCGTCGTGCGGAACAGCCGTTGACCACATGCAGGTACGCATCGACTCCGTCAACGCCTCCGTGATTCCAGGCGAGATTCTGGCCCGAGGCACCAATGTGATGCTGGGCTACTACAAGAACCCAGAGGCCACAGCCGCCGCACTTGACAAGGACGGCTGGTACCACACGGGCGACCTCGGCACGATGGATGCTGCAGGCAACATCTTCATCATCGGCCGCATCAAGAACATGCTGCTTGGCGCCAGCGGCCAGAACATCTACCCCGAGGAGATTGAGGACCAGCTCAACTCCATGCCGATGGTCAGCGAGAGTCTCGTCGTCCAGCGCGACAACCGCCTGATTGCCCTCGTCTATCCTGACAAGGACGAAATCGTCAACTTCGGCCTCGACGAGCTGAAAGCCGTCATGGAGCAGAACCGCAACGAACTGAACCAGCGTCTGCCAAGCTACAGCAAGATAGCAGAGATAGAGCTGCAGAAAGAGGAGTTTGCCAAGACGCCCAAAAAGAGTATAAAACGTTACCTATATCAGTAAGTCTATGGAACAAATCACTAACATTCCTTGTTTCAATGAACTGCTCGAGAAGTCGATTCTCGACAATTGGAACGCAGACGCCCTGACCGACTTCAAGGGCCAGACACTTCAGTTCCACGACGTTGCACGCAAGATAGAGAAGCTGCATATCCTGTTCGAGAATTCAGGCGTTGTGAAGGGCGACAAGATAGCCCTCTGTGGGCGCAACTCCAGCCAATGGGCCGTAGCCTTCATCGCTACGCTCACCTACGGAGCCGTTGCCGTTCCCATTCTCCATGAGTTCAATGCCGAGCAGATACACAACATTGTCAACCACTCTGAGGCCAAGCTGCTGTTTGTGGGCGACCATGTGGCCACCATCATCGACCCGCAGCAGATGCCCAACCTGGAGGGTATCATCAACAATCCCGACTACTCGTTGCTGATAAGCCGCACCGACAAGCTGACCTACGCCCGCGAGCACCTGAACGAGCTCTATGGAAAGAAGTTCCCCAAGTACTTCCGCAAGGAGCACGTCAGCTACTACAAGGAGCAGTCGCCCGACGAGCTGGCTCTCATCAACTACACCAGCGGCACGACGGGATTCTCGAAGGGCGTAATGGTGCCCTACCGCGCGCTCTGGTCGAACTACGACTTCGCCTGCGACGTGCTGGGCAAGACCATCAAGCAGGGCGACCGCGTCATCTCGATGCTGCCGATGGCCCATATGTACGGCATGGCCTTCGAGTTCATCTTCGAGTTCCTGCACGGCTGCCACGTCTACTACCTCAACCGCGTGCCCTCGCCCGCTATCATCGCCCAGGCTTTGGCCGAGATCAAGCCTGTCATCGTCATCGCCGTTCCGCTGATCATTGAGAAGATTATCCGCAAGAAGGTGTTCCCCAAGATTCAGAACAACCGCATGCGCCTGCTGCTGCAGATGCCCGTTATATCTAAAAAGGTACGCGAGATGATCTGCCAGGAAGTGCTCAAGGCCTTCGGCGGTCAGATGTACGAGGTGATTATCGGCGGCGCTGCCCTGAACCAGGAGGTTGAGCAGTTCCTCAAGCGCATCAACTTCCCCTATACTGTCGGCTACGGCGCTACGGAGTGCGCACCCATCATCTGCTATGCCGACTGGCACACGTTCTCGGCAGGCTCCTGCGGACGAGCCGCCCGCCACATGAAGGTCAAGATCGACTCGCGCGACCCAGAGAATGTTCCAGGCGAGATATTGGCCAAGGGTCCCAACGTCATGCTGGGCTACTACAAGAACCCCGAGGCTACGGCACAGACCATCGACCGCGACGGCTGGTACCACACGGGCGACCTCGGCACGATGGACGCTTACGGCAACGTCTACATCAACGGCCGCATCAAGAACATGCTCCTGGGCCCCAGCGGTCAGAACATCTACCCTGAGGAGATTGAGGACAAGCTCAACTCAATGACGCTGGTGGTGGAGAGCATCGTCGTTCAGCGCGACACGAAGCTGGTGGCGCTGGTTCACCCCGACCTCGACGAGGCCAAGAGTCTCGGACTGAGTGCTGACGACGTCAAGAACATCATGGAGCAGAACCGCAACGGCCTGAACCAGATGCTGCCCGCCTACGAGAAGATTACGGAAGTTGAAATTCACGACGCAGAGTTTGAGAAGACGCCCAAGCGCTCCATCAAACGCTACCTCTACACTTAATAGGCAGTGAGCCCACCACAAGCTAAGGTGAGGCTCACTTTTCTTTTATCAGCGCCGCCCCAGCTTCAGTCAGATAAGGCTTCAGCTGGTCGTAGCTGATGACGAACGCTGGGATGCCTGCCGCATAGGCGGCAATCTCGTACTGCTGATAGCTGAACAGCATGCCCTCCTCCGTCAGATAGGGAGCCCACGCCGGCAGCTGCAAGTTGTCAATATCGGCATCCGGATACAGGAATTCCTTCAGCTGCTCGTCGGTACTGACATCGGCGCCGTACGACTGGAAGAACTGTCGGAGCCCTTCCTTGATCATTTTCCTGAACTCAGGCTTATCAGTATCCTTCAGCATGTTCCACCCCATCTGGCGGCCCGTCGCCTTGTCGAAGGTGACGCCCGTGCCGTAGTTAGTCCCATGGGGGCCACCCTGATACTCGCCGTATGTGGTCAGATAGCTGACGAACTTCTTGGTGTCGGTTCCCTTCTTGATTTCGCAGAAGATGCTGAACGGAGGCACGTCGCTGACGTCTTCGAGCAGTTCGTCGCGCTCGGCCTTCATGTCTTCATACACTTTCTTGTAAGCCGACGTCAGCAGCTGCTCAGGCTCGCCGGCAAGCCTCACGTCGCCCTGCATGGTCTCGGCAATGAAGCGGCGGATGGAGTCGACGACGACAGCCGTAGCGCCGCCCGTAGGATAGTCGGCATGCAGCCTCACCTCAACGCTGGCATCCTCCTTCACCAGCCCGATGGAGTCAGTCTGCAGCATGAGGGCAGCCGTCTCCACATAGGCGTTCATGCTGGCTTTCCAGTCAATGCCGTTGGTCACGTCGATGAAGTTGTCAATCTTCCACGCCTCGTTCTCGTTGACCATCTGCAGGCGCACACGGGTAATCTGGCCGCAGTTGTGCAGATTGAGCGACGCCTGAGTAGTCGGCATCGAAGAAGCCCATCTCGCTGCCCTCGATGTCAGTATCCTCGACTATCTTCACCAGCGTCTTCCAGTCGTTCGAGCAGTAGAGACTGTCGAGCATGCCCCTGTCGGGCTGGCTCTCATACACCTCGGCTACCTTGCCGTAGATTTCATTCACGCGGTTCACGATGTCCGACTCCATGACCTGCCCGCTGTTACACGAGGCGAGCAGCGTCGTCAGCCCGACAACCAGCAGCGCCAAGCGGCTTTTTCCTTTCATATCACTTGCGTTTTTAGATTTATTGGTTGCAAAGTTACACACTTTTTTATAACGGGCAAAATCTTTTGGCACACTTTTTGCTCGGATAACGGAAAAAGTAAAAAGGTAAACAAAAAACAGCTATGCAAAAAGGTAACATCGGGGTTACGACCGAGAACATTTTCCCCGTCATCAAAAAGTTTCTCTATTCTGATCATGAAATCTTCCTCCGCGAGATGGTCTCCAATGCCGTCGACGCCACCCAGAAGCTGAAGACGCTCCAGCAGCGCGGCGACTTCAAGGGCGAGCTGGGCGACCTCACCGTCCGCATCAATATGGACGCCGACAAGGGCACCATCACCATCAGCGACCGAGGCATCGGCATGACCGAGGAGGAGATTGACAAGTATATCAACCAGATTGCCTTCTCGGGCGTTACCGACTTCCTTGAGAAGTACAAGGACAATGCCAACAACATCATCGGCCACTTCGGACTGGGCTTCTACTCTTCGTTCATGGTGTCGAAGAAGGTGGAAATCATCACCCGCTCCTACAAGGACGACGCCAAGGCCGTGAAGTGGAGCTGCGACGGAAGCCCTGCCTACGAGATTGACGAGGCCCAGAAGGACGAGCGCGGCACTGACATCATACTCTACATCGACGACGACTCGAAGGAGTTCCTCGACCGCACGAAGCTCGAACAGCTGCTCCAGAAGTACTGCAAGTTCATGGCCGTGCCCGTTGCCTTCGGCAAGAAGCAGGAGTGGTCTTCCGAGGAGAAGAAGATGGTCGACACCCAGGACGACAATATTATAAATAATGTGGAGCCCCTGTGGACGAAGCAGCCCTCGACGCTGAAGGACGAGGACTACAAGACGTTCTACCGCACGCTCTACCCCATGAGCGACGAGCCCTTGTTCTGGATTCACCTGAACGTCGACTACCCCTTCAATCTGACGGGTATTCTCTACTTCCCCAAGATCAAGTCGAACATCGAACTGCAGAAGAACAAGATTCAGCTCTACTGCAACCAGGTGTTTGTGACCGACCAGGTGGAGGGCATCGTCCCTGAGTTCCTCACCCTGCTGCATGGTGTCATCGACTCTCCCGATATTCCTCTGAACGTCAGCCGCTCGTATCTGCAGAGCGACCGCGAGGTGAAGAAGATTTCGACCTACATCACCAAGAAGGTGGCCGACCGACTGAAGGCCATCTTCGGCGAGAACCGCAAGGAGTACGAGGAGAAGTGGGACGACCTGAAGCTCTTCATCAACTACGGCATCCTCAGCGAGGAGGGCTTCTACGACCGCGCCAAGGACTTCGCCCTGATGAAGGACACGGAGGGCAAGTACTTCACCTTCGACGAGTACAAGACGCTCATCGAGGCCAATCAGAAGGACAAGGACGACACGCTCATCTACCTCTACGCCACCGACCGCGAGGAGCAGTACTCCTACATCAAGGCCGCTCAGGACAAGGGCTACAGCGTGCTGCTGCTCGACGGACAGCTCGACGTGCCCACCATCCAGACGCTCGAGCAGAAGTTCGAGAAGAGCCGCTTCACACGCGTCGACTCCGACATCATCGACCGCCTCATCGTCAAGAGCGACGCTCCGAAGAGCGACCTCAGCGCCGATGACAGTGACAATTGGTCAGCCGTCTTCAAGTCGCAGCTGCCTCACCTCGACAAGACGGAGTTCATGGTGCAGGTCGACGCCCTCGGCAGCGAGGCCCGGCCAGTCATCATCACCCAGAACGAGTGGATGCGCCGCATGAAGGAGATGAGCAAGTTCCAGGCCGGCATGGGCTTCTACGGACAGATGCCCGACTCGATGAACATCGTGCTCAACAGCGACCACCCGCTCATCAAGCAGGTACTCAACGACACCAAGGCCGCTACCGACGAGGCCCTGAAGCCCATCGACGCCGAGCTGAAGGGACTGGAAGCCCGACTCGCCGTCATCCGCCAGCAGCAGGACAAGAAGAAGTGGGACGAGATAACCCAGGAAGAGAAGGACCAGAAGGCCGAGGCCGAGAAAGCCGTGCAGGCCGAAAAGGACAAGAAGCAGAACGTGCTGGCCGACTATGCCAAGGGCAACGCCATCGTCCACCAGCTCATCGACCTCGCCCTGCTCCAGAACGGCATGCTCAAGGGCGAAGCCCTCGACCGCTTCCTGAAGCGCTCGGTGGAGCTGATTAAGTGAGAAGTGAAAAGTGAAGAGTGAAAAGTGAAGAGTGAGAAGCGAAATGGTTAAAAAAACGTAAATCAACCAACTTTTCACTTTTCACTTTTCTCTTTTCACTCCAAAATTAGTACCTTTGCAGCCCGTTAGAGTCCGTTGGGGCAGAGTGAAGTGTGTACGGACGTACGCCGCCTCGCGGAAAAACCCCTAAAATACAAACAAAAAAGCAAAATGTACGCAATTGTAGAGATTCAGGGTCAGCAGTTTAAGGCCGAACAGGGCAAGAAGCTCTTCGTCCACCACATCAAGGACGTGGAAGAGGGCAAGACTGTTGAATTTGACAAGGTGCTGCTCGTCGATGCCGACGGCGCAGTCACGGTAGGTGCCCCCACCGTAGAGGGAGCAAAAGTAGTATGTGAAGTTATCAAGCCGCTCGTCAAGGGCGACAAGGTGATCGTCTTCAAGATGAAGCGCCGCAAGGATTCGCGCAAGCGTAACGGTCACCGTGAGCAGTTCACACAGGTAGAAGTTAAATCAGTAATCGCTTAAAACAGAGGAGGACTTAGAAATGGCTCATAAAAAAGGTGTAGGTAGTTCTAAGAACGGCCGCGAGAGCGCAGCCCAGCGACTGGGCATCAAGATCTTCGGCGGTCAGCAGTGCGTAGCCGGCAACATCATCGTTCGCCAGCGCGGCACCAAGCACAACCCAGGCAACAACGTAGCTATCGGTAAGGACGACACGCTCTATGCACTCGTTGACGGAACCGTACAGTTCCACAAGGGCAAGCGCGACAAGAGCGTCGTCTCAGTAATCCCCAACGCTGCTGAGGCCTAAGTAACAACAAGCAAACAATTTATTCCAAACAAACAACAGAATCCCGTTCCTCACTACGAGGGGCGGGATTTCTGCATTTAGTCGTCAGAACGGCCCGTAGCCCATGCACGACGTCGTTCCCAGTGCCGTCAGAAATGCTGTGAGCGCGGCTACTACAATCTTCACCGCCAGCTCAATCAATCGCTTGTTCTTCATGGTTTTTTTGGAAGGAGTTAGCGGGAGTTATTGGGAGTTAGCGGGAGTTATCAGGAGTTAGCGGGAGTTATCAGGAGTTATTGGGAGTTAGCGGGAGTTAGCAGGAGTTATCAGGAGTTATCAGGAGTTAGCGGGAGTTAGCGGGGGGTAGCGGAATTCTCCCCCTAAGTTAGGGGGAGCTAGAGGGGGTCTGAACCCGCGGCCGGTCAGCTTGTTCAGACCACCCCTAACCCCTCCTGACTCAGGAGGGGAATTGCCCATTATCTCCACAGGTCGGAGACCTGTTAACTCCCAATAACTCCCAATAACTCCCTGAGCGAAGCGATAACTCCCGCTAACTCCCGTCAATTACGGCTCCGGCACCGGCACGAGCCCCTGCTGGCTGATCTTCGTTCGCTTCTGGTAGTTCAGCGGGTTGCCGTGCTTGTCGGTCTTGTCGCTCTGCATGATCTCCACGTAGTCGTTCAGCTGGAAGGTGGCCTGGTCAAGGAGCGCCTTCTTCGTCAGCTTGTCCTCCTCGTCGCCAGCGCCCTCAGGGCGGAAGTTGATTCGGATGCCCTTGATGTGCTCGTCGGTGCGGTAGTCCTCAACCGAGGCTGCAGGCGAGCTCTCGATGCCGGCGCTGAAAGTGCCCAGTCCGTCGAGCTTCACGGGTACGCCCTCGAGCAGCAGCTCCTTCATGCAGTCGACGACGTTCTGCAGCACCAGAACCATCATCTCGTAGGTAGCCAGCTTGCCGTGGTGCGACAGGTGCTTGGCGAAGCCCTTCAGGTTCAGTCCGTCGCGGGCGAACACGCGGCCGTAGTACTGGCCGTAGGTCTTCGATGCGGTGTTACGGTTC
>CADCEQ010000007.1 GCA_902800435.1 uncultured Prevotellaceae bacterium | reverse complement strand
GCGTATGGAGGCCTTGATTTCTAACTTTTCGGGGCAATTTGTTTCAGTTTTTATCTCAACTGGCTTATAATCTCGGAAATTTTATTTAAATTTGCAGCCAATAATGACAATCAACAGACTAAAACACCGATGAAGACAACCTTTCTGACCGTAATGCTGGCCTGCGCTGCTGCCGTGACAGTAGCCCAGGGCAACGTGAAACCAGCCATTCCGCGCGACCCCGCGCTCGAGGCTAAAGTAGAGAAGACACTCGCCAAGATGACGCTCGACGACAAGGTGGGACAGATGCTCGAACTGAACTTCGACATCATGGGCAAGTACCAGGATGGCGGCTGGCAGCTCAACGAGACGACGCTCGACACGCTCATCTCCAAATACCGGGTGGGCAGCATTCTCAACGCTCCCGGCACCCGTGCCCATACCGTCGACGAGTGGCAGAAGTGGATAAGGCTCATCCAGCAGAAGTCGATGAAGTATCTCGGCATCCCCGACATCTACGGACTCGACCATAACCACGGCGTTACCTACACGCAGGCGGGCACGCTCTTCCCGCAGCCCATCAACCTCGCCGCCTCGTTCAATACCGACCTGGCTTTCCGCGGGGCAAAGATAACGGCCTACGAGAGCCGTGCTGCCAACTGTCCCTGGGTCTACAATCCCGTTGTAGACCTGGGGCGCGATCCCCGCTGGCCCCGAATCTACGAGAGCTTCGGCGAGGATGCCGTCGTCAACGCCCGCATGGTTGAGGCGCAGATAAAGGGCTATCAGGGCGATGACCCGAACCACCTGGGGAAGTTCAATGTGGGAACAAGCACTAAGCACTACTTTGCCTACGGCGCTCCCTGGTCGGGCAAGGACCGCACGCCGGTCTACCTTTCGCCGCAGCTGCTGCGCGAGAAGTACTTCGAGCCATTCAAGGCCGCAGCCCTCGCCGGCACGCTGACTATGATGGTCAACTCGGGCAGCATCAACGGCGTGCCCGTGCATGCCAGCTATGAATACCTGACGAAGTGGCTGAAGGAGGACTTGCAGTGGGACGGCATGCTCGTCACCGACTGGGCCGACATCAACAACCTGTTCCAGCGCGAACGCGTGGCGAAGGACAAGAAGGATGCCATCCGCATAGCCATCAATGCCGGTATCGACATGTCGATGGACCCCTACAGCGTCGACTTCTGCATCCTGCTCAAGGAACTGGTCGAGGAGGGGCAGGTCCCCATGTCGCGTATCGACGATGCCGTGCGCCGCATCCTGCGCGTGAAGTATCGTCTCAACCTCTTTGACGAGCCCAACACGGGCGGGAAGGGCTACGAACTGTTCGGCTCCGACAAGCATGCCGCCGCTGCCCTTGCTGCCGCCGAAGAGACCATCGTCCTGCTGAAGAACGAAGGCAGCATCCTGCCGCTTGCCAAAGGTGGGAAAATCCTGCTTACTGGCCCGAACGCCAACCAGATGCGCTGCCTGAACGGCGGCTGGAGCTACACCTGGCAGGGCTCGAATGCCGAGGACCTGGCCGAGAAGTATAACACCATCTATGAGGCCCTTTGTAATAAATATGGTAAGGAGAACATCACGCTGGAGCAGGGCGTGACCTACAACGAGCGCGGACAGTACTGGCAGGAGAATGCTCCGCAGATTGACCGTGCCGTCCAAGTTGCTGCCAACTGCGACGTCATCATCGCCTGCATAGGCGAGAACTCCTACACCGAGACGCCCGGCAACCTCACCGACCTGTGGCTCTCGGAGAACCAGCGCAATCTCGTCAAGGCGCTGGCCAAGACGGGCAAGCCCCTCATCCTCGTGCTCAACGAGGGCCGTCCGCGCCTCATTGCCGATATCGAGCCGCTGGCTAAGGCTGTCGTCGACATCTTCCTGCCCGGCAACTACGGCGGCGATGCCCTGGCCAACCTGCTCAGCGGCGATGCCAACTTCTCGGCCAAGATGCCCTACACTTACCCCAAGGAAATCAACTCGCTGATTAACTACGACTACAAGGTAAGCGAGGAGGTCGGTACGATGGCCGGTGCCTACGACTACGACGCCAAGGTTATCCTGCAGTGGCCTTTCGGCTACGGACTGAGCTACACCACCTTCGACTACGCCAACCTGCGCGTCGACCGCCAGCAGTTCGCTGCCGGCGACGTTCTTACCGTCAGCGTCGACGTCCGCAACTCGGGCAGTCGTGCCGGCAAGGAGCCCGTACTGCTCTACTCGAGCGATCTCGTGGCCTCCATCGTGCCTGACAACCGTCGCCTGCGCTGCTTCACGAAGGTGGAGCTTGCACCTGGAGAGTCCAAGACAGTCACCTTCCGCCTGCCCGCCAACGACCTGGCATTCGTGGGAGTCGACGGCAAGTGGACGCTTGAGGAGGGCGACTTCCTGCTCCGCATCGCACGTCTCTCGCAGAAGGTCTACTGTACCAAGACCAAAGTTTGGGACACGCCCAATATGTAATTCTACGGTATGTCTGCCGTTTGACTGAGACAGAAAAATCCCCGAATCGCGCTTGGCGGTTCGGGGATTATTTTGTTGTTTAAGAATGGCTTAGCGCACTATGACCTTCTTGCCGCCAACGACGTAGATGCCGGCGGGCAGGCCGAGGGTGGCGCGGCTGCGGTCGATGCCGCTGCGCAGGAGCTGGCCGGCGAGCGTGTAGACGCTGACCTTCTGGCTGGTAGCATTGACGGCCTCGGCGATGCCGGTGGGAGCGTACTGGCTGTCGTTGGAAAGGAAGATCTCCTTGACAGCAACCACCTTGTTAATAACATTGCCCGACAGGCCCGCGTACCATCCGAGGCGGTGGGAATAATAGATTCCACCGCTCAGGTCGAAGCCCGTTCCCGTCGTCTCCGACTTGATAAAAGCAGGGTCGTTATCGTCAATCAGGTCGAGTTTCGAACCGTCGAACGACTCGCTCACCAGTCCGCTTTGCACGCCGATACTGAGCATGCCGCCAAGCAGTCGGCGTTTGAAGGCATATTGAGCATTGAGCCGCTTGTGGGAGAAGAGACCTATCTCGTCGTTCAATATCTGTAGGCCCACGCCGTGGAATGAACGGAAGAAGTAGAGCGGCATGTCGGCTCCCACGTACATAGTCCTGGGGTTATTCTCGAAGCCCGTCAGGGTCATGTTGTAGGCGCCGGCCACGTTTAGCTTCTGCTCTTTGCCGACTGCTGCAGGGTTGAACGACGTCTCCATCGCCCAGTAGTGACTGAACGATGGGTCGTACTGTGCCCGGGCAGCAAGCACCGCAAAGAGTACGGCAGAGAGTATGGCGTAACGTCTAAGCACGTTTATTATAACGTAGCTTTTCCGTTTTTATTGTAAATTAATTATTTATTATCATGTCAATCATGGTCCTCACATCCTCGTCGTCAACAAGACCGTCGCCGTTGGCATCGGCTGCCGAGAGGGAGAATCCGCTGGGTATCTGTCCCGTAGTGAGGTAGCTGATAAGCAGGGTTACGTCGGCAACATCCATCTTGTCGTCGCCGTTGACATCGCCAATGAGCCCCCCGACGGTCGGCGCCTCGCTGCCTTCGGAAGTCAGCACCCGCCAGCCCTTGGCTTTTGCTGCCGCCTTCTGCTGCTCCGTTATCTTGTTACTTTCACCCCATTCTCTTATGAAGTACAGTTCGCCGCCTGTCGTCGTTGGTAGGTGTTCAATCAGGTAGTCTGTATTCGTGCCGGAAATCTTGTTGCTGTAGCATTTAACGACTTGCAGTTTCTTATTCTTCGACAGGTCTAACTCTGTGAGGTCGTTACCACTGCAGTCGAGATACCTCAGATTGGTGAACACTTCAATGCCCGTCAGATCTTTCATCGATCTGCTGCCTGCTCTTATTTCCGCCACATCCTGTATTTCCTCGTCGGTCAGGTATCCGTTTTGGTCCGGGTCCAATTCCTTGACAACTCTACGAAAATACTGATCGGGGAAATTCGTCTCGTCGATGGGTAGACCGTCGGGTATCAGGCCTTCGTAGTCAACCTGCTCTGAATCAATCACCTGCAGCACATCCCAGCCCTTGTTCTTGGCTTTCGCTACCTGTTCGGCACTTATCTCGTTGTTCTTGGGAGCCAGCGGATCGTAGACCACCAGCCTTCCCTTTCTTGGCGAGCTCCAGCTTGGCAGTCCGGATACAAGTGTCCCCATCTCGGAAAGCTTGATGGAATTGTTGCGGCAATCGATAAAGGACAGATTTTTGCACCTGTAGTCGACATCGATACTTTCCAGCTGGTTGTCTTTACAATACAAGCTGCTCACAGAACATCCCGACACGTCAAGCTCCGTCAGTTCGTTTTGGCTACAGTCTATAAGAGTCAAATTCTGCAACGAGCCTAATTTCAGCTCCGTCAGCTTGTTGCCTTTACATTTGATTGTGTTCAACTTCTGGTTCTTCGAACAGTCCAGACTCTTCAGCTCGCAGTTCTCGCACTCAAGAAATTCCAGCTTATTATTGAAGTCTGGCGGCAGGATCAGCTCTTCCAGTTTGGAAGTGGTGATTGTCAGCGTGTTCAAGGCCTTGCAGCCCGTCAGGTCCAACGACTTGAAAGGAGCATAGTTACACTTTATCGTCGTCAGGTTCTCGAGTCCTGCAACGACAAGTATCTCTAACTGATAATTACCTTCACAATACAGGCTCTCCAGCATTTTGCAGTTCGAGAGGTCGAGTGAGGTAAACTTGTTGTAGCCGCAGTTCAGCTTCGTCATACAATTGAAGTACTCGATGCCCTTCATATTGGTAATCTCCTTGTTCCTGACATCAAAAGTACCAAACTCGAAGTCGACCTCCTTCGCCGAGAGGCGCCCGTCGTCGGTGAAGTCCCACTTCTTTATGTATTCGCGGAGGTTCTTATCGGGGAAGTTCTGCTCATTGATGGTAAACTCCATATCCAGACGGATACTCTTGTAGCCGTCGAGGACATCGGTGCCTGATGCAAGTAGGGCGGACTGGGTCGCATCGCTGAGCGGCTGCCGCACGAAGTCCGACTGGTTCACGTCGCCGGGCACGCCGAGCGTACTTTTGCTCCAGTTGTGGGTGCAGAGCACCTTGCCAGCGCTCGTCTTGTAATAGTCGATGCCGCCCGAGGAGGTGACGCTGAAGAAACTTTCAAGCTGAAGTGCCAGGAGCACGGCGGCTATCTTGTCGTCCCACTTCATGCCGTCGTAGATTACAGCCTTGTACGACAGGTCGGTGCCCATGGCCAATTCAACGGTTTTTGCGATATTATTGTTCTTGTCGTAAAAGGTCTTTTTGTCGCTGCTGTACCAGCCGCTGTTTTTAATGTACATACCGGGGCCGAGTTCCAGGTTAGGCACGTTCTTCACCGCCTGCGAATAGCCTTCCAAGGTGACGTTGGAGTACCTGACATTCACGAGGTGGTAGTCGTACAGGGCGTAGCAGTCGCCGCTCTTGTCCTTGGTACACTTGGCCGTGATGGTTGAGTTCTCGATATACAGTGTGGGACTGCCCGAGGTGTCGAAGCAGCTGCTCTCCGAGGTCAGGTTCAGGTTGACACCCGACAGCCTGACGGTGGCATTATTGCCCACGTAGAACGCATCCTCGCTGCCACCCGTAATGGTCGTCGTCTCGCTGTCGTTGCTGCTGATGGTCGTTGCCGCGTTCAGTCTTACCGGCGCCGAGGCGGTAGCCTTCAGTAGGTTCTGCCCCTTGAGCACGATCTTCAAATCCGGGCAGGCATCGTTCAGTATAGCGCGGTTGTTGTTGCCCGTACGCTCAATTTTGACGTTCCAAATTGTCAGTGTCTTCGTCGACGGGTTATAGCTGACCGACGCCTTGCCGCCGTTCACACTCGAGCTGTATGCTTTGATATAGGTGCCGGACACGTTACTGTAGTTGTCGTAGCTCACATCGACGCCTCCCACCGACAGACCGTATGATGCAGGAGCCGTGCCGGCGTATGCGGTAAAGCCGGAGCCCGTCCACTTCGACACTGTCCAGCCCTTGGCCGCAGCCGTCTGCACCTGCCCGTACGTAATTGTGTTGCCATAGCTCGACTCGCTCGAAGCCACGACCCCTAAGTAATTCGTGCCCGACGTCCTCTTGGGTAGGCTCGCTATAAGCGATGCCATGTTGTCGATACCAATCTTGTTGGCATAACAGTTCACGGTTGTCAGCTTCGTATTCTTAGTGAGGTCAAGGGCCGTCAACTTGTTGTTGCTGCAGTCCAGGGTCGTTAGCTCGGTGAAGTACTCAATGCCATTCAGTTTATAAATGTTCTTGCCCTTGATGTCAATCGTTTTCACATTCTTCAGTTCTGTGTCGCTGAGTATGCCGTTGCCGTTGGGATCGCAATTGTTGGACACGTAGTTGTAGAAGTTGGCATCGGGGAAGTTCGTTAGGTTGATGGCCAGGCCCGTCTCGTTATCGATGTCCAGCACCACCGTACCGGCAGCCGTACCCGAGCTGTTGACAAACGTCTTCTTGCTACTGTCGAACTTACCGCCCGACGGGGTCTTCACATACATGCGGGCTGCCTTCGAGTAGTTCGTCAGGTTTTTCACGGCCTGCGAATAGCCCTGCAGGGTAACTGTGGAGTTGGTGACCGACAACAGTTTATAGTCGAACAGCGCGTAGCAGTCATTGTTCTTGTTATAGGTACACTTGGCCGTGATGGTGGAGTTCTGGATATACAGCGATGGACTGCCCGAGGCATCGAAGCAGCTGCTCATCGATTCCAGATACAAATCGGCATTCTCGATTATCAACGTCTGGCTGTTGCCAACGGTGAGGGCATCCTCGCTGCCGCCGTAGATGTAGGTCTTCATCGACCCATTATAGGCCTGGCACTTCATGGTGGTCATGGCGTTGAGTCTCACAGGCGACGAGTCCGCGGCCTTCAGGTAGTTCGTGCCCTTCAGGATAATCGTCAGACCGCTGACGTCTTCGTTCAAGATGGCGCGGTTGTCGCTTCCCGTGCGATCTATCTTGACGTTCCAGAGTGTCAGCGTCTTCGTACTTTCGTTATATACAACCGACGGTTTGCCGCCGTTGACGCTGCTCGAATAGGCTTTGATGTTATTACCCGTCACGTTCGAGGCGTTCGACGAGGTGACTGTCACACCGCCAACCTTCAGGGTGTACGCCTGTGCTCCTGCGGCCATGCCGAGCAGCATGAGAATGAATATAAATAGTCTGGTCCTCATAATATACTAAAGCTTTGGTTTGACTTGTTCGTTGTCGTCACGGTATATAATTCGTTTCAACGCCGCAAAGATACCGAAAAATCCCCGAACCGCCAAGCGATTCGAGGATTTTTTTACTTTTGGGGAATAACGTCAGCGCACCAGGACTTTCTTGCTGCCCACGACGTAGACGCCGGCGGGCAGGCCGATGGTGGCGCGACTGCGGTCGACGCCGCTGCGCAGGAGCTGGCCGGCGAGGGTGTAGACGCTGACCTTCTGGCTGGTAGCAGTGACGGCCTCAGCGATGCCGGTGGGAGCGTACTGGCTGTCGTTGGAAAGGAAGATTTCCTTGACGGCAACCACCTTGTTAATAACATTGCCCGACAGGGTAACCATGCGCACGCGGGTGGCATCGAAGGGCTTGCCGTTGTTGGTCTTCGAGGTGTAGAGAGCGTTCTCGAGGTCGACGACGGTCACAGACTCGTCGACGTTGAGCGGCGTCGAGCAGCAGGGACCCGTTACCTTGTCGGTGGTGTAGAGGTTCAGCTGAGCCTCGGCCAGCTGCTTCTGGCTGAGCCTGATGACCAGGTACTTATAGGCCGTGAAGTCGATGTTGCTGTCGTAGACCCAGCCCATCTGGCTGTTGGTCGTCGTGAACTTGAAGGCCGAGCTGGTGGCATTCTTGACATAAGTGCCGCTGCCGGCAATGTTGTTGCGCACGAACTGATAGTCGAAGGGGAAGTAGCTGGCCTTGGCCGTGAACGAGCCCTCGACCTTGTTGCCGAGCACGTCGGTGTAGGCCATGCTGACGTTGGTGCTGCCCTGGTCGAGGCCGGTCATCTGTCCGTTGTGGAAGTCGACGATGCCAGCCTCCTCGGGCGTGAACTCCACGAGGCTGTTGACCTGAGCGGTGTGCTTGTCGGCATAGGTGGCGGTGATGACGGGAACGGCCTTGCCGCCAATCATCGTCTCGATGGTCTTGACGTTGGTGGGCAGGGCAATCTTCGTTACCTTATACATATTCTCGACGGGTGCGGTGAAGTCTTCGGGGAAGAAGTCGGCCTCGTCGAAGTCGGCCTCGGTGGTGAACCAGTCGAAGTCGGCATAGCCGCCCTTCTTCTTGGTGGCATAGCAGAAGATGCCGAAGCGCGAGCCCACGAAGACGCTGAGGTTGAAGCTCTGCGAGGTCTGCTGGCCTAACGGCTTCCACGTCTTGTTGTCGAGCGAGTAGTAGAACTTGGCCTTGTTGTCGCCGTACTTCATGCCGGCGCGCAGGTAGACGATGCTGTCGGTCAGTTCGACGGTCTGCGTCTTCGAGGCGGGGGTGAAGTTTGAGCCCGGGTCGCGCACCTTGTCCTGCTCCCAGAACAGCTGCAGCTTGCCGTCGACCATCTCGACACAGATCATGGCGTAGGGGTCCTGCAGGATGCAGATGCCGGCGCGGTCGCCCTCGGTCAGGTGGGTGGCATCGATGCGGACGGTGCCCGTCGTCTCCTTGTCCTTAATGGCGAAGATGCGCTGTGTGAGCATGTTACGGGCCTGAGGCAGCTTTGTGGTGACGTTCGACGTCTTCAGTCGCAGCCAGCCCGGACGCTCGAAGAGGCTCCAGGCGTTGTTGTCGGGTTTGTGGTTCCACTCCCACTGCATGCCGATGGGGTAGGTGCGGAACACGTCGGTGGTGGGCAGGCGCTTCACGGCGTTGTCGCCCGAGGCGGCGGGACGTGCCACTCTGCTGACAAACGTCTCGTAGGGCTTGCCGTTGTTGCCTACGGTGAGCCATCCGTCGGTAGTCCACTTAACGGGCTGCAGGTTGGGGAATCGACCCATGGCGCCGAGGTCCTCCTGCATGATGGTCCACCACTTGCCGGCGACGTCCTCAACGAGGGCACCCTGATGGATGGTGTTAGGACGTCCGTCGTAGCTCTTCTCGACCACCATCTTCTCCTCGTAGGGTCCGAAGGGATCCTTTGCACGGAACACGGCCTGACCTGAGGGCCAGCCGCCGTAGGTGGCGTAGATGTAATAGTAGTCGCCGTGCTTGTAGAAGTGACTGCCCTCGAGTCCGTCCTTGTTGCTGATGACGGTCTTCTCGCGCTTGAAGTTGAAGTTCTCGTCAAGCTCGCAGACGGAGATGTTGCCGATGCCCTGAGCCACGTAGACCTTGCCGTTGTCGAAGAGCATACCTGGGTCGTAGTAGCTGCGCGACAGTTTCTTCATTGTCCACTGTCCCTCGGGGTTTGTGGCCGTCAGCAGGTAGCCGTTCAGGTTCCAGCCGTCGATGGGGCGCTTCTCGTTGATGAGGATATGGAACTTGCCGTTGTGGTACTTCATGGAGCAGGCCCACATGCCCGAGGCGTAGGCGTTCTTATTGTTGAGCAGGGTATAGCCCGCGTCGCTGCCCAGCTGGGCAAGGGGATGGGCGCAGTACTCCCAGTTGACCAGGTCCTGTGACTTCAGGATGGTGGCGCCGGGGAAGTGGTGCATGGTGGTCGATACCATATAATAGGTGTCGCCGACGCGGATGACGTCGGGGTCGGGGAAGTCGGCACGGACGATGGGGTTCTGGAAGGTCTTGCCGAAGTCGCTGACAGGCACGCTTTTGAAGTCGGCTTTGGGGTAGTCCTTCTCGTACCATTCGGCATACCAGTCCCAGCAGGCTTTGCCGCAGGCTTCGGGCTCGCCGCCGAACGAGGGCTTGGCCACGCCGGTCTTGATGAGATCGTCGATGTCAATGAGGCAGTGCGTGCCTGAAAGCGTCATCGAGATGTTGCCGTAGTGGTCGAGCATGGCCTTGTAGCACTGTCCCCACTTCGACGTGGAGCCTGTGGACCACGTGCCGTAGTTCGACTCCACCCACTCGCCGTGCTCGTTGTAGTGGCCGGTGCCGGGCTTCTTCGGGCTCCAGTCAATCTCGGTGATGATGATGGGGTTGGTGTCGACGACCGGCACCTGGTTGTGGAACTGCTCAATCTTCTTACGCTTGCTCGTCTCGATGTTCTTGTCGCGGTCAACGCTCTCGTCGCTGCATCCGTACCAGCCGGTGTAGTCGTGGACGGCGTAACCGATGTTATAGCCGGTGATGGGGTAGGTCTTGTAATCGGCATAGCCCGACTGCCAGCCGGCGCCGGGCACCCAGACGATGCCGGTGAAGCCGTTCTCGCGGATCTTATCGACCACAGGCTGGAAGAAGTCGTGCAGTGCCTTCTTGTCGTCGGTGTTCGAGGCGCTCTTGACGCTGACAGGCTCATTGGCCAGCTCAATGCTGATCTGGCCCGAGTACTTGCGGATGGAGTCGTTCTGGGTGAAGAGGTCCCAGACGTTGATGAGGTACTTCTGGTAGTAGTCGCCGACTTGAATGTTGCCGGGGCAGACCCCCGGTGGGCGCACGACGACATACATACCGTGCTTCATGGCGCGCTGCATCAGCGGGAAGTAGAGCGACTTCAGGTAGGTCGTCAGTCGAGTGGGGTTGAAGTGCTTGATGTCGGCCTCGCCGGTGTACTCGGTCGACTGTCCGAGTGCGATGGGGTAGGTGTAGCTGTTGTCGTTGGTCCAGGCGGGATCCATGTGCAGACGGAAGACGTTGCACTTGGCCTGCTCGAGTCCCTTGAACAGCTTCTCAAAGTAGTTCTGGCAGTTGGTGGCGCCCGTTGAGTTGTAGCCGCCTGTCCAGCGGTTGTCGTTGAACCACATGCTCGGAGTGTCCATCACGCCGTGCAGTACGACGTGGTTACCGTGCGTGTCGACCAGCCACTTCCCTTCGACGTGGATCGAGGGTAGCGGCTTCACGCCCTGCGCCCACAATCCTGTTGTGGTCAGGGCTGCAAATACCAGTGTCAATAGTGATTTTCTCATGATTACGTTTATGAAGTTTTTAGATTTTTGCTGCAAAAGTACAAATAACTTGCAGCTCCACAAAGTTTTTTTTGCATTTTTTGTAGGCTGATTAAATCTTTTTTGCTATCTTTGCACACGAAATCACTTATACGACTAAAACTATATGCACAAACGCATCATAAGCCTTTTGATATTGACAGGGTTCATTATGCCCTCTTTTGCCCAGACGGGCAAGGAGTGGGACGACCCGCTCACAACCAGTGTTAACCGCGAGACGGCACATGCCTATAGCCTGCCCATGGCCTCGGAGTCCGACGCGGTGAAAAATGACATGGCGCTGTCGCCCTACTACCTCTCGCTCGACGGGAAGTGGAAGTTCCAATGGGTGAACACGCCGTCGAAGGCCACCACCGCTATGTGTGCAACGGACTACAACGACGCTGCCTGGACCGACATCGACGTGCCCTCGAGCTGGCAGGTGTGGGGCCTGCACAACAACAAGGCGTGGGACAAGCCTCTCTACTGCAACACGCAATACCCCTTCGAGTATAACCGCACGACGTTCAGCGTCATGGCCGAGCGTCCGGGGTGGTTCACCTATAACAGTTCGATGCCCAATCCCGTGGGCACTTACCGTAAGACATTCACGGTGAACGCCGACTGGCTCACCGGCCACGATGTCTTCGTGCGCTTCAACAGTGTAGGCCACGGCTACTACCTCTGGGTGAACGGCCAGCGCGTGGGCTACTCGGAGGACTCCTACCTGCCGTCGGAGTTCAATATTACGAAATACTTGGTCGAGGGCGAGAACGTGATGGCCCTGCAGGTGTACCGCTTCACCAGCGGCTCGTTCCTGGAATGTCAGGACTACTGGCGCCTGACGGGTATCCACCGTCACTGCTTTATCTACGCAGCCCCGAAGGTGCGCATCAGTGACTACTTCTTCACCACCGACCTGGATGCCAGCTATAAGAACGCCAAGGCTAACGTGAAGGTGACCGTCGATGGCATGGACATCACGGGTAATGGCATCGTGGAGGCCAAGATTCTGGACAACGGGCAGGTTATTGCCCTGGGCAGTGCTGGGGTCGGTGACGGCTCCGGCAGTATCGACATGGATGTAACTGCCCCGCGCCTATGGAGTGCCGAGGCGCCTAACCTCTACGACCTTGTGCTGACGCTGAAGGACGATGCCGGCCACGTCTACGACATCCGCGGCTCGAAGGTGGGCTTCCGCGAGGTGGGCATCCGCAGCGACGGCGCCCTGCTGATTAACGGCCAGCGCATGGTGTTCCACGGCGTGAACCGCCACGACTTCTCTCCCGTCAACGGCCGCGCCATCACCCCCGAGGAGATTGAGGAGGACATCAAGACGATGAAGCGGCTGAACATCAATGCCGTGCGCACCTCACACTATCCCAACGATCCCGTGTTCTACGACCTCTGCGACAAGTACGGCCTCTACGTGCTGGCCGAGGCCGACGTGGAGTGTCACGGCAACTGGGGCCTGTCGTCGGAGCCGAAGTTCAAGAACGCCATGGTGGAGCGCTCGCAGAACCACGTGCGCTGGATGCGCAACCATGTGTGCATCTTCATCTGGTCGTTCGGCAATGAGTGTGGCAACGGCAATAACTTCCAGGCAGTGGCCAATGCCGTGAAGGCACTCGACAAGACCCGCCTCACACACTACGAGGGTAACAGCAGCTATGCCGACGTCTCGTCGACGATGTACGGCAGCT
Source organism: uncultured Prevotellaceae bacterium (assembly GCA_902800435.1). The sequence goes on along the minus strand of CADCEQ010000007.1, from coordinate 55,993 downwards.
ACGATAACATCAACTGGATTGGCTCGTCGCAGCACGACCGTCCCCACATACAGTGCGAGAACTCCCACTCGATGGGCAACTCGATGGGCAATGTCCGCGATATGTTCGACCTTTACGAGAAGTACCCGTGCCTGACGGGCGAGTTCATCTGGGACTTCAAGGACCAGGGCCTGCTCACCAAGAGTTCGACGGGCAAGGAGTACTGGGCCTACGGTGGCGACTTCGGCGACAATCCCAACAGCGGCAACTTCTGCATCAACGGACTGGTGCATCCCGACTGGACCCTGACCGCCAAGTCGTATAATACGAAGAAGGTGTACCAGCCTATAGAGTGGCGTGCCGTCAGCGGCAAGACGGGTGTCTTCGAGATGAAGAACAAGCTGGCCTTCCTGCCTACAAGCACCTACGATGTCAGCTATAGCGTCATGGACGAGGAGGGCAATGTTCTGGGCAGCGGTGCCATCACCGACGAGGTGGCCGCAGGTAAGGCGAAGAACGTCACCATCGACCTCTCGGCACTCTCGACGCTGAGCGAGACCAAGGAGGCCTTCGTCTACTTCGCCGCCAAGCAGAAGACTGCCACGGCATGGGCCGATGCCGGCTATGTGGTGGCCGAGGAGAAACTGCCTGTTCAGACGGCCCGGAAGCCGATGTACGACACCGCGCGCCTGCAGGACTGCGGCAGCCTCAGCGTCAGCAACACCAGCACGACCATTACTATTACGAACGACCGCATGAAGGCTGCATTCAGCAAGTCACAGGGCACGCTGATCAGCTACACCTACGACGGCGTGCAGCTCGTCAGCAAGCCACTGCTGCTGAACGTCTTCCGCCTGCCAACAGATAACGACGGCAACCACGCCGGCGACTGGGACAACCAGGGCCTGCGCAAGCTCACGGTGAAGGGCACGGGTGCTGACGTGCGCCAGCTCGACGGCGACAAGGCGGTGGCCGTCACCATGACCAGCACCCATACCGGCAAGAATGGCACGGCCTTCAAGGTGCTGCTCCACTTCTACGTCTTTGCCGACGGCACCATCATGACCAGCTCGCTGATAAATCCTGCCAGTACGGGTGCTATCCTGCCGAAGATGGGCTTCCGCCTGGAGATGCCCTCGACGATGGAGCAGCTGCAGTGGTTCGGCCGTGGCCCGTGGGACAGCTACCGCGACCGCAAGGAGGCCTGTCTGCCCGCCGTCTATGAGAGCACCGTCACCGACCAGTACGAGGAGTACATCCTGCCGCAGGAGCACGGCACGAAGCAGGAGGTGCGCTGGCTGTCAGTGCGCAACGGCGACGGCGTGGGTATGCTCTTCGCCGCCCCCGACCAGATGGCAGCCTCGGCCGTACACTTCCGCCCCGAGGACAACTATACCGACCGCAACAACCGCTCGCGCCATACCTATCAGTTCAAGACGTGCGCACAGACCGTCGTCAGCCTCGACGCTGCCACGCGCGGCTTGGGCAACGCCTCATGCGGTCCTGACGTGATGGAGAAGTATGAGCTGCGGGCACAGAATACTCTGTTCCGCTTCTTCATGATGCCGCTGACCAAGGACGTGAGCGCCGCCGAGGCAGCCCGCTTCGACATGCCCGTCTGTATGCCCGTCAGCTGTGAGCGTCAGGACAACGGGCGCATCAAGATGAGCACCACGACGAAGGGAGCCGCCATCTACTACAGCATAGACGGCGGTGACTACCAGAAGTACACGTCGCCGGTGAGCCACGCCGCCGCCTGCACCGTGACGGCTTACGCTACCGCCGAGGGGCTGTTTGAGAGTGCCACGACAAGCTACGACTTCGACCTCTTCGTCGACAAGAGCGGCTGGAAGCTCGTCAGCGCCGACAGCCAGCACGGCGGCAACGAGGCCAAACTGGCCTTCGACGGCAAGACCGGCACCTTCTGGCACACCGAGTATCAGGGCAGCGAGCCGCAGTGCCCGCACACCATCGTGGTCGATATGAATAAAATATATAAGGTGACGGCCTTCACCTACCTGGCCCGTCAGGACGGAACCCAGAATGGTATGGTGAAAGCCTACGAGGTCTACCTGAGCACCGACGGCAAGTCGTGGGGACAGCCCGTCGCCACTGGCGAGTTCACCAATACGACGGCCATGCAGGTGGCCAAGCTGAAGACACCCACCGTGGGCCGCTACCTGAAGCTCGTCGCCAAGAGCGAGATTAACGGCAAAGCCTGGACCAGTGCCGCCGAGATAGGCATCCAGGCCGAGGCCGACGTAACGGCTGTCAATGCTGTGACTGGCCGTAAGGAAGATACAGGTGCCGTCTACGACCTGCAGGGTCGGAAGACGGCTCTTGCTACACAGCCCAAGGGCGTGTATATCCAAGGAGGGCATAAGGTATTACGATAGAGAATTACAGTAACTAAATTATAAATGATGTATGAATTACCGCTTGATTGAGAAAGCCAGGAACGTCTATATGGGACTGTGCCTGGCCGCAATTTGTGGTGGGTTCACGGCATGTAAGGATGACTACGACCTGGACGACGAGGGCAATTACCCGTCATGGTTGGGTGGCAGTATCTATGATGCCATGAAGAACCCTGAGAACCTGCAAGGCGAGAACGGTAACGTGCTGAAGGGTACCTTCAACAACTACCTGCGGCTGATTGATGACCTGGGTTACGCCGAGACCCTGTCGAAGACAGGCTCGAAGACCGTGTTCCCAGCCAACGATGAGGCCTTTGACCGCTTCTACGCCAACAACCCGTGGGGCGTGAAGAACTACGGCCAGCTGACCGACGCTATGAAGCGCCAGCTGCTCTACTCCTCGATGCTCGACAATGCCCTGCTGGTTGAGATGCTCTCGAACGTGCCTGACGGTTCTACCGCCGTGACGCCAGGCCAGGCTATGAAGCACACGACGGGTGCCAACGTCATCGACACGATTACCCATCTGAGAGGTCGGAAGGACATGCCCGTGAACAACCCCTACTGGGAGAAGTACTACGATCGGGGCATCTACATGGTGATGGATGCCACACGCCCGATGATGGTGCACTTCACCGAGGAGCAGATGACGAACAACAACATCAAGACGCGCGGCGAGAACAGCGACTTTGAGGTTGTGACGGGTACGCCCTACAACGTCGAGGAGAAGTCGGCCTACATCTTCCGCAACAAGATTATCTGTGCCGACGTGACCTGTAAGAACGGTTATATCCACCAGATGGAGGATGTGCTGGTGCCGCCGGGCAACCTGGCCGAGGTCATCCGTAACAATGGCGAGAGCAACCTCTTCAGCCGTATGCTCGACCGTTTCAGCGCACCTTATTACGATGCTGCGACGACGAAGAACTACAACGACTACGCCATCGTGAACAACCTGCCGCAGATTGACTCCATCTTCCAGAAGCGCTACATGAGCCAGCGCTCGCAGGGAGGAACACTGACGGTGGATCCCAATCAGACCAACGCCCAGTATGTGCTGCCCTACGATCCGGGATGGAACAACTATAACAACGGTTCGGTCGGCGAGAATGCCTATAAGGACATCGCAGCCATGTTCGTGCCTACCGACAAAGCCCTGAGGGAGTACTTCCTGCCGGGCGGTGGCGGCGAGTTCCTTATCAACGCTTTCGGCAAGAAGCCCAATACCGCCGAGAACCTGGAGGAGAACATCGACTCCATACCTCTGCAGAACGTGCAACAGCTCGTGGGTAACCTGATGAAGAATTCGTTCGTGGGCACCGTTCCGTCGAAGTTTGGACGTGTCATGGATGAGGCTAACGACCCCATGGGACTGTCGCTCGAAGTGCTCAATGTCAACAGCAACGGTTCATACGATGTCAAGATAGCTAACAACGGCGTGGCCTACATGCTGAACCGTATGTTCGCTCCCCCGTCGCTGATTGCCGTCTCGGCACCGGTAACGCTGAGCAGCAACATGCGCATCATGAATGAGGCCGTCAACGACGGTAAGGGAGGCAGAAAGCCGCTGGCCCTGAACGTCAACTACTTTGCTTACCTGTTGGCCATGAGCGCTAACTACGCCTTCTTTATTCCGACAGACGATGCTTTTGAGCGCTACTACATAGACCCTGCCTACCTGAACTCTGATCAGCCGAGGGCACTGAAGTTCTATTACCAGAAGAAGTCTCCATACGTCTTCTGCTCGGCCTGGAAGTACGACAAGGAGACGGGTATTGTTGGCACAGACCCGACCGACTCTATCGGCCGCGTGACCACCGACCAATTCCGTACGCAGTTCATCGACATGTTGAACTACCACACCATCGTGCTGAAAGACGGCGAGACGCTGGGCGGGAACAAGTACTACAAGACGAAGCACGGCGGTGCCATCCTTTTTGGTGGCGACAAGGTCATGAGCGGCGCACAGATAGACAACAATGTACCTGTCTCACAGGTGACGCAGGTCTACAACCAGCAAAACGGTACGGCTTATGCCATCGACCACGTGATAGAAGGTCCCCACCGTTCGGTGCTTGACGTCCTGCAGGGCGACTCTCAGTTCACCGAGTTTCTTGACCTCTGTACCGATTTTGACATGGATGCTATCATGGAGTTTGCCAGCGACAAACTGGTGGAAGTGAACCCTGTCACGAAGAAGAAGCGCATGGAGGCTTACCATACCTTCGCTGCCAAGGGCGGACTGACTGACAACGTGAACTACTTCAATTCATATAACTACACCGTCTATGCCCCTGATAACGAGGCCATGCGGAAAGCCTACGAACGTGGACTGCCCCGCTGGAGCGACATCAAGGTGATTTACGACCAGTATAACGAACAGCTCGACCGCGAGAAGGCCGGTGGCAACATCAGCGCTGAGGTTCAGGCTGCCCGTGACAAGGCCCTGGCCATGGTTGAGGAAATCAATGCCTTCATACGCTACCACTTCCAGGACAACTCCATCTATGCCGACAACACCATCGATGAGGGAGTCTATCCCACGGCCTGCTCTGACACGCTGGGTATCCGTGAGAAACTGACCGTCACGGGCGGCTCCGGACTCCTCAATGTGAAGGACAAGCGCGGACATGAGGTCACAATCGAGGCTACTAACGGCTCAAAGATGGTCAACCAGATGGCCCGCGACTTCGTCATCAACAGCCGCAATCACACCATCTCGACGTCGTCGTTTGCCGTCGTCCACCAGGTTAGCTCGCCGTTCTGCATCCACAAGGACACCGAGCGTTATGATGCTCTCTGGACGGGTGCCGGTGCACGTCAGCGGCTCCAGGAATACCGCAGGCAGTTCGACACCTATTTATATAAGAGATACGATAATGAATTGGTAATTGATAATTGATAATTGAGAATTATGATTAGCAAAAGACTATACAGAATATTGGGACTGGTAATTGTCAGTTGTCAATTGCTCTCAGTCAGGGCCGTTGCACAGGAAGCCCGTATCTCGGGTACCATCAGTGACTCCTTCGGTCCGGTGATGATGTGTAACGTCGTCGAGGTGGACGGCAACAACCGTAACGTCTCGTTTGCACAGACCGACCTGAACGGTAACTTCTCAATGGCCGTCAAGAATACGAAGAACAAACTGAAGATTTCGTACGTGGGCTACAAGACGCAGATACTGCCCATCGGCACACGTACCCGCTTTGACATCAAGTTGCAGGACGCCACACAAATTAAAGAGGTGACCGTCACTGCCAAGCGTAAGTTCAACCAGGGTGGTCTGGCCATCCCCGAGCGTGAGGTGTCGGTGGCCGCCCAGACATTCAACATGAAAGAGGTGGAAGGTCTGGCCTTCACAACGGCCGACGAAGCCCTGCAGGGACAGATTGCCGGTCTCGACATCGTGGCCAACTCTGGTAACCTCGGTGCCGGTACGACCATGCGTCTGCGCGGTGTGACCAGTATCAACGGCTCGGCCGAACCGCTCATCGTCGTCGACGGCAACATCTTCGACAACCCTGACGAGAACTTTGACTTCCAGAATGCTAACGAGGAGACCTATGCCTCGCTGCTGTCGGTGAACCCCTCCGATATCGAGGACATCCAAGTACTAAAGGATGCCGCCGCTACCGCTGTCTGGGGCTCGCGCGGTGCCAATGGTGTCATCCAGATCCGCACCAAGCGTGGTGCCCGCGGTGCTACCCGCGTGGACTACTCGCTGCGTGTGCAGGCCTCATGGCAGCCCAAGGGCTACAACCTGCTGAACGGTGACGACTACACCATGATGCTGAAGGAGATGTACTACAACCCCGCCCAGAGCGCCACGGCAACGACCAACATCAACGAGATCAACTACAATCGCTCGTGGGCTGAGTTCGAGAACTGGAACAACAACACCGATTGGGTGAAAGAGGTACAGCAGACCGGTTGGAGCCAGTACCACTACCTAACGCTTACCGGTGGTGGAGAGAAGGCCAACTTCCGCGTCTCGGCCGGTTATGACCACCAGACGGGTACCATCATCAAGCAGAAGCTCGACCGTTTCACCACGAAGCTGGCACTCGACTACTTCGTGTCGGACCGCATTACATTCCGCACCACCTTCCCGCTGACCTATACGGCCAACCTGCGCAACTACGATGACAACATCCTGGGTCGTTCTCAGAAACTGTCGCCAAACATGGCTGTCTACCGTCAGGATGCTAACGGCCACGATACCAATGAATTCTATATCATGCTGCCCGAAGGTGCCTCGAACGATGCAGGCTCGTCGGCAGCAGGAACCTCGTCGAGACAGTTGTCGGCCATCCGCAGCTTGGGTAACCCCGTCGCCATAGCCGAACAGGCCTGGCGCAACGAGAAGACCTACCGTATCTCGCCTGAGTTCCGTCTCGATTACTACCTGATGAGCAAGGACGAATCGGCCACCCAGCTGAACTACGTCGGACTGGTCTACATGGACATCTTCTCGAAGAGTGAGCCCAAGTACTGGCCCGGCTCGCTGTCGACTCAAGGCTGGGAGGACGGCAACTATAACCGCTCGGAGGTATATGACTACAACTCGCTGGCCTTCACAACTCGCCACCAGCTGACCTTTGTTCCCTACTTCAACAATCAGGACATCAAAATCCAGATGCTTGGTAAGTGGGAGCTGACCAGCGGCAACGACAACAGCCAGACCGTGGTAAACCGCAACGCCCCCAACGGCACAACGTCGCCTACCGTTGATACGAATGTCGAGAACATGAGTACCGGCAACGGACAGTGGCGCTCGATGTCGATGATCTACACTGGCCACTTTGCTTATAAAGGCCGCTACGTATTGGACCCGTCGCTCCGTGCCGACGGTACCACGAAGTTTGGTGATTCGAAGAAGTGGGGCTGGTTCCCTGGCTTGTCGACCAAGTGGATTATCTCCGATGAGCCGTTTATGCAGAAACTGAAGCCGACGCTCTCAATGCTGGCCTTCCGTGCATCGTTCGGTATCGTAGGTCGCCAGCCTGGCTCGCAGTACCTGCAGTATGCCAAGTACAACACGTCGGGTATCTACGGTAGCGTCGCCGACAAGCACAGCGTGACCTACTTGGACGGTCTGCAGTTGAACAACCTGAAGTGGGAGCGCACCTCGCAGTTGAACCTCGGTGGCGACTTCGGCTTCTTGGATGGTAAACTGACTGGTGACTTCAACTACTACTTCAAACGTACGAAGGACCTGCTGATGTCAGGCGTTCGCATACCGTCGACCTCTGGTTTCACATCGCTGTCGTGGGCAAACGTCGGCGAGATGACCAACAAGGGATGGGAACTGAACGTCTCGGCCAACAGAATTATCCATGTAGGAAAGTTCTCGCTGAGTGCTAACTTCAACATCTCGCAGAACTTCAACGAAATAGTCGAGATGGACGAGAGCGTGCTCGAGAGCATCAACGGTGAATGGGATCCCAGCAAGCGCGGACAGTATCTGAACCGCATCCAGAAGGGTAACCCGCTCGGCTCCATCTACGGACTCCGCTACAAGGGTGTATACCAGTACACCTACGAGTACCTGCTCAATATGAAGGAGAGCAATGGCTGGACAGGCGACCAACTGAAGAACTATATCAACAACGAATTCCTGGCCAAGGGTAAGACCGCTCCTATCGCCATCGACAACGAGGGACGCGTCATGATGGACTCCAAGGGTGAACCCATCCGCCAGGTCTATAACTTCGACGACGGCACCTCGACCTACAAGTTCCAGGGTGGTGATGCCATCTATGAGGATGTGAACAATGACGGACAGATCAACTCGCTCGACATTGTCTATCTTGGTAACTCCAACCCCCACCTCAACGGCGGTTTCGGTTTCAACCTGCAGTATGACAGCTGGTCGCTTCGCACCAGCTTCAGCTACCGTCAGGGTATCAAGATTGTGAACTCGGCCAAGATGGGACTCGAGGAGATGTTCAACGCCTACAACCAAAGCTCGGCCGTGAATTGGCGCTGGCGCAAGAACGGCGACGTGACTCAGATTCCGCGCGCTATGTTCGACACGGGTTACAACTGGCTTGGCAGCGACCGCTACGTCGAGGATGCCTCGTTCGTCCGTATGAGCTACATTCAGCTGTCTTATAACTTCAAGAAGAAGATGCTGAAATCTATCGGCCTGAACCGTCTGACGACAAGTATCTCCGGCCAGAACCTGTTCTGCTGGAGCAAGTACAGCGGCACAGACCCGGAGCACTCTCCCGGTTCATGGGGCATTGCCTACGATAACTCTCAGACACCGCGAAGCAAGTCGGTTACGCTGAACATTCAAGTGGGATTCTAAGACATTGAACGTTGAACATTGAACATTGAACAATGATTATTATGAAGAGAAATATAAAGAAATATATCGCGAAGTGTCTGCTGTGCTGCGGTGTCACCGCAGCCCTCACGGCCTGCAACGACTTCCTGACCATCTACCCGACGGACCGCATCGTCGCCGAGGACTTCTGGAAGAAGAAGTCGGATGTTGACCAGATGGTGGACGGATGCTATCTGAGCATGATTGACAAGAGCATCCAGGAAAGCGCCATCATGTGGGGAGCATACCGTTCTGACGAGCTGGTGAAACTGGAAGATTATAACGACAACACGCTCGACAACATCAGCGCTGTCATCCTGCTGCCTACCAACAGGTATGCCAACTGGAGCAACTTCTACAAGGTCATCAACAACTGCAACGTTGTCTTGAACCACGCCCCGGAGGTGATGATTGAAGACCCAGAGTTCACCGAGGGTGACTATCAGGTAGTACGTGCTCAGATGCTGGCTCTGCGTTCGCTGTGCTACTTCTATTTGGTGCGTGCCTTCCGCGACGTACCTTTGACGGAACACTCTTATGAGGACGATAGTCAGGTAGAGATCTTGCCACAGAGCGCACCTGACGTTGTGCTAGAGAAATGTCTCAAAGACCTTGAGGAGGCTCGCGGCTATATCATGAAGTCCGGCTCCTACGGGCGCAACGACTGGCGCAACTGGGGCTACATGACTCGCGATGCCGTCCACGCCCTGATGGCCGACATCTATCTTTGGCGTGCCGCTATGAACCACAGTCAGGCCGACTATCAGCAGGCCATCGCCTTCAGTGACTCCGTCATCAATGCCAAGGATGCCTATTATAAGCTCTACCAGGAGTTAGACATCACCAGCAAGGAAGAGGACCGCTATCACCTGGAGGATGGCGATATGGCACTGGCCTCCATTTTTAGTCCCAACGGCGGCAACTCCCGTGAGAGCATTCTTGAGTGGCAGTACAACGGTCGCAACAACTCGAACACTGCACTCGAGAACTACTATTATAAGACGAGCAACTCTGCTAATGCCCCGTCAATCCTGATGGCTTCGCCGATATTCAACTCGGTGGCAACCAATGCCAACACCGTCGAGGCTCAGAAACTCTACCTGTCAAAGAACGACTATCGCTTCTGGAACAACGTCTATGATGCCAATAACGAAGAGGCTCAGCAGATGAGCATTCGCAAGATGGTGGAGTCCTCGTCGACGGTAGTTGCCGTGACCAGTACGGTTGGTCCTGCCAAAAGTACCTCTCGCAGCTACGATGAGTTCCGCCAGAACTGGATTGTTTACCGTCTGACCGACGTCATGCTGATGCAGGCCGAGGCACTGGTAGAGACAGCCGCTAACGACAGTGACCGCGTGACACTCGAGAAGGCGTTTAACCTGGTACAGGCCGTCAACAAGCGCTCTATGTTCAAGAACGCTGCCGACACGCTGAAGTTTGAGAATTTCAAGTCGAAGGAAGAGATGGAACTCCTCGTGCTCGCCGAGCGCGAACGTGAGCTGTGCTTCGAGGGCAAACGCTGGTTCGACCTCATGCGCTACTGCTACCGCCACATGGAAGGCGTCAACTCCCGCCAGTGCCTGGCTGATACTGAGGCTTGGCCCGAACTCTATGCGCCGATGCTCCGTATGGTCATCCGCAAGTATGGCTCGGGCGGCGAAGGCGATGCCGTATCATACAAGATGAAGAGCGAACCTTTCCTCTACTGGCCCATTCAGGAGAGTGAGACCAAGGTCAACACGCTGCTGCGGCAGAACCCGGTCTTCATTCAGGAGAAGTCTACGTCAAAGAATTAAAGAATAGAGAACTATGAATACCAAAAGCATAAAACACCATATCCTCGCCACCTGTTGGCTGTTCTGCGGCGCTGCTGCAGTCCTCTCGCCGCTGACCTCTTGTAAGGAGGATATCGACGAGTCGAACCTCTACACTTTCACCGGCGAGACTATCGAGGACTACCTTTTGAACCGTAGCGACCGCTTCAGTTCGTTCAACTACATCCTCTCGCGAATCGGCTACGACAAGATTCTGGCTGCATACGGCACCTATACCTGCTTTGCGCCTACCAACGAGGCCGTGGCCGAATACATCGACAGCCTCTACGATGACACGGTGAACAAGAACTTTGATCACAACGGCATGACCCAGCGCGGACTTGAAGGACTTACCGACTCGCTCTGTACTGACATCGCCCTGTTCCATCTCCTCAACACTGAGGTCATGGGCGTCAACATGGGCAATGGTATGACTATCAAGACGATGCTCGGCCGAGACATCAACACTAGCATCGACCCGGAAACGGGCGAGGTGGTCGTCAGCCGTCATTCTACCATTACCAGTATGGATAATGAGTTGGAGAATGGCGTGCTCCACGAGATTGACTGCGTCATACGCCGCTCCAACATGCTCATCACCGGTGAAATCACAAACCGCCCCGAGACATACAAGATTTTCGGTCAGGCACTCCAGCTGACGGGACTTGTCGACTCGCTCTCCGATCAGAGCCGCACCGACTTCGACCCCGTCGACAACCGGCGCGGATTCTATCTGCCCGAGAAGTGTGAGCTGGGCTACACCATCTTTGCCGAGACTGATGAGACCCTGGCGGCCCAAGGCATCAATAACATCGAGGACCTGAAGGCCTATGCCGACAGCGTCTACGGCCACTGTGCTGATCAGGAGACGGGCTGGTACGACTATGCCCGCACCAAACATATTCAGATTAAGACCGACGATGACTATCTGGATCCGTGGAACACGCTGAGCATGTACCTGCGCTACCACATCCTGAAGTTCAAACTGCCTTACGATAAGATTGTCAACTCGCACAACCAGATATCGAAGGTAACGCTCGTCGAGTATTATGAAACCATGTTGCCCTATACACTTCTCAAGGTGACCCGCAACAGCGGTAAGCTGATGATTAACCGCTGGACGGCCAACAGCTCGCTTACCGACATGGTGGCTGAATTGGGTTCGCCAGCGATGCACGCCGTGCTCTATGAGGGTATCGAGATGAAGGGTATCAGCGGACAGATTGCTGCCGCCAACGGCTACATCCACCCGATTAACAGTCCGCTCATCTACGACAAGAAAGTGCCTCAGGGTGCACTCAACGAGCGTCTGCGCATGGATGATGCCAGCTTCTTTGGCGAGATGATGTCTAACTCTTTCCGCCGTATCAGCGACAGTGAGGTCAATGCCCTTAATGGCGGTAAGACCGGTACTGACGGCGACCTCAGCGGCAGTTACATCCGCATACCGCCGCGCTTCTTCGAGAACCTCGTCATCTACAATGGCGACGACACCCGCCTCTATTACCTCTCAGGACAGAACAGCGGATGGAGTAACTATCAGGGCGACGAGTTCAATTGTAAGGGTAACTACGACTTCGCCCTGCGCCTGCCGCCAGTGCCGGAGGGCACCTACGAACTGCGCATCGGTTATACGGCCGAGGGTAACGAACAGCGCGGTATGCTGCAGTTCTATATTGGCAGTTCCTCTGACCTGACCACGATGAAGGCTCTTGACATCCCGCTCGACATGCGTCACGTGTCGGAAAACAATGCCAACCTTGATCCTGACCCCATCACCGGCTGGTGCGACTGGCAGAAGCTTGATGACAAGGGTATCGAGACCGATGCCAACATGCGTAACCAGGGTTACATGCGCGGACCTCTTTATTATACCGTGGGTGTGAATTCCGGCAACTATGCCCGAAACAACCCCAAGGACCTGCGCCGCATCATCGCCAAGCAGGAGTTCAAGCAGGGCGAGTACTGGCTACGCTTCAAGAGTGTGCTTGAGGCCGACCACCACCAGTTCCACCTCGACTATATCGAGTTCTGCCCGGAGAACGTCTACAACAACACTCGCTACGTGGAAGATATGTACTAAGAATTGATAATTGAGAATTGATAATTGAGAATTATGATTACCAAAAGCATAAAATCCCTATTCTACGCCTGTTCGCTGTGCTGCGGCACCGTCGCAGCACTCGCCCTCGCGGCCTGCTCTGACTGGAACGACCACTACGATGCCGACACGTCGCTGCTCGACACTCAGCATGCCACCCTCTGGCAGAACATTTCGCAGAATGAGAACTTGTCGCAGTTTGCCTCCTTGCTCAAGAAGGCAGGCTATGACGAAGTGCTCAACGCCACTCAGACTTACACCGTCTGGGCTCCAGTCAACGGCACCTTTGATTATGAGACACTCGCTTCGCTGAGTAGCGACCGTCTGCTGAAGGAGTTTGTCGAGAACCACATTGCCCGCAACAACTATCCCGCCTCTGGCGCTGTCGACCAAAGGGTTTACACGCTGAACGAGAAGCTGATGCTTTTCAGCGGCGCCGGCAGCTATGTCATTCAGGGCGTAGGAATCGACAAGGCTAACGTGGCAACGGGCAACGGTACCATCCATACGCTGAAGGGCAAGATACCGTTTGTGCAGAACATCTACGAGTCGCTGAACAACTATGAATACCCCATCGACTCCATCAGTGCGTATATTCACAGCTTTGATGTCAGGAAGCTCAATGAGCAGAAGAGCGTGCAGGGTCCGACGCTGAACGGCGAGATCACGTACCTTGACTCCATCTTCGACGAGCACAACGACCTCTTCCTTCGCTATTTTGCCTTAATCAACCGCGAGGATAGCAACTACTCCATGATAGTGCCTACCAACGAGGCATGGAACAGGGCTAAGGCCACCGTTTCCAAGTTCTTCCACTACGTGCCGTCGTTTGAGTTCATGGAGAACACGTCAACAACCGAAAGGAAGAAGGTTGACGTCAAGATCAGGGATGTCAAATATCTCCAGGACTCTATCGTCAACCAAATGCTCACAGCGAGCCTCTTCTTCAACAACAACATGTACGACAACCGACAGTTGGATGCGCCTGATGCCGCAACTAACTTCCATTGCGACTCACTCTATAGCACCCTTCAGGTGAAATTCTATTCCGAGGATGCGTCACGGTTGTTGGAAAACACCCGTCGCATTGCGAAGAGCAATGGCTGGGTATGGCTGACTGACGACAGCCTGCGCATGCGCACTTGGACAGTCTGGAACCCGGAGCTTCGGATAGAGGCCGAGAACAGAGCCACCATCGCCAGCGCAGTCAATGTGGCCAATGAGAACGAGCCGCAGCGCATCTACGTGGCTCCCGGTACGCAGAATCCTGACGTGACGGGCCGCCTCTCGTCCAACGCCTATCTCGACGTGCAGCCTATCAGCCAGAGCACAAACCCCGGCGTTGTCTTCTACTTCCCGGAAGTACGTTCAACTACCTACAGCATCTACATGGTCACAGTTCCTGCCAACATTACCAATCCCAGGAATGCCACCAAACCTTATCGCTTCTCTGTGACAATGGGCTTTGCCGATGAGTCCGGTAAGAATCAGGACGGCGACCGCAGCTGGGTGGCTGAGAGCGCGTTTGTCAGCGACTCGGCGCAGGTTGACACCATCTATCTGGGCGACTTCACGTTCCCGATGGCCTATTACGGCACGGGCAACTACTATCCCTACCTGAGGGTCAACAGTTCTGTCACTTCAAGGGAGCGCGCCAACTTCGACCGTAACTTGCGCATAGACTGTCTCATCCTCCGTCCGAAGGAGCTTGACGACTATCTCAAGCTGCATCCTGACTACAAATACGACACAGGCAACTATTAAGTCTTACCCTCAAAACTGAATGAAAATGAAAAGACAACATATTCTTTATTTCTCCATTCTCAGCATGCTCTGCTTGGGTATGCCTGCGTACGCACAGGATGATGACGTGGATGACGACGACGATGTCCAGGTCGTCTACAAGAAGAAGACGGTCAAGGTCCCGACTTATCCAACCGTCGAGGTCAAGGGCCAGTGTGTTGATGCTGCCACCAAGAAGCCCTTGGCTGGTGTCATGATACAGGCGCTGAACGATAAGAACTACACGGCCATGACCGAAGAGGACGGCACGTTCGTCATCAAGGTCCCGACGTTTGCCACGGCACTCTACGTCCATGCGCCGGAGTTTCTGAGCCAGCACGTCGGCCTGGGCCGTCAGGGTGCTGCGCTCACCATCGAGATGCTGAGTGATAAGTTCCAGCCCATGTACGACAACACCACGCACATCGTGGCTGCCGCGACGGCCGATGTTAAGAACACCACATCGCAGACCATCGAGACCGACATCGAGGAACTGATGGGCGCCGACGTCCGCAGCATCACCCGCTCGGGAGGTCCCGGCTACGGCGCTGCCATGTTCGTCCGTGGTCTCAGTTCGCTGAATGCCAATGCACAGCCGCTGATAGTCATCGACGGCATCGTGCAGGATATGCAGCAGACGCGCTCGTCGCTCCACTATGGCGACTACACCAACCTGCTGCTGAACATCAATCCCGAGGACATCGGCAAGGTTACTGTCCTGAAGAACGCCACTGCACTCTACGGTGCCAAGGGCGCCGCCGGCGTCATCCTCATCGAAACCAAGCGCGGACACAGCATGGCTACCCGTATCGATGCCAACATCGGCGTGGGCGTCACCCTCGTGCCCCGTACGCCCGACGTGATGAATGCCGCCCAGTACAGGGTCTACGCTTCCGAGATGTTGGGATCTTACCCCGACATCAACCTGTACACCGACCCGCAGACCTTCAAGTTCCTCGTCGACGACCCGTCGAAGTACTATTATGCCAAGTTCCACAACGACACCGACTGGAAGGACGAGGTCTACGAGAATGCCCTCAACCAGAACTACAACATCAATGTGCAGGGTGGTGACGACGTGGGTATGTACAATCTCTCCTTGGGCTATACCGACGGAAAGAGCACGGCGCGCAGGAATGGCTTCGACCGCCTGAACGTGCGCTTCAATACCGACATCAACATCATCAACCGGCTTACCACCCGCTTCGATATGTCGTATACGAAGCTCAACCGCGATGTCTTTGATAACGGCGCACCCGAGAGCCTGCTCACGGGTACCATCTCGTCACCCACGTTCCTGGCACTCGTCAAGTCGCCGTTCCTCAATCCCTATACATTTAATAATGTGACGCGCAAGCTCTCGTCGACGCTCTCCGATGCCGACGACTACCTGACCGTGCTCGACCAGGATCTTACCCTTGGTAACCCCACAGCCCTATTGGCCAATGGTGATGCCATCAACAAGAACCGCGTCGAGGTGACGCACTTCAATACGGTCATCGCACCGCGCTATGAGTTCAACGACCACCTCGCGCTGACCGAGACGTTCAGCTACACGCTCGACCGCGTGTCGCAGCGCTACTACCGTCCTGAGGGCGGCATGCCGACCTTCCTCATCGAGGGTATAGGCCGCGTGCAGAACATGTCGAAGTCGATGTTCTCGAAGGAGACGTCCGTCATGAGCGACACCCGCCTGGAGTGGAGCCGCCAGCTGCGCGAGCACTTCGTCAGCGCCTTCGCAGGTTTCCGCTACTCCTCGTTTGCCTTCGACGACAACGAGCCTGAGGGTCAGTACTCCTCGGCTGGTAACGACAAGACGCCTAACATCTCGAACAACATGGACTTCATCGACGCCACTGGTGCTGATGACTCCTGGCGCTCGATGACCTGGTACGGCAACGTTGACTACAACTTCCGCAACCGCTACTTCGCTCAGCTGACACTTGCCGTCGAGAGCTGCAGCCGTTTCGGTAAGGAGGCCGACGGCGGCGTGAAGATTGCCGGTGTGAAGTGGGGCATCTTCCCCAGCCTCCAGCTGGGATGGGCGCTTACCAACGAGGCATGGTTCCCCAAGAACAAGGTTATCAGCTACCTGCTTCTGAAGGCCGGCTACGACATCTCCGGTAACGACGACATCGCCGGCAATGCCGCCCGTACGTCGTTCAGCGTCACCAAATACCTGTACAAGTCAACTGCTGCCCTGCTCGACAATATCGGTAACGAGAGCATCACCTGGGAGCAGACCGGCAAGATGAATGTTGGTCTGAAGGCATACTTCCTGAACAACCGCATTGGTTTTGACTTCGACTATTACATGAGTCACACCAAGAACCTGCTCACCCTTAAGACGTTTGAGAATCCCGTGGCAGGTATCAACAACTACTGGAGCAACGGCGGCTCGCTCGACAATACGGGCTTCGAAGTCACGCTGACGGCTAAGCCCATCGTCACCCGCCAGTTCAATATGGAGTTGGGCGTGAGTGCAGGTCACTATGTAAATAAGGTGAAGAGCCTGCCCGACGAAACGCGCATCTATGTCGACGGTCAGCGTACAGCTCAGGGCTATACTTCCAGCATCTACGGCTCCGACAATATTGCTACCATCGTCGGTCAGCCAGTCGGCATGTTCTACGGCTACAAGACCGACGGCGTCTTTGCCGACGACAAGGAAGCTGCCGCTGCAGGCAAGGCAGGCTATCTCTACCTGATTGATGAGACGGGAGCCCGCCAGAACTTCAAGGCCGGCGATGTGCGCTTCGTCGACATCAACGGCGACGGCGTTATCGGTGAGGCTGACCGTACCATCATTGGCAACCCCAACCCCGATATCTACGGTAATATCTTCGCCAATGTCAACTGGAAGAACCTCACCCTGCACGTCGGACTGAACTACTCGCTGGGCAACGATGTCTTCAACTACCAGCGCTCACTGCTCGAGAGCGGCAGCAACTTCTACAACCAGACGACAGCCATGACCAACCGCTGGCGCGCTGAGGGACAGCAGACCGACATTCCCCGTGTCACCTACGGCGACCCCATGGGCAACTCTCGCTTTAGCGACCGCTGGATTGAGGATGGCTCCTACCTGCGGCTGAAGACCGTACGCCTCAACTATCGCGTACCCGTCAACTATTCATGGCTCCAGGGCCTCAGCGTCTGGGCAGAGGCCAACAACCTCCTGACCGTCACCCGCTACTTGGGCAACGATCCCGAAGCAAGCGTCGCCAACGCCGTGCTCTATCAGGGCATTGACGCCGGCAACATCGCCCTCGGCCGTACCTTCACCCTCGGACTTAAGATTAACCTCTAATTGAGAATTGATAATTGAAAATTGAGAATTATGATTACCAAAAGCATAAAGACCCTCATCACCGCCTGTCTCCTGTGCTGCGGCGGTGCCGCAGCCCTCACTGCCTGCTCCGACATGTTCGAGACCGACAGTGACCGCCAGATCTTTGACCCGGCCCTCGACCAGAAAACCGACTCCATGTTCTACACCCTTGGCATGCTCAAGGGGCTGCAGATGCTGGCCGACCAGTACGTCATGGTGGGTGAAATGCGTGGCGACCTGACAGCCACCAACAGCTATACCGAGATGGACCTGCGCCAGCTGGCCGACTTCTCTGCCGATGCCTCCAACAAGTATGACTCGGCCTACGTCTACTACCGCGTCATCAACAACTGCAATTACTTCATCGCCCACCGCGATACGACGTTGCGCACAGGCAGCCGCCTCGTGACCATTCCCGAATATGCCGAGGCACTGGCCGTCCGTGCATGGGCTTATCTGCAGCTGGCCAAGAACTACGGCTCCGTGCCCTTCTTCACCGACCCGCTGACCAGTATTGGCGATGCCAACAGCCAGCACGAGACCAAGGACATCCAGGGCATCTGCGACGCACTGGCTCCTGAGCTGATTCGCTTCAGCGGTACCCCGGTGCCGACCTACGGCAACATCTCTGCCGGTGTGCTCAACAGTAGTGACAGCGAGAACCCGCAGGAGAAGAGCGTCGTCTCAAGCCGCGCCATGATTCCCGTCGACGTCATCCTGGGCGACCTCTTCCTCGAGACCCATCAGTATGAGTTGGCTGCCCGCTACTACTTCAACTTCCTGCGCACCAACCAGTGGACGATACGCCAGGCTTATATTGAGCCAAACGAAAGCTGGATTCGCCAAGCGTTGGACGACAAGATGCCGTCGGCGTTCAGCATGACCGTCAGCGGGTTCCAGTGGAGCCAGATCTTCAGCATCACGAGCACCAACGACATCATCACTTACATTCCTCTGGCAGCCAACCGTCTGCGTGGTGTCGTAACCGAGTTGCCCCGCTACTTCGGCTATGACTTCTACAGCACCACCGGTGGTTCGGCATCGTCGAATGCCCGCTACCTCGTGGAGCGCCAGATTGATGCCTCGAAGGCCTACACCGACCTCAACTACGCTCAGGACTATTACTACACGCCCACGGCTGCCACGGGCGGCTCCACCGTTGTGCGTATTGCTGAGTTGGGCGACCTCCGCCGCTTCTACACCATGTATCCGGTTGCCAAGAACGACTCCTCGTTCTCCGTCATGCGTAAGTTCAACAGTGCCAACGTGCCCATCTACCGCACGGCCACCGTCTACCTCCGTCTGGCTGAGGCCCTCAACCGCATGGGCTATCCTGACGCTGCCTTTGCCATCCTCAAGGACGGTATCAACGATGACCTGCTCTCATACACGGCACGTGGCGACAGCACCGACTTGGAGTCCGGACGCTACATCCAGCCCAAGACCGTCGAGATGCTGCGCAATGTTGTTCCGTTCCTCTCGGCAGAGAATAGCACGATGTTCGAGGACAACTGGGGCATCCACAGCCGCGGCACCTACTACACCCAGGGCGCCTTCTCGCCCTATCAGTACGATGCCATCGTAGGTCGCAAGCTCGCTGAGCTTGCAGCCAAGGGCTCTCCCGTAGGCACCACCAAGGCCGATACCATCAATGCCGTCGAGGACCTCATCTGCGACGAGATGGCACTCGAGCTGGCCTTCGAGGGCTGCCGCTTCGGTGACCTCACCCGCATTGCCCGCCACAAGAACCATGCAGGCCTCTACAGCACCAACTACGGCGGTGAGTGGCTTGCTGCCAAGCTGGCCTACAAGCATCCCGCCGTCTCGCTGCTCGACGAGAAGAACTGGTACCTGCCCCTCAAGTAAGGGCGTTATTCAATAACTAAATCGGGGCCGGCAGATGATGCCGGCCCCGATTAGTTTTCCCCAGTCTGAAGGGGCTTAGAACTTGTAGTCGATACCCAGGCCAATCACATTGTTCGTACGCGAGAAGGTCTCCTGACCATAGGCCGCCGTCTTGGTATAGTCGCTATAGAGTGTGATGAAGTAGCCGGCGTTCAGGCGCAGCTTCTCGTTGATGTTCCAGGCACCGCCCAGACCGACCGAGTAGCTGTCGCAGGCAAACGATGTGTCGCGCTGGTAACCGTCGCTCAGACCGTAGTCCGTGCGCTGGCCGCCAAGGCTGACGGTAAATTTGTCGTTGATGTCGTACTCGGCACCGAGCAACACCTCGTGCGTTCCGCTCTTCAACTCATCCTGGCGGTTCTCCGACATCTTCGCATTCTTGTCGTCGAAGAAGTGGTACTCCAGTGTGGCACGCAGCTTCGGGGTAATCTCGTAGCCCGCTGCCACGGCGAGTAGGGCCGGCATGTCGTAGCGAGTCTTCTCGTCGGGCAGATATTCGCCAATCTTCGAGGCCATCGCGCCGAGAGCCGTCTGGCCAAGGGCTGCCACTGTAGCTTCATTGCCCATCTTCTCGGCCATCGCCTTGACGTCGGTGTCCTGTCCCATAGTGCCTACGATGAGTTCCTTGGTGTCGTTCTCAGTCTGTATCTTCGTGCGGAACTCATAGCGGGCGGCCAATGTCAGTGGTCCCTGATGATAATTGAGGCTTACGATGGGTGCAAAGCCCCAGCCCTTCTGGTTGCAGTCCAGCTGTAGATTGACGAGCCTGCCTGGCCAGACAGAACTATAATCTGGCAGTTTTGCTTCGAGATGGCCGCGGTAGTAGCCATCGTAGTAGTTGGCCCGCAGGCCGACAGCTGCCGACAGGAAGTCTGTCAGTTTATACGTGAAGTTCAGCTGTCCGCCATAGATATACTGCTTGCCCTTCATTTCCGTGTCTAACGTGTAGCCTGCTGCTGCGGGGTTCTGGGCCAGCAAGGCACCAATGGGCACGCTAAACATGGGCACGCCGTTTTCGAACTTCACGAAGCCGCCACTGCCCACGATGCCGATCATCGTCGACACCGCCCAGCGGTCGTGCTTGTATGAGCCGAACAGTGCAGGTACGATGGGTGCTGATGCCTCGCCGGGATATTTCGTGCCGTTGCACTCGATGTCGCGGTTCTGCCAGGGTTTCTGGAAGTTCAGCGACAGCTGCAGGCCGTCGTATCCCCATGCCAGTCCGGCGGGGTTCGAGTAGGCTGCGTCAATGTCCATAGATGCGCCTCGGGCCATCATGCGGTCGAAGGCGATGTGATAGTTTGTGTTGGTCATGAGACCACCGGCCTCAGCCGTCGCCGTCAAGGCGAGGGCGGCCATCATTGCATAAATTTTCTTTGTCATGGCTGATTGTGTATTTGTAAGCGCTGCAAAGTTAGCAAAAAAAAGTGGAACGGCCAAGAGTAGCCCTAAGAAATCTCTCCAATCAGCACTTCGAAAACTGCACAAACTGTAGGGGTTTGTGCAGTTTTTAAGTTCCTTTAAGTTAACATATTCTAATACTGTGTACGAAAACAGCCCCGTTCGGAACAATTACTATACCTTTGCAGCCAAAATTTTAAGAAGTTTTTAGGATATGAACAAAATTCAAGCTACGCTCGCCGGCGCCATGATGCTGGCCGCAGCAACCACCGCCCAGGCTGGTGGCATTCTTACCAACACAAACCAGAGTATCGACTTTTTAAGGAACCCCGCACGCGATGCCTCCATCGCACTCGACGGCGTCTACTCCAACCCCGCCGGTGTGGCCTTCATGCCCGAGGGCCTGCATATTGGCTTCAACTGGCAGTATGCCCGCCAGACGCGCACCATCACGTCGACCAACGACTTCTTCAAGTATGGCCGCAAGAACAACGGCCAGGCCACTAAGTCCTTCGAGGGTACGGCCGACGCCCCCTTCATTCCCTCGCTGCAGGCTGCCTACAACACGGGCGACTGGTCGTGGCAGCTGAATCTCTCGGTACCTGGCGGTGGCGGCAGCTGTGAGTTTGCCGACGGTCTGGGCTCTTTCGAGAGTGTCGTCGGCAACATCGCCACGCAGCTCACACCGTTCGGTGCCCAGGGCTACGACATGGACGGCTATATGGAGGGCCGTCAGTACTACTTCGGCATTCAGGCCGGAACGGCCTACAAGGTCAACGACCATCTGTCGGTCTATGGTGGTCTGCGCGTGCTCTACGGCACTGCCACCTACAAGGCCAAGATCAGCAATATCATGGTTAACGTGGGCGAGGACCGCTACATGAACTTCGGCAGCTTCCTGCAGACGGCAGCCACCACCGTCGACAACAACATCGACTTGGTCAATGCTGGCATGGCGCAGTATGAGGCCGCCGGAGCCACCGCCGTGCCTCAGTACGCTGAGCTGGTAGCCACGAAGGCTCAGCTCGAGGGAGCCAAGAAGAGCTTCAGCTCGCTGCAGAAGTACTCGCAGGGCGTCAACCTGCTCTGCAACCAGTCGGGTGTCGGCGTAGCCCCTGTCATCGGCGTCGACTACCGCCTGAACGACCGCTTCAACTTCGCCGCCAAGTATGAGTTCAAGACGCAGATGCGCATGAAGAACGAGTCGACGGTCTTCGAGGCCAGCGAGATTGAGGCCGTCAACAAGTACCGCGACGGCGAGTCGGTCAACGAGGATGCCCCCGCCCTGCTGGCCATCGGCGCGCAGTGGAGTCCCATCAGCGACGTGCGCATCAGCGCTGGCTGGCACCACTTCTTCGATAAGGAGGCCGACTGGTATGGCAATGCCCAGGACGAGCTGAGCCACAACTCCAACGAGCTGCTGGCCGGTGCTGAGTGGGACGTCACCGACCGCCTGACCATCTCGGCCGGCGGACAACTCACCCGCTACGGACTGACCGACGAGTATATGAACGACATGTCGTTCGTCGTCAACAGCTACAGCCTCGGCTTCGGCTTCAACTACAAGGCAACGGACAAGGTGACGCTCAAGGCCGCCTACTTCCAGACCATGTACGACACCTACGACCGCGTGACCTCGAAGCAGCCGCTGGTCAGCGACTCTTTCACCCGCACCAACCGCGTGCTCGGCCTCGGCGTCGAGGTCAGCCTCTAACCACATAATAAGGTACGCGCACATGCGCGCGGGCGCAGGAAAACAATTTGAAAATTTGCCTACACTGCCTACACCGAGGCTTAACGGGTTGTCCAACAGCCGTTTGCGCAGTGTAGGCAATTTTGTTTAGTGTAGGCAACGGCCTAGCGATGGCATCAAGAAAGCCGGGCTTCATCGCTATCAAGAGCATTGTTCCAGATTTGTTCCACGGCTTGGAACATTTGTTCCAGGCCGTGGAACAAACGTCCCAAGCCGTGGGAACGCCTTTTTGCCTTGTTCCGGAAAGAAATTTCCGTAATTTGCATAAATCTGATCATGCTCTTTGAAGCATGAATTGCGAGAATCATGGCAATCTCTTTCTGAAATTAGTGCTGATTCTGCGGCTTTGCCTACACTAAACCAATTTGCCTACACTTAGTTTTGTACTGATAGTCAGTGTATTGGCTTTAAGTGTAAGCAGTGTAGGCAGTTTTTATAATTACTATTTATTATTTGATGTTACTGACCCCACCGTCACTTCTTTAACTCCGGATAGCTGATGCGGGTGTGGTAGATGGTCTTGAGTTTCTCGATGAGGACGGTCTTGGCGTACTGGATGTCGCGGTAGGTGATAGGGCAGTCGCGGAAGTAGCCCTCTTCGACCTGACCGTCGATGATGCGGTCGACGAGGTCGCGGATGTTCTGCTCGGTGTATTCTTTCAGCGAACGGGAGGCGGCCTCGACGGCATCGGCCATCATGAGGATGGCCTGCTCCTTAGTGGAGGGGTTGGGACCCGGATAGGTGAACAGCAAGTCGTCGACAGGCTCGTCGGGGTGCTCATTTTTCTGTTTGATATAGAAAAACTTCGTCTTGCCCAGACCGTGGTGGGTGGCGATGAAGTCGCGGATGACCTGCGGCAGGTTATACTTGTCGGCCAGCTTCAGACCCTCGGTGACGTGGCTGATGAGCATCTGGGCACTCTCGACGTAGGTCTTGCCCTCGTGGGGATTCATGCCCGACTGGTTCTCGGTGAAGTAGATGGGGTTCTCGGTCTTGCCGATGTCGTGGTAGAGTGCGCCCGTGCGTACCAACTGACTCTTGGCGTCGATCTTGTTGGCTATCTCGGCGGCCAGGTTGCCCACCTGAATGGAGTGCTGGAAGGTGCCCGGTGCCACCTCGCTCATGCGGCGCAGCAGCTCCTTGTTCATGTCGGAGAGCTCGATGAGCGTGATGTTCGACGTGAAGTTGAAGGCCTTCTCCATGATGTAGAGCAGGGGGTAGGAGCAGAACAGCAGCAAGCCGTTGAGCAGCAGGTAGTTGAACTCGCTGTAGTCGATGGTCGTGATATCGTCGTCGCGTATCCAGAAGAGCGCCAGATTGATGAGCATGGTGGCACCCGTGATGAGGGCGGCCGTCCAGAACAGCTGTGAGCGGCTCGACAGCTCGCGCAGCGAGAAGATGGCCACCATTCCGGCTATCTCCTCAACGGCGATGAACTCCAGCGGATGCTGCAGCATGGCTGCACAGATGAGCACCATGACGGTGTGGGCCATGAAGGCCGTCCGCGAGTCCATGAACACGCGGACAAAGATGGGCACCATGGCAAAGGGGAGGATGTAGATGTGGAGCACGTTGTGGCTGATCATCAGCGAGGCGGTGACTGAGAACAGCAGGATGAGCGCATAGAGCATAGCCAGCGAGCGGGGCTGCTCGTAGTAGTCGCGGCGGAAGAGCCACAGGTAGATGGTGAAGCAGATGATGAGCAGCGAGACGTAGAGAATCTCGCCCAAGACGACAAAACTGAACTTGGTGTCGTCGCTCTGGCGCCTCTCGCTCTCGCGGAAGTATGACTCGAGCACGTTGTAGGTGTATTCGTCGACAATCTGACCACGGTCAATAATCTTTTGTCCGCGCTGTGCCACACCGCTGGCCAGCGGAATGCCTGTGAGCAGGTCTTCGCGGCTGGTCTCCGTCCGCTCCTTGTCGTAGGTCAGGTTGGGCATGATGTAGTCGTTCAGGCTGCACTTGGTAAGCAGTTCCTTGTATGCGGAGAGCTTCGGGTTGAGGAATATCTGCTCGTAGGCTCCGACGGTGGAGTAGAGGCGGCTGACCTGCCGGCTCGTCGCACTCTTGCCGTAGACGATGCGGATGGTTTTTGAGGTGTCAGCCCTCAGACTGTTGTAGTCGGAGATGTCCATGATGCCCTGTGAGTAGAACTCGTGCAACTGGTTGACAATCAGCTCGGTGTATTCCCTTGGGAGCCCAGGTATGCCGTCGGCGTAGTCTTTGCGGAACTGCCCTATCTGCCGCATCTCAATCTCACGGTTGCAGTTATAATAAGGTTCGAACTCCTTCAGCAGACTGTCGCGCTCGTGCTTCACCAGTTCTCCGCTCTTGTAGATGGGGAAGTCGAAGGGGGCGGTGAAGTCGGCGTAGCGCCAGGGCTTGCCCTGCTCTATCTTGAAGTTAGCTTCTTTATCGCGCGGCATGGCCCACACAATCAGAGCAATGGTGCCGACCACCATTAAAGCCCTTATGAGCAGGTTGCGCCAGTATGTGCTCTCTATTATTTGCTTATTTTTCATACTTTTCTTGGGTTTACGCTGCAAAGTTACAAAATAATTCATAATAGACAACCGATAATTGATAATAATTTCGTATCTTTGCACGCAAATTACGAGAAAACTATGTCAGAAAGAAGAGTCAGAGTACGTTTCGCCCCGAGTCCTACGGGTGCCTTACATATTGGTGGTGTGCGCACCGCATTGTATAATTACCTGTTTGCCAAGCAGCATGGCGGCGACCTGGTGTTCCGCATTGAGGATACCGACTCGAACCGCTTTGTGCCCGGCGCCGAGGAGTATATCATCGAGTCGTTCAAGTGGCTCGGCATCAAGTTCGACGAGGGTGTCTCGTTCGGCGGCGACAAAGGTCCGTACCGCCAGAGCGAGCGCCGCGACATCTATAAGAAATATGTGCAGCAGCTGCTCGACGACGGCAAGGCCTACATCGCCTTCGACACCCCTGAGGAACTGGAGGCGAAGCGCGCCGAAATACAGAATTTCCAGTACGATAGCCACACCCGCGGCCAGATGCGCAACTCGCTGACGCTGCCGAAGGAAGAGGTCGACCAGTTGATTGCCGACGGCAAGCAGTACGTCGTCCGCTTCAAGATTGAGCCGGGCCGCGAGGTGCTGGTCAACGACCTGATTCGCGGCGAAGTGCGCGTGAAGACCGACATCATCGATGACAAGGTGCTCTTCAAGAGTGCCGACCAGCTGCCCACCTACCACCTGGCCAACATCGTCGACGACCACCTGATGGAGATAACCCACGTCATCCGCGGTGAGGAGTGGCTGCCGTCGGCACCGCTCCATTTGCTGCTCTACGAGGCCTTCGGTTGGGCCGACACCATGCCGCAGTTTGCCCATCTGCCGCTGCTGCTGAAGCCTGACGGCAAGGGCAAGCTGTCGAAGCGCGACGGCGACCGGCTGGGCTTCCCCGTGTTCCCCCTGGAGTGGCACGACCCGAAGACGGGCGACGTGAGCCGCGGCTACCGCGAGGACGGCTACTTCCCTGAGGCCGTCATCAACTTCCTCGCCCTGTTGGGCTGGAACCCCGGCACGGAGCAGGAGCTCTTCACGCTCGACGAGCTGGTGCCGCTGTTCGACATCACGAAGTGCTCGAAGGCCGGTGCGAAGTTCGCCTACGACAAGGGCATCTGGTTCAACCATGAGTATATCCTGAAGAAGTCGCCCGAGGAGATTGCCCGTCTGTGGCTGCCAGAGGTGCAGCAGCACTGCCCGCAGGAGACCTTGGAGCGCGTGACGAAGGTCTGCGAGATGATGAAGGACCGCGTCTCGTTCGTCAAGGAGCTGTGGCCCCTGTGCTCGTTCTTCTTCGTGGCTCCCACGGAGTACGATGAGAAGACGGCGAAGAAGCGCTGGAAGGAGGATTCGGCAGCTCAGCTTACCGAGTTGATAGGCGTGCTCGAAGGCATCGATGACTTCTCGCTTGAGAATCAGGAGCAGATTGTCCACCTGTGGATTGAAGAGAAGGAGTATAAGCTCGGCAATATCATGAACGCCTGGCGACTGACGCTAGTCGGCGAGGGCAAGGGTCCGGGCATGTTCGACATCTCGGCCTTCCTCGGCAAGGAGGAGACCATCCGTAGAATGAAACGTGCCATTGGAGTGCTCGGCTGATGCTCTATAACCTGATCATATACCTCTACCTCTTGGGCGTGGCCGTCTACAGCCTGTTCAACGAGAAAGTGCGCAAGATGTGGCGCGGCGAACGTGCTGCCTTCGGCGTACTGAGGGAGAAGGTTGACCCTACGGCCCGCTACGCCTGGTTCCATGCCGCCTCGCTCGGCGAGTTCGAGCAGGGGCGCCCGCTGATGGAACAGCTTCGACGCGACCATCCGGAGTATAAGATTCTGCTGACGTTCTTCTCGCCATCGGGCTACGAGGTGCGCAAGGACTACGAGGGAGCCGACATCGTCTGCTACCTGCCGCTCGACACTATCACCAACGCCCGCCGCTTCCTGCGGCTGATACGTCCCGAGGTGGCGTTCTTCATCAAGTATGAATTCTGGTATAACTACCTGCATATCCTGAAGCACCGCCGCGTGCCCGTCTACAGCGTTTCGAGCATCTTCCGTCCCGACCAGATATTCTTCAAGTGGTACGGTAGGCAGTACGGGCGCGTGCTGAACTGCTTCACCCATTTCTTTGTGCAGAACGAGGTGAGCCGAGAACTGTTGGCGAAGATCGGCATTACCTGCGTCACCATCACTGGCGATACCCGTTTCGACCGCGTGCTCCAGATTAAGGAGCAGGCCAAGCAGCTGCCGGTGGTTGAGCAGTTCGTGGGTGATACCCCGAAGGTGTTTGTTGCCGGCTCGTCGTGGCCGCCCGATGAGGACATCTTTATCAAGTATTTCTGCGAGCATCCGGAGTGGAAGCTCATCATTGCGCCCCACGTCATCGGCGAAGACCACCTCCAGCAGATAGAACGGAAATTGGAAGGTTGGAACGTGCAGCGCTATACTAACTACTCCCCGCCCTTACAGGGAGGGGCCGGGGGAGGGTCTGCCCTCATCATCGACTGCTTCGGTCTGCTTTCGAGCATCTACCGCTACGCCACCGTCTGCTACGTCGGCGGCGGCTTCGGCGTGAGCATTCACAACACGGTGGAGGCCGCCGTGTGGGGGCGCCCCGTCATCTTCGGCCCCGAGAACGAGAAGTTCCAGGAGGCACAGGAGCTGAAACAGTGCGGCGGTGGACTGGAAATCAGCGGCTACGACGACTTTGCACGCATCATGGACCGTTTTGCTGCTGATGCGACAGCCCTTCAGCAGGCCGGCAAGGCTGCCGGCGACTACGTGATGGGCAAGGCTGGTGCGACCACCAAGATTCTTGCGGCTGCCCAATTATAACATGAAAACTATGTGGATGATGCTGTTCATGGTGCTGCCACTGCTGGCTCTCGTCTACTTGTCGTGGCACATCTGGGTATTGTTGCCCGTGGCAAAAGTGTGGCGACTGCTGGTCATCGTCCTTGGCGTTGGCTCGTTTCTGCTGATGTTCCTCAACTTCGGCCGTCGTTTCGACAGCCTGCCGCTCCCGGTGGCTCAGGCGTGCTATGAAATCAGCACGTCGAGCATCTTCATCCTGATGTATCTCGTCATCGTGTTCCTCGTGCTCGACCTGGGACGGCTCGTCCACTTGGTGCCCCGCTCGTGGCTCTATCAGAACGGATGGTCGGCGGCTGCCATCGTAGTGCTTATCTTCGGCATCTTCCTCTATGGCAATCTACACTATAAGAATAAGGTACGCGTAGAACTGGACTTGCAGACCGACAAACCGCTGCCTCGCGACTACAGGGTTGTGATGATGAGCGACCTGCACATAGGCTACCACAATCCCCGCAAGGAGCTGGCACGCTGGGTTGACCTCGTCAACGCCGAGCAGCCCGACTTCATCCTCATTGCCGGTGACATCATCGACGGTTCGATGCGCCCGCTTTTGGAGGAGCACATGGCCGAGGAGTTCCACCGTCTGAAGGCTCCCGTCTATGCCTGCCTCGGCAATCACGAATACTACAGCGGATGTCCAGAGGCCCAGCAGTTCTACCGCGATGCCGGCATCCACCTGCTCATCGACAGCACCGCCGTCGTCGACTCCGCCATTGTTATCATCGGCCGCGACGACCGCACCAACAGGCGGCGCAAGCCCTTAACAATTGCTCAAACTAATGAAGCCCCCTCGGGGACCGTAAGGGGGGCTTTCACCATCGTCCTCGACCACCAGCCCTACGACCTCGACCGTACCGAGAAGGCCGGCATCGACTTCCAGTTGAGCGGCCACACCCATCGCGGTCAGGTATGGCCCATCTCCTGGATTACCGACCACGTCTACGAGTGCTCCTGGGGGCCGTACCAGCGCGGAGCCACCCGCTACTACGTCAGCAGCGGCATCGGCCTCTGGGGCGGCAAGTTCCGCATCGGCACCCAGTCAGAGTACGTCGTGGCGACGCTTCACTCCTCCTCTAAATAAAACTTGGAATATGCCACGTAGTGCTTGGCGTTGTCGGTCTGGCCAGGGCTGACGGGCTTCAAGTACTTGGCAGGTACGCCGCCCCAGATTTCGCGGGGCGGTATTTTTGTGCCTTGCAGCACCAGGGCACCGGCGGCCACGATGGCGCCTTCGCCCACCTCGCAGTTGTCGAGCAGGGTGGAGCCCATGCCGATGAGCGCACCGTCGTGGATGGTGCAGGCGTGTACGGTGACGTTGTGGCCGATGGTCACGTCGCTGCCGATGTGGGTGGGACCTGTGTCGTGGGTCACGTGGACGCACGATCCGTCCTGGACGTTCGTCCGGTCGCCAATGGTGATGGGAGCCACGTCGCCACGCACGACGGCATTGAACCACACAGAGCATTCGTCACCCATCGTCACATCGCCGACGATTGTGGCGTTCTCGCTAAAATAGCAGTCTCGCCCCCACTTGGGAGCGAGACCGCGATAACTCTTAATCAAAGCCATTGATTAATTCCTCAATTAAAGGTTCGGATTCTCCGTCTTCCAGTCAGCCACTGCAGGAATGATGTCGAGACCGATAATCTCGTCGCGCATCTTCTGCAGGTGCTCGTAGGAAGCCTGCAGGGCTGCCATCTCCTCAGCCGTGCCTTCGGGGGCTGTGAAGTGTACGCCGTCCTTGTCGATGACGGTGGGCATAGCCATCATGACGTTCTTGAAGCCAAGCTCCTCGCTGTTCACGTAGCAGCCGGCAGGCCACTTGAACGGTTCGCCGCCCATGGCGCCCTCAATCATCTTGACAGCCTGGTAGGCAGGGCTCTGGAACGAAGAGCGTCCGCGCAGCTTGATGATGTTGCTGCCGCCCTGGGTGGTCATGTGCTTGATCTCAGCCCAGCGCTCGTCGGAGAGGGGAAGCTCTGAGAGGGGCTTGCCGTCGATCATGGCCTTCGATGCGAAGACGGCCATCTGCTCGCCGTGACCGCCGTAGGTGTAGGCGTTTGTCACCTTGTCCTGACGCACGCCGAACTCCAGTGCCAGCTGCTGCTGAAGACGGGTAGAATCGAGGGCGGCCAGCGATGTGAGCTGGTTGGGCTTCAGACCAGAGTGGATAAGCGCCGTGAGGGCTGTCACATCGGCGGGATTGAAGATGACGACGACGTGGTTCACGTCGGGGCAGTACTTCTTGATATTCTCACCAAACTCAGCGGCAATCTGGCAGTTGCCCTTGAGCAGGTCCTCGCGGGTCATGCCCTCCTTACGGGGAGCGCCGCCGCTGGAGATGATGTACTTCGCACCCGTGAAAGCCTCAGCGGCATCGACGGTATAGCTGATGTTTGCGCCGGGGAAGGCACAGTGACACATCTCGTCGTAAACGCCGTGAACACCGGGTTCGTAGATGTCGTACAGACAAATGTTGTTGGTAAGGCCGAGCATCAGTACGCTCTGAACCATGTTTGAACCGATCATGCCGCCTGCGCCGACGATGACCAGCTTGTCGTTTGTTAATGTTGCCATGTTTCTTAGTGATAATTAAATTAGATTCGTGGTGCAAAGATAGTGCTTTTTGGGGAGTTAAAGGAGTTATTGGAGTTAAAAGGAGTTAATGACGAGCGTTTTTGTGAAGTTATTTGTACCTTTGTCAACTCTAAATAGCAAAACTAAGCTAAGTTGAAGCGATGAACACGCCCCAATCCCGCGACAGCTGCGACGTGTCCCATATGCACAAACGCAGTCAGCACCACGACTATTACGGCCGGGGCATCTACCTCGTCACCCTCTGTACCGAAGGGCGCCAGCCGCTCTTGGGCAGTCTGACGGGAAACAGTCCGGGCGAGGCCGCCATAGAACCGACGGCCTTGGGCCGCGAGGTGCTGCGCTGCTGGCAGAAGATTCCAGCGATACAGCGGCAGATAGCCGAAAAGAAGGCGGCGAAGACGGGCCAGCCCTGCGAGCGTGATATCACGCTGTTGGACTGCCAGCTGATGCCCGACCATTTCCATGGCATCATCTTTGTCAGGAAGGATATGGATGTTGCGCTGGGCGAGGTTATCAGGGGTTTCATGGTTGGCTGTACCAGGGCCTTTAACGGCGTTTCCCCGCAAGTATGCGGGGCACCGGACCAGGGGGTGCCGGCGGTCCCGTGTAGCGCGGATTCGCGCGGAGAAAGCGGCCGGAGCGCCCCTCTGCGCCCCCTCTGGGAAAAAGGATACCACGACCGCCTGCTGTTGCACGAGGGCCAGCTGCAGAACATGATCGACTACGTCCGCGACAACCCGCGCCGTCTCATGCTTCGCCGCCAGCATCCTGACCTCTTCGTCGTCCAGCGGAACGTGCGCTTTGCCTACTGGAGCTTCTCGGCCATCGGCCAGGTGCGGCTGCTGGATGCGCCCCTTGTGGCGGTTCATGTGCGCCGCTATTTCACCGACCAACAGCGCCGCGACTATATGAACGGCTGCATCCTCGCTGCCCGCCGCGGGGCCGTCCTCATCAGTCCTTTCATCAGCGAATACGAGAAGCGGGTGCGCGATGAGGCTTTCCACGAAGGACTCTTCTGCATCCAGCTGTGCGTAGAACCTTTCACAGACTACCATAAGCCTGCTGGCGAGCTGGTTGACCATTGCTCCGATGGCCACCTGCTGTTGCTCACTCTTTCCACAGGCGCCCCCCAACAGCACCGCATCTCCCGCGACGAATGCTCCGCGCTCAATTCCTTGGCCGAGAGCATGGCCCGACAAAGTACAGAAAACATCATAACACCACCAATATGCAAATAAGTAAGGAAACCTACATCCGCCGCCGCGCCCAGCTGAAGCGCGACATGGGCAGCGGACTGCTGCTCTTCCTCGGCAACGACGAGGCAGCAATGAATTACGCCGACAACACCTATCGGTTCCGTCAGGACTCGACGTTCCTCTATTTCTTCGGCTTGGACTACGCCGGACTGGCCGCCGTCATCGACATCGACAACGATCGGGAAATCATCTTCGGCAACGAGCTGACCATCGACGACATCGTATGGACAGGCACGATGCCGTCGCTCCGCGAACTGGCTGCTACCGTGGGCATCACCGACGTCTGGCCCATGAGCGAACTGGCCACAATCGTTAAGGGGAAGTCCGTCCACTTCCTGCCGCCCTACCGTGGCGACCACCGCGTATGGCTGTGGGAACTCTTAGGCGTGGAGCCTGCCGCACAACCGGCGAAGGCCAGCGTGCCTTTCATCAAGGCCATCGTCAGCCAGCGCAACCACAAGGACGAGGAGGAACTGCGGCTGATAGAGGAGTCGGTAGACCTGAGCACGAAGATGCACTTGGCCGCCTATCGCACCGTCCGCCCCGGCATCCATGAGTCGGAAGTGGCCGCAGTGGTCGAGCAGGTGGCCTGCCGTCCAGGAGGCGCATTGGCATTCCCGACCATCGCCACCGTTCAGGGTCAGGTGCTTCACAACCACGGTTTTATTCATGACCTGAAGGATGGCGACATCTTCCTACTCGATGCTGGAGCCGAGACCCGTTCGCACTACGCCGGCGACCTCTCGTCGTCGATGCCCGTCGGCGAACGCTTTACTGCCCGCCAGACCGAGGTCTACGAGATCCACCTGCGCAGTTTCTGGGCTGCTGTCGACAAACTGCAGTTGGGACGCCCCTTCCGCGATGCCCACATCGCCGCCGCCACCGAGATTGCCCGTGGCATGAAGGAGCTGGGTCTGATGAAGGGCGACCCCGCTGAGGCTGCCGAAGCCGGTGCCTACGCCCTGTTCTTCCCCTGCGGTCTGGGCCACATGATGGGGCTCGACGTTCACGACATGGAGAACCTTGGCGAGCAGTACGTGGGCTATGCTGAGGGCACCGTGAAGTCTACGCAGTTCGGCTTCAAGTCTTTGCGTCTGGCCCGTCCGTTGGAACCGGGCTTCGTCTTCACCGTCGAGCCGGGCATCTATTTCATCCCCGAACTGATGGACAAGTGGGAGGCCGAAGGCCAGTTCCGCGACTTCATCTGCTACGATCGCCTCGGTCCGTGGCGCAACTTCACTGGTCTGCGCAACGAACTGAACTACGTGATGACCGAGCAAGGCGCCCGCCTGCTTGGCACCATCAAGAAGCCGATGACCATCGAGGAAGTCTATAAAGCAAAAATGCAATAAATGAACTACACCATCAAACATCCCGAAAACCTGGGCGGCATGAACGACCGCATACGCCGCCTGCGCCAGCAGAACTTCGACACGCCGACGACGCTCTCGATAGAGCGGGCGCTGATTGAGACGGCGTTCTATAAGGAGAACTACGGCACGATGCCGACACCCGTGCTGAGGGCGCGGAACTTCTACGAAATCTGCAAGAAGAAGACCATCTATATAGGCGAGGACGAGCTGATTGTCGGCGAGCGCGGACCGAAGCCGAAGGCCGTGCCGACGTTCCCCGAACTGACGTGCCACTCGGTAGAGGACCTGCATACGCTGAACGAGCGGGAACTGCAGCGCTATACCATCTCGCAGCAGGACATCGACACCTACGAGCGCGAGGTCATCCCCTATTGGAAGGGCAAGACACAGCGCGAGCGCATCTTCAACCATGTCTCGAAGGAATGGGAGGAGGCCTACCACGCCGGTGTGTTCACCGAGTTCATGGAACAGCGCGCCGCTGGCCACACGGCGATGGACGGCAAGATGTACCACGAAGGACTCTTGGACGTGAAGGCCCGCATCGAGGCGAAGATTAAGAGTCTCGACTACATCAACGACCCCGAGGCTACCGACAAGCAGCAGGAGCTGGAGGCGATGGCCATTTCGTGCGACGCCGCCATCCTCTTTGCCGGGCGGCATGCCGAGCTGGCTGAGCAGATGGCTTCTGCCGAAACCAACAACCAACGGAAGAAGGAATTGCAGAAGATTGCCTCAGTCTGTCGCTGGGTGCCCGCCCACGCTCCCCGCGACCTGTGGGAGGCCATCCAGATGTACTGGTTCGTTCACCTCGGCACGGTGACCGAGCTGAACGGCTGGGACTCGATGAACCCCGGACATATTGACCAGCATCTGTGGCCCTTCTACGAGCAGGGTCTGAAGGACGGCACGCTGACCCGAGACGAGGCGAAGGAACTTCTCAGCTGTCTGTGGATCAAGTTCAACAACCAGCCCGCTCCGCCGAAGGTGGGCGTCACTGCCTTGGAGTCAGGAACCTACAACGACTTCACCAACATCAACATCGGCGGCGTGGACCGCAACGGACGCAGCGCCACCAACGAGCTGTCGTTCATCATCCTGGAGATACAAGAGGAACTGCACCAGCTACAGCCCGGCCTCTCCATCCACATCGCCCAGAACACGCCCGACGACTTCCTGTTGGAGGGCATCAAGGTCATCCGCCAGGGCCACGGCTACCCCTCCATCTTCAACCCCGACACTTATATAAAGGAACTCGTGCGCGAGGGCAAAACCATAGAGGATGCCCGCGAAGGCGGCTGCTCAGGCTGTATCGAGGTAGGAGCCTTCGGCAAGGAGTCCTACCTGCTGACTGGCTACCTGAACACCCCGAAGATCTTAGAGATAACGTTGAACAACGGCATCGACCCCGAGACGGGCAAGAAGCTCGGCTTGGAAACCGGCGACCCGCGTACATTCCAGTCTTTCGACGAACTGTACGATGCCTGGCACCGCCAGATGGTGTACTTCGTCAACCTGAAACTCTCGGTAAATAACTACATCGAGCGCATGTTCTCGCTCTACGCCCCAGCCACCTTCCTCAGTCTCTACATCGACGACTGCATCGAGAAAGGAAAAGATTACTACAGCGGCGGCGCCCGCTATAACACCACCTACATCCAGTGTACCGGCCTCGGCACCATCACCGACTGTTTCACCGCCCTGAAGAAGCACGTCTTTGAGGACAAACGCTACACGATGGACGAGATGTTGGAGGCATGCGCCTGCAACTGGGGGCAGCAAGGCGATAACGTTCAACGTTCAACATTCAACGTTCAACGTGCCTACATCCGCAACCACACGCCTTTCTTCGGCAATGACGACCCGTATGCCGACGAGATTGCCGTCCGCGTCTACGACGACCTGGTGAAAGCCATCGAGGGACGCCCCAACACCCGTGGCGGACTGACGCAGCTGAACATGCTCTCGACCACCTGCCACAACTACTTCGGCAGTGTGTGCGGCGCCACGCCCAACGGCCGCTTTGCCCATTTCGCCATCTCTGACGGAACCAGTCCCGCCCACGGTAGCGACACCCACGGCCCCACGGCGGTCATCAAGAGCCTCGGCAAGCTCGACCAGACGAAAAGCGGCGGCACGCTGCTCAACGTCCGCTTCGTCCCCCAGCTGCTGAAGCGCGACGAAGACCAGCGGAAGCTCGCCTCGCTCATCCGCACTTACTTCAAGTTCGGCGGTCACCATATCCAGTTCAACATCGTCGATACGGCCACCCTGCACGATGCCCAGCAGCATCCCGACGAGTACCGCGACCTGCTGGTGCGCGTCGCCGGCTACAGCGACTACTTCAACGACATGACCGAGCAGCTTCAGAACGAGATTATCGCCCGAACAGAGAACGACGAGTACTGAGAATCAGAACTAACCCTTACCGCAGTTGCTCGTTTAGCAAGTCACAGAGCAACTGCGGTTTCATGTCTATGTCGCCGACGGGAATCTGGCCGACGAGGTCAGTGGGATATTTATTTTCCATTCTCCCTTTGTAGTGGATACGCAGCCTCGGGCCTCTCTTATGCAAGATACTCCTCGGCACCAGTTCGAAAAGCTCTACGTCGGCAAGGTCAATTTCCGACATATACCAGCCACGGCCGAAGACGTAGCCATTGTTGACGATGAGGCTCTTGCCGGTGACGGTCAGATACGGTTTGTCCGACCATCTCTCCTTCAGCGTCAGAAACAAGTACAGCAGACTGCCCACGCCGAAGAGCAGCAGGCACAGCCACGCCTTCCACGGCTGGCCGAGCCCCTGCCACAGCGCAAAGACCGCCCAGACTGAAAAGGTAAAACCGACGAGGATGACGGGCAGCCTCTTCCAAACGGAATGATAGACTTTGATTTCTTCCATTGTTTACGTAAGTGATAATCGCAGGTATCAGAATCCACTCGGAATCTGGACGTCGTAGACAGGGACGTCGGTGCCGAAGAGCTGCTGGAACGGCTTGGGCAGGCCCGAGCGCTTCCACAGTTCCTCGACCAAGGTGCCGTCGCCGCGGTCGAACTTCAGGATGAAGGCATCGTCATTCTTCCAGGTGATGGTACACTCGTTGTTGTCGCCCTCCTTGATGCAGTTGTCCGACTTGACCACCAGCGGTCTGTAGAAGACGGTGCCGCCCGTCAGCTGCTGAGGCGAGCAGAAGAGGAAGGTGACGTCCTTCTCGCCATAGACCTTGAAGAGATGAGTTGTCGGGGCTTTCAGGATGCGCTCGCCGTCCACCAGGCCGTAGTTGCCCACCATGCGCCAGCTGCCGGCAAAGCGGTGCGTGGCTTTCTTGTGCTTCATCTGCAGCATCTCGATGCTTCGCACCATCTGCGGCTCCATGTTCTTGCGGTCGTAATACTCGGTGATGAACTCGTTCATCGGGAAGACGGCACCCTCGTTGGGTCGCAGGTTGTTGTACCACTTCAGCGTGAAGCGGTCGTCGTAGCCGTCGTAGATGCGGGTGCCCCGTCCGTTCTCGCCCACCGGCACGTCGCCGGTGCAGTTGTAGGGATGCGGCTCGTCCATCCGCATGGAGTAGACGTAGTCCTGCGGCGTGTTCTTCCGCACCATCAGCGTCATGGGGACGTAGTCGGTGCTGAGTTTGTACTGCGCCATCTCGGGCACGTGGTCAGGGCGTCCGTTTTCGTAGCCTAAGCGTTGCAACTTGAACAGCCTGCGAGGAGCCACGTTCTGGGCCGTCAGGCCTGTGGCGGCCATCAGCACGACGGCCAGGAGTGTTGTGAGTCTTTTCATTTTCTTGGTTGTTTTATGGTTTGTTACTTCTTAGTCTTTTTTAGTCGTATGACGGACGGAAAGTCAATGTCGTCGATGTTGCGCAGCGTCTCGTAGCCTGGACATTCGGCGTAGAAGCGTATAGCCTTGCGCGGCACCCAGAAGGAGAAGCGGCCGGCGGAGTCAGTCGGTGCGCCCGCCCCTGCACCATAGATGCCCACCCAGGCACCGGCTATCGGTTTGTCGTCCTGGTCAACGACGGTGCCCGTATAATGATTGAGGGTTTGCTGCAGTGCCGGATGCCGGCTGACGTAGGCATCGCTGAGCGTGTCGGGCTTAGTCTTCAGCTCCAGCACCGGGCAGTCGATGTCAAAGGTCTGTTTCGCTCCATAAATGCTCCATGTGCTTTCATGGGTGACCAGTTCGCCCCGTTGGTAGTAGAACTGCTTGGGTCTGTGGTTGATCAACCGGCACAGGGAGTCGGGCAGCTGCTGTCCGTTGGTGATGACGACGATGGAGTCGTTGTTCTTGCGGGGCGGCTTGTCGACGGCTATCAGACTGGCCACCACCTGCTGGAATGCGTTGCCGATGAGTGAGTCTTTGCGACTCACATTGCCTGTAGCGACGGCTCCCTTCAGGTCGTTGACAAAGCTGACGAGTGCATTTTCCTCGCGGTGCGACTTGGCCCGCCGTCCGTCGATGAAGAACTCCCACTTCGTTCCGTCCAGGATTAACATCTCGCGGTCCTCGGCATCGTGGAAGGCCGATGCCCAGATGGCCCGCAGCATCCACGCCTGATCGTTGCTGACGGGGAGCGAGGCGGTTTTCACGCTAGGTGCCACATAGTCCTTTGGCCGCTTCCGCATTTCCCACTTCGAGTGGGTCTTGTCTATGTGCTTCAGTTTATGCCAAGCCCTGTACGTGGCATGCCAGAGGCTTTTCCCGACTTCGCGGTAGACGAGGGCACGGGCCACGGAGTCGTAGGTTAGCGTCCATTCGGTTGAAAACGACGGTATGCACTCCACGCCGAAGGCTGCTCCCTGCGGCATCAGCAGACGTGTCTTCTCTTGGTCGTAAAGCACTGTCTGCGGATTCTCTTTCCGCCACCCCTCATCTTTGCTGTGTACCCAGATGAGTTTGCCCTGCGCCCACCCTGCCATCGGCAGTAGTGTCAGCGTCGCGGCTATCAGCCATTTTCCTGTTCTCTTCATCATTCTCAAGCAATTCGTGTAATTCGTATAATTCGTGGTCGTATAGCAATCCGTATAATTCGTGTAATTCGTTGTCTTAAAAAAATCACTGTTTCCAGTTCTTCGGTATCCAGTATTCGCCGTCCACCTCAAGCCGCAGGACGTAGAGCGTGCCGTCGCGGTCGAGGTCGGCCATGAGGAAGCTCGACTCGGCAATCTCGTTGACCAGTAGCTTGGTGGTGTTCCTCACGCCGCTCAGCTTGAAGTGGCGGTCGGTGTACTCCAGCACGCAACACTGCGTCGGGTTCTCGTCCAAGTGGCGGTTGGCGGCGTCGAGCAACGTGCGGTAAAGGGCAGCAGCGCCCTCATCGGCCTTGACGAC
Source organism: uncultured Prevotellaceae bacterium (assembly GCA_902800435.1). The sequence goes on along the minus strand of CADCEQ010000007.1, from coordinate 17,191 downwards.
GTACAGTGTGCCGCGCGACTCGCTCTTCCCCTTCGACTTCGGCAGCAGGTAGTCCGTATAATAATAGGTGGTGGCCTTGTCCACCGGCTGACCGGCCTCATGGCGGTAGTGTACGGGCGTCTTCCGGGCGTTGAGGGTGCCAAGCAGGCTGTCCAAGGGCGCGATGACGAAGTGGTAGTACGTGCCCTGCGCCTCGTTCAGTTGGGTAGCCATGGCAATGAGGTTGCCGTGGCCCTGCACGTAGTCGAACATCACGGCCTCGCGGGCACCGAAATACATGCGGCGGTTGTTGCCCTGCAGCAGGTAGAAGAAGTTGCGCTCCTGCAGCATGTAGGGGTTGCGGTAGAGGTAGGCGTGCGTCTTCTTGAAGTCGTTGTAGTCGTTGGTCCAGGTGCTCGACTGATCGGCCACGCGGGTCAGGTCGAGCACGTAGTCGTCGTTGTTGCCGTAGCCGCGAAGGGCGATGGAGTAAGTGATGGTGTCGTTGCCGTTGCGGTGGCACTCGTAGCGGTAGGACTCCACGGCGTGGCGGGCCATGCTGTCGAGGACAATGCAGACCGTATTGGCCAACGGCAGGTCACGGTCGAAGGCCACGTTCCAGCGCCGCGACAGGTGGTACTTGTCGTTGATGCGCGACACCGACACCTTGGCGCCGTGGGCCGTGAAGTCGTCCATCAGGCGGTTCATCCACAGCCCCTGAGCCGTCGAGCCGACGATGCCGACGGTCAGCATGAGCAGCAAATTGAGTATTCGTCTCATAGGCTTATTCCGATTCAAAGAGTTCTTGGTTCATGATGGCCAGAGCCGTGCGCAGTTCTGCGCCCTGCTGTTGCACGGCGACCATGTCGATGTTGAGCAGGTTGGTGGCCGGGTCGTCTATTTCGGTGACGGCTTCGGCTACTGTTTCGGCCTCGCCGACAGACACTTCGGCGGGCTCTGCCTCCACAGCGTCGTGCGGTTTTACCGCACGAACCTTGCGTGCTGGCTTGGGAGTTTCAGCGGCGACGGCCACCTGTTGCGTCGTTTCCTCCACAACCGGTTGCACCGTGGGCTTCTGTACGGGCGTTTCCGTCTTTGCCACCGTCTCAGACTGGCTTTCCCTTTCAGGCATATACCACCAGAAGCCTAACAGCACCAATATGGCAGCTGCCGCCGAAAGCCACCAGCGATGCTGGTAATTCCTGATGGGTACTTCGTGCGCCGCCGGCTGCCGGAAACCCCGGAACATCACGGCGTATGCCGCCCACGCTTCGGGAATGTCCGTCCGCGTGCAGAAGTAGTCGGTCAGCAGCCGCTCCTCCTGTTCGCTGGTTTCGCCCGCCATGAAGTGGTCGAGCAGGTCGTTTATCTGTTTGTCTGTCATCATCGCTGTTTATTGATTAGTTCTATCATCCGTTTTCTTGCTTTCGAGAGTGTGCCCCGCACCGACGACTCCGTCATTCCCGTGATGGCCGCTATCTCGGCGAAGCTCATATCTTCGACGTTGCGCATCTGCAGCACCGTGCGCCAGTTGTAGGGCAGCTGCGCCATCGTCTCGGCAAACAGGCTGTCGGTCTCGGTCGTTTCCAGTCGCCGCTGTGGCGTGTCGTCCGTGCGGTCGCCCTTCCACCCCAACAGTTGCAGCAGGGGGTGCCGTCGCTTCTGTCGCCGCCGGTTCTGTGCCAGGTTGCGGGCCGAGGTGGCTGCGTAAGCCAATAGCCGCTCCCTGCCGCCATCCAACTGGTCCAGCCGTTCCCACATCCTGAGCATCGTCTCCTGCGCCACGTCTTCGGCTTCCTCACAGCCTACCACCGCCGTCGCAGCCTCCACGGCTCGCCGCCGCAGCTCTGCCGCCCAGGATATGTACGTCTCTCTGTCCATCTGCTTCTATATACACCAAAGTTTGCGAAATGCTACGCAAAATTAGCATTTTCTTTTGGAATATTCAAGAAAAAAGCTACCTTTGCAACAAAAACAGGAAGAAATGCTCATCTTCGACATCAAGCGCTATGCCATTAATGACGGGCCGGGCATCCGGACAACCATCTTCATGAAGGGATGCCCGCTGCGCTGCGTGTGGTGTCATAACCCGGAAAGCTGGTCAGCAGAGCCGCAGGTGCTCTTCAAACAGTCGAAGTGCATCCGCTGTGGTACGTGCAACGAACCGGGCTTCACCGTGGACGACTGCCCCACCACCGCCCGCGAACTGTGCGGCCGCAAGTACACGATGGACGAGCTGATGGCCGAGATTGAGAAGGAGCGCGACATCATGGTGGACAGCGGGGGAGGCGTCACCCTTTGCGGTGGCGAACCGCTGATGCACCCCGACGATGCACTGGCAATCCTACGTGAATTGAAGCGACGCGGCTTCCACCGCACCGTCGACACGGCGCTCTATGTCCGGCCGGAGGTGGTCGATGCCGTGGCTGCCGAATGCGAACTGCTGCTGGTCGACCTGAAGCTGATGGACTCGGAGAAGCACCGACGCTACACGGGTGTCGGCAATGAGCTGATCCTTGAAAACATACGCCGCGTGGCCGAAACCGGCCACGACTTCCGCATCCGCATCCCCCTCATCGACGGCGTCAATGCCGACGATGAGAACATCGAGCATACGGCCCGCTTTCTCAGTAGCCTCCCCCCTCCCTACGGGGGAGGGGCTGGGGGTGGGGCTGTCCACCTCCTTCCCTACCACGACGTGGGCAAGGACAAGCACAGCCGCATGGGTAGCACCTACAATCCTGAACACTTGCCGATGGCGTCGCCTTCTGAGGAGCTGCAACATCACTGCAAAAGTCTGTTGGAAGCCCACGGGTTGCAGGTCATCATCGGCGGCTAAGTAAATAAGAACAAATATGTTGAAGAAAAACTTAACAATTGTGCTCCTGCTATCGGTAGCAGCAAGTGTATTCGCCGAAGAGGTGGAAATTGATGGCTTGTGGTATAATCTGAACCCAGATAAGAAAGAGGCTCAGGTCATACAGTATAAGAAATCCACCAAGTATAGTGGTAACATTGTGATTCCCGAAAACGTGGTGTGCGGCGGAGCAAGTTATAGTGTGACGAGCATAGGAGATAAGACTTTTATGTTTTGCGGTGGTCTGATCTCTGTGACGATTCCTAATAGCGTGACGAGCATTGGGATGGGTGTTTTTTATGGCTGTAGCGACCTGATGTCCATCACGATTCCCAACGATGTGACGAGCATAGAAGATTGTACTTTTATGTTTTGCAGCGGCCTGACCTCCGTGACGATTCCTAATAGCGTGACGAGCATAGGGAACAATGCTTTCACTGAATGCAGTGGCTTGACCTCAGTCACAATCCCTAACAGCGTGACGAGCATAGGAGAAGGCACTTTCTCAGGCTGTAGCGGACTGATGTCCATTACGATTCCCAACAACGTGACAAGCATAGGAAACAATGCCTTCTCTGATTGTAGCGGCCTGACCTCCATCACTTTTCCTAACAGTGTGACGAGCATAGGAGATGGAACTTTTTTGTTTTGCAGCAGCTTGACCTCCATCACTATTCCTAACAGTGTGACGAGCATAGGAAACAATGCTTTCGCTGGTTGTAGCGGCCTGACCTCCATCACGATTCCCAACAGCGTGACGAGCATAGGATACAATGCTTTCTCAGATTGCAGAGGCTTGGTCTCCATTACGATTCCTAATAGTGTGACGAGCATAGGAAACAATGTTTTCCGTTATTGCAGAGGTCTGACTTCCGTAATGATTCCTAACAGCGTGACTGACATAGGCGAGGGTGCTTTTTATGGCTGTAGCGACCTGATGTCCATCACGATTCCCAACAGCGTGACGAGCATAAAATATTATACTTTCAATGGTTGCAGCAGCCTGACCTCCGTCACGATTCCTGACGGTGTGACGAGCATAGGAAACGAAGCTTTCAGTAATTGCAGCGGTCTGATTTCTGTGACTATAGGCAAGGGAATAGAAACTGTTGGTACCGGAGCGTTTGCATCATGCCTGGAACTGACTGATGTCTATTGCTATGCGGAGAATGTGCCAATTATGAAGGATTATTGGAGTAACACACCCTGTACTGATGCTTTTGATGGCTCCTACATCGAAAAAGCCACGCTGCATGTGCCTACGGCTTCTATCAAAGCCTATAAGTCTACGAAACCTTGGAGTGGTTTCAAGAATATTGTGGACATAGTTGACTTGAATTCAAGCGTGAACGACATGAAGACGCAGCCAGTAATGATACAAGCGACAAATGGCGTCATTACTGTGACAGGAGTTGACGATGGCATAAAGGTGGAGGTTTTCGGTATGAATGGCGTGCTGGCCGGTTCTGCCTACAGTCACAACGGCACGGCTACCGTCAGCACCACTCTGCAAACGGGTACAACAACTATCGTGAAGATTGGCAGCAGGAGCGTCAAAACAATTATGCGGGACGGTTCTACTGATCATTTTGATAATTGGAGATTGAACTAGAAACCAAAACTATGAATAAAAGAATACTTTTCCTCAGCCTTGTCTGTTGCGGCATCTTTGCAACCCGCAGTCTTGCCCAGCTCCAGACCAATGCAGGCATCCAGTACTTGCAGTGTATGCAGAAAGACGTGTCGACAGACTTCTACGACCTGTCGAATACCTATTTCCTGGCCGACTCGCTTGACGGTTTCAATACCGAAAGGGGTATGGGCTTTGTGCAGTGGAAACGCTACCGACTGTCGCCCCGTCAGGCGTTCAACCTCAATGGCTACTGGCCCGTGCGTATGCAGATGCTCGACTTCCCCGATGCGGCGTATGAGAACGACCCGTTAATACGGATTATGATAGAGTGGATTACGCCAAGGACGGCGAGAATCAGAATGGATACATCGCCGGCATTTAAGAGAATCGACGATTCGCACGATGTGATGTTCTGCGAGGCATTCAAGAAGAAATTGCCTACTCTGCGGGATTTGGACATCGAACTGAAGACCACTAATAACGACGAGAAGATAGCCTATCAGACGAAGTATGGCTGCATCGAGATTCAGCGCTACCCCTTCCGAATCGTGCTGAAGGACGCCAAGGGAAAGATTCTCACCCAGACGCGCCATATCATCGACAACGACTCGACGCAGGTGAAGCTGCTGCCGCTGTCGTTTATCAAGCGCGGCAGTGACAACTCGCGCAGCGCGAACCCCGTGTTCCTGCTGTCGCCCGGCGAGCGCATCTACGGCTGCGGCGAGTCGTTCACCTCGTTGAATAAGGTGGGCCAGAAGGTACACCTCAGCGTCACCGACCCTCAAGGTCCTGAGACCGACGGCATGTACAAGCCCGTGCCCTTCTATTTCTCGAATCGCGGCTACGGCATCTTCATGCACACCTCAGCCCCTGTCACTTGCGACTTTGGGGCTTCGTATATTGGGGCCCAGCGCCTGTTTATGGCGGATGAAGAGATAGACCTTTTTGTGTTCTTCGGTGAGCCGAAGGACATCCTGAACGAGTATACGGAGATTACGGGCAAGTCGCCCATGCTGCCGCTGTGGAGCTTTGGCACCTGGATGAGCCGCATTACCTATTTCTCGCAGGAAGAGGGTCTCGACATTGCCAAGAAGCTGCGCCAGCACAAGATTCCCAGTGACGTCATCCACTTCGACACTGGCTGGTTCGGCACCGACTGGCAGTGTGACTATGAGTTTGCCAAAGACCGCTTCCCTAACCCCGTAGGCATGCTCAAACAGTTGGCCAACGACGGTTTCCACACCTGTCTGTGGCAGTTGCCTTACTTCACGCCCAAGAACCGCTTCTTCAATGAAATTCTCTATGAGGACATGCACGTGAAGAATGCAGATGGCGGCATGCCTGTGGAGGATGCCATCCTCGACTTCTCTAATCCTAAGACTGTCAACTGGTATCAGTCGAAGATTACGAACCTACTGAAGCAGGGCGTCTCGACCATCAAGTGCGACTTCGGCGAGGCGGCTCCCTACAACGGCTTCTACCATAGCGGCAAGGGCGGACTCTACGAGCACAACCTCTATCCCCTGCGCTATAACAAGGCACTCTGGGAAGCTGTTGAGAGCCAGTATCCCGGCGAGGGCATCATCTGGGCCCGTTCGGCCTGGGCAGGCTCCCAGCGTTACGCCCTCCACTGGGGCGGCGATGCGGCTACCAATAATATCGGTATGCTGGGCGACCTGCGTGGCGGTCTCTCGTTCGGCCTGAGCGGTTTCTCGTTCTGGAGCCACGATATGGGCGGTTTTGTGACGGCTTCGCCCGAGGACATCTACCGCCGCTGGTTGCCCTTCGGCTTCCTGTCGAGTCATACCCGTGCCCACGGAGCACCGCCTACAGAGCCGTGGCTCATCTCCGAGTCGTTCACCAAGGCTTTCCGCGAGTGTGCCGAGATGAAATACCGGCTCATGCCCTATGTCTATGCTCAGGCCAAGGACTGCACTGAACGCGGTCTGCCGATGGTGCGTGCCCTGCTGGTGGAGTTTCCCGACGACCCCGGAGCCTGGCTCGTGGAGGACGAGTATATGTTCGGCTCGCAGATATTGGTTGCTCCGCTGCTGGAGAGCGGTGACAGCCGGACGGTTTATCTCCCCTCTTTTGGGGAGAGGTCGGGGGTAGGCTCTAAATGGATTGACTACCAGAGCGGCAAGGTCTATGACGGCGGCTACCAGACGCTGACGGCAGGCCGTATTCCCGCCATCATCCTCGTCCGCGACGGCAGCATCATTCCCCACGCCCCGCTGGCTCAGCGCACAGACCAGATACAGTGGGACAAGGTGGAGCTGAAGACCTACAAGGCGGCAGCACAACAGTGTACCGGCCTGCTCTTCAAGCCTGGTGACAAAGCATTACAGGAAATCAAGAAATAAGGAAAGCATTATGGACAACACGGTAAACCAACGATTAGAAGACCTCCGCGAGGTGATGCGGCGCGAACATCTGGCCGCGTTCATATTTCCAAGTACCGACCCGCATCAAGGCGAATACGTGCCTGACCACTGGAAGGGCCGTGAGTTTATCTCAGGTTTCAATGGCTCCGCCGGCACCGCCGTCGTCACGATGGACAGTGCCGCCCTCTGGACTGACTCGCGCTACTTTCTCGCTGCCGAGGAGCAACTGAAGGGCACGGAGTTCCAGCTGATGAAACTGAAGATTGAGGGCACGCCGACCATCGCCCAGTGGCTCAACAGTCAGATTGTGGCTGGCGGTTCTACCGCTAGCACCGAGGTCGGCATCGATGGCTGGTGCTCGTCGGCCAACAGCGTGAAGGAGCTGATAGCCGACCTCAGGAAGGAGGGCGGCATGACGCTGCGCACCAATCTGGACCCGCTGAAGCTGATCTGGCGCAACCGTCCGGCCATACCCGAGAACCCGGTCGAAATATACCCGATAGAATATGCCGGCGAAACGACGGCCAGCAAGATAGCCCGCATCCGCAAGGCCCTGCGCGAGAAACACGCCGACGGTATGCTGATGTCGGCCCTCGACGACATAGCCTGGACGCTGAACCTGCGCGGCACCGATGTCCACTGTAATCCAGTGTTCGTCAGCTATCTGCTCATCTCGTCGAAGGATGTCACCCTTTATATAAATAAGGTGAAGCTGACGCCCGAGGTGTCGGCCTATCTGCAGCAGGAGGGCATCAAGGTGGATGACTACCAGAACGTCGTCCGCGGACTGAAGGACTACTTCGAGTACAACATCCTGCTCGACCCTGACGAAGTGAACTATGCACTCTATCAAGCTGTTACCCGCGAGAAGGTGGAGGAAGAATCGCCCGTCAAGCGGATGAAAACCGTCAAGAACGCCACCGAGATAGCGGGTTTTAGGTCGGCGATGCTGAAAGACGGCATCGCCATGGTTAAGTTCTTGAAGTGGCTTGATGGGGTTTATGGGCAAGGTGGGCTGAATGGGCAAAGTGGGCATCGGGAGACAGAAATCTCGGTGGACCGCAAGCTGACAACCCTGCGTGCAGAGCAGCCGCTCTACCGCGACATCTCGTTCGACACGATTGCGGGCTACGGTGCCCACGCTGCCATTGTCCACTACGAGGCGACGCCCGAGACCGACATCCCTCTGGAGCCTCGCGGGCTGCTGCTGCTCGACAGCGGTGCGCAGTACTTGGACGGCACGACCGACATCACCCGCACCATTGCCCTCGGTTCGCTGACCGACGAGGAGAAGCTGATCTATACGCTGGTGCTGAAAGGGCACATCCAGATAGAGTTGTGCAAATTCCCCAGTGGGGCCAGCGGCACGCAGATTGACATCCTGGCACGGGCAGCGATGTGGCGCGAGGGACTGAACTACCTGCACGGAACGGGTCACGGCGTGGGTACTTACCTGAACGTCCACGAAGGGCCTCACCAGTTCCGCATGGAGTGGAAGCCCGCCCCGCTCGTTGAGGGCATGACCATCACCGACGAACCGGGCATCTATCTCGCCGGCCGCTGTGGTGCCCGCACGGAGAACACGCTGCTCATCACGGCCTACAAGGAGACGGAGTTCGGACGTTTCCTGCAGTTTGAGCCGCTGACGCTCTGTCCCATCGACAAGCGCCCCATCATCCGTGAGCAGATGACGCAGGAGGAAATCGACTGGCTGAACGACTATCACCAGACGGTTTACGACCGCCTGTCGCCGCATCTTGACAATGATGAGGTGGAGTGGTTGCGCGAGGCCTGTGAAGCTATCTGAAGATTATATTTCCTCCAAGGCGTAGTACTGATAGTCGCGCACGATGCGGCGCAGGAAGAACTCATCGCCCGACTCGCGCCGACTGACACCCAGAAGCTGCTGCACCTTCTGCGACAGCTGGCTGATGCGCTCGGGCTGTTCGCTGTCGATGGCGCGACGGATGATGTCGACCTGCTCTAACGAGAGGTCAGCGGCCTGAGGGTAGGAGGGATGGTAGCCACGGGTCAGGTAATCGTACTCGTCGAGGCTGACCTGAATCTTGGAATAGCTGTGCAACTTGACAACCAGCGTGCCTGCCGCCATATCGCCGAGCCGCTGGTTGTTGCGGTTCAGAATCATCACCAGCACGCCGACGTAGCCTAACAGCGGGCCGTCGGCAATCATCAGCAGCCACCGCAGCAGGTAGGCAGCGGGCGAGGGTAGGGTGCCGTCGGCCATGATGACGCGCAGCATGATAAGTTTCTTGCCGATGGTCTGGCCTCCACTGAGCATCTCGCACAGCGGACAGTAAAACAGGATTGGCAGAACGACGAGGGTGATGATGGCCGTAGGGCCGAACTTAATGCCGGTAAGGCGGATGAAAAGCACCCACAGAAAGAAGTAGGCTATCTGCACCACCCAGTCGATGACCTGTGCCACCATGCGCTCGCTGACGCTGGCCGGTGTCTGGCGCAGGCGTACATATTGTCCGGTAACGATGCTCTTTTCTGCCATTTCGTCGGCAAAGGTACGAAATTATTATCAATTATCAATTGTAATTATAAATTTTTTCGTACCTTTGCACAGAATTATGAAGGAAGTCACGTTCATCAGGCAGAACATCGAGAAGTGGCGCAGTGCTGAGCTGGTAGTGGATGCGGTCGGTGAGACCGAGGCCACCCAACTGGCCGACACCTACATCGACGTGACCAGCGACCTGGCCTTTGCGCAGACGCACTACCCGGAGTCGAAGATTACGCGCTATTTGAATAACCTTGCTTCTGCCCTTCACAACGAGATTTACCGCTCGCAGCGCTACCGCTGGTCGCGGCTCCTGACGTTCTGGACCGACGAGGTGCCGCGCACGATGTGGGAGGCGCGGCGCGAGTTGCTGACTTCGTTCATTATCTTCCTGACGAGTGCCCTGGTGGGCATGCTGTCGCAGTTGTTCGATCCGGAGTTCTGCCGCATCATTCTTGGTGACAACTATGTGGACATGACGCTGCAGAACATCGCCAATGGCGAGCCGATGGCCGTTTACAACGGCGACCCTGAGAGCGATATGTTCAGTATGATTACGCTGAACAATGTCAAGGTGTCGTTCGTCACCTTCGTCCTGGGCGTGTTCACCAGCATCGGCACGGGGTTCATCCTGTTCCAGAATGGCGTGATGCTCGGCTCGTTCCAGACGTTCTTCGCCCAGCACGGCCTGCTGTGGCAGTCGGCGTTGGCCGTCTGGCTGCACGGCACGCTTGAGATTTCGGCCATTATCGTGGCTGGAGCTGCTGGCATAGCCATGGGCAACGGCTGGCTCTTCCCTGGCACCTATCCCCGGCTCGTGTCGTTCCGGCGTGGGGCGCGTCGCGGTCTGCGCATCGTGGTGGGTGCGGTGCCGTTGTTCGTCGTGGCGGGCTTTATCGAGGGTTTCTTCACGCGCCACACCGAGTGGCCCGACCTGCTGCGGCTGAGCATCATCCTCTGTTCTTTGGCATTTGTTATCTATTATTATATTGTATTACCTAAAAAGAAAAACCATGAGCTCAGAAAAACCATTGATTAAACTCTATCGCAAGAGAACGTTTGGCGACAAGCTGTCTGACACGTTCGACTTCGTCGGCGAGAACTTTCGCACGCTGTTGAAGTACATCACTTACTTAGTCCTGCCCGTTGCAATCGTGCAGACGTTCTGTATGAACAACTTTATGACGGGCTATATGGAGTCCATCACCGCTATTACAAGTGGCGGAGGCCGGAACTTTGCTGATATGCTGCAGTGGCTCTCGTCGATGGGCCTGTATATGTTGGTGCAGTTCGTAGCCATCATCTTGGTCTATGCCGTTTCCTACACGATGATGCAGCTCTACGAGCAGCGGTCGGAGCGGCTGAAGGGTGTCACTTTCGACGACCTTCGGCCTGGTGTGGTTCAGAAGTGCGTGCGCCAGCTGGTACTGCTGGTCACGAGTATTGCTATTTTTGTAGTCTTCGTCCTGCTGATGGCACTACTGATAGCCGCCAGTCCTTACTTCATCTTGCCGGTCATTATCATAGCCGTTGTGGTGCTGCCACTCTTCGTGTTGGTCTATCCCATCTACCTGTTCGAGGATACTGGCATCGTCAGCGCTTACGCCAAGTCGGTGCGTTTGGGATGGAAGACGTGGGCCGGCATCGTTGGCGTCATGATTGTGCTCTACATCATCTCCTCCATCATCTCGGGCTTGATTTCCACACCGTGGTACATCATGGTCATGGCGAAAAATCTCCTTGCCACCCAGGGCAACACCTCGGGCTTTGTCTCGTCGTTCGGCTATACGGCCATTCAGTATCTGCTGGGTGTGGTGTCGAGTTTCGCCGGCAGTTGCATAATGGCATTGATGTGCATTGGCATCGCCTATCAGTACGGCCATGCCTGCGATAAGGTCGATGGCGTCGGCGTTGACCAGGACATTGAGAACTTCGAGACCCTCTAACCTCTCACCCTTCACCCTTCACCCTTCACTCTTCACTCTTCACCCTTCACCTTGCCCGATACCCTCGTCATAGACAGCGCGCAGATAGCCCAGTGGCAGGCTCAGCAGGACTTCGACTACAACCGCGAGTTGGTCGGAGGTGGGATGACTTTCACTGAGTGGCTGATGATGCAGATCAGGGAGTTCCTAAATGACATCTTCGGAGATGCTGTCAACAGCACCGTCTTCCAGTGGGTGCTTGCCATCCTTGCCGTCGGTGTGCTGGGCTTCATAGCGTGGTATCTGTGGCGCCAAAACAGCGGCATCTTCCGGCGACAGGAACAGGGAGAGAATACTGATTGTGATGCCGAGGACACCATCTACGGCGTCGACTTCGGCACCGCCATCAGCCAGGCTGTTGCCAACAGCAACTTTCGCGAGGCCATCCGTCTGCGCTACCTCCAGACCCTCAAAGCCCTCACTGACGCCAGCCTCATCGACTGGCAGCCCTTCAAAACCCCAATGCAGTACGTCCGCGAGTTCTCAGCTGCCTGTTCGCTGTGCAGCGGCGGTGCCGCTGTCCCAACCGCTGCTGCCCCCGCCGCCTTCCGCACCCTCACCGCCCATTTCTTGCGCGTTCGCTACGGCAATTTCCCCGCCACCCGCCCGCTCTATGAAGAGGTGGAACAATTAGGAAAGGAGGTAGCCCGTGAACCGTAAGTTCTGGTTGCTTATCCTGGGGCTGACTGTGCTGATGCTCGTCTTGGAGTACCAGATGCCGCGCCGCTTCGTGTGGGAGCCGACCTTTGCCCATGCCGACCGCCAGCCATTCGGCTGCTATGTCTTCGACAGCATGCTTGCCACCACGATGCCCCAAGGCTATGCCGTCTGCCGTAAGTCGCTGTCGCAGTTGGCTTTAGAGAAATCGTCGCCGCGTTCTATCATCATCGTCCGTTCTCACGGCTCATTCCCTGAGGAGGTCAACATCGACACCCTCCTTGCCTTGGCTGCCCGAGGCAACCGCATTCTTTATGCGCACTCGTATTTCGATGATGAACTCTGCGACACGCTGAACATCTACTGTAACTCGAAGAATTATTTCAATGCTGCCGGTTTCCAGAAGACTTTTGGTCGGGAAATCCCTTCCGACAGCCTGTACTGGGTTGGTGACTCGGCACTCTATCCACCCTCTGTCACCTACATCCACCCGCAGTTCCTCAGTGCCTGCATCCTTGACACGCTCCCCGCCGTCCCGCTGGCCAAAATCAACAATTGGGAAGATATGCAATTCGCGGAAGAGCACATCGACAAGGACAGCCCTTATATGAAGGCAGATTCGTCGAAAACCAAGGTGGCCGACGTCGTAGCCCTCAGTTATCCCATTGGTCGTGGCGAGTTGATCCTCGTCACCACGCCGCTGCTGCTGACCAACTACGGCATTCTTAACAATCCCGCCTACGTCCATCGCCTGCTGAACCGCCTGAAGGATTTGCCTGTGGTGCGCACCGAGGCCTATATGCCCAACTATGACGTGGCGGAAAGTTCACCCTTCCGAGAGCTGCTGAAGCGTCCGCCCCTACGCTGGGCGCTCTACCTCGTGCTGCTCGGTGTCGTGCTGCTGATGGGCTTTAGTGCCCGCCGCCGTCAGCGTGCCATCCCCGTCGAAAAGCCGCCCCACAACTACCAGCTCGACTTCATCCGCCACATCGGCACCCTACAATACATGAAACAAAAACATAATAAGAGTATATGGAAGAAAGAAAAAGCTTAGACCTGACGGCCTTCGCCGAGAAGGTACAGACGCTGCGCCAGGCCATCGGCGAGGTCATCGTCGGACAGGACCAGAACGTCGAACTGCTGCTGACGGCCATCCTTGCCGGCGGTCACGTGCTGATAGAAGGCGTGCCTGGCGTAGCCAAGACGCTGCTGGCCAAGCTCGTGGCCCGGCTCATCGACGCCAAGTTCAGCCGCGTGCAGTTCACGCCCGACCTGATGCCCAGCGACGTGCTCGGCACCAGTGTGTTTAACATGAAGACGCAGGAGTTCCAGTTCCACGCCGGTCCGGTCTTTGCCGACCTCGTGCTGGTCGACGAGGTGAACCGTGCCCCTGCCAAGACGCAGGCCGCCCTCTTCGAGGTGATGGAGGAGCGCCAGGCCACCATCGACGGCACCACTCACCCCATGTCGCCACTCTACACCATTCTGGCCACGCAGAATCCTGTGGAGCAGGAGGGTACGTACAAGCTGCCCGAGGCACAGACCGACCGCTTCCTGATGAAGCTCACGATGGACTATCCGTCGGCCGAGGAGGAGCTGCGCATCCTGCAGCGCCACCATGAGAACGCCACGTTCACCGACCTCAGCCGCGTACAGCCCGTCATCACCAAGGACGAACTGCTGCAGTTGCGCACCCTGCTCAGCGAGGTCTATGCCGAACAGTCGCTGCTGCAGTATGTGGTCGACATCGTCCAGCAGACGCGTAAGAGCCGCGTCGTCTATCTCGGCGCCTCGCCCCGTGCATCGGTGGCCATCCTGCAGTCGGCCAAGGCCTACGCTCTGCTTCAGGGCCGCGACTACCTGACGCCCGACGATGTGAAGCAGGTGGTGCCCGCCGTGCTTCAGCACCGCCTCGTGCTCACCGCCGAGGCCGAGATGGAGGGCTATACGCCTCAGAAGGTCGCCCTCCGTCTGCTCGATAAAGTGGAGGTTCCCAAGTAATTGTTCCCTTTGCTGCTACAGTGTTGCAGCATAGAAAGACTGCCAATGTACCTGCGTCGCCGCTTCTACCTCCTGCTGCTTGCCGTCGCCCTCGTCACCGGCCTCGGTTATGCTTATGCCCCGCTGTTTACGGCGGGGCGGCTGCTCACTTTGCTGCTGCTCATAGCCACCCTCGCCGACGTCGCCCTGCTCTGGCACCGCCGTGCCATCACCGCCGAGCGCCGACTCAGCACCCGCTTCAGCAACGGCGACGACAACCCCGTCACCATCAGCGTTGAGAGCACCTACCCATTCCCTGTCCGCCTTGAGGTTATCGATGAGCTGCCCTTCCAGTTCCAGAAGCGCAGCGACACTTCCCACCTATCACCCATCACCCACCACCCATCACCCATCACCTACTCCCTCCGTCCCACCCGTCGCGGCGTCTATGCCTTCGGCCACGTCCTTGTCTTCGCCTCTACGCACCTCGGTCTCGTCGAGCGCCGCTACCGCTGTGCCTCGCCCTGCGACGTCTGCGTCTACCCTTCATTCCAGAAACTGCACCAGTATGAGCTGATGGCCATCAGCCAGAACCTGCAGCAGCCTGGCATCAAGCGCATACGACGTATAGGCCGCAATACCGAGTTTGAGCACATTCGCGACTACCTGCGCGGCGACGACTATCGCACCGTTAACTGGCGGGCCACCGCACGTCTCAGCCGTCCGATGGTGAACGTCTATCAGGACGAGCGGTCGCAGCAGGTGTTTTGCATTATCGACAAGGGCCGCGTCATGCAGCAGGCTTTTGAGGGCATGACCCTCCTCGACTATGCCATCAACGCCTCCTTGGCACTCAGCTATGTGGCCATGCGCAAGGAGGACCGTGCCGGACTCATCACCTTTAACGACAACCTTGAGACCTACGTGGCTGCCGACCGACGGCCCGGCCATATAAACAAACTCATGGAAACGCTCTACGCCGAGCAAACCAACTTCGAGGAGACCGACTTCTCTGCCCTCTCAGTGGGTATCGGCCGCCACATCAGCAAGCACTCCCTGCTGATACTCTTCACCAACTTCATGGGACTCGTTTCCCTGCAGCGCCAGCTGCCGTTCCTCCAGCAGATAGCCCGCCGCCATCGTCTGCTCGTCGTCTTCTTCAACGACGTCGAGTTGCAGCAGTTCGTTGCCTCTCCCGCTACTACCGACGAACAGCGTTGTCAGCACGAGGTTGCCGAAAAGTTCGTCGCTGAAAAGCAGCTTGTCAGTGCCACTCTCCGTCAGTACGGCATCCTCTCGCTGCTCACCTCGCCACAGGATTTGACGGTCGATGTCATCAATCGTTACTTGGCCATGAGAGCCTTCTGAGTAGTTATTTTATAAAAAAATAGCTAAAAACTTGGCAGTTAAGTAAAAAAGTAGTAACTTTGCACCCGCTTTTCGTGGCCCCTGGCCCGAAGCACTAAGTTTAACAATTAAAATTTTAAAGCAAAGCAAAATGATTATTGTACCGGTAAAAGAAGGCGAGAACATCGAGAAGGCCCTCAAGAAGTTCAAGAGAAAGTATGAAAAGACAGGTGTCGTGAAGGAACTGCGTCGTCGTCAGCAGTTCGACAAACCGTCTGTTCTGAAGCGCCTGAAGATGGAGCACGCCATTTACGTACAGCAGCTCCGCGCCACTGAGGAATAAAAAAATCCTAAAAAATTTGGTGGTTCGAATTTTTTTCCGTAAATTCGTTGCCGAAAATCGTGAGTAAGTGAGAGCCGTGATGAAGCGTGCTTCATAAATGGCCGAACGTTAACGATTTATCTAGAATAGAAAGGTAACGTTTATGATAGTCGACCAGTTTCTGAATTACCTGCGCTATGAGCGGAACAGAAGTCCGCTGACAGTGCAGTGGTACGAAGAGAGTCTACGTGATTTCGAGACGTACATTCAGGAAGTGGACGATTGTCTTTCGTTACTAACGGTCGATGCTGATTTGATCAGGGGCTGGATGGAGCGCCAGATGGATGAGGGTAAAAAGCCCGCTACGGTAAACCGTGGATTGAGTGCTGTTAGGACGTTCTACCGTTATGCCTTGTCACGACAGCTCGTTGAGAAAGATCCTGCCTGTGGGATTACAGGTCCTAAGAAGCCGAAACCGCTACCGCAGTTTGTACGCGAGGCAGAGATGGACAGGCTCTTCGACGAGAATTTGGAAGGGGATAAATATAATAATGTACGTGCGCGTACCATATTATTATTATTCTACGAGACAGGTATCCGCCTGGCGGAACTGGTCGGCCTCAACGATGAAGACATCGACTTCGTGGCTATGCAGCTGAAAGTGACGGGAAAGCGCGACAAGCAGCGCATCATCCCAATCGGCGAGGAACTGGCACAGGCATTGACTGATTATATGGCACGTCGTGATCAAGAAGTGCAGAAACAGTCGAAGGCTCTGTTGCTGACCGGAAAGGGTGAGAGGATGAGCAGACAGCAGGTGCAATACCTGGTCAAGAAACATCTCTCGGAAGTCACTACGCTGAAGAAGCGCTCGCCTCACGTGCTGAGGCACAGCTTTGCAACAGCCATGCTGAATAACGGAGCCGGACTTGAAAGTGTAAAGAAACTGCTGGGGCATGAAAGCCTGAACACAACAGAGATTTATACGCACACCACGTTCGAGCAGTTGAAGCGAGTTTACAACGAAGCCCACCCAAGGGCATAACCTTATTTATAAACTATTAAAAAAATAGGAGGTAACTATGGAAATTAAAATTCAGTCGATTCACTTCGACGCCACCGAGAAGTTAGAGGCGTTCATTGAGAAAAAGGTCGCCAAGTTGGAAAAATCATTTGAAGACATACAGAAAGTAGAGGTGCAATTGAAAGTTGTGAAGCCAGCTACCGCCCAGAACAAGGAAGCAAGCCTTTCTGTGGCCGTGCCGGGAAGCACTCTGTTCGTGGAGAAGACAAGTGACACTTTTGAGGAAAGTATTGACTTATGTGTCGACTCCATGAGGGCTCAACTTCAGAAATTCAAGGAAAAATTGAGAAATCACTAAAAAAAACTTGGAAAAGTTTTGGTAATTCAAAAATAAGTAGTAACTTTGCAGCCGTTTTCCGACAGGTCGTAAATCTGAAACAGAGAACGGCTGCTTTGAGAAGCCTCTTTAGCTCAGTTGGCCAGAGCACGTGATTTG
>CADCEQ010000006.1 GCA_902800435.1 uncultured Prevotellaceae bacterium | reverse complement strand
GCCACGAGGAACACGAGGAAGGCGATGATAGCGGGAATATGTCCCTGGAAGATCAGCCATTTGAAAGGACCGGTCTGTGCCTCTACGATACCAGACATCTGCATCGTACCCGTCAGGATTACAGCAGTAATCAGACAGAGGCAAAGTGACATTTCATAAGAAATCATCTGTACGGCACCACGCATGGCACTGACCACAGAGTATTTATTGTTTGAACCCCAGCCAGCAAGGAAGATTCCAACCACACCAATCGAAGAAATGGCAGTGAGCAGGAATATACCCACATTAAAGTCAAGCACTGTAGCACCATTATTCCACGGAAGGAACGAGAAGGCACCAACAGAACCGATGATCACCAAGAGCGGAGCCACGGCATAAAGCAACTTATCGGCCTTGTCGACGAAGAAGATCTCCTTAATGAGCATCTTCAAGACATCGGCAAATACCTGAAGCAAACCCCAGTAACCAACTCGCATCGGGCCCAGACGGCACTGGAAATAGGCACATACCTTACGCTCCATGAATATCAGTACGATGGCGATGAGGGCATATCCCACGAGGATAGCGACGCCCACCAGCACGCACTCTATCAATATCGCCAACCAGTCAGGGCATGCTAATGTAACCCTGAGTAATTGGTCGAACCATTGTGTTATAATTGAAAAATCAAACATAATATCTTAATTAGCGGTCAATATCAGGAATTACAAAGTCAATAGCAGCGCCGGTAGCCACGAGGTCGGCAATCTTCTGGCCGCGCAGCATCGGGTCGAGCGCACCGGTCAGCGAGAGTCCCATGGGGCGCATCTTCAGACGGTACGGACTCTTGTCGCCGCGCGAGTCGAGATAGACGCCGAACTCACCGCTGGCACCCTCGACCGAGAAGTACCACTGTCCCTCGGGCACCTTTATGATGGGCTTCTGCTTGACGTAGAAGTCACCCTCGGGAATGTTGTCGATGAGCTGCTCGATGATGGCCAGACTCTGGTACATCTCGTTGATGTGGATGGTGTAGCGGTCCATCGTGTCGCAGCCGCTCATCACGCACTGCTGCCATTCCACCTTGTCGTACATGTCGTAGGGGTGGTTCTTGCGCACGTCGTTGGCCCAGTTTGAGGCACGTCCGGCAGGACCGGTGACGGCGTAGGAGATACAATCCTCACGGCTCATCGGACCAACCTTCTCGAAGCGGTTGTGGGTGATGATATTGTCGCCGAACACGTCGACATACTCCTGGATGATGGGCTTCATATACTTGATGAGGTCCTTCACGTTCTTCACGAAGTTGGGGTCGATGTCGTCCTGCAGTCCGCCGATACGGTAGTAGTTCTGAATCAGACGTCCGCCCGTGGTCTCCTCCAAGCAGTTGAGCACGTGTTCACGGTCGCGCATCGAATAAAGGAATGCCGTCAGAGCACCCATATCCTGAGCGCAGCAGCCGACATACAATAGGTGAGAGTCGATACGCTGCAGCTCGTCCATGATGGTGCGAATATACTTGATGCGGTCGGTCAGTTCAACGCCCATGCCCTCTTCAATGACTCCAACAAGTGCATGACGGTGCATCATGGCACTCAGGTAGTTAAGACGGTCAGTTAAAGCAAGCGTTTGGGGATAGGTCATTTGCTCGCACATCTTCTCGATACCGCGATGGATATAGCCTAAGTGCGGATAGACGCGCTTGACGGTTTCGCCGTCGAGCACCGTCTGCAGACGGAGCACACCGTGAGTAGACGGGTGCTGCGGGCCGATATTGATGACATATTCATCGGCGGTGAAGAGCTTGTTCTGCTTTACCTGCAGATTACCGTCCTTGTCGAGGTAGTACTCCAGACCATAGTCGGGCTCCACGTCATCCTCCAGCGTGTACGAGTCGTCAAACTTCCAGTTCTTGCGGAAGGGATAGCCCTTAAAGTCAGAGCGCAGGAACAGACGGCGCATGTCGGGATGACCTAAGAACACGATGCCGAAGAAGTCGTAGACCTCACGCTCTAACAGGTCGGCTACGCGCCAGATATTCGAAACTGTAGGAAGATACGGAATCACCTCGCCGTCAGTCTCGCCTGTTCCGTTCGAGGCAATACCGTCGCCGCAGACCTGCGTCTTGGCCAGCATCTTAACGCTGCAACGCTCGTGGGTGTCGGTATTCTCAAGGATGTAAATACAGCCAAGGCCAGATTCGCCGAAGTCTTCGCCAACGATGGTGACAAGATAGTCGAAGTGCTTCTTGTCCTTCAAGTTCTGCATCTCCTGTGCGAACTTGCCGAAATCGAATGATAAGAACTCTAACTTCATACGGCAGCCTCCTCCTTCTTTAATTCGTCAACAAACTCCTGGGGAACGTCGGTCACCACAATCGGCTCACGACGGTGGTCGCCCAGCTTGTTACGGAACGTCAGCTCCTCGTTCGATACGCCAAGCTCCTTCTCGGCAGCAGTCTGCTTGTGGTTGGCACCGCCGAAGAATTTCTCGATCTTCACCTTACGCTGCAGCTGCATCATGCCATACATGATAGCCTCCGGGCGTGGGGGACAGCCGGGGATGAACACATCGACGGGAACAATCTCCTCGATGCCCTTCACCACGTGGTAGCTCGACTTGAACGGTCCGCCGCTGATGGCACAGCCACCGACGGCAATGACATACTTCGGCTCGGCCATCTCGTCGTACAGACGCTTCAGGGCAGGAGCCATCTTGTGGGTAATGGTACCAGCACACATGATGAGGTCGGCCTGGCGGGGTGAGTTACGCGTCACCTCGAAGCCGAAGCGGGCGAAGTCGTAGCGCGAGCAGCCGCAGGCCATGAACTCGATGCCGCAGCAGCTGGTAGCAAACGTCAGCGACCACAGCGAGTTGGCACGGCCCCAGTTGATGAGCTTGTCGAGCGAACCCGTGATGACGTTCACGCCACCCTCATGCAGCTCGTCGACAATCTTCTCCAACGACTCGTTGTCGTTCCACTCCTCGTAGGGAATCGACTTGATTTTCGGTTTCATTTCCATTCAAGCGCTCCTTTCCGCCAGGCGTAAGCCAGGCCCAAAACCAAAACTACGAGGAAGAACCCGATGCTGAGCAACGCCATAGCGCCAAAGTCCTTCACCACTACCGCCCATGGATACAGAAACACCGTTTCCACATCGAACATGAGGAACAGGATGGCGAACAGGTAGAAGCCTATACTCACCGGTATCCACGACGTACCGCGAGTGGGAATACCGCACTCGTAGGGTTCGCCTTTCACCTTTGCGTATGAGCGTGGACCTATCAGCTTAGCAACAACGTAAGCTCCCGCCACCAATGTAAATGCCGTCAGCAAGACGGTAATTAACAAAGTGAAATTCATAAAAGTTTATTTTGTTATAACAATAGTTCGCTTTTAAGCGGTGCAAAGTTACTAAAATTTTTGCAAATAATCATAATAAATGCAGAAAATTTGCAAAACGACCGCAATTATTTCCTTATTCCCCTTAATCAAACAAACTCAGCGACAAGTCTATTTTGGGTTTATCCTCAATCTGTTCGTCAGTTTCTACCCTTTGCTGGTCACGAAACTGAAGCATCAAATCACGGGCGTCTGGATTGTTCTGGGTGTTGAGCCGATAATAGCCCCGACGCTCCGTCCTCACAATCAGCGACTGTGCCGACTTCGAATTACGCAGCAGATACTGCTGCACATAAGCATGTATCTCCTGCAGATTGGGCTGAAAGAAAAACGTGCTGTTCATGTTATAGACGTGCTTGGCCAACTGCTGCACACCTATACCCTTCTCGCCCACATCGGACAGAATCTGTAATATCTGCTTGTCGTACGTCATTCACAAAAAAGGTCGGCAAACGTGTGTGCTTACCGACCTCTTTTATAGTTGTTAATTGTCTTTATGCCAATGTAACCTTATCCTCAGCGCTTGCCAGCTTACCCTCCTTGAAGAGCCAGCCGAGACCGAGCAGGGTCTCCTCCTCGCTGATCTTTGCAGCCTTTGCAATCTCCTTCACAGAGAGAGCCTTCTCTGCTGCTGCCAGTGCCTGATAAACATCTCCTGCCTTGAAACCGGCGTTCTCAGCATTCACTGCGAGAGTTGCCTTTGCAGCCTTGGGAGCTGCAGCCTTCTTCACGGTTTCCTTCTTTGCTGCTGTAGCCTTAGTCTCAGTAGCCTTCTTTGTTGTTGCTTTCTTTTCTGCCATAATGCTTTAAAAAATTAATACACGTATTGAAGTAAATACTTTCTTCTTTATTTTTGACGGTGCAAAGGTACTGCAACTTTACCATACAACTAGCTGATATTTAGGCTTTTTTAGCCAAATGACATTTATTCTTGATGTAAGTCAATTTCCATTTGTTGACAGAAGGTGGCGGTAAACGGGGCGAAAGGTGGCGGTAAACGGAGCGGAAGGTGGCGGGTAAAGGCGAGAGAGGACGAAAGGGAATTGCCCTGTAGGGGAAGAGTAAGTGTTAACCGGCCAAGCGTTCCAATTCCAGTTATTCCAATTAAAAAATGCGGTACATAACCCCCTCCTATAGAATCTATAACTAATTAATATATAGATAGTTATATATATAATCGGAGGGTTTGGTACATCCAAAAAACAAACTGGAATAATTGGAATTGGAATGCACAGTCACATTCGAATTCTTCTAAAAGGCTGATTTACAATAGAATACGATATCAAAAGCAGGCTGCGCCCAAGATGCCGACACTCGGAAAAGGCTACGAATGCATCAAATTCCTGCTCTCACAGGCCTCGAAAGACATGCACGAAGCGCTGTTTCGATGGTTATACCTGCGATTTCTGCTCATTAGGTTGATGTAGAATTCATGTATTCAGACAACAAATTACTATGAACTTTGCCAAATGGGGCATTGATATATTCAAAATGCAACGAGTTTGTGGAATTTTTGGACCATAATTTGTAGAAATACGAAGGCAAAAAATCGCCGCGACCTGATGAGGTAACGGCGATTTGTATTTTTTCCTGATTTGGCTTTATTCCTCGGGCAGTTCAACCTTGAGGTTCAGCTCGTCGAGCTGCTTCTGGTCGAGGAAGCCGGGAGCGTCGAGCATGACGTCGCGACCGGAGTTGTTCTTCGGGAAGGCGATGCAGTCGCGGATGCTGTCGAGGCCTGCCATCAGGCTTACGAAGCGGTCGAGACCGAATGCCAGGCCAGCGTGAGGCGGTGCTCCGTACTTGAAGGCATTGATGAGGAAACCAAACTGAGCCATTGCCTTCTCGGGCGTGAAACCGAGAATCTCGAACATCTTCTCCTGGAGCTTACCGTCGTGGATACGCAATGAGCCACCGCCCACTTCGACGCCGTTGCAGACAAAGTCGTAAGCCACAGCGCGCACCTTCTCAGGAGCTGTATCGAGCAGAGGTATGTCGTCAGGATTAGGCAGCGTGAACGGATGGTGGGTAGCCATCAGGCGCTGCTCCTCGTCGCTCCACTCGAAGAGGGGGAAGTCGACAATCCAGAGGCAGACGAACTTGTTCTTATCGCGCAGACCGAGACGGTCGCCCATCTCCAAACGGAGCGTGCAGAGCTGGATGCGCGTCTTGTTGGCATTGTCGCCGCTAAGAATCAGCACCAAGTCGCCGTCCTTGGCGCCCATAGCCTCCTTGACCTTCTGCCAGACCTCAGGCTCGTAGAACTTGTCGATAGAGGACTTTACGGTGCCGTCGGCATTGAATTTCACGTAGACAAGTCCCTTGGCACCAACCTGCGGACGCTTCACGAATTCGGTCAGCTGATCAAGCTGCTTGCGGGTATAGTCAGCAGCACCGGGGACGCAGATACCACCGATGTACTGAGCCTCATTGAACACAGGGAACGTGCCTGTGCCCTTGAGCTGGTCCATCAGTTCGACAAACTCCATGCCGAAGCGCAGGTCGGGCTTGTCGGAGCCGAAGCGGCGCATAGCCTCGTGCCAGGTCATGCGCTGCAGCGGTGGCAGTTCCACGCCGCGCACCTCTTTAAATAAGTGTCGGGCGAGGCCCTCAAAGATTTCGAGCACATCTTCCTGGTCGGCAAACGACATCTCGCAGTCAATCTGGGTGAACTCCGGCTGACGGTCGGCACGCAGGTCCTCGTCACGGAAGCATTTGGCAATCTGGAAATAGCGGTCGAAGCCTGAGACCATCAACAACTGCTTCAGCGTCTGAGGCGACTGCGGCAGAGCGTAGAACTGTCCGGGATTCATACGGCTGGGCACCACGAAGTCGCGGGCACCCTCGGGAGTCGAGCCAATAAGTATCGGCGTCTCGACCTCGATAAAGTTCAGTGAGTCGAGGAAGTTGCGGATGAGAATGGTCATGCGGTGGCGCAGCTCCAGATTCTTGCGAACTGCGGTGCGGCGCAGGTCCAGATAGCGATACTTCATGCGAATGTCGTCACCACCGTCGGTCTGGTCCTCGATGGTGAACGGCGGTGTCACGCTCTCACTGAGAATGTTCAGTTCAGTAGCCAGAATCTCTATGTCGCCCGTAGGCATCTTCGGGTTCTTCGACTGTCGCTCGCTGACCTCACCCTTTACCTGAATACAGAATTCACGGCCCAGTTTGTTGGCACGCTCACACAGGGCAGCGTCCTTCGACTCGTCGAACACCAGCTGCGTCAGACCGTAACGGTCGCGCAGGTCGACGAACGTCATGCCGCCCATCTTACGGGTACGTTGCACCCATCCGGCTAATGTCACCTGCCGGCCGGCGTCGGTGAGCCGCAGCTCACCACAAGTATTAGTCCTGTACATTAATATTATATGGTTTTGTTACGTTCGGGGTGCAAAGTTACAATTTATTTTGGAAACAGCGTGCGTTTTTGGAAAATAATTACTAACTTTGCACGCAGAAACTAATTCTACCAAGACAATGAAACGACTGATAACTCTAATTACTGTGGCCGCATCGGCTCTAACGATGGCAGCCCAGAACGTAACGGCTGACGACGTGCTCAGCACGACGCGCAAGGTCAACAACTACTTCATGGGCAAGTACAGCGACCCGACGGTGCCCACCAACGTCAAGAAGGTAAGGCCCTCGAGTCTTTGGACGCGCGCCGTCTACTACGAGGGACTGATGGCACTCTATGAAATTGACCAGGACCAGCGCTATCTGGACTATACCGACCGCTGGGCCGACTTCCACAAATGGACGCCGCGCAACGGCATCAATACTTGCGATGCCGACGACCAGTGCTGCGGCCAGACTTACTTGATGCGCTATGAGCAGACGCAGGACAGCAAGATGATGGCCAAGGTGCGCGAGAACCTGGATCACCAAATGCAGACACCTAACGACAAGAAGAACGCCACGACAAAGACCAAGGGCACGCAACCCTCGCTCTACGGCTGGTGGACATGGATTGACGCCATCCAGATGGCGATGCCCGTCTATATGCAAATGTACAAGCTGACGGGCGAGACAAAGTACCGCGACCACGGCATGGCCATGTACCGCTGGAGCCGCAACGAGTGCGGCGGCGGGCTGTTCAACGTGAAGGACGGACTGTGGTGGCGTGATGCCGACTATGTGCCGCCTTATAAGGAGCCCGACGGCAAGGACTGCTACTGGAGCCGCGGCAACGGCTGGGTGTATGCTGCCTTGGTGCGCTGTATGAACGAACTGTCGCCCAAGGAGAAGGCTTACAAGGAATTGAAGAAGGACTTCCTGATGATGTCGGCCGGCCTGCTGAAGTGCCAGCGCGAGGACGGTTTCTGGAACCCCAGCCTCGTATCGACCAACTACGCGATGCCCGAAACTTCAGGCACGGCCCTCTTCCTTTACGGCATGGCTTGGGGTATCCGCAACGGATTCCTCAAGGCCAAGGACTACCGCCCCGCCTGTGACAAAGCTTGGACGGCGATGGTGCGCGACGCTGTCCACCCCGACGGATTCCTCGGCTGGATGCAGGGTACGGGCAAGGACCCATCGGCCGGTCAGCCGCTGTCGTTTACCAAGGTTCCTGACTTTGAGGACTACGGCACAGGTTGCTTCCTGCTCGGAGCTGCCGAGTACTATAAACTGCTGAAATGATAAAAAAGTATAAATAAACACGCTTAATCCGCGTAATCCGTGCCAAAATAACTACTTTTGCACCAAAGTATCAATAAAAAAAAGACAAGCACAATGAAAAAGACTTTACTCACAGCACTGATGCTCGTCTGTGGCATCGTGTTTGCTTCGGCCCAGGCCGAGATTAAGTTCGACAAGCTGACCAACGACTTCGGAACGTTCTCCGAAGCCTCTCCTGTGGTAACCTGCACCTTCACCTTTACCAACGTCGGCGACAAGCCCTTGGTCATCAACCAGGCTGTCGCTTCCTGTGGCTGCACCGTCCCTGAGTACACTAAGGATCCCGTACAGCCGGGCGAAAAGGGCAGCATCAAGGTGACCTACAACGGCACGGGCAAGTTCCCCGGCCACTTCAAGAAGTCCATCACCGTCCGTACCAACGGCAAAGTCGAAATGACACGTCTCTACATCGAAGGAACGATGGAAGAGAAGAAAGAATAAAAAAAGAAGCGAGCCGACTGGTTCGCTTCTTTTTGTTGTTTAGAATGTATAAGTCAGTCCCACCGACGTATACTCCTTGAACTGCCAGTAGCCGAGGTCGTCGTCGTAAGCGTTGCCGTCGTCGAAGCGGGGATAGAGGAATACGTTGGCCGAGATGTACTTCGACACCTTCAGTTGGAATGTGTTCTCCCACTCCACCTCAGCACGGTGATACGAGGTGAAAGCCCAAAGGCGGCTCTTCCATGTAACAGTCTCCGACAACTTCCACTGCAGGTCGGCGGTCAGCTGCGAACCCGGATCGAGCAAATGATGCTTGTCGGCATCAATACCGTGACGCGAGGGGAACCAACTATAGTCCTTCGGCGTTGCGGAGTTTTGGTTAGGGAACAGCGAACGACCTACGTAGCGGTAGTTCAAGGCTATGGGCGAGAGGTTGATGGTACCCGTTAGCTTCTTGTCAAAGGCCTCCACCTTGTAATCCATACCGAGACCGACGTTCACGTTGAACGGTGAGAAGAAGTCAGAATACGTGCGATGGTCGTTCGACTTCAGACCGCGTGCAAACTGCGTCCAGGCCAGTACCTGCAGCGTATAGTACCAGCGCTTGGTAGCCTGCAGACCGACCTTCGACGTCAGACGCAGCAGGTCCTCGTTCGACTTCCACTTGTGGAGCGAGTCGGAACGTGCCGTCAGGAAGCCCAGCTTGGCCTCCAGCTTGTTGTCCCACTTCCACTTGCCCTTGTTGTCGTAGTTGGCCTCAAAGGTCAGGCTGCCCAGAAGCGAGTAGGTCGACTCACCTCCCTTGTACCAGTTGCCGCTGACGTAGTTCTGCATTACCTGCAGGAATCCGTCGCCCTTCTTCGTCCAGAACTTAGGCTTCGTCACCACCACTTCGGTAGGCGTCACCTCAGGCTCGTCGGGCTGCGGAGCAACATGCTCCACCAGCTCCACACGCTGCTCGATGGGCTGGTCGAGGTCCTGACGCAACGAGCCGCTCTCCTCCAACTGCGTCTCAGTAGCCTCCACCAGGTCAGGGCGGTTCAGGTAGACGTTCATCAGAGCCTCGTCGACGGCATCGTCTACATCATTGGATTCATGACTGAGTGACAGCATTCCAGCCGACACATTGTGATAGAACGTCAGCGGTGCAAACAGCCTGTAAGCTGAGCCGCTGACAGAGTCAATTGGCTGTGCGGCACTGGCGCTGAGCGCACAGACGGCCGCGATTGATAATACCTGTTTACGCATAATTCTGGGTGCAAAGATACGAATTTTTTTCAAATGCCGTGCTGTCATTCGTTTTTTTTTCGTACCTTTGCACCTTGATTGTGAATTGAAAACATTAAAGAACAAATAAAATGAACAGAGACACCGTCATCGGATTCATACTTATCGGCCTTGTGCTCATCGGCTTCAGCTGGTACAACCAGCCTTCAGCCGAGCAGATAGAGGCCATGCGCAAGGAAGACAGCATCGCCGTCGTCAATCAGGAAAAAGCCAAGAAGCAGCAGGCCCAAGAAGCCGCCCGCAAGGCTCAGGCCGAAGAGGCAGCCCGCAACGACTCGACAAGTCTGTTCTTCTCAGCTCTCAGCGGACAGAACAACCAGGTCGTTCTAAAAAATAATAAGGTGGAGTTGACCTTCTCGACCAAAGGCGGCACACTGTCGAAGGCCGTCGTCAAGGGCTTTGCCGACAAGGACGGCAATCACGACGTCACGCTATTCAACGAGAAAGACCAGCAAATGAACTTCCTGCTGGCTGGCAAGCAGGACAACATCATTACCCAAGACCTCTACTTCACGCCGTCGAATCAGAGCGACTCGACCGTCACCATGACCGCACAGGCCACGGGCGGCGGCAGCATCGTGCTCGACTACCGTCTCGGTCCCGATCACCTACTGCACTTCTCGCTGACGGCCAACGGCCTGAGCGGCATCTTCGCCCCCACCTACAAGGAGATGGACATCGAGTGGAGTGACCACAGCCGCCAGCAGGAAAAGGGTTTTTACTTTGAGAACCGCTACACCGGACTCTTCTACAAGGAGGCCAACGACGGCTCGACCGACAACCTGTCGGAGACTGCCGACAAGCGCGAGACCATCGACGAACAGCTCGACTGGGTGGCATTCCGCAACCAGTTCTTCAGCGTGGCCCTCGTTTCAAAGGACAACTTCGCCGGCGGTGCCCAGCTCAGCAGCGTGCAGGACCAGAAGGAGTCGGGCTACCTGAAGCAGTTCGACGCCCGCCTGAAGACCGCCTTCGACCCCACTGGCCAGAAGCCATCAGAGTTTGAGATGTATATTGGTCCTAACGATTTCCGCCTCATCCAGGACGTCGAGAAGCAGAGCCTTTTCGGCAAGGGCCTCGACCTCGAACAGCTCGTCAACCTCGGATGGTGGCTCTTCCGCCTCATCAACCGCTGGTTCACCCTCTACGTCTTCGACTGGCTCGCCTCATGGGGATTCCCGATGGGTATCGTGCTCATCCTTATCACCCTTATTCTCAAGGCCATCACCTTCCCGATGGTCAAGAAGAGCTACATGTCGTCGGCCAAGATGCGCGTGCTGAAGCCGAAGTTCGAGGAGGCTACTAAGCAGTATGACAAGCCCGAGGACCAAATGAAGAAGCAGCAGGCCATGATGCAAATGTACTCACAGTACGGCGTTTCGCCGCTTTCTGGCTGTCTGCCCATGCTCATCCAAATGCCCATCTGGATAGCCATGTTCTGGTTTGTGCCTAATGCCATCCAGTTGCGCGGACAGTCGTTCCTCTGGATGGAGGACCTGGCCACCTACGACCCCATCGTCTCGTGGAGCAGCCACATCTGGGGCATTGGCGACCACTTGTCGCTGTCGTGCCTGCTGTTCTGCGGCTCCAACATTCTCTATTCGTGGTTCACCATGCGCCAGCAGAAAGACCAGATGGTGGGCGCGCAGGCTGAGCAAATGAAGATGATGCAGTGGATGATGTACTTGATGCCGCTGATGTTCTTCTTCATGTTCAACGACTACTCCAGCGGTCTGAACTTCTACTACTTCATCTCGCTGTTCTTCTCGTCAATCATCATGTTTGTGCTCCGCAAGACCACCAACGACGAGAAACTGTTGGCCATCCTCGAAGCACGCTACAAGGAGAATAAGAACAACCCGAAGAAAAAGAGCGGCCTCGCCGCCCGCCTCGAAGCCATGCAGAAGCAGGCCGAGGAACTGCAGCGCCAACGCCAAAAATAAAGCTAAAGATATGAGAAAGATTATGACCATAGCAACGGCCGCCCTGATGCTGACGGCATGCAGCACGCAGAAAGACGGCGACAAAGTGAACATCGAGAAGCAGACCGTCAAGCTGGAGAACGACCAGATGACGCCCGAGGCTCTGTGGGCCATGAGCCGCATTGCCGGCTATCAGGCTTCGCCCGACGGCCAGCACATCGTTTATCAGACAGGCTATTACAGCGTTGCCGAGAACAAGAGCCACCAAGTGCTCTGGATGATGAACGCCGACGGCACCGAGCAGCGCCAGCTGACCACCGACGCCGACAACGAGACCGACGCCCAGTGGCTCGACAGCGAGACCATCGCCTTCATGCGTGGCGGCGAGGTTTGGAAGATGAACCTCGACGGCGGCAGTCGGAAGCAGCTCTCGGAGACCGACGGCAAGGTGGAGGGCTTCATGTTCTCGCCCGACCGAAAGAAGGTCATCATCCTGCAGAGCATCCCCTTCAACGAGATTATCCAGAAGAACCCCGAAGACCTGCCCAAGGCCACAGGCCGTAAGATTACCGACCTGATGTACCGCCACTGGGACCACTACGTAGAGAGCATTCAGCACCCCTTCGTCTTCTCGGTGGACGATGATTTCGTCATTGCCAACGAGGGTAAGGACATCCTCGAGGGCGAGCCTTACGAGTGCCCCATGGAGCCCTTCGGCGGCATGGAGCAGTTGGCCTGGAGTCCCGATTCCAAGAGCATCGCCTTCACCTGTCGTTGCAAGACTGGACTGTCTTACAGCGTCTCGACCGATTCAGACATCTTCCTCTACGACGCAGAGAGCGGCGACATGGACAAAACCTGGAACCTTTGCAAGAACAACGAGTGGGGCGTGGTGTCCGATGGCACAGTTCCTTACGAGATTGACAACTTGCTCGACCCCACGAAGACGCTCAAGAACCAGTTCGTCAACACGAACCTGAAGGACATGAACGTGGGCTACGACACCAACCCGAAATTCTCGCCCGACGGCCGCTACGTAGCCTGGCTCTCGATGGAGCGCGACGGCTACGAGGCCGACCGCAACCGACTCTGCATCTACGACCTGAAGGAGAGAACCAAGACCTACATCACCGAGTCGTTCGACTCCAATGTCGACGACTTCTGCTGGGTGCCAGACTCAAAGACTCTATACTTCATTGGTGTGTGGCACGGAACGGAGAACCTCTACTGCACCAACCTCGAGGGTGAGGTGATGCAGCTCACTAACGAGTGGGCCGACTGGGGCTCGCTCCAGCTCCTTGGCGACGGCAAGCACCTACTGATGGAGCGTCACAGCTTCCTGGCACCCGCCGACCTCTATGCCGTCGATCCCAACATCAAGGAATACGACGAGGACGGCAACTGCGCCATTGCAACGCAGATTACCAATGTTAACAAGGAGATTCTCGACCAGTTAGGCAAGCCCTCTGTCGACCAGCGCTGGGTGACGACTACCGATGGCAAACAAATGCTCTACTGGATTATCCAGCCGCCACACTTCGATCCCAACAAGAAGTACCCCACCCTGCTCTTCTGCGAAGGAGGTCCGCAAAGTCCCGTCTCGCAGTTCTGGAGCTACCGCTGGAACTTCTTCATCATGGCCTCGCAGGGCTACGTCATCATCGCCCCGAACCGTCGCGGTCTGCCCGGCTTCGGTCAGGAGTGGCTTGAGGAAATCTCGGGCGACTGGACGGGCCAGTGCATGAAGGACTACCTGACGGCCATCGACGATGCCGCCCAGAACCTGCCGTATGTCGACAAGGACCGCATGGGAGCCGTAGGTGCCTCGTTTGGCGGTTTCTCTGTCTACTACCTCGCCGGCCACCACGACAAGCGATTCAAGTGCTTCATCGCCCACGACGGCGCTTTCAACCTTGAGGCCATGTACACGGAGACTGAGGAGAACTGGTTCTCGAACTGGGAGTACGACGATGCGCCTTGGAACAAGGACCAGACTGCCAACGCCCGCAAGACCTACGAGAACTCGCCCCACCGCTTTGTCGACAAGTGGGACACGCCCATCCTCTGCATTCACGGCGAGAAGGACTACCGCATCAACGCCACGCAGGGTATGTCGGCCTTCAACGCCGCCCGCATGCGCGGTATCGAGGCCGAGCTGCTCATCTTCCCCGACGAGAACCACTGGGTGCTGAAGCCCCAGAACGGCATCCTCTGGCAGCGCACCTACTTCGAGTGGCTGGCCAAGTGGCTGAAGTAATCCTCGAAACATCGAAACATCGGAAAAACGAAATAACGAAATAACGAAAATGGCAACAACAATTCAAAAGACCCTTCGCGACAGCGCCGCCATGCGCTGGACCGCCCTGCTGCTCCTGGCGCTGGCCATGTTCTGCAGCTACATCTTCATGGACATCCTCTCGCCCATCAAGGACCTGATGCAGGAGACCCGAGGCTGGGACTCTACGGCCTTCGGCACGATGCAAGGCTCTGAGGTGTTCCTCAACGTGTTCGCATTCTTCCTCATCTTCGCCGGCATCATCCTCGACAAGATGGGCGTCCGCTTCACCGCCGTGCTCTCGGCAGCCGTCATGCTCATCGGCGCCGTCATCAAATGGTACGCCGTCAGTGAGTCGTTCATGGGCAGCGGACTGGAAACGTGGTTTACCAACAACCTCAACTACATCCCGCTCTTCGACGAGCTCGGCGTCTCGCCCTTCTATGAGGGCATGCCCGCCTCGGCTAAGTTTGCCGCCTGCGGCTTCATGATCTTCGGCTGCGGCTGCGAGATGGCCGGCATCACCGTTTCACGCGGAATCGTGAAGTGGTTCAAGGGCCGCGAGATGGCACTGGCCATGGGCTCTGAGATGGCTCTGGCCCGCCTCGGCGTTGCCACCTGCATGATCTTCTCGCCCTTCTTCGCCCGCCTCGGCGGTCATGTCAGCGTCACCCGCTCGGTGGCCTTCGGCGTGGTGCTCATGTGCATCGCCCTCATCATGACCATCGTTTACTTCTTCATGGACCGCAAGCTCGACGCACAGACGGGCGAGGCCGAAGAGAAGGACGACCCGTTCAAGGTCAGCGATATCGGCAAGATTCTCAGCGACTCAGGCTTCTGGCTCGTCGCCCTGCTCTGCGTGCTCTACTACTCGGCCATCTTCCCCTTCCAGAAGTACGCCGTCAACATGCTGCAGTGCAACCTGACGCTCACGCCGCCCGCCGCCGACTCGTTCTGGGCACAGCCCGACGTCACCATCGTTCAGTATGTCATCATGCTCATCGTGGCAGCCGCCGGCTTCGCCAGCAACTTCCAGAAGAAGGCCAACCTGAAGTACGGTCTGCTTGGTCTCAGCATCCTGTCGCTCATCGGCTACTGCTACATGGGCTATATGCGCCAGTCGGCTGAATCCATCTTCGCCGTGTTCCCGCTGCTGGCCGTGCTGATTACCCCGATTCTCGGCTCCTACGTCGACCATAAGGGCAAGGCCGCCTCGATGCTCGTGCTCGGCTCGCTGCTGCTCATCGGCTGCCACCTGACGTTTGCCTTCATCCTGCCCCTGTTCAAGGGTTCGGCTGTCGGCGGCATCGTCATCGCCTACGTCACCATCCTCGTGCTTGGCTCCTCGTTCTCGCTGGTGCCTGCCTCGCTGTGGCCCTCGGTGCCCAAGCTTGTCGACCAGAAGGTCATCGGTTCGGCCTACGCCCTGATATTCTGGATTCAGAACATCGGTCTATGGCTGTTCCCGCTGCTCATCGGCAAGGTGCTCGACGCCACCAACCCAGGCGTGACCGACCCCACGCAGTTTGACTATACCGCCCCGCTCGTAATGCTGGCCTGCCTTGGTGTGGCCGCCCTCCTGCTGGGTCTCGTGCTGAAGGTCGTCGACAAGAAGAAAGGCATCGGTCTGGAACTTCCTAATATTACGGAGTAACCTTTTCTCCCCCTGAGTTAGGGGGAGTTAGTGGGGGTCTGAAGAGACGTTTGTTCAGACCTCCCCTAATCCCTCCTAACTCAGGAGGGGAAATAAAAACCACATAAATAGGATGAAAATAGGATTCGACAACGACAAATACCTGAAGATTCAGTCGGAGCACATCAAGGAGCGCATTGCCCAGTTCGACGGCAAGCTCTACATGGAGCTCGGCGGCAAGCTCTTCGACGACCACCACGCCTCGCGCGTGCTTCCCGGCTTCAAGCCCGACTCCAAGCTGCGCATGCTGGGACAGCTGCGCGACTCGATTGAAATCATCATCGTCGTCAGTGCCGAGGACATCGAGAAGAACAAGATTCGCGCCGACCTTGGCATCACCTACGACGAGGACGTGCTGCGCCTGCGCGACGAGTTTATGAACCGCGACTTCATGGTGGGCTCGGTGGTCATCACCCACTACGACGGCCAGCATGCTGCCGACCAGTTCCGTCACCGTCTGGAGCGTATGGGCATCAAGTCGTACATTCATTATCCCATCGACGGCTACCCCCACAACGTCGAGTTGATAGCCTCCGACGAGGGCTTCGGCAAGAACGACTACGTGGAGACTGAGCGGCCGCTGGTCATCGTCACCGCCCCCGGTCCGGGCAGCGGCAAGATGGCCACCTGTCTCTCGCAGCTCTACAACGAGAACAAGCGGGGCATCCGCGCCGGCTATGCCAAGTTCGAGACGTTCCCCGTCTGGAACCTCCCGCTGAAGCACCCCGTGAACATTGCGTACGAGGCCGCCACCGCCGACCTGAACGACGTCAACATGATTGACCCGTTCCATCTGGAAGCTTACGGCAAGACGGCCATCAACTACAACCGCGACGTGGAGATTTTCCCCGTGCTGAATGCGCTCTTCGAGGGCATCTACGGCGAGAATCCCTATAAGTCGCCGACCGACATGGGTGTTAACATGGTAGGCTTCTGCATCTGCGACGACGAGGTGTGCTGCGATGCGAGCCGCAACGAGATTATCCGCCGCTTCTACGACGCGACGAACAAGATGGCCGACGGTGCCGACAATGAGAACGAGGTGAACAAGATTCGCCTGCTCTTCAACCAGGCGAAGATTACCACCGCCTACCGCCGCACCACCACAGCCGCCTACGAGCGCAAGATTGAGACGGGCCACACGGCTGCCGCTATCGAGCTGGAGGACGGCACCATCATCACGGCCAAGTCGTCACCCCTGCTCGGCTGCAGCGCCGCCCTGCTGCTGAATGCCACGAAGCACCTGGCGGGCATCGACCACGAGACGAAGCTCATTCCGCAGAGCCTCATAGAGCCTGTCCAGAAGACCAAGACCGAATATCTCGGTGCCAAGAACCCGCGCCTGCATACCGACGAGGTGCTCGTGGCGCTGAGCGTCCTGTCGGAGCACGACGAGCTCTGCAGCCGCGCCCTGGAGCAGCTGCCCAAGTTGCGCGACTGCCAGATTCACTCCACCGTGATGCTCTCCGAGGTCGACCGCAAGATTTTCAAGAAGCTTGGCTGTGGTCTTACCTGCGACCCGGTAAAGAAGAAATAGGCGGAGCCTCCTCACGACGACGAGGCGGCGTCTCGCAATTGCGAGGCGCCGCCTCGTCGTTACCTGCCACCTTTCCCCCCGTTTACCGCCGGGTACAGGCACGTTTACCGGCGTGTAAGCACCCTCAACCCGACTAGTTAGTCTTGCTAACTGGCCGAGTTAGTCGAGCGCATCCATCTGGCTCTTTTTCTCCGTCATTTATCACTTCCTTGCGACACCTCCCGTCGAATGTTCGAAACCTCGATTCACAAAGGGTTTTCGCGCTTCTCAGACCTCCCGTCACACCTCCCGTCACCTCTCCCTCCTGACCTCCCGTGACACCTCCTGGTTGGTTACCCATCAGGGACGTTCAACGGGACCTCAACGGGAGGTCTCAGCGAGACACCTCCCGTCCCCAAGCCCTCTGTACATCGGCATTTCAGAAGAAAACGGGAGGTTGGGAGGTTAAAATGCGATGCCATCAAAAAACAAGTTTTCCAAGCCTTATTCTACTGATGCGCAAAATCCTTGGCAACCAAGGCGACTGAGGAACTATCCCGTTATTCATTTATAAGCCTAAAAAGGGCGGTCAACGCACGAGTCTGATGATGCGGGTGACATCGGTGATGGCGATACGACCGTCGTCGTTGATGTCAGCAGCCCATAAGGAGAAGTCGGTGGGATTCAGGCCAATTATATGGCGGGCGACACAGGCCACGTCGAGACCGTTGATGGTGCCGTCGCCATTGGCATCGCCCTTCTCAACAATACGGAAACTAGCCTTCACAGGACGGTGGTCGCCTAACGGCGTGCAGTCATCCCACGTGTAGTCCATCTCCACGCGGTAGTCGAGCAGCTCAAGCCGCGGACCTTTTATCGGACAAATATACAGAATCTTGTCGAGCATCTCGCCCTGCTGATAGCCGTACTTCCACGGATTCAGCTGTACGTCGCCGATGGCGGGATACTGGCCCCGGCGGCTATACTCCACCCAGCAGTCGCGGACAATGTAACGCCCCGTTGCCTCGATGGGACGGATGAAGAGCGAGAGAATGCTGTCGCGGGTATAGTAGCTGTTCATGTCGCCCATCACGATGACGGGACGGTCATCGAGACGGGGAAGCACGTAGTTGCGCAACTGCCGCCACTGGTTCCAGCGCGCCATTTTGTCAGGAAGATCGGCGCCCGAGAGTTCATCGGCATCGTCGCTGGCGTCCATGTGCATGTTATAGATCACGATCTGACGGCCGCCGTCCATCTTCAATTCGAGCCGGCGGAAGCCCTTGTTGCAGAGGGCATCGTTGGCATGGTCAGTACGCCCATAGGCATCGTTCCATTTCACGGCATCCTCACTCTGCAGCAAGTGGCACTTCTTCCAGAACTGGCAGAGGCCGTCGGTATCGAACGTCAGCCAGTCGAGATGGAACCAGGGCAAGTTGCCCATGTTGAAGTGCTGCACCATCCCCCAGTGGTAAGGATTGTCAAGATATCTGGTCAGCTCGTCGTGGTAGTAGAAGTCCTCCTGCACGCCGATGATGTCATAGCCCTTGTTGGCCAGATACTGGCTGGCGCGCGGGGTACCGTTCGCGCCCGGGCCGTCGTTGTTTAGCGGAATCAAAAGAATCTTCTCTGGCAATCCGTCAACATTGAGCGTTGCCACCGTAAACGGCTGTCCTCTCATCCCCGCAAGGGACAAGACCGTAAGCGCGAAGATTAGCAGTTTTCTTTTCATACACTTAGAGACGGAGTTTGACAACGAGAGGCAGATGGTCGCTATAGCCGTTCTGATGCTTCATGCCGTTGTAGGTACGTCGTGGACGGTAGCCGCCGTAGAGCTTCTCATCCTCCAACAGGAACTTCGGGGCATGGATGTAGGCCGTTTCCACCTTATTATATATATAGAGGGAGCCAAGGACGTGGTCGATGCTTCCCCATTGGCCTTTGTATCTATAGGTGCCGCGAACGCCGTTTTGGCCCCGGGCTTCCTTCGTCAAGTTTCGCAGCTGGTGCCGGCAAATATGCTGCAAGACTGGCCCGTCAGCCTCGTCGTTGAAGTCGCCGGCAATCAGGACATGGGCGTCCGGTACGATCATCCTTATCGAATCGACCGACTGGCAGAGGCGCTCGGCGACCGCCATGCGGAACGGACGGCTGTAACGCTCGCCGCCATAGCGACTTGGGGCATGGACTACGAAGACGTGCAGCGTGTCGTCAGTCACCGTGCGTCCGCTAACATAGAGGATGTCGCGGGTTGGGCGCATACCTTCTACCGGCGTGATGCGAATGGGATAGCTGCTGACGGGGACAAAGGCGTAAGGGCTGTAGAGCAGCGCCACGTCGATGCCGCGAAGGTCGGGCGAACTGGTCATCACGTATTCATAGCCAGCATTGCGGAGCAGCGACCGCTTCGTAAGGTCGTGCATCACCGTGTCGTTCTCCACCTCGCAGAGGGCTATCAGGTCGGGAATGCCGTCGTCGCAGGTAGAGATCAGTTCCTGGGCCATGTTGTTGAGCTTGCGCCAGTAGCGTTTCGAAGTCCAGTGGCGCGTAGCCTCGGGCAGATACTCCTCGTCCTGCTTCAGCGAGTCGTCCCGGCAGTCGAAGAGGTTCTCGCAGTTCAGCTCAACCACCGTCAGCGACTGCGCCGACGCTGTGAGAGAGAAGAGAGAGACCATGCAAGCCCCAACGACAGACCTCAGCATCGGCAACGGTATATCTTCCAGCCGATGGCGGCAACGACGATGCTCGTTACCGGTGAAAGGTAGTTGAAGAAGCAGTAAGGCAGATAGGTGAGCGTGGCCACGCCGAGGACGGTGCTCTGGGTGAGACCGCAGGTGTTCCAGGGGACGAGCACGGAGGTGACCGTCGCGCCGTCCTCACACGAGCGGCTCAGCAGGCGCGACTCGTAGCCCCGCTGCTGGTAGGTGTCGCGGAACATAGAGCTGGTGAGCATGATGGAGAGATACTGGTCGGCCATAGCGATGTTGCAGAACAGGGCGGAGCCAACGGTGGAGGCCACGAGCGAGGCCGTGCCGCGCACCCAGCGGAGCACGATGCGCATCAGGTCCTGCAGCTGACCGGTGGCGGTAAGGGCACCGCCGAAAGTCTGGGCACAGATGATGAGCCAGATGGTGGGCATCATGCCGGCCATGCCGCTGGTATGCACCAGCTCGTTGAGCATCGGCACGCCGGTCTCGATGTCGGTGGCTCCGTAGCACACCTGCATCATGCCCTTGTATGAGGCGAGCAGTCCCCCACCCTCGCGACCTGAGATGGTATGAATGAGGTCGGTCTGCACCACCAGTCCCATGACGGCTGCCAGGAGTATGGCCAAAAACAGCACCACCATCGACGGCCAGCGACGCGCTATCATGATGCCCGTCAGCACGGGCACCACAAGGAGCCACGGCGAGATGACGAACGTCTGCTGCAGGCCGTCCATGAACTCAGCCACATTGCCCTGCCCGGAGACGTTCATCGTCAGGCCGGCAATGAGGAAGACCATGAGCGAGATGCAGAACGTGGGCACCGTGGTGAACATCATGTAGCGGATATGCGTGAACAGCGGCGTTCCAGACACGCTGGAGGCCAGCACGGTGGTATCGCTGAGCGGCGACAGCTTGTCGCCGAAATAGGCGCCGGTGATGATGGAGCCTGCTATCCAGCCGTCGTCGAAGCCGTGAGCCTTGCCGATACCCATCAGGGCAACGCCGATGGTGGCGACGGTGGTCCACGACGAGCCAATCATCAGACTGACCAAGGCACAGAGCAACGAACTGCTGACGAGGAAGATCTCGGGCCGCAGTATCTGCATGCCGTAATAGATCATGGTGGGCACGATGCCCGACACCATCCACGTGCCACCAATGGCGCCTATGAGCAGCAGGATGATGATAGCAGGCGTACACGAGGCTATCTTAGCGGTAATCTCCCGTTCGAGGTCCTCCCACGCCAGCCGCTTGGAGAAATGGCCGACGAGCACGCTGACCGCCGACGCCACCAGAAGCGATACCTGCGAGGCACCATCAAGCGTTGCGTTGCCAAAGACGGCAACGCAACACGAGATGAGGGCGATGAGGACCAGAAACGGGATGAAACTCAGCATACCTTCTCCAGACGCTTCATGATAGAGAACATGAAGACAGCCGAGATGAGGCAGAGGGCGATGAAGACCGTCCAGACAGCCCAGAGGGGAATGTTGCCCCAGAGATAGCCGCCGACGCCGACCAGCTTGTTACCGATGGCGGTAGCCACGAACCAGCCGCCCATCATCAGACCCTTGTACTTCGGGGGAGCCACCTTCGAGACGAACGAGATGCCCATCGGCGAGAGCAACAGTTCGGCGAACGTTAATATAAGATAGGTATAGATGAGCAGCTGCGGCGTGACGTCGGCCACGTGAACAGCTACCGGCTCACCATCGGCACCCATGGTGGTCTGCGGCATGGGCAGACCGAATGAGGCAACGGCCATGAGGCAGTAGGCCAGACCGGCCACCACCATACCGTAGGCAATCTTACGCGGAGCAGAGGGCTCCTTGCCCTTCTTCGACAGGGCGCCGAAGATGGCCAGTGAGACGGGCGTCAGAGCGACAACATAGAAGGGGTTGAACTGCTGGAAGATAGGCGCCGAGACGGCTACAATCTCACCCTTCGTGGCATCATACTGCAGGAAGAGGAAGGCCAGGGCGATGCAGATGACAACGGCAGAAATAGCTTTGCCCTTACTGGTCTTCGACTGGAAGAGTGAGAAGCCGGCATAGACGATGAAGATAATGGCCACGAGGTTCCACACGTTGAAGGCCATGCCCTCGACGCCGGTTGACGTCTTGGCGGTGAACTCGTCGGCGAAGTAGGTCAGCGACAGACCGTTCTGGTGGAAGGCCATCCAGAAGAAAATGACCACGGCGAAGACAAGGCAGAGGGCCACGATGCGGGCCTTCGTCTCCTCCTTCGACAGTTCCTCGACCTCAGCCTGTACGCCTGCCTTCTTCGTGCCGCCCTCTACGTGGCGGAAGGTCGGACGGAAGATGTAGTAGATGGCGATGGAGAGGATGAGCGAGGCGCAGGCCACGGCGAAGGCGAAGTGGTAGGAGTCGTTGACCGATGTGCCAAGGTTCTGCTGTGCCCACTCCATAATCTTCACGGCAGCCGTCGGAGCAAACAGCGCGCCGATGTTGATGGCCATGTAGAAGATGGAGAAGCCCGAGTCGCGCTGAGCGGCATACTGCGGGTCGTTGTAGAGGTCACCCACCATCACCTGGAGGTTACCCTTGAAGAGTCCCGTGCCCAGTCCGATGAGCACCAGCGCAGCGAGCATCACGACCAGCGCCACCGTGTCGCCACCGAGGGGAACGGAGAGCAGCAGGTAGCCTGCAAACATAATGAGGATGCCGATGGTCACCATGCGGCCGAAGCCGAACTTATCGGCCAGCCAACCGCCCACAATGGGCAGGAAGTAGACCAGCATCAGAAAGTCACTGTAGATCTCGCCCGCCCAGCCGGCGTCGAGTCCGTAGTTAGCACGCAGGAAGAGTGCGAAGACGGCGAGCATCGTGTAGTAGCCGAAGCGTTCGCCTGTGTTGGCCAGTGCCAACGCATAGAGTCCTTTAGGTTGATTCTCAAACATAATTTTTAGTTGTTTATTGGTAATTTACTTTATCTTATCGTTTTTGCTCTTGACAATGTCAAAGAGGTAGGTAGCCTTGACGGTAATAGTCTGGTAGTCTGATTTCGCGAAATAGTCGCGCTTGCTGCTACCATATATATTGCCCAAGCCATAGTAGAAGCGGCCCTCGAGCATGAAGTGGCCGATCTTAGACCGCGAGAACTCCAGGCCCAAACCGACGGCGATGCCGTAGTCGAGCTTGTTCTCAATAGGCATGTGGTACATATTAGAGAATTTGTACGTCTTTCCGTCCTGCACAATGTCGGGACCTGAAATGTGCGACACGCGGTAGTTCCAATTCGGATGGTCGAGGTCGAAATTGTACTCCGACTTCTCGCTGAGGTAGTAGCCAATCTGCGGTCCGGCCTGAAAGAAGAACTGGAAGCCGCGGCGCTCGCGCCCCCAGCCCAGACGGGCGAAGAGGGGCACCTGAATGTAGTCAACCTTGCGGCAATACTCTTCGGCCAATCCCGTTTCGCCATTGATGACCGGCTCATCGTTCGCGTCCCAGATACGCTCCTCCCAGCCCATCTGCGAGTAATTCACCTCGGCCACGATTGCACAGATACTGTTGAAGTACTTCTCGCCGGTATAGCGCAGGGACAGTCCGAAGGTCTTGCCGAAGAGCTGCGACTGCGGCACCTCGGGCACGAAGTCGACAGAGCTCATGTTTAGTCCGCCATTAAAGCCCACGGCAAACTCGTTGCGGTATTCACCTATCTGCGCGCTGACAGTGGTTATGAACAATGAAAAGAGAATAATGAACAGATTTCTCATCCTTCACCTCTTAAAAGCTAATCGTCTCCAACCTGTGTTCAGGCATGTAATGGACAAAGTAAAGACTGCGGTTGCGCAAGCCACCATTCGCAATGCGCTCAAACTTCAGGGGCGTCTGAACTGGCTCGTAGCCGAGGATGCCCGGGGCTCCGGTGAAGTCCTTGCCATACTGGTGGAAACCCTGCAGGAAGAACATGCCATGGTCAAAGCCTGTGATGGCGAAGCGAGGCTGGGCGTTCATCATATCCTGATGGAAATTCCAGCGATACTTCTGCTGTACACGCAATGTACGCGAAGTCAGCGGGTTGTAATGGAAAGCAGCAGGTATGTACACATCGTACTTATAGAAACTGTCTAACAGGTAGTTGGTGTACATCAGCCACTCCGTATAGCCGAAGAGCGTTACCTTGATGCCCGAGGCTGGCGTGGTAAGACCATTCAGTTTGGCAATGGCAGAATTCAGTTCGGGCGAACGGCCGGTATTGAGGATGACCACGTTGGGCTTCGACTTGCTGAACGAACGGGCGAAACTGGCACCAGTCGTATTCAGATTGGTTATCCCGTACTCTATGCCTTTGGCATCTAACTGCTTGCGCAAGGAGAATGTGAAGGCCCCTTTCTGGCTCGTCGAGTCATTGCAGTCAATAAACACAGGATGATAGCCTGCAAAGCGATTGAGGAACTGACTGATGACCGACTCGTTGAAGTCCAAGGGTGACTGGTAAATCTGGAAAATGTTCTTATTGGTCATCAATTGTGGTGCATTGATGGAGAACGGAATGACCAGCCGGATATCGTTCTGTGTCACAAAGTCTGACAACTGAGCCATCTGCTTCGAATAGAGCGGGCCGATAATCAGGTCGCACTGCTTGGCTGCCTTGTCGCGCAGTACCGGGGCAATATCGGCATTATCAGGAGTATTCCAGGCATGCACATCGACCGAAATGCCTAACTTCTTCAGACTGTCACAAGCCATCAGCAGTCCCCGATAATACTCCACCATGCGCCGACCGTCGCCATTGATATCATGTAATGGGAGCATGACACCTAACTTAATGGTCTTGTTCTTTTGCTTCGAAGCAACAGGCTTGGAGGCCAATGTTGTTGGCGCCGGGGTAGCTGCTGGTGTCTGGTCCTTGGCATAGGGAATCAGGATGAAGTCATCTTTCTTCAACTCGTATCCCGGCTTGTTCATCTCTGGATTGGCATCTAATAGTTCCTGAACGGTCAATCCATACTGGCGGGCTATGCCGAAGAGGGTCTCCTTTTTCTTCACCTTGTGCATCTCACGCCACGTCTGCGTCTGTCCGAAAGCAGGTTCCGTCACGAAAGCAGCCAAGGCTGCCAACAAAAAGTATCTTAATATGTGTTTCATTTTTCCTCTGTTTTCTGTTTTGCGCTACAAAAGTACAAAAAATCTACGGCACCGTCAACCTTTTTCATTATTTTTTG
Source organism: uncultured Prevotellaceae bacterium (assembly GCA_902800435.1). The sequence continues at coordinate 48,236 of CADCEQ010000006.1, read as the reverse complement.
TAACTTTGCACCAAAATTCTAACGAATATGAGAATAAAGCAATCTTTCTTAGTAGTTCTGTTGGCGCTTATTCCAATATTGAGCTATAGCCAGAAGATAAAAGTGACAGCCACCTACGTGGACGAGAACAATAATATGGTGGATAGTGATATCGACTTCACGGCGCAGGCTCCCCTTGATGTTACCTTCCGGGCCAATCCTACCGACATGGGCGACCATACACCAGCCTACGAGTGGCACTTCCGCAAGGAGGGTGCAGAACAGGACTTATTGGTGCGCTACGAGGAGGACACGCAATACACGTTCACCGAGTCGGGATCATTCTTGGTTACGCTGAAGGCGCGACTCACCGACAACGGCGTCGAACTGGATTCCTCGATGATTAAGGTGACCATCAGCGAAAGTCGTCTGGAGATGCCTAATGCATTCTCGCCCAACGGCGACGGCAAGAACGATATCTACGGTGCCAAAGGTGTCAACGACCCTAACAGTACGGCCCACTACAAGAGCATCGTGGAGTTTCATGGCTACATCTTCAACCGGTGGGGACAGAAGCTCTTCGATTGGACAGATGTGTCGAAAGGCTGGGACGGCACATTCCACGGTTCACCGGTCAAGGATGGCGTCTACTACGTACTGGTGAAAGCCAAGGGCGCCGACGGACGCGAGTATAACATCAAGAAAGACATCAACCTCCTCAGAAACTTCACCGAGGGCACCAGTACCTCAGGGTCGGAAAACCCTTAAACCCAGAACCACTCCATGCAAGATAAAATACAGGTCTTCGGCGCTCGCGTCCACAACCTGAAAAACATCGATGTAGAGATTCCCCGAAACTCGCTGACTGTCATCACCGGTCTCAGCGGTTCGGGTAAGTCGTCACTGGCCTTCGACACCATCTTTGCCGAAGGGCAGCGCCGCTATATCGAGACATTCTCGGCCTATGCCCGCAACTTCCTTGGCGGCATGGAGCGCCCCGATGTCGACAAGATTACGGGACTGTCGCCCGTCATCAGCATCGAGCAGAAGACGACGAATAAAAATCCACGCTCAACCGTGGGCACCACCACCGAAATCTACGACTACATGCGACTGCTCTTTGCCCGTGCCGGCCATGCCTACAGCTATATGACAGGGGAGCCGATGGTGAAATACACTGAGGAACGCGTGGTCGACATGATACAGCACGACTATACAGGCCGCAAGATTTTTATCCTGGCCCCGCTGGTGCGCAGCCGCAAAGGCCATTATCGCGAACTGTTCGAGAGCATGCGCCGCAAGGGCTACCTGAACATCCGCATTGATGGACAGCTGCAGGAGATAACCCGAGGCATGAAGGTGGACCGCTATAAGAACCACGACATCGAAGTGGTCATTGATAAGATGGCGGTGAGCGGTGAAATTGACCGCCTGAAGAAGTCGGTGGCTCTAGCCATGAAGCAGGGCGATGGACTCATCATGATTCTCGACAAGGATACGAATGAGGCGAAGTTCTTCTCCAAGCGACTGATGTGTCCCACGTCGGGCATAAGCTACAGTGATCCTGCACCTAACAACTTTTCGTTCAACTCCCCCCAAGGAGCCTGTCCCCATTGTAAAGGACTGGGCTACATCAACGAGATTGATCTGAATAAGGTCATCCCCAACCGTAAGCAGAACATCCACGAAGGGGGCATTGTACCATTGGGCAAGTACAAAAACCAGATGATTTTCTGGCAGATTGACGCCATACTCAAGAAGTATGAGTGCGACCTGAAGACGCCCATTCAGGACATTCCCGAAGAGGCATTGCAAGAGGTGCTCTACGGGTCGTTGGAAAACGTGCGCATAGACAAAGAACTGGTACACACGACAAGCGACTACTTCGTTGCGTTCGATGGCATCATCAAGTACCTGCGACAAGTCATGGAGAACGACGACTCGACAGCAGGCCAGAAGTGGGCCGACCAGTTTCTGGCGGAAGCACCGTGCCCCGAGTGTCACGGCCAGAGGCTGAACCGCGAAGCCCTGTCGTATAAGATTTGGGACAAGAACATTGCCGAGCTGGCTTCGATGGACATCAGCGAACTGCGCGAGTGGATTGACCAAGCTGAAAAGCACTTGGACAATCAACAGCGCCAGATAGCCGCTGAGATATTAAAGGAAATACGCACACGACTGGACTTCCTTCTGGAGGTCGGTCTCGACTATCTGGCCCTGAACCGCCCGTCGGCCTCGCTCTCTGGTGGAGAAAGCCAGCGCATCCGACTGGCTACGCAGATCGGCTCCCAGTTGGTCAACGTGCTCTACATTCTCGACGAGCCCAGCATAGGCCTGCACCAACGCGACAATGAACGGCTCATCCACTCGCTGAAAGAATTGCGTGATTTGGGCAACACAGTCATCGTCGTCGAGCACGACCGCGACATGATGCTCGCAGCTGACTGGATTATCGACATCGGCCCCCGCGCCGGCCGTAAGGGCGGCGAAGTAGTGTTCCAAGGCACACCAGAAGAACTACTGAAAAGCGACACGCTGACGGCCAAGTATCTCAACGGTTCCCTATGCTGCAACAATGTTGCAGCAGAGACCGACAAAAGCGAAGACGAGCAACAAGTCTTAAAGCTAAGCGGCTGCACTGGCAACAACCTGAAGAATATTACCGTGGAATTCCCTTTGGGCAAGCTCATCCTCGTCACCGGAGTATCGGGCTCGGGCAAGTCGACGCTTGTCAACGAGACGCTGCAGCCCATACTCTCGAAGTACTTCTACCGCGCGCTGAAGCGGCCCATGCCCTATGAGAGCATTGAGGGCCTGAAGTTGATTGATAAAGTGGTCAACGTCGACCAGTCGCCCTTAGGCCGAACGCCTCGCTCCAACCCAGCTACCTACACAGGTGTTTTCGCCGACATCCGCTCGCTGTTTGTAGGGCTGCCCGAGGCCAAGATTCGCGGCTACAAGCCCGGTCGTTTTTCGTTCAACGTTAAGGGCGGCCGCTGCGAAACCTGCGGCGGCAACGGCTACAAGACCATCGAGATGAACTTCCTGCCAGACATCCAAGTACCCTGTGAGGAGTGTCACGGTAAGCGCTATAACCGCGAGACCCTTGAAGTGCGCTACAAGGGCAAAAGCATTGCCGACGTGCTCGACATGACCATCAACCAGGCTGTGGAGTTCTTTGAGAATGTTCCCGACATTCTACGCAAGATTAAAACTATTCAAGACGTCGGTCTTGGCTACATCAAGCTCGGGCAGCCCTCCACTACATTAAGCGGCGGCGAGAGCCAGCGCGTGAAACTGGCCACCGAATTGTCGAAGCGCGACACGGGTAAGACAGTCTACATCCTCGATGAGCCGACCACTGGTCTCCACTTCGAGGACATCCGCATCCTGATGCAGGTACTCCGCCAACTCGTCGATCGCGGTAACACGGTCATCATCATCGAGCACAACCTCGACGTCATTCGTCAGGCCGACTGGATCATCGACATGGGTCCCGAGGGCGGTCGGCGAGGCGGCGAAGTGCTCACCGTTGGCACGCCCCAGCAAGTAGCCCTGAGCAAGAAAGGATACACGCCCCAGTTCCTAAAGAAGGAACTATAAAAAAAGGGAACCCGAATCAGGTTCCCTTATCTATTATAACTATGTCGATTAGAAGTTCACACCGAAGTTAATGAACAGAGCATTGCTGTGGATAGAGCCCTTGTCGTCGGCAATATTGGCAATACCGAACTGGTAGCCAGCCTCAAGATAGAGCATGTCGTACTCAGCACCGCAACCCACCTTGACACCCATGTCGCCATGGTTCACCACGTTGTAAGAACTCTCATCAAAGTCAATCTTGTCGTTCTTGATGCGTCCGCCAATACCCCATGAGAAGTAGGGTCCCAGGAAGGGAAGCACTGCAATCTTGTCGGTGGCCTGAATGCCATACTTGAGGACGATGGGGATTTCCAGGTTCTTCAGCGTCATCGTCACATCGTCCTCCTTACCACCACGCTGGGTATAATAGAAACCACTCTCCAAGAACACCGGCGAGGATGATGACACGCGCAAACCGATGACACCAGCCAGCGTCAGACCGGCCTTCATGCCCGAAGCATCATAGTCGCCTGACATCGATGCCAGCGTCAGACCCATGCGGGCACCATAGTAGACATTGTTCTTGTCGAGTTCGAAACCACCGCTGGCAAACTGTGCGAACGAAGGCACGGCCAGCATCATTGCTACGATAGCTACAAAAAACTTCTTCATAATATTACCTGTTTAAGTGATTATTGTTTGTAAACTTCTGCAAAATAACAATAAAATTTTCATATAGCCAAACTTTTTAGCTAAAAAAACGTATTTGCATGCTATTTGCTGTTGCAGAATTAAGGAAATATGCGTAAATTTGCACCGATTAAATGACATAACAGCAAAGAAAAGATAAAATGAAAAAGATGTTTTTAGGCTCGTTGGCACTCATCGTGCTGGCCGCCACACTGCAGAGTGCAGCTCAAAAGGATGACGAAGTGATGACCAAGGAGAACGGCGTTTACGTCGTTAACACCACCACGCTGGGCAAGGATGTCCAGGGCTACGCAGGGACGACCCCCGTCAAGGTGTACATCAAAAAGAACAAGGTGGAGAAGGTGGAGTTTCTGAAGAACCAGGAGACGCCCAAATACTTTACCCGCGTAAAGAAGGCACTACAGGGAAAGTGGGACGGACTGAAGGTGAAGGATGCTGCCGCCCTGAAGGTTGACGGCGTTACCGGTGCCACATTCTCGACCGATGCCGTTGTCAAGAACGTGCAGCTTGGACTGGAGTACTATCAGAAGAACAAGAAGTGAGATGTGAACTGTGAGGAGACGGCTGTTTATCTTGGCGATTCTTTTTGCGGCGGTTGTTGGCAGCTTGGCTACTGATAACCGCAAGTTGTCGGCATACGTCCGCGGACTGACACTGCAGCAACAGCCTGCTCTGTCGAGAACGGCCGGCACACGACAGCCGGCGCGGACACTGACAGCCTTTATTCGCATCGACACCGACAAGGCCGACGAGGTATGGCGCACCTACGGCTGCAAGCCCTATGCAACGGTGGGCAACATAGCCATCGTCAGCATACCCGTCAGCAGCATCGGCCCGCTGTCTGACCATCCGGCCGTCCGCCGCATCGAGGCCAGCCCTTCCGGGCGCACCACAATGGACACCACGGCTATCATCGTAGGAGCCGACCGCCTATACTCCCCCTACAGGGGGGAGATAGAGAGGGGCTACACTGGCAAGGGCGTCATCGTAGGCGTAATGGATATCGGCTTCGACCTCACCCACCCCAACTTCCTCGACCCTTCAGCCACCCGCTATCGCATCGGCGCCTTCTGGGACCAGCTATCGAAGGACACCGTCGACAGTCAGCTGCCAGTAGGCCGCGACTTCGTGGGCGCCGACCTCGTCCATGCTCAGCAGCACTCCGCCGACGGGCATATCCAGACCCACGGCACTCACACCCTCGGCATCGCTGCGGGTAGCGGCTACAACTCGCGATACCAGGGCATTGCCCCCGACGCAGACATCTGCCTGGTAAGCAACGCCGTCAGCGACGACATCGCCCTCATCGACTCTGCCGACATCGACAAATACACCACGGCCACCGACGCCCTCGGCTTCAAGTACATCTTCGACTACGCCGACCGTGAGGGCAAGCCCTGCGTGGCATCGTTCAGCGAGGGTTATCCACCCTATCTCGACCAGGAAGACAGTCTCTATGCTGCCTTTCTCGACAGTATCACCGGCCCCGGCCGTATCATCGTGGCATCGGCAGGTAACGAGTGTGTGACAAAGACATATTTGGAAAAGACTGCCGGGGAGGAAGCGGCCGGGGCTTTTATCAATACTACCAACACGACCGCCTTCTACCGCATCAAGACCCGCACACCGCTCCATCTCTCTGCCATTGTCTACGATAACGCGACCACGACACTCGACATTACCTCAGAACGTTTCCTGAAGGACTCCGTACTCACCGACACGCTGTTTATCGGTGGCGATACCTGCACCGTCACCACCGACCGCTATCCTTCGTCATTCACCGCCGACACGGTCTACAACGTGCTCTTCACGGCCAACAAAGCCCTGTCAGCACTTCCGCCCATCGCCTTGGTCCTTCAGGGCCGAGACAACCATGTCGAACTCTACGGCAGTTCCAGCAATGGCCTCGACAACCGTCCTGACATAGACCCACGATGGACTGCGGCCGAAATGACCCGTAACATCCACGCTCCGGCCTGCTTCCCGTCAGTCGTGTGTGTCGGTGCCACCGCCCACCGCTTAGGCTTTATCAACTACAAAGGCGAGTACCGCGACTTCTCTAAGGGGCGTACCGTCGGGCTTCGCAGCCCCTATTCCTCCATCGGCCCGGCCATCAACGGAATGCAGAAACCCGACGTCGTGGCTCCCGGCGACAACATCATCTCGTCGTACAGCAGCTACTACTTAGAGCACAATCCCGAAGCCAACGACATCAACTCCGACGTCGAGCACTTCGTTTTTGAGGACCGCACCTACGCCTGGAACGCCAATACCGGCACGTCGATGGCCGCGCCCGTCGTGGCAGGCATCATAGCCCTCTGGCTGCAGGCCAAGCCTGACCTCACCCGCGAGGAAATCATCGATGCCTTCAGCCATACCTGCCGTCAGCCTGACGCGGTCCTCTCCTACCCCAACAATGAATACGGCTACGGCGAGATTGATGCCTACCGTGGCCTGCTCCACCTGCTCGGCATCGACGGAATCAAAGACATCAGTCATCACCAACCCCGTCAGGCAGACATCCGTCTGCAAGGTCGAACGTTACATATTAGTGGCGCCACATGTGGCACCCTCAGCGTCTACGACCTCAGGGGACGCTTACTGCACCATGAGATGCTGACGGAAAACACTGCTATTGACCTTGGTGCCCTGCCATCTGGCGTCTATGCCGTACAGGCTACCACCGATACCCCTGCGACGACCGGCTCAACCCTCATAAAACTTTGAATAGCCAACTAATACTTATACACTATGAATACTTTTTACAAGAATCACCTAATTCTGTTTGCCACAACCATTCTATTACTGACAGGCTGCATGCATGAAAAAAACAGCAAAAGACACCAGCCTACCGATCGTGACACGCTCTACACAGAAGCTGCCGCCATGAGCATCCACCGCAACGACCCCGAACGCGCATTGGTAATTATCGACTCTGCCCGCATCGTGGGAAATATCACATGGCAACGCGCGGAATACCTCAAAGCCGTGACACAGTACGGCGGCCTGCGCAACATGCCTCTGGCACGGCAGACATGCCTCGACCTGATTGACAACAAAGATGCCATCAAGGACTCGACGACACTGGAACGCGTGTACCTGCTGTTGACAAGCATCGAATACACATCGGCCAACCACCCCGCCATTATACGTTATGCCACTGAGGCGTCACGTCTGGCCCATGCCCTCAATATGCCCGACGAGGTAGGCAAGATGGAGGCCTTCGTTGCACGCTCAATGGCTCAGACAGGGCGCACCGACGAGGGTATAGAGCGCCTGAAAGCCACCCTCGCTGATTTGCGCAAGTTGGACACCTTCGGCGGCGTAGTATCCTACCATGACGCATCGAAAAAGCTACTGCACATCCTCATCGACCACGACCGCTACCCCGAGATGGAAACGGTGTGTAAGGAGGTACTCGAACGCCTTGACGAGCTAGAAAAGAACCCCGAGCGCTTTGGTGACATGCAGGAAGGCTTCAACCCCGCCGAGTTTATTGACTTCGCCCGCGGTCAAATGCTGGCCTTCCTTACCACAGCCTATGCCCGCCAAGTGACGCAGCACAAAGACAACCCCAGCCTACGCGCACAATACCTCAAGAAAGCCCTTGACACAGAGGCCGAAGTTTTTAAAACGGAATGGAGTAAGGGTATAGACTGCGACAAGATGCTGTCGGCCGCCTATCACCACATGGGACAATTCGACCGCTTCGACCAGGCTATGCGCCGCTTTGAGGGCACTTATCCCGACACCATTAACCCCAACTACCTCATCTGCCTCGAGCAGCGCAGTGTGGCCTCGAAGATGCAGGGACGCACGGCCGAGTCGCTGGGCTATTTAGAACGGGCCTCTGTCATCCGCGACAGTCTCGACCAGCGCAACCAGCGCGAACAGTTGAACGAACTGGCCACCATATATCACTTGCAGGAGGAGCAGCTTGCCCGCCAGCAAGCTGAGTCCGATGCCCGTTTCTACAGATGGCTGACGGCTGCCATCGTTGTCGGACTTCTCGCTGCCGTTGCCTTTGCCATTTACTTCTACTACAAGCGACGTGAGACCATGCGCAAAAACCATGTCCTAGCTCGTGAGATTGCTGAGGCCATAGAATATAAGGAGAAGTGGGAAGAGAAAGAAGAAAAGAGTAAGGAGGAGGAAGCTGCAAGTAGTCCTGTCCCCAGTGGGAAGATTGTCGACGGGACATCAGACGAAGAACTCTTCCAGAGCTTGCGCGACGTCATTCTCCGCGATCGGCTTTACCTAGACTCACAGCTTGACCGCCAGGCATTGGTAGACCGCTTCGGCCTGTCGAAAGAGCGCATAGGTGCCGCTTTTGCCAAGGGAAGTCCTTACAAGTCACTTATCGAATTCCTTACCGACTGCCGTCTGCCTTACGCTGCTAAGTTGCTATCTTCTCGACCTGACCTCTCCATCGCCGACGTTGCACGCGAGAGCGGCTTCCCTAGTGCCGACACCTTCGGTCGTAACTTCAAGCAGAAGTATGCACTCACACCCTCGCAGTTCCGTGAATCCGGCGGCGCCATCCGTTAATTCGTAGGAAGTATCCGTTAATTCGTCTGAAAACATACGTTAATTCGTCTGAGCTATTGCGCAGACGAATTTTTGTTATTATATTCGCAGCATCAAACATAGTAAAGCGTATGCCTACTGATACTGTTATTATCCTACTCACCGTCATCATCGCCGCATTGGTCGCCATCGTCGCAGTGCTGCTGGGGTGCATTTTGCACAACCAGCATGAGCTACGTCGGAAGAACGATGCCATCATTTCCGAGATCCGTGAGAACGTCGAGCTCCGCGACGAACTGCAACGTCGCCTACACGACACTAAACTCTCAAAATACGTATAATAAATATACTCTTCTATTATTCATTCATCATTCCTTTTTAAAACCACTAAATTTTAAGCATTATGAAAAGAAAGAAACAATTTCCGCCCCCTGCAAGTTCAGGACGAGGACGATGGCAGCGCAGCCAGTGGCTGGGGCTGCTGACACGCAATGCATGTCTGATGAACAGGCTGTTTCTATTACTCATCCTGTTCATTCTGGCTGTGCCGGAGGCATTGGCCGCCAACGGTATCACCGAGCTGAAAGTGCTTGGACGCTATTATGAATCTGACATGAACTCCGTAAAAACGACTTATAAGCAGAATGGTTGGACTATCGTCAACAAAGACCTTAATGAAGGTGCCGGTACCAATTCATATTATGTCTATCTGGCTTACAAGACGAGTTCATCGGCCAATCCTGAGACGGGATACATCACCGACATTGTTGCTTCGACGTCAAACGAGAGTTCTTTCACTTATGGCGGCCGAACATACTACAAGGTTGGCCATGATGCAAAGTCAGGTGATAAAGGAAGCGCTTTTGTCGGCGATTTGAATCATGGTGCTGGCGGCGCTTACATATACCTTTATTATACCAAGGAACGTACAGGCTATTCATCCAGCGACTCACATGGCGGCTCGAAGCGCGTTATCACCGAGCTATGGGCTAACGAGGAAAGCTCGGATGGTGTGATATATTGGGCTAAGGGGAATAGCGGTGTTTGCGATATGAACAAAGGTGCCTCAGGCCCTCATATCTACGTAATGATGAAATTCACCAATCAGGCGGTGTCAATCAATAACGATCCCACCTTCGCCACCGGCCTTGTATATAACGGCAAGGCGCTGAATCTGGTTTCCAAGGCGGCTACAGGCAATTACGGCACAATGAAATACAGCGTTGACGGCGGCTCCTGGGGCACCAGCGCCACGGCTACGACTGTAGGTAACCACACCGTGAAATACCGCCTCGACGGTGTCAATTCTTCCGGGGTGGTGTTCGCCGAAAACAGTGCCGAGAAGTCTGCAACGGTAAAAATTGAAGCACCATCGGCCAAGCCCAAGGTAGAGGGGACGTTCAACCAGAGAGACAAAAAGGTAACGCTGAAGTGGAGCGCCAGTATCCCCGGCAATTATACCGATTACAAATGGGTGATCTATCGCGGCAATACGAAGATCATAACGTATCCGCGCGACTCCCTCTCCTATGAGGATAAAGGCTTCACGAACGAGTCGGACGTGACCTATTATGTGTATTATGTTTCCAACACATGGAACGAGAATACGAAAAACGATGATTGTAAGGGCCAAGTGACGGTGAACACGACTCGTAAGGTGCCTGTAAACAACTTAAAGGCTGTAAGACAAGACGACCGCATCGTCTTTACATGGACATCCGACGGATATCCCGCAAATTGGGGCAACAAGTTCAATATCTATGTGGACGAAGAATCCAGTCCCATCTACACCATCACACCTACTAATGGACAGACCAGTTTTACCTGGATGCACCGCACTTCACAACAGAGCGGTCGAAAGAACGGCGTAGATGGCGGTGTCCCCTATACCGAAGAGCCGTTGAATGCCTGTGCACCCCACGACTACCGCGTGGTGGGTGTTATCGATGGAAAAGTACTCAACGAAGCAAAGCTTGAAAACCTAGCCATCGGTAGCGGTACACAGTTCTATTCACTCAAAGCAACAAAAGGCGTATATCCCGGTTTAGTGAAACTGAACTGGCATGTAGATGTGAAGAGTTCGGGACTTGCCAAGACCTACATAGTAGACCGTCGCCGCACAGATAAGAAAGATGAGGCATGGACCAATCTCCGTGTCATGTCGAGTACCGATGAATATCTATTTTACGACGACGACACACCGTTGCCCGGCGTCTACTACGACTATCGCGTCACCGTACAAGACAAGTGTGAAGACGGTGCCATCGTTACCAACCAACTTACTGATATAGGCTTTGCGCAGACAACCGGTACGGTAAGCGGCCGCATCACCTACGGCTCAACCGGCAGTGCTGTGCCAGGTGCCGATGTAGAACTGGTCAAGACCGGTTCGTCGGCCGACGCCTCTGAACAGTATCACGCCATGCACTTCACCGACGCCAGTGGTTACGTGGAATGGCCCTACCCATCAACCTCCTACGCCGCCGATAAGTTCAACGAGGGCGACTTCACCATCCAGATGTGGTTCCGCCCCGATGAGTTCCAAGACACGTGGATTGCAAAGTTTGCTGGCAATCAGGCTTTGGGTATGTTGGTTACGGGTCGAATGGTGTTTGGCGACGGTTCGGCCAGCGCGCCAAGATACGGTATTAAACTCAACTCGTGGTTGAAGAAAGGCGAATACAATCATGTGGTGCTGACCCGCCAGGCCGACTCGATCACATGCTATATTGTGACATCCGACGCTGACGGCAATGTCGTACTGAATAAGAACAAACAGGCCCTCAAACAAAACCTGTCCCTGGGGGCTTCGACCAAATTCCAATTAGGCTTCTTCAACGGCTATGTTGATGATTTCCGGCTGTGGACGAGGTGTCTCAGCGAGGACGAGATCAAGGAGAACTTCGACCATCTGCTTGTGGGTAACGAGAAGAATCTGGAGACGTATTGGACCTTCGACGAGGGCCTGAATTCACAGTTTTTCGACTATTCGCGCGATGGCACCGTCTATCACGAACACCATGGGACGATGGCTAATAACGTGGAGAGCGCGACGATTACCCCCGAGCAACTGGCACTGAAGGCCAAGACCGACAGGGATGGCAACTACATTATTCAGGGTATTCCGTTCTCCGGCGAGGGTACTACCTATGCCGTCATGCCAAAACTAGGCATCCACGAATTCAACCCCAGCCAGCATCTGCGCTTCATCGGCAACAACTCGCTGGTGCACAACGGCACGGACTTCAACGATGTTTCCTCGTTCCCTGTTAGCGGCACGGTTCTGTACGCTGGTACGAACTATCCGGTGGAGGGTGCCATGTTCTATGTTGACGGCAACGTGTGCTCTAAGAACGGAGAGATCATCCAAAGTGCAGAAGACGGCTCTTACACCATCAGCGTACCTATCGGTAAGCACTTCATTCAGGTGAAGAAGAATGGTCATGTGTTTAACAACGCCGGCCGTTATCCGGCCGACCCGAACAATACGGGCAATGAGATGCATCTCTTCAACAGCGAGGTCAAGAACCTGGGGTTTGTTGATGAGACATTGGTCAACTTCACCGGTCGTGTGGTCGGCGGCGATATCCAGGGCAAGAAAGCCGTAGGATTCGGGCTGAGCACGAACAACATCGGTAAAACGGAGCTAGTGCTGTCGCTAAACGACTCGCGGTACTATCTGAATGCAGAGAAGTACCCAGACGGTTCTGGCTTCAAAAACAACAAGAATGATGTGCCCGTTGCCTCGGCTACGGATAAAATTGCCAGCACTTCCTTCCGCCAGGGCGGCGAGACGAAAGTGGATTGCCAGAAGGTGATCATCCGCACAGATTCCGTCACGGGTGAGTTCTCGGCTATGCTACCACCGCTGCTCTATACGGTAGAGAGCATGACGGTGATGAATAGTGGACTGACAGTGGGCGATCAGATGACGATTGACCTGACGTCGCCGCTGATGGCATACACCGACACGCTGTATGCTGACGACGGCGAGAGCTATGAGTTGTACGAGTACAACACGAAGCTTAGCCAGACGTATCACTGCCCGCCGACGTTCACGGTGAAGCAGGAAGGACGCGAAGACGGTTCGTTCGGTATAGACAGCTACAAGATCCAGGACGACTTGGGCGAAATAGAGCTCAACGATATCTACAGTGTGGAGGGCGACGTGGTGACTTACAACTACGGTGTCTCAGGCTACAAATCGCCACTATTCATCCAAGGCGACCCATACACGTTCCTGATCGAGGGCTATGAAGAGTACGAGAATGCTGACAATGGTAAGTTGGATCATGTACCTTTGAACGGAAATATCGTGACCATCAGCAATGCCCTCTCGTCAGAGCAGCATGTGTATTATGAGCAGGTAGGCGACCACGCTCCAGGCTCTACTGCTGGTCTGCAGGAGAACCAGTTGCAATTGGACAGCCTAGGTCACGCCAAATACCGTTGGAAGGCCGGTTTACCTAACATCGCCGAGCCCTACACCCGTACCATCTCGATGACCTACGAGGTCGGAGGTGCTTTCAAACAATGGGACGGCAACGGAATGACTGGTATCATCCTTGGCAGTCTGCCCACTGGCAACAACTTTGTGACGGCCGGTCCAGAGAAGGTGAGCATGGTATTGCGCGACCCGCCGGGAACCAACTCGTTCACTGAGTGGAAGACTGGATCGTCGAAGACTATAAGCAAGGTTGAGGGCTCGACCTTTACCGAGAACTTCGCTGCTTCGTTTAAGCACAAGTTTGGTTTCCATAAAGTCATTGGCATTGGCGCGGGCATAATTGATATGGAGGAGACAGAAGCTTGCGACGATCTGGAAGTGGGCGCGAAGACGGAATACGAGAACGAGACTTCGACGACGTGGGTAGAGACGACGAGTGTGACACAGAGCATCAGCACGTCTGCCTCACCGGAATATGTAGGCGCCCAAGGTGATGTGTTCATCGGTCACTCCTCCAATCTCCTGTTTGGCAAGGTTCGCGATTTGGACCTCAGACGCCAGTCTGGCAATGATGTTGAGATTGGTTTGGAAGATATCTTCCAGACAAGTATCCAATTCGGTACGATGTTCATGTACACGCAGAACTACATCGAAAACGTGATGTTGCCCAACTACGAGTTGATGCGCAAGAAGTTCCTGACCACCACCACCCAGAGCAACATCGACACCTACCATAACGATACCGACCATACAGTCTATCTGACCACTTTGTCGCCCGACGACCCGAAATTCGGTACCGAGGGGACTTATAGCAAGTTTAAGGTTCCTGGTGTGCAGGTTGCCACGGACTCGGTGGCCTGGGTCAACTGTCAGATAGAGAACTGGAAGGACCGCCTGCGTGACAACGAGGAGGAGAAGGTGAAAGCATGGGAGAAACGTAAGAAGTTCGGCGACAACTATGGAAAGAATTACTCTTTCGACTCCGGCACATCCTACACCTACGAGACCACGGTGCAGAACGATACCACCTATTCTCGCGATTGGAAGATATCAGGTGGCTTGATTCTGGACAACAGCACAGGATTTGCCATCAACGATTTCGGATTCAACATTCATATTCAAGATGAGACGTTCGGCGGCGAACATCACGTGAACGACACGACGTACACGCACGAGACCACCTTCAGCTACACGCTGGCAGAAGACGGCGACGACGACGCCATCTCGGTCGATGTGTACAATTATGGCGACTTCGGTCCCATCTTCCACACCCGTGGCGGACAGACATGCTGCCCGTACGAAGGACAAGTGGCGACCAAGTATTACAAGCCAGGCACCACCATCATGGAAGCTACCATGCAGATTGAGGTGCCGCAGATTGACGTCGATGTGCCCATTGTGAGCGACGTCCCAACCGGCGGCATAGCCAATTACACGTTGCGTCTGAGCAATGCTTCGGAGATCGACGAAGATGTGTATTACCGTCTGCTCGTGGACGACGAAACAAATCCCGATGGCGCAAATCTGATGATTGACGGTAAAGCCATCACCGACAGCCGTATCATTAAGATTCCGGCAGGCACGACCGTGACCAAGGCCCTTCAGTTGAAGCAGACCAAGGAAGATGTGCTAAACTATGACAGCATCGCTATAGTCTTAGCTTCGCAGTGCCAGTACGATCCGACCAGCACGTGGGAACTCATCTCTGATACAGTGTATATCTCGGCCCACTTCGTTCCCTCATCGTCGCCCGTCGATCTGGCATTGTCCAAGACGGTAATGAACATCCAGACGAAGACAGACCTCGATCTGACCTTCTCGGGCTTCGACCGGAACTATCTCGGCCTAAAGGCCTTCCGCATCCAGTATAAGAAGCAAGGCGCTACAGACTGGACACTCTTGCGCGAGTATGTACTCAAAGAGGATGATTTGACCACAAACAACGAACTGCTCCCAACAAGCGGCGCGAAGGTGACCTACAGACTGCCAATGAATAACTTCACGGACGGCGAGTATGTGTTCCGCGTCCTCTCTGTGAGCGACTACGGCACTGACGAGATCACACGCTCCAGCCAGGAAATTTCTCTGGTGAAGGATATGCAACGTCCGCGTCCGCTCGGTCAGCCCGAGCCCAGCGACGGCATCCTTGACATCGGCGACGACCTGAGCATCACGTTCAATGAGGCCTTCTTGAATGGCGACCTGACCAAGACGGGCAACTTCAGGGTGACGGGTGTGTTGAACGGTGCCACCATTGCCCACGAGACAGCACTCTCGATGCAGAACACCAATGGCACTGCTGCCACCGAGGCCAGCATCGGACTCGCTGAGAAGGACTTCTCCATTGACACCTGGCTGTATGTCAGTGGCGAAGGAACCATCCTGAGCCATGGCGAAGGTACCAACAAGTTCACTGTCAGTACGAATGCCGATGGCAATCTGGTAGTTGATATCGCAGGTACAACCTACACCTCGAGCGCGGTTGTGCCGACAGATACGTGGGCTTTCCTCACCATTACCTACAAGGCCGGCGAGACGAGCGGCAAACTGAGTGCTTCCGTAGCATACGATGGCAAAGACATCAGTTTCTTCAACGACAAAGACGTCGTGGCCTACAAAGGCAACGGCCCGCTCGCCGTGGGTAAGAACATAAAGGGTGCCATGCACGAGCTGCTGCTCTGGGACGAGGCACACGACATCGCCAGCGCATTGGCCAACCGCTCCAAGAGCAAGAACCCGTCAACACGTCACCTCATCGGCTATTGGAAGATGAACGAGGGCGAAGGCACCACCATCCGCGACTACGCCCGCAACCGTCATATGACGATGGCCGACGAGACTTGGTATCTGAACAACGAGAACAAGGCCATCGTTCTGGACGGCGATAAGTATCTGTCCGTGAGTGCTGGCGACTTACCAGTATTCCCCGACGACGACTATGCTATTGAGTTCTGGATGCGCGGCGACGCACAGACGGGCGAGGCACAACTCTTGCAGATGGGCGAAGTGGCACTTTGGATGAATGTTGACGGACAGCTTCAGTTCACTGGCAAGAGTGCTTACAAGGAGGCCGACGGCATCGTACTCGCAACCAGTAGCGACAACTTGACCGACAACGCATGGCACCATGTGGCCCTCAATGTACTGCATCAGGGCGCAGCGGCCATCTATGTAGATGGAAACCGCGTACTGTCCACCAGCACCGCTAACGTTGGTCCCATAAATACCGACCGTCTGATGATGGGTGCCCGCCGCAACACCATTATGGAAGGCGATATCGCCTATAAGTTCGACCGCCCGTTCAAGGGACAGATCGATGAACTGCGCCTCTGGGATGCCACGCTGAACGCTACTCAGTTGGCAAACAACCGCAAGGTGCGCCTTACAGGTCAGGAGGACGGACTCATCCTCTACTTCCCATTCGAGGACAAGACGTTCGATGAGTACGACCAAGTAATCATCGCTGGCACAGACTCCTGTCTCACCGGCAATACGACCAAGGCACAACTCCTGACGTTCAACTCTCAACTTTCAGATCTCAACTATGTAGACGAGGCTCCCGCACTTCGTACAAAGCCCATAGAGACGGCTGTCAGCTTTACCTTCACGGCGTCCGACACAAAGATTGTCATTGACATCGACGAAGATCCCGCCACCATCGAAGGATGCACGCTAAACTTCGTGGTACGCGACGTCTGCGACGCTAACGGGAACTACTCTATACCTGCTATCTGGAGTGCTTTCGTCAACCGCAACGAACTTGTTTGGGCTGATGATGCACTGAGCGTGACGCAGGAGGTGAAGAGTGAAAGCAGCATTACCGCCACCATCGTCAACAAGGGCGGCAAGCAGCAGATGTGGACGCTCAGCGGCATGCCTTCATGGCTGCAGGCCAGCAGCGAGTACGGCACGACGAACCCGCTAGCGGAGACCAGCGTGACCTTCACTGTCAGTCCAGCAACGCCCATCGGCAAGTACGAGGAGACTGTCTACCTGAAGGGTAATGACGGCATCGAGACGCCGCTCACCATCAATGTGAAGGTGACGGGCAAGATGCCCGAGTGGAGCGTCAACCCGAAGGATTATGAGTTCTCGATGAACGTCATCGGCCGCGTGGATATCAAGAACGTTCCCATGGACGACGAGGACGACATCATTGCCGCATTCATCGGCGAGGAGTGCCGCGGCGTGGCTCATCCCGTTTATAAGGAGCGCTACGACGGCAGCTTCATCACGATGGACATCTATGGCAACGATGACAACGACAAGGAGGTGACCTTCCGCGCCTTCGACGCCTCTACCGGTACGCTATACCCGGTAGTCACGCCCGACCGCGAGATTACTTTCACACCGTTGGCATTGATAGGCAAGTACGACGCACCGGTCGTCTTCACCGTTGTTGACCTGATTGAACAGTCGACCGACCTGAAGGCCGGTTGGAACTGGCTGTCGCTCTATGTCAAGACCGACACCATGACCGTACCCGCCGTCTTCGAGAAGATTGTCGATGACGTCATCACCGTCAAGAGCCAGACCGATTGGACGATGAACGAGAATGGCAAATGGAAGGGTGATCTGACTGACATGACCAATGACCAGATGTATGCCGTCCAGCTGAAGGCAGACCGCAAACTGCGCATCGTAGGCAAACCCGTCGACCCGGATGAATGCCCAATCATAGTGAAGAAGAACTGGAACTGGATCGGCTATTATGGTCGGCAGGTGGCAGCCATCAGCGATGCCCTTTCTGGCATGCAGCCCGTGAACGGCGACATCCTGAAGGGTCAGAGTGGCGTAACCTACTTCGACACCTACGAGTGGGCCGGCTCACTGCCCATGATGGAGCCTGGCGTCGGCTATATGGTGAAGAGTAACACCGATGAAGACCGACTGTTCGGCTATCCGGCTGCTGCTCTCGCTGCTGCAAGAGCCGTGAACGAAAGCAGAAACGTTAACGAAAACGGTTTCTTCCAGCCCATCAACTTCCGCAATTATGCCAACAATGCCATCATGACCGTCAAACTGACGGCTGCCGGCAAGACTCTTGGCAACACGGAATTGGGTGTCTTTGCTGACGACGAGTGCCGCACGGCAAAACTGACTAACGGCGAGGGTGTGGCCTACCTCACCATTCCCGGCGATGACGAAACGACGCTCACCTTCAAGGTGGCCATCGGCGACAAGGTGTTCGATGCCTCAAAGACGGTCAGCTACGAAGTGGACGGCGTCTATGGCTCGCCTGACAGTCCGCTGGTCATCGACCTGAGCGAGGCTACTGGCATCTGGGAAATTCTCAATGGTGACAAGGACACATCTGTCTACGACCTGCAGGGCCGCAAGGTTGATCTGAAAGACAACCGACGCAAGCTCTCTAAGGGTGTCTATATCATTAACGGACAAAAGAAGACTGTGAAATGAATATCAGGAAAAGAGTTTATGGCCTGCTGGCACTCCTTCTCGGGAGTGCCGGCATAGTGGCCCAGACGTCCGGTCCGTTCCCTGAAGTCAAACTCCATGACTACTACGGAACCATGACGATGGCTGTCAAGGCCACGATGAACGGCGTGATGCTTACTGACGATGTCGTCATCGCTGTCTACTGCGGCGACGATATTCGAGGCAAGGGCAGTCCGCACGACGAAAGCAATCCTGGCGTGACCTACCTCACGGTATATGGTGATGCGAGTGGCGAAAAACTCTTCTTCAAGGTCTTCCACGATGGAGCCATTGCCGAAGTAGATCCCGGCAACGTCATCTTCCAATACAATGGTGCAGTGGGGACACCGTCTGCCCCGTACAGCCTCGATGTCCCTTCAACCACTGTCGAAACAACGTTCACGGCAGAAGGATGGGCAACGGCATGTCTGCCCTTCAACGGCTGCGTTCCTCCAGGCGTTACCTTATGGAATGCCACCCGCATCGAAAACTCTGAATTGAAGATTGAGCAGATAAAAGCCACCGTTCTTCCGAAGGATATGCCCGTGCTGCTACAATGTACCGAGGGGATGACCACTTGCAAATGGGGCACTTCGGTGGCCAATGCCGAGCAAGTCTCAAGCCTGAGACCTCAAATCTCAATGCTCATGGGAGCTACAGAAGTAACAGAGGTAAAGGCCAACAGCATACTAACCTTAGGCCACTCGAATGAGAGCGGGGAGATAGGCTTCTGGCTCTTCACCGGCTCCACCATTCCTGCGAACCGTGCCTACATCGCCGACTTCCCCAGCGGCGTACGCGGCATAAAGTGGTCGACTGACGAGTCAACTGGTGTCAAGGACGCGAGAAGTGATGAAGAGAGAAGCGGTGTCTATAACTTGAAGGGAGAGAAGATTGACGCCCAGCACCTACTGCCAGGCTTCTACGTGGTAAACGGGAAAAAGATGATTGTAAGGAGGTGACCAACATGAAGAAAAAATATATCACTCCCCGGATAGAGGCATTGGACATCGGTACAACCGAAAGCCTGTTATTAAGTGCAAGCGACAGCTTCACTACCGAAGAGAGTTTCGCTCGCGACATTATCTATATCGACATGATAAGCGACGATATGTGAACTTATAAAAGGCGGCGCATCCAAATGTGGATACGCCGCTTTTTCTTTTACTCCTCATCGAGCAGAATCTTCATCATCTCAACGGCTGAGTAAGGCACGGGGGTGCCGGGACCGAAGATGCAGGCCACACCGGCCTTGTAGAGGAAGTCGTAGTCCTGGGCGGGAATGACACCGCCGGCGGTGACCATGATGTCCTCGCGGCCCAGTTTCTTCAGCTCCTCGATGAGCTGCGGGATGAGGGTCTTGTGACCGGCAGCCAACGAAGAGGCACCGACGATGTGGACGTCGTTCTCGACGGCCTCGCGGGCAGCCTCGGCGGGCGTCTGGAACAGCGGACCCATATCGACGTCGAAGCCGCAGTCGGCATAGCCCGTTGCCACTACTTTTGCACCACGGTCGTGACCGTCCTGTCCCATCTTGGCTATGAAGATACGCGGGCGACGGCCTTCTCTCTTGGCAAACTCGTCGGTCATCTGCTTGGCCTTCTCGAAGTTCGCATCGTTTTTGCTTTCTGAACTGTACACGCCTGAAATTGTTCTGATTACTGCTTTATAACGGCCCACGATTTCTTCGCAGGCATCCGAAATCTCTCCCAACGTACAACGCAGCTGGGCGGCCTTGACGGCCAGGTCGAGCAGGTTGTTCTCCGACTTGCGGCCTTCCTTGAAGTCGCGGACGCAGTCGGTGATGGCCTTGAGGGCAGCCTGACAGGCGGCCTCGTCGCGGGTAGCGCGAACCTGAGCCAGGCTCTCCTCCTGCTGCTTGCGCACGGCGGTGTTGTCGACCTCAAGGATGTCGATGGGATCCTCGTGGTCCAGACGGTACTTGTTGATACCGACGATGGTCTGTACGCCACTGTCGATACGGGCCTGCGTGCGGGCCGAAGCCTCCTCGATACGCATTTTGGGCAGACCGGTCTCGATGGCCTTGGCCATACCGCCGAGCTTCTCAATCTCCTGAATGTGCTCCCAAGCCTTGTGAACCAGCTCGTTGGTCAGCGTCTCAACGTAATAAGAGCCAGCCCACGGGTCAATCTGCTTGCAGACCTTCGTCTCGTTCTGGATGTAAATCTGCGTGTTACGGGCGATACGGGCCGAGAAGTCGGTAGGCAGGGCGATAGCCTCGTCGAGTGCGTTGGTGTGCAGCGACTGGGTGTGGCCCAAGACGGCTGCCATAGCCTCGATACAGGTACGGCCAACATTGTTGAAGGGGTCCTGTTCGGTAAGTGACCAGCCGGATGTCTGCGAGTGGGTACGCAGGGCCAGCGACTTCGGGTTCTTGGCACCGAACGACTTCACAATCTTGGCCCACAACAGACGGCCTGCGCGCATCTTGGCAATCTCCATGAAGTGGTTCATGCCGATGGCCCAGAAGAAGCTGAGACGCGGAGCAAAGGCGTCGACGTCGATACCGGCGTTGACACCCGTGCGCAGGTAGTCCATACCGTCGGCCAGCGTGTAGGCCAGCTCAATGTCGGCGGTGGCACCAGCCTCCTGCATGTGGTAGCCTGAGATAGAAATCGAGTTGAACTTCGGCATCTTCTGCGAGGTGTACTCGAAGATGTCGGCGATGATCTTCATCGAGAATGCGGGCGGATAGATATAGGTATTGCGCACCATGAACTCCTTCAGGATGTCGTTCTGAATTGTTCCGGCCATCTCCTCAAGCTGGGCGCCCTGCTCCAGACCGGCCACGATGTAGAAAGCCAGGATGGGCAGCACGGCACCGTTCATGGTCATCGAGACCGACATCTTGTTGAGGGGAATACCGCTGAACAGCACCTTCATGTTCTCCTCGTTGCAGATTGACACGCCGGCCTTACCCACGTCGCCCACCACACGAGCGTTGTCGGGGTCGTAGCCACGGTGTGTCGGCAGGTCGAAGGCCACGGAGAGGCCCTTCTGGCCGCTGGCGAGGTTACGGCGATAGAAAGCGTTCGACTCCTCAGCCGTCGAGAATCCGGCATACTGGCGGATGGTCCACGGACGGAACGGATACATCATCGAGTACGGACCGCGGAGGTAGGGCGGAATACCGGCCGTGAAGTCGAGGTGCTCCATGCCTTCGAGGTCTTCCTTGGTATAAACGGGCTGAATGTCAATCTGCTCGGGCGTACGCCAGTTAGCGCTGATGCCATTCTCCTTCTGCCACTGCTGGCCGTCCTTCTGCTGGATGCCAGCGTAGATATCTATGTTACTAAAATTCTTGCGTGCCATAATTAGATTCCGAGTTTAGCATTATACGCCTTGAGCGTTTCGAGCTGGTTAGACTTAACGTGAATGAAGTTCTCAATACCGGCGGCCTTGAGGTCCTCTGAGCAGGCGGGAGCACCGGCCACGACGAACATGGCACGGCCGGCGAGATACTGGAAGGCGGGGATGGCATACTCAGCATACTCGTCGTCGCTCGAGCAGATGACCACGATGTCGGCCTTGGCCTCCAAGGCGGCATCGACACCCTCCTCGACGGTCTTGAAGCCGAG
This sequence comes from uncultured Prevotellaceae bacterium, assembly GCA_902800435.1. The sequence goes on along the minus strand of CADCEQ010000006.1, from coordinate 25,955 downwards.
GTTGTCCATCACCTTGTAACCGGCGGCGGCCAGGAAGTTGCACGAGAACTGTGCACGGGCCTGACGCATGGCCAGGTTGCCGATGGTCAGCATGAAGGCGATGGGCTGCTTCTCAGCCTTCTCGGTCGAGAGGCGCAGGGTCTCAAACTCCGAGGCGAGGCGCTGCTTGTTCAGCTTAGGCAGCTCGGCCTCCGTCCCGTCTATTGCTGTAGTACAGCAACATACTGAACAGGCGGGTTGCTTGCCCTCGCTGGTCTCCGTGAAGTTCGGGAACTGGTTGGTGCCCAGGATGAATTCGCGGCGGGTGGCGGCAGCGGCGTGACGCTTGTCGTTGGTGGCGTTCACGGCGTTCGTGACGTTACCCTTCAGGACTTCGGCAAGGAATCCGCCGGCCTCCTCGATGGCGAGGAACAGCTTCCAGCCCTCCCTGGCGATGGCGTCGGTCAGGTGCTCGATGGTGTAGGAACCGCCTGCCACGTCGACCAGCTTGTCGAAGTGAGCCTCCTCCTTCAGCAGCAGCTGCTGGTTGCGGGCAATGCGCTCGGCAAACTCCGTCGGCTGCTCGTAAGGCTTGTCGAACGGCGTGACGACGATGGAGTCGACGTTGGCAAGAGCGGCCGACATCGTCTCGGTCTGCGAGCGCAGCAGGTTGACGTAGCTGTCGAACAGCGTCTGATTATACTCCGACGTATAGGCGCAGACGTGCATCTGGCAAGCACAGTCGCACTTGGGTTCGTACTGCTTCACAATCTGAGCCCAGAGCAGGCGGGCGGCGCGGAACTTCGCAATCTCCATGAAGTAGTTCTCCGAGACGCCCATGTTGAACTTGATGCGCTTGGCAGCCTCGGTAGCGTCGACGCCGGCCTCAGTGAGCAGGTTCAGGTACTCAGCACCCCAGGCCAGGGCATAGCCCAGCTCCTGGTAGATGTAGGCACCGGCATTGTTCAGCTGGACGCTGTTCACGTTGATGCACTTGTAGCCGGGCAGTTCCTTCAGCGCTTCGATGAGCGGCTTGGCAAACTCAAGGGCGGCAGAGGTGTCCTTGCCCTTGCACATCATCTTGCTGATGGGGTCGAAGTTGATGCTACCCTTCAGCTCGTCCAGCGGATAGGCCTTCTCCTTGAAGTAAGCCACCAGAATCTCGGCCAGCTCCACGCAGTGGCGCTGACAGGTCTTGAAGTTCAGCTCCACATACTGCGGCAGGATGCCGTCGAGCAGCGTAGCCACGAACTCCTTGCTGACGTCCTTGCCGGCAATCTGGAAACCGAGCGAGTCGACGCCCTTGTTCAGCACGTCGAGCGCCTTCGCATTGGCAGCCTTGGCATCGTCGGCCTTGATGTCCTGACGGACGAACCAGAGGTTGTTGTCCTTCTTGTTGCCGCGTACGAACGGGAACTCACCTGGCAGCGAATCGACCGCCTTCAGGTCCTTCAAGTCCTCGCGGCGGTAGAAGGGCTGCACGTTAAAACCTTCGTTTGTTCTCCACACGAGTCGTTTCTGGAAGTCGGCCCCTTTCAGGTCAACCTCAATCTTGTCGAGCCACTCCTGGGTGGTTGGCGCCTGGAACTCGCTGAAGAGTTTCTCTTTGTTGTTTGACATAGTTTGTGTATTAATTATTATATAAGTTGTGTAGTAACTCGAAATAATGTGCAAAGATACAAACTTTTTCCGAACTCTAAAGAAGTTTTTAGTAAATATTATAGTTTTATACAAAGATTATTCGTAACTTTGCAACCGAAATGAAGAGAATCGTCTGTCTGATGCTGTGGTTAGCCTCGCTGACGGTGAGCGGCCAGACGTTCACCGTCGACACGCTGAGCGATGCTGTGTTCCAGCGGATGCAGGGCAAGTCGTATAAGGACGGCTGCACCGTTTCGCGCTCCCAGCTGCGCTACCTGCAGCTGTCGCACTACGACGGGAAGGGCAATGTCTGTGTCGGCGAGATTGTGTGTAATAAAATGATTGCCAATGACTTGAAGGAAATATTTCAAGAGTTGTATGAGCATAAATATCCGATAGAGCGGATGCAGTTGATTGACGACTATGACGCCGACGACGAACGCTCGATGAGGGCCAACAACACCAGCTGCTTCAACTACCGCCCCATTGCCGGCTCCAAGAAACTCTCGAAGCATTCGCAGGGACTGGCCATCGACATCAACCCGCTCTACAACCCCTGCGTCAGGCGACTGGCTGACGGCACCACCTCGGTACAGCCGGCCACGGCAGGGAAATACGTCAACCGCAACCGCAGGCAGCGTTTCATGATTGACAGGAACGATTTGTGCTACCGCCTGTTCGTAAAGCACGGCTTTACGTGGGGCGGTTCGTGGCGCTCGCTCAAGGACTATCAGCACTTTGAACGTTAAAGAATATAAAAGCAAGAAAATACTTGCACAATTTTGGCGCTTTTGTGCCATTTTCTTGCTACCTTTGCACCGCAATTCGCTATAGTGTGTTATGGAATCATTTCATTGGCTTAAGGACTTGTTTACGACGACAGATTCTGTCGCCCATATTGCATTGCTCTATGCTGTAGTCATCGCCGTGGGTGTCTACCTCGGAAAGATCAAGATCTTCGGCATCTCGCTCGGCGTCACGTTCGTACTCTTCGCCGGCATTGTGGCCGGTCACATCGGTTTCACGGCTCCTACCGACATCCTGACGTTCGTCCAGGACTTCGGACTTATCCTGTTTGTCTTCATGATAGGCTTGCAGGTCGGTCCGGGCTTCTTCGAGAGCTTCGGCACGGCCGGTGTCAAGCTCAACGGTCTGGCCACCACAGCCATTCTGCTGAACATCGCCGTGATGTTTGCCTGCTACTTCATCTTCTTCGACACCTCCGACAAGACGTCGCTGCCCATGATGGTCGGCACGCTCTACGGTGCCGTCACCAACACGCCGGGTCTCGGTGCCGCCAACGAGGCGCTGAGCACGGTGTTCGGCTCCGACGCCCCGCCGATAGCCTCGGCCTATGCCTGTGCCTATCCGCTCGGCGTGCTGGGCATTATCGGCGCCACCATATTAATAAGGTATATCTGCAAGGTGAAACTCGAGAAGGAAGAGCAGGCCCTGGCCGAAGAAGAAGGCAACAACGTAGCCAAGAAACCCTACAAGATGCACTTAGAGGTGACGAACAAGTACCTCGAGGGCAAGACGCTGCTACAGGTTCACGACTTCCTGAACCGCGACTTCGTGGTGTCGCGCATCGTCCACGACGGCGAGTTGTCGATTCCCAACCGCGACACGATATTCCACCTGGGCGACCAGATGCTCATCGTCTGTGCCGAGGCCGACCAGGAAGCCATTACCGCCTTCATAGGCCCGAAGCTCGACATCGACTTCGAGCAGCAGGACCAGCCGCTGGTGTCGAAGCGTATACTCGTCACCAACCCCGCCATCAACGGCAAGACGCTGGCCTCGATGCACTTCTCGAGCGTTCACGGCGTCAACGTCACCCGACTGACGCGCCACGGCATGGACCTCTTCGCGTCGGCATCGCTGCCCCTCCAGGTGGGCGACAGGATTATGGTCGTGGGACCTGAGGACGCCGTCGACCGCGTGGCCAACAAGATGGGCAACTCCGTGCGCCGACTCGACGCGCCGAACATTGCCACCATCTTCGTCGGCATCTTCCTCGGTCTGCTCTTCGGCTCGCTGCCCATCGCCATCCCCGGCATGCCCGTACCCCTGAAGCTCGGTCTGGCCGGCGGTCCGCTCATCATCGCCATCCTCATCGGCCGCTACGGCTACAAGATAAAGCTCGTGACCTACACCTCGACGTCGGCCAACATGATGCTGCGCGAGATTGGACTGGTGCTCTTCCTGGCCTCGGTGGGCATCAAGGCGGGCGCCTCGTTCTTCGAGACGGTCGTCCAGGGCAACGGTCTCTACTACGTGCTGACCGGCTTCCTCATTACCGTCATCCCCATCCTGATTGTCGGCCCGATAGCCCGTCTGAAGTTCAAGTTCAATTACTTCACCATAGCCGGCATGGTGGCCGGCAGCTACACCGACCCGCCCGCACTGGCCTACGCCAACAGCATCTGCTCGAAGGATGCCCCGGCACTGGGCTACTCGACAGTCTACCCTCTGTCGATGTTCCTCCGAATACTGACGGCGCAGCTGGTGGTCCTCTTCTTCTGTGGATAACGAAAATAAAATAATAATACACGACAATGAATAAATTCGGATTACTTTGCGGCGCGTTGCTGCTGTCGGGAGCCTCGACGGTGTTCGGCCAGGGAGCCAAGAACATCGTCATCAACGAGGTGCTGACCAATAACACCGCCAGCATCCTTGACGAATTTGGCGAGCACGAGGCGTGGATAGAGCTGGAGAACACATCGTTCACCACCTACAACATCCGCGGCATGTACCTGACGACCGACCGCAGCGTGCTCGACCAGCAGATGAGCGTGCCCGACCGCATCAAGCGCATGAGCGTCATCCCCTCGGGCGACGCCCGCACCAGCCTTGGCGGCCGGCAGCACATAGTATTCTTCACCGGCTCCAACCCCGCCCGGGGCAAGCTGCACCTCTCGCTGAAGGTTCCCATGTCGGAGCCCGTATGGATAGCTCTCTACAACGGCAATGCCGTCGAGCTGATCGACTCCGTCACCGTGCCTGCACTGGCCGCCGACCAGTCGTTTGCCCGCCAGGGCAAGAAGTGGGCGGTGAAGTCGGCCCAGAACGTCACGCCCGGCACCGAGAACTTCATCAAGACCGACGAGACGAAGGACGCCAAGCTGAAGCGTGAGGACCCCCACGGCTTCGGCATCACCCTGCTGGCCATGGGCATCGTGTTCACCTGTCTGGCCGTGCTGTTCCTGTTCTTCACCCTCTTTGGCATGCTCATGCGCCACATGGAGACCGCCAAGAAGGTAGCTAACGCGCAGCCCATCAAGCCCATTACCAAGACCGTGGAGAAGACGGCAGAGACCGTCCACAAGACGGGCGTCATCCTGCAGGAGGGCCTCAAGACGAAGGGTATTGACAAGGAAGTCTACATGGCAGTAATCGGCATGGCGCTGAAGCAGTATGAGGACGACGTCCACGACGTGGAGTCGGGCGTCATCACCATCAAGCAGAAGTCCTCTTCGCCCTGGAACGACGAGTTCCACCAGATGACCCAGTTCCACGTTTGAGAAGTGGGAAGTGAAGAAATCGAAAATCGAAAATCCGTAAATCGAAAATTACAGAGATGAACAAGTATCAATATAAAGTACAGGGTGTCGACTACGAAGTAGAAATCGAAGAAGTAGAAGGCAACATCGCGAAAGTAAACGTGAACGGCATACCGTTCGAAGTAGAGATGCAGAAGCCCATCAACGCCGCCAAGCATCCCACCATGGCCCGCCCGAAGGTAGAGGCCCCGAAGCCCGTGGCTCCCACGCCCGCTCCGGCCGTAGCCCCTGCACCGGCCCAAGCCGCAGCCCCCGCCGGTGCCGGCAATGCCGTCAAGGCTCCGCTGCCCGGCACTGTGACCGACATCAAGGTCAGCATCGGCCAGCAGGTCAGCGTCGGCGACATCGTGCTCGTGCTCGAGGCCATGAAGATGCAGAACAACATCGAGGCCGAGTATGCCGGCACCGTCACCTCCATCACCGTCAAGCCCGGCGAGACCGTCATGGAAGGCTCCGTGCTCCTGACCATCGGATGAAGAAGTGAAAAGTGATAAGTGAAAAGTGAAAAGTTATGGACCTTGGACAGTTTATCATACAGAACTTCAATGAGTTCCTCACCTACACGGCGTTTGCCAACGCCACCGTGGGCAACCTCATTATGATAGCGGTTGGCGCCTTCTTCATCTGGCTCGCCATCAAGAAAGACTTCGAACCGCTGCTGCTCGTCCCCATCGGACTGGGCATCATCCTCGGCAACATACCCTTCCGCGCCGACGCCGGACTGGAGATAGGCCTCTACGAGGACAACTCCGTGCTGAACATCTTTTACCAAGGCGTGCGCCAGGGCTGGTACCCGCCGCTCATCTTCCTCGGCATCGGAGCGATGACCGACTTCACGGCCCTGCTGGCCAATCCGAAGCTCATGCTCATCGGCGCCGCTGCTCAGTTCGGCATCTTCGGAGCCTATATGGTGGCATTGGCCTTAGGCTTCGAGCCGTCGCAGGCAGCCGGTATCGCCATCATCGGCGGTGCCGACGGTCCCACGGCCATCTTCCTGTCGTCGAAGCTCGCGCCCAACCTCATGGGAGCCATCGCCGTCTGCGCTTACTCGTACATGGCACTGGTGCCGCTGATCCAGCCGCCCCTCATGCGACTGCTCACCACCCAGAAGGAGCGCACCATCAAGATGAAGCCCGCCCGCAGCGTCTCGCAGACCGAGCGCATCCTCTTCCCCATCATCGGACTGCTGCTCACCACGTTCATCGTCCCCAGCGGTCTTCCCCTGCTCGGCATGCTCTTCTTCGGCAACCTGCTGAAGGAGTCGGGTAAGACCACCCGCCTGGCCAAGACCGCCGGCGCCGCTCTGAACGACATCGTCGTCATGCTTCTCGGACTCACCGTGGGCTGCTCCACGCAGGCCTCCGAGTTCCTCACCATGAACACCGTCTTCATCTTCATCATCGGCGCCTTCGCCTTCGCCATCGCTACGGCCTCCGGCGTCTGCTTCGTCAAGGTGATGAACCTGTTCCTGCCCAAGGACAAGAAGCTCAATCCCCTCATTGGCAACGCAGGCGTCTCGGCAGTGCCCATGGCCGCCCGCATCTCCAACAACCTAGGACTAGAGTACGACCGCCACAACTTCCTGCTCATGCACGCCATGGGTCCCAACGTGGCCGGCGTCATCGGCTCGGCAGTAGCTGCCGGTGCCCTGCTCGGATTCCTGTCATAACCCCCATTGCCCATGAATCTCGTACGCCTACAGCGCAGCCTGACACTGCCCAACGATGTCAACACCATCCCCCAGCTGAGCGAGTTCCTTGAATCGTTCTGCGAGGAGGCCGGCATCGGCATGGAGAAGACCATGAGTCTGAACCTCGCCCTCGAGGAAGCCGTGGTCAACGTCATGGACTATGCCTACCCCGACGGCATGGCCGGCAGCGTCAGCATCGATGCACGCACCGACGAGAGCACAGTCACCTTCGTCATCACCGACCAAGGCATACCCTTCGACCCCACGGCCATGAAAGACGTCGACACCACGCTGCCCCTCGAGAAGCGCAACATCGGCGGACTGGGCATCTTCCTCACCCGCCACATCATGGACGTCATGAGCTATGAGCGTAGCAACGACAGAAACATCCTGACACTGAAAAAGAATATTAACAACGAAAGCTAACATAATAATTTCACCATTATGACAATAGACATCAGAGAAGAGAATGGCGGATATGTCGCATCGTTCGATGGCCGCCTCGACACCCCTGCTGCCATCAAGGCCCAGCAGGACATCGTTGAACTGACTGAGAATGCCGACAAGGAGATTACCCTCGACTGCACCAAACTCGAGTACATCAGCAGCTCCGGCCTACGCCTGTTTCTCGCCCTGCGCAAGGAAACCACGGCCAAGGGCGGAAAGGTCGTCGTCAAGAATATCAACGACGAAATCAAGAAAGTGTTCCAGATGACCGGCTTCTACAACCTCTTTACCATCCTTTAAGGGTGGAAAAGAGGCCAGCCGCAACTTTTTTCGAAAATAATTGCGGAAAAATTTGCAGAAACGAAAAAATCTTCGTACCTTTGCACCCGCAAACGAAAGGAACGTTAGTGACACAATGGTGCCTTAGCTCAGTTGGTAGAGCATCGGACTGAAAATCCGTGTGTCCCCGGTTCGATTCCTGGAGGTACCACTCCTCCTTTCATTGGTTCCCGCGTAAGGCTTTTTCGCCCCAAGCGGGAATTTTCTTTGTACCCCCTACCCAGGCGCCGCCTCATAATCATGAGATGGCGCCTGACGTCAGCGAGGGGGCGCCTCGCGATGTCGAGGGAGCGCACACGTCATCATCTATGGAGTTCTTTCACTTTGACTCAGAAAAATGGAAAAAGTTGCATGTCTTGCGGGATATTTTCCAGGAACAATCGTATATATAAGTAGAGACAGCTCAAACAAAACATCAAAGTGAACACAGACGAACAGATAGTGGAAGCCGTGAAAGGCGGAGGAACCAGGGGGCAGAGCCTGATGGTGAGCCGCTACTGTCAGCAGGTCTTCGCCATGATTGCCCGTCAGGTGGGCGACGCGATGGATGCCGAGGAACTGACGCAGGACACCTACCTCCGCGCCTTCAGCCACATCGGCAGCTACGACCCGCAGCGGGCTTCGCTCGCCACATGGCTCAGCCGCATCGCCTACCGTCTGACACTGGACTTCCTGAAGCGACGCCATCCGACCATCGTCTCGATAGATGACACACAGTCAGGGCTGACGGACATTAGCGACGAGCAGATAGAGGCCGAACTGTCCACTGGCAGCGAGGAACGCATAGAGCGGCTACTGCTGATGATGGACGACCTGCCGCCCGACGAACGGCTGCTGCTGACGCTGCACTACTTCGAGAACCGACCGCTGGATGACTGTGCTTACATCATGGACTCCACCTCTCACGCTTTGGCCAACCGCCTCTACCGAATACGCCGCAAACTCTACAAACAACTCCAGAAGATATGACCACCTATAAAGATACCGACCTCCGTGAGGCTCTTCGACGCAAATACGCCGACACGCCGCCAATGCCCGCCGACCTGAGCGAGCGACTGATGAAGCGGATGGAGACAACAAGGGAGATGCCCAGACGCCGCCACTGGCCATACATCACGGCAGTCATCGCCGCTGCCGCCAGCATCCTCTTGCTGATAGTGCTGCACTTCGGACAAGGGCAGACAGGACAAACGCCCGTGATGGCAGAAAAGCCAACTGCCCCTGTTGACAGCGTCCGGCAAATGCGCCACATCTCCCCTGCTACGGAGACATCTGAGCTACACGTTGTGGCCCAGACCACTCCCACCAAGCCTAAAACCAGCCACACCAAGGCCACTGGGACTGAAAGGTCAAAAGCCGACTCAGCCTCAGCAGCTGAAGAACTTGCCAAATGCATTGCCCGCCTTGAAGCAGAGATGGCGAACATCGACGACAGCGTCAGCGCGGCACACTTAGAAAAACTCATCGCCGCCGACGCCCGTCTGCAGCAGCTGGTCTACCGCATCGTAGGCAAGCAGACGGAGCAGGCTCTGAACGAATTACAGAAAGACAGTACTGCCAATTATATCAACTTTTAAACGAACGACAGCAAAATGAAAAAGCAATTATTGATAACAGCCCTCCTGCTGATGCCCGCAACGTGGTTATACGCCCAGGAGAACCCGCATGCCCAGGCCATGCACACGGCCTTCATTGAGACGATATACGGCAAGTTCCCGAAGAACATTGAGGCCAAGATGAAGAGCATGAACGAAGACTCGCTTACCGTGGCTCGTGGCGAATGGGGCTGCCTGGACGGCGGCGGACTGGTGCCCAAGGAGAAAATCCACGTGGTAACGCTCTCGAAAAGCAAGTCGAACGTCACGGCATCCATCGGCCCACTCTACCTCGACGGCCACCGCTTCTCCTTCAACCAAGTACCCGACGACCCGACATTGCCGCTGCGCCCCATGCTCGATGCCTTCGACAAGCAGGCGCCCTTTGCCAGCAACTACTACAGCTACACGGCGGGCGACGAACAGGCCATCTTCCCGGGCGTCAAGATTGCCTGGGGAGAGCACGGAGAGACGTTTCCCTTAGAGCTCCGCCCTGAAATGAACGCCCGCATCATCAGTTTCAAGGATGCCGACGGTTTCCGCTCCACCTACCTGCTCTCGTGGATGGACACGGAGCTGACCGATGGCGACACTAAGCACAAACGCTATCTGGTAGAGGGCATCATCTACGAGTTCCACTGCCCCAAGATTGACAGTAAGCCGCAGGTAAAGTCCTACGACCCAGACGAATATCTGAACAGGACGAACACAGGACTGGGCGTGGCGCACAACATGGTGTGGGACATCAAGAAAAACTCGCCGGAACGCGCCAAGGCCTTAGAGACCGACACCGTGATGGAGCAGTTCGGCTACAAGTTCCAGGAGATGGTGGCGAAGCTTAAAGGCTCGACCGAAATGCCTAACCTCCACACCAGCTACGACGCCCTGAAGGCAAAGGTGCAGCGCATGCTGGACCTGAGCCACACCGCCACCCCGACGGAGCAGCAGGCCATCTGCAACACGCTATATAAAGAGGTAGTCGCCTACCCCTTCAGGCTTTCAGGCCGACAAGCCGGAGAGCTGGACCGCATGACTGAAGCATTAGAGGCAGCCGTCGCCGACAACCTGAAGCAGCAGGTGATCAAGGTGCGCAGGGGTATCAGCATCATGAGGGACCCGACGGTTGAGATAGACAGCCTCAATGAGCGAGACCAGGACTACCTGAACCGCAACTTCTGGAAACTCAGCCACGAGCCGGTGGACTATGCCAAGACCGCGTTCACCGCCATTGGCGAGCACTACAGCGGCGACTCGCAGACGGGCTATCTCGAAGTCAGGGGCGAGGCCGGCAAGGGCTTCGAGGCCGAGACCACGCTGCGCGACCTGCGCCCGGGCCGCTACCGTATCTCTGCCGTGGTGCGTGCCGCCGAGGCCGACCGCTCCTTCGCCTTCGTTTTCGTCAGGACGGGTAACACCGAGCGCGGTGACTTCACGACCAAGGAGATTCCCGCCATGGGCAGGACGGGCGGCAACGTCTGGTTCTCGGCTCTCAGCCGCTTCGAACAGCGTGCCGGCAACAAAGAAGGTGTTTACGTGCTGGACATCAACAAGGCCACGGCCAACGGCGGTCAAGGCTACGGCTGGAACCGCATCTGGCTCAACGATGTCACTGTCTACGACAATGGTGAGCTGACCTACGGCGTCACTACCCGCCCCAATCCCGAATATCCTGGCGGCTGGTTCTCTGCCTGCGACTTCATCGTCGAGAGAGTGACTGACTGATGTGCAAGGTTGAGCGGAAAGCCAAACAGCAAGCAAAGAAGTCAGAGCGTATCATTTATTAGCAATTACAATTTAAACGTTTTATCATAAAAGAACCCTGGGGACAACAGGAGGCCGCTGCGAAGCTTCCTCCTGTTTTTATGATTAAGACCTCAGATAGTGAGGCGCCAATTCTTTTTTTCTGTTAAAATTTTGGCTTTTTTGTTGGTTATTCCAAATATTATTTCTATCTTTGGGCGCTAATTTGGGTTATTGTGCCCTGTTGCCACCTAAGCGAGATAGAACAAAAATAATAATATAAATGCATTTCAAATGGAATTACGAACCACCAACATCCGACAGAACCGCGGCGGCTAAAGAGCTGGCAGAGAAGATTGGGATGAGCCCAATCCTGGCCGACCTGCTCATTCAGCGCGGCATCAAGACGGAATCGGCGGCCAAACGCTTCTTCCGTCCAATGCTCAACGAACTGATAGACCCCTTCCTGATGAACGACATGGACGTGGCGGTCGACAGGCTGAACGACGCAATGGGCCGAAAAGAGCGTATCATGGTATACGGCGACTACGACGTTGACGGATGTACGGCAGTAGCTTTGGTGTATAAGTTCCTGCAGCAGTTCTATTCCAACATGGAATACTATATCCCCGACCGCTACGAAGAGGGGTACGGTATCAGCAAGAAAGGACTGGACATTGCGGCGGAACACAACGTGAAACTGATTATAGTGCTCGATTGCGGCATCAAGGCAATCGACGAAATCAAGTATGCCCAGGAGCTGGGCATCGACTTCATCATCTGCGACCATCACGTGCCGGATGAGGAGCTGCCGCCTGCGGTGGCTATCCTGAACCCGAAGCGTGAGGATTCTACCTACCCCTTCAAGCACCTCTGCGGCTGCGGCGTGGGCTTTAAGTTCATGCAGGCGTTTGCGAAGAACAACGGTATTCCGTTCTCGCGACTGATACCACTGCTGGAGTTCTGCGCCGTATCGATAGCGGCCGACATTGTGCCGATAACGGGTGAGAACCGCATACTTGCCTTCCACGGGCTGAAGCAGCTGAATCAGAACCCGTCGGTTGGTCTGAAGGCTATCATCGAGATTTGCGGACTGACGGGGCGCGAGATGACGATGAGCGACATCGTGTTTAAGATCGGCCCGCGCATCAATGCCTCGGGACGCATGCAGAACGGCACGGAGGCCGTGGACCTGCTCGTGGAGAAGGACTTCAACAAGGCGCTGGCCGAGGCCACTCATATCAACGAGTACAACGAGCAGCGCAAGGACGTGGACAAGCAGATGACCGAGGAGGCGAACCAGATTATCGAGAAGCTGGAGAGCCAGAAGCACCACAACTCAATTGTGCTCTACGACGAGAACTGGAAGAAGGGCGTGGTGGGCATCGTGGCCTCGCGCATGACGGAGCTCTACTTCCGCCCGACGGTGGTGCTGACGCGCAGCGGCGACCTGGCCACTGGCTCGGCCCGCTCGGTGGCCGGCTACGACATCTACGACGCCGTGAAGTCGTGTCGCGACATTCTGGAGAACTTCGGCGGCCATACCTATGCCGTCGGTCTGTCGCTGCCCATCGAGAATATTCCTGAATTCCGCCGCCGCTTCCAGCAGTACGTCAACGAGCATATCCTGCCCGAACAGACGGAGGCGACGCTCGACATTGAGGAGGAGGTGGACTTCAAGGATATCACCAAGAAACTGCACAACGACCTGAAGAAGTTTGCGCCCCACGGCCCTGACAACCCGAAGCCGCTCTTCTGCACGCGCAATGTCTACGACTACGGCACGTCGAAGGTGGTAGGCCGGCAGCAGGAGCACATCAAGCTGGAGTTGGTTGACTCGAACTCGAGCAACGTGATGAACGGCATTGCCTTCGGTCAGAGCCAGGCTGCCCGCTACATCAAGTCGAAGCGCTCGTTCGACATTGTCTACACCATCGAGGAGAACATCTACAAGCGCAGCGAGGTGCAACTGCAGATTGAGGACATCAAACCGAGTGAAGAGCTATAGGGAGATTCTCAAGCAGTACTGGGGCTACGATGACTTCCGCGGCATTCAGCGGGAGATTATCGAGAGCATCGGTAAGGGACACGACACGCTGGGACTGATGCCAACAGGTGGCGGCAAGTCGATTACCTTCCAGGTGCCGGCACTGGCCCAGGAAGGCGTCTGTATCGTCATCACCCCGCTGATAGCCCTGATGAAAGACCAGGTGCAGAACCTTCGCCGACGGGGCATCCGCGCCGCCGCCATCTACAGCGGCATGAGCCACGACGACATTCTGACCACGCTCGAGAACGCGGTGTTCGGAGCCGTGAAGATTCTCTATGTATCGCCCGAACGCCTCTCCTCAGACATCTTCCGCACAAAACTGCGCCACATGAAGGTGTGCTTCATCACCGTCGACGAGGCGCACTGCATCTCACAATGGGGCTACGACTTCCGCCCCTCGTACCTCACGATAGCCGACATTCGCCACGACCTGCCCGACGTGCCCGTACTGGCGCTGACGGCGACGGCCACGCCCACCGTCATCGACGACATCCAGGAGCGGCTGGCCTTTGCCGAGAAGTGCGTCTTCCGCATGTCGTTCGAGCGCAGCAACCTGGCCTACGTCGTCCGCACGGCCTCCGACAAGCGCGACGAGCTGCAGCATATACTGAATAATGTGGAGGGATCGGCCATCGTCTACGTGCGCAGCCGCCGCCGCACAAAGGAGATATCAGACCTGCTCAACGCCGCCGACATCAGTGCCACCTTCTACCATGCCGGCCTCGACACCACCGACAAGGACGAGCGCCAGAAGGCGTGGCAGCAGGACAAGATACGCGTGATGGTGGCGACCAACGCCTTCGGCATGGGCATCGACAAGCCCGACGTCCGCGTAGTGGTCCACATCGACTGTCCCGACTCTATCGAAGCCTATTTCCAGGAGGCTGGGCGTGCCGGTCGCGACGGCGACAAGTCGTACGCCGTGCTGCTCTACAACGAGGGCGACAAGCGCAAGCTGCTGAAGCGCATCAGCGACACATTCCCCGAGAAAGACTACATCAGACAGGTCTACGACCATCTGGCATACTACTATCAGGTAGGCACCGGCTCGGGCTACAACGCCACGTTCGAGTTCAACGTCGACGACTTCTGCCACAAGTTCCACCACTTCCCCATTCAGGTGCACTCGGCGCTGAAGATTCTCAACCGTGCGGGCTACGTTGAGTACATCGAGGAACAGGAGAACCAGGCACGCGTCATGTTCTGCCTCACGCGCGACCAGCTCTACCGACTCAGCCAGGTGTCGGCCGACGAGGAACGCGTCATCACCGCCCTGCTGCGCAACTACGGCGGGCTGTTCGTCGACTACGGCTTCATCGACGAGGCCTTCATCGCCCACGAGACCGGTCTGACGAAGCCGCTTGTCTACATGACGCTCAAGGGACTGGCCCAGCGCAGCATCATTCGCTTCATTCCGCAGAAGCACACGCCCTACGTACGCTACATGCAGCGCCGCGAAGACTCGGAACACCTCATGATTCCGCCCGCCGTCTACGACGACCTGAAGCAACGCTACACCGACCGCATTCACGCCATGATTGACTACGTTGAGACTGACGACCAGTGTCGCAGCCGCCAGCTGCTGCGCTACTTCGGCGAGCAGAACGACCACGACTGCGGCCAGTGCGACGTCTGCCTCAGCTACAGCCACACGCTGACCAGCGAGCAGAAGCGCGAAGAGGCCCAGCAGCGCATTCTCGACCTGCTGGCCGACCACCAGCCCCACCACGTCACCCAACTGCGCAGTATTCCCCTACCCTACGAGCAAATCGATGCCGCATTGGAGTATCTCATGCTCGAGGAGTTCGTCTATATGGACAGCGGCTACCTGACGCTGGCCCAATAAGTCAGGTTTATTCTTTGTATATCAGAAGTACTTCTCGGTCTCGGGGCTGTGGCAATAGCTGGAGCCATCGAAGCAATGGGTGCAGACCTTACACTTGGGCATTCCAATACTGTCAATCAGGTCCTCAAGCTTGGCAAACTTCAGCGTGGTAAGTCCCAGTCGGCGGGCAATCTCCTGAACCATGCGCTGGTACTCAGGCGAGTCGGTCTGCGAGTACTTCTCAAGGTTGGCCTTGTCGTCGCCCTCGAAGTCGCGGATGATGCGACGGGTAATCAGCTCGAGGTCGCTCTTCGATGCAGTAAAGCCGATGAACGGACAGCCGAAAACGAGCGGCGGACAGCTGATGCGGCAGTGGACCTCCTTGGCACCGTACTCGAAGAAGGTACGGACATTGTCGCGCAACTGGGTGCCGCGAACAATAGAGTCGTCGCAGAAGACAACGCGGCGGTCCTTCAGCAGCGCACCGTTGGGAATGAGCTTCATCTTGGCCACAAGGTCGCGGCGGCTCTGGTTGCCGGGCGTAAAGGATCGGGGCCATGTCGGCGTGTACTTCAGCACGGCACGCTCGTAGGGAACACCCTTGCCCTCAGCATAGCCCAAGGCCATGCCGACGCCGGAGTCGGGAACGCCACAGACGCAGTCGACCTCCGTATCGTCCTTCTCGCCAAGCTTGCGGCCGTTGTCCTCGCGCACTTTCTCGACGTTGATACCCTCGTAGCTGCTGGCGGGGAAACCGTAATAAACCCAGAGGAACGAACAGATCTGCTCGTGCTCAAAGGCAGGCTGCAGCACTTCGATGCTGTCGTGCCTAAGGCGGACAATCTCGCCGGGGCCGAGGTCGCGCACCACCTTGTAGTCGAGATTCGGGAAGCTGCACGTCTCGCTGCTGACGGCGTGGGCCTTGATGACCTCTTCGGTGCCGATAGGCGTCAGACGGTGAAGTTCCTTGTGGCCGATGACGATAGGCGTGCGGCCCAAGAAGTCGCGGGCTGCAATGATGCCGTCCTCAGTCAGTATGAGCATGGAGCACGAACCGTCAATCTTGCGGTAGACGTTGTTGATGCCCTCAACGAAGGTGTTACCCATATTGATGAGCAGGGCCACCAGCTCGGTCTGGTTGATGTTGTTGGCCGACATCTCGCTGAAGTGCATGCGTTGCTCTAACAGTTCCTCGGCAATCTCGCGCTGATTGTTGATCTTGGCCACGGTGACCACGGCATAGCGGCCGAGGTGAGAGTTGACGATGATGGGCTGCGGGTCGGTGTCGCTGATGACGCCCAGTCCCTGATGACCGCGGAAGGAGTCGAGCTCATCCTCGAAACGGGAGCGGAAGTAGTCGCGCTCAAGCGAGTGGATGCTGCGGTTGAATCCCCGTTCCGGGTCGAATGTTACGAGACCGGCACGCTTCGTGCCCAAATGAGAATTGTAGTCTGTGCCGTAGAACAGGTCGTTCACACACTCTTTGTTGGCGATACAGCCGAAGAAACCTCCCATATCTGTATTATTCTTTACGTTTGTCTATAAATTCCCAGTCACTGTATTGGCTGCGGGGGAAGACGAAGATGTTGTCGTTGATTCCACCCGACTTGAAGTTGCTGATTTTGACCGTCGTCCAGATAAAAGCCACCTTGATGCGCATTCTGACAGGCTCATATCCTTTCTTCGTCACCCAGGCCTTGACAATCTTGATTGATCCCTTGGCATGCTTCTTCTGCTTCAGCGTCAGCAGGAACATTCCGTCGTCCTCGCTGATGCTGTAGTCGAAGTCCTCAGGATGGAACTTGAACTTGCCGCTATACTTGTCTTTCTTGTCTGAGTTGGCGTTGTGAATCTGCACCTCCTTCTTCTTACGGAAAGCCATGTAGGCCGTTACGCCGTCGTTCCAGGTATTCACCTTCTCGTCGACGAACTTCTGCTTCTTGCCTTTAAACCAGATGGTGCCGCTTGTCTTATAGACGCCCACGATGTTCACGTCGTAGTGTAGCGTAGCCCCCTGTTCGCCGAACACCTGGTCGTAAGCCTGGTTAAAAATGCGGCGTGCCTGTTTCTCATTGGCCGTCTGCTGGGCACCGACAAGTGCGGTCTGCAGGGCCAATAATATCAGCAAAACAATCTTTCTTCCCATAAGCGGGTGCAAAGGTACAAAATAAATTAAAGGTAAAAAAGTAAAAAGGTAAAAAAGTAAAGACCGCATCTTCATTTTTTCACCTTTTTACCTTTTTACCCTTTTACCTTTTTCAGTTCTTCAATCATCTTGTCAATCATCATCAGCTCGCGGGGAATCTTGATGCCCTGCGGACAGTGGGGCTCACATTGGCCGCACTGAATGCAGTGGTCGGGCTGGCGGTCGCGGGGCACCACGCGGTCGAGCGAGATGAGGTACTGGCGGCGGTGCTTGCGATACTCCTTGTCACCCACGCCCATGGGCAGTGAGCCCTCGTTCTTGCATTTATTATAATGTACGAAGATGGCCGGGATATCAATGCCATAAGGACAGGGCATGCAGTACTTACAGTCGTTGCATGGGATGTTCTTCAGGCCCACAATCCTGTGAGCCACATCGCCGTGCAGGTATTCCTGCTCTTGTTCAGTCAGTGGTTCCAACGGGCAGTAGCTCAGCAGGTTATCCTTCAGGTGCTCCATATAGGTCATACCGCTGAGCACGGTGAGCACGCCCTCCGGCGTACCGGCATAGCGGAAGGCCCACGAAGCTACCGACCGCTCGGGGTTCTTCTGCTTCAGTTCGGTCATCAGATACTGCGGCAACTTTACCAGTCGCCCGCCAAGCAGCGGCTCCATGATGACGGCCGGAATGCCGCGCTTCTCAAGTTCAGCGTAGAGATAGCTGGCGTCAACGTTGCCACTGTTAATCTCGTCGGCGAAGTTCCAGTCCAGGTAGTTCAGCTCAATCTGCACGAAATCCCAGTGGTACTCGTCCTGGCGGGCCATCATCTCGTCGAACACCGACTTCTGACCGTGGAACGAAAAACCGAGGTTGCGTATGCGGCCTGCCTTGCGCTCTGCCTGCAGGAATTCCATGATGCCGTTGTCAACGTAGCGGCCGTTAAACTCGTCCATGCCTCCGCCGACGGCGTGCAGCAGGTAGTAGTCCAGATAGTCCACCTGCAGCTCCTTCATCGAGTTGCGGTACATCTCGATGGCCTTCTCCTTGGCCCAGTAGTCGCGGTTGAAGTTCGACAGCTTCGTGGCCACGAAGTATTCCGACCGCTTGTGGCGGCTCAGGGCGATGCCCGTGCAGCGCTCCGACTGCCCCATGCAGTAGACGGGGCTTGTGTCGAAGTAGTTCACGCCGTGCTCGATGGCATAGTCCACCTGACGGTTGATCATCTCCTGGTCGAACTCCTGGTCGTTGTCTACCTTCGTCGGCAGGCGCATCATGCCGTAGCCCAGCAGCGACACCTTCTCCTTCGTCCTCGGGTTCTCGCGGTAGGTCATCTTCCCCACCGGCGGCTCCACCTGGTTCTTGTACTCGTCGGTCACTTCCTGGCTCACCTTATCCTTGCAGCCAGCCACGACGGCAGCAGTGCCCACGGCCCCCGCGCCGAACAGCTTCAGAAAACTTCTTCTCGATATATTCTTACTCTCCATAAATCGAAAATTGAAAATCGTAAATAGAAAACAACTTAGATTTTCCTATGCACCTCATGTCCCTCAACAATAATCGCTGAGAACGGACGGGCCGGACAGACATACTCGCACGCACCGCAGCCGATGCAGGCCTCCTCGTTGACGGCGGGCACCCACGGCGACTCGTCGTCATCCTCACGGAGCGCCACCAGCTCGATGGCGCCCGTCGGACAGTGGCGTTCGCAGTTGCCGCAGTCAACGCCGTCGGTCACGGCCACGCAGTTCTTCTGGATAAACACGGCGTGACCAATCTGGATAGACGACTTCTCGGCCTGGTCAACCAGTTTGATGGCCCCAGCCGGGCACACCTCAGAGCAGCGCGTACACTCCGGGCGGCAGTAGCCGCGCTCATACGACATCTCGGGCAGCATCAGGTGCATCAGGTCGGTCGTTGGCCGCAGCACGCCGTTCGGGCACTCCGACACGCAGAGCTGACAGCCCGTACACCGCTTGGCATAATAGTCGAACGACAGCGAGCCCGGCGGCGTCAGCGGCGTCTGCCGCTCAGGAGCCACCTTGTCCTCCAGTTCCGCCAGTCCACCATCCATCAGCTTCTCCTTCTTCTGGGCCATCGCGGCGGTAGTAACAAGGGCTGCACCCACGAGGAACGAGCGACGCTCCGAAGATGTTTCCTCACTTTTCACTTTTCGTTTTTCACTTCCATATTTCAGCGCCCCAAACTTACAACTCTCAATACAGTTGCCGCAGACCACGCAGCGCGAGTAGTCCACCGAGTGGGTCTTATAGTCGATGCACGCCGCCTTGCAGTTCTTCGAGCACATTGAGCAGTTGCGGCACTTCTCCTCGTCGAACCGTATCTTCAGCCACGAGAAGCGCGCAAGGAACGACAATACCGTTCCCACCGGACAGATGGTATTGCAATACGTACGGCCGCCGCGCCACGCCAGCACAGCCAGCAAAATCAGCGTCGCCACGGCCACGATAAGCACCGGCAGCGACTTCATCCACACGTCAACCGTATAGAAGGCATAGCTGTCGGCCCGCTCGGCCAGGAAGCCCAGCACGTTGTTGCCCAGCATCCACAGTGGCTGCAGCACCATCGTCGCAATGCGACCGAAGGCACTGTAGGGCGCCAGCAGCTGGACGACGGAACCAACACCTAACACCCAACACCCAACACCCAGCACCAGCATGGGGTAGCGCAGCCAGCGCACCTCTTTCGAATAGCTGTACTTGTTCTTCTTACGGCGCAGCCGCGCCAGCACGTCCTGAAGGATGCCCAACGGACAGATGACCGAACAATAGATGCGGCCGAAGATGAGCGTCAGCACGGCCAGCGCCACGATGACCACTACGTTCAGCGCCATCACCGCCGGCAGCAGCTGAATCTTCGCCATCCAGCCCAGCCACGTGTGCAGCGTTCCCGTAAAGTCAAGGAACAGCAGCGTGATGCCAACGAACATTACAGCAGCCAATACGATTCTGATTTTCCTTAGCATAAAATGTCTATTTATAGGTTTGTGTGCAAAGATAAACAAAATTCCCCGAAACTCAAAACAATATCGGGATTTTTATTTTTCCTACTGTATTGTCAATCGCAGGAAACACCCTACACTCCCGACACTTCCTGCACCTGTTGAACTTTCTTAGGTGTAGGAAGTGTAGGGAGTGTAGGATATAAAGTGCGAATGGCAACTATAATAGCAAAAGTGGCCGAAAGAATCGGCAAAAACGTGCTCTCTGCCAACCTCTGGAGGCGGGAACCGACACCTGAACCGACTTTGGCAAAAGGCGGCGGGTTTTCCGCAAAAGGCGGCGGGTTTTGTTCGTAACCCGCCGCCTTTTACCATGAAGTCAACCCTGTTCTTGATTCTATTGTTTCTTTAACAATATAGTCTTTACGAGCGTGGTCACATCATCATAATCTATGTCACCGTCGCCATCAACATCGGCATTCTCAACATGTAAGTCACCTTGAATCCCAATGACTTTGCGTACCAGTAGAGTAACGTCAACAATGTTCTTCAGACCATCATTATTCACGTCTCCGTTAGCGTCGCCACCTATAACATTGTATTTCGTAAAACCACGGAACCGTACACCATCAGAGTAGCTAACGTAGAGTACATCGCTAACAATGTCAGCAGTAGCCGAATAGTTGACTTTAGTACCGTCATAGGACGCAGTACCCCTTTCAGCGAAAACACTACTAATAACATATTTATCAGGCAACCCCGTCTCTATGGTGAGCGTCCCACCGTCAGTCATATTGAGAGTCCGTGAAGGCACAACCCATGTTGTGTCGCCACGTTCGCCATTGGTTATTATTACACGGGCAGGAATGTTACCATCATAATGAAGAGTTTGCATAAATAGTTCGTCTTCTGTCGACACATTTATTACTTCGTCTCCACATAAAAGACGAACAGTTTCATCCATGTTTGTGCGTACAAGGCCATAGACTTTCGCGTCTTCGCCGGAAGCATCACAAACGAACTGCCCCACATCGAAGTAAGGTGCATTTTCAATCATCTGAAAGTTTGCTCCTTCCAAGACAAAATCACATGACGATAATGAGCCAAACAAAGAGAAATCACTAATGTAATTGAACGCAACGTTAATCGTCAGTTTTTTGGCTGACGAGTAAAACAAGTCATTGATGCCTTTTAGATTGTTGTTGCTCAGATCCACCCATTCCAGCGAGTCAAGAACAGCAAGCGGCTGCAAGTCTTCCACCATGTTACCGCTTAAATCCAGAGAGCGCAACTTCGATAGTAACACTAGGTCGCGTATGTCTGTAATTCCTCGCCTTGAGAGGTCAAGCCAGGTAATGGTGTCCAACTGGGCAAAGCTGATAGGTGAAACTTTATCAATGTTTAGATGTTGGCGTATACCTGCTTCAACATTCGGAGAAATGAAGTTCAGTTCCTGGCCTTGAGCATTTGAAGCCACGAATAGGCAACATACAAATATGATAGTCAGTTTATTCCTCATTTCTTTTACGGTTTTACGAAAGTTAATTTGTTTGCAAGTCTATTCAAATCCCAATAGGTGTCAGACTGTAATTCTACTGTCATTGTAAGAGGTTCTTTACTTAGCTGAGAAAAATGCTGCATCTTCACGAAGTCATTATTGAGGAGGGGGACATAGGTGACACGCTTGTTAGCCCAAGTAATTGCCATCCATGCTTCTGTTGGTGTATAATTAGTGTTATATTTACCAGGGAATTCCACATTCTTAATAGTTATCCCGTCTGGATCATACACCTTTTCATAAGTCGTGCTATTGACTTTCAAGCCACTCTGTGCAGGGGTACTCAGTACAATGTTAATAGACGATATTTGAGAATTCACGTCTTTCCCATGAAAATATTCGACACTCTTATCATCGGTAGTGTACTTTCGGACTTTAATCTTATATTCACCTTTTCCAGAAACTAATCTTTCCCATACATATCTACCTGAATATGAGTTTCCAAGTCTTTCAACAGCTGAAGCCATGGCTTCACCTACCTCAAAGTAGGTTTTATAGACTTCAAAGACAGGGTCGTAAATCTTCTCATCGTTCAACTTCTTGGAGAATTTTAGCACTTGCTTTGCTAATTCAAAGAACCTATGGCTATCATCAGCCTGAGAAGCATTCACTACTCCCATTACATCTTTTGCGTCATTATATAGTTCCTGCATCTTACTATGAAGTTTGTAGGTAGTTGTTTCCTTGAATGTGCCCGTGTACTTCTTCACCGCTTTATCCATGTCGCTGAAGAAACAGTTCAATAGCAAACCAGCAGACCTGAAAGCGACATCGGCCTCATCTTGAATTAATTCACTAAAATCAGTATGACCGTCTTCGAAGTTCTTCAACCATAGTTCGAAGTTCTTGTCTGTAACACTTTCCCATGCAAGCTTAAATGGATCGCCCCATGCGGCAAATGACTTGAAGATCCTCATAACTTCGGCGTAACCTGCCATGTAATTCTTGAAACCATTAACAACAGCCACCTCCATTTCGTAAGGATTAAATTTTACTGTCATCAGGTTTTCGCCCACCACTTTCATCTGCTCTTCTCCGTCTTTTTGAGAATAGACACACACGTAATAGTCTTCGTTCTCATTCCGTTTTGGCAGGTCAATAACATCCAATATCAGTGGAGACTTATACTCATTTTTATCAAATCGCACATGTGCATTGGCAGAAGTTACAAATGAAGGTTCGTATGATACGGCGTCAGGATTGATCATGAAATATGTCAACGAAAGTTCTCCGTTCTTCTGTTTCTCAAACATCTCATACGCCTTCTTGCTCATCACCTTCACAATAATGTTGCCAGACCACGGCCTATATTCCGACTTGTTCTTCACTCCCAGTTCCCAGCCGTTGGGGGTAAGGTGGATCCTATCCCACATTAGTATATCGTAATCATTATTATCTGTAAGGAATCCGTCTTCACCGTCCTCTGTGCAGTCGAAATAATAGGTATTGTTACTTGTGTTTTCATTTACTATCAGTGTAATCAACTGGGAACTCAACCCACCGTCATGGTATCCTACGCCAATAGACAACTCCGTTCCGTAAGGCACATCTTCAATTCTGAAATGACCGTAGTTCTCCTTCTTGAAAGGATAATCAGTGTCAGAAGCCTTTTGTCCATTTATGTAAACATCGTAACGGCCAACAAACCATTCATAGGTAATAGGATTCCCATTGATTTTCAAAGCCCCATGGATTCGGCCTCGCTTAACTGTCTCTGCAGCCTTATCTACGGTGACACTAATATCTTCGGAGCGCACCTTCTGAGTTTTCCCGTCAGCGTCGATGTACTTGCCTTCAACATAGTAGGTGTATGATCCTGGAGCCGGTGTGTCGGTAGCCTTCAGGTTAGCAGGGTATTCAGTACTGTTTACGTCATTTGCCTTATGATTCTTTCCGCTCGGATATTGTCTGACTAAGGTGTACGTGAATCCGTTCGGAATGGAAGTGAAGTTCATTGTTACTACACCGTTCTCAACAATGGCATTAGCCACTATTACGGGGTCAATCACCGCTGTTTTGGTGAAAGCGTAGTCAGTTGGAGAACTCCAGAATCCTGCCGAATTGCTATATTGTACATGGAGAGTGTGCTGGCCGTCCGACAACTTACGAGCATCAAACGAATACGACTGTTTGTAATCATTCTTAGGATTGGCTATATGTTCAATCTTTGGATCCTCGTTATCGAACCAATAAGCCTGTTTTGTCACCGTCAAATCTTCAGGGTTTTCAGTATAGTATTTCGACTTGACGATAATTGGTGTCATCGTCACAGCACTGGCAGTATGTTGGCTGTTGCTTACGGCACGGCAATAGAGTCGATGGTAGCCTGGAGAGACATCACCTAAGTCGAGGTCGTTGACGAAGAGATAGTCTTGCCCGTTAGAGGCAAGGCTGCCGCTGATGGTCTTGGCGTTGGCATAGTCATTGTCTATCCAGTACTCAAGTTGCGTGGCCTTGCCAGCAGAGAGCTTGAGGACGGGGGAAGAATAGACGGCACTTGGTTTCCCCCCTATGATGATTCGCATATTGAGCTTATGGAATCCGAAAGGAAATTTAGTGCTGTTTTGCAAATCGAGGCTTAGTTCCTGCTCTGCATCAGATGTTGCGATGGTTGTGGAGTTCCTTGAGTCGAAGTTGTCATCAAACCAATACTCTAAGGTTTGTGCCATCAAGTGCAAAGGAAGCAGACAGAACAGACATAGCCATAATTGGATAACTGTTTTCCTTCTCATAACTATCTTAATCTGTTTATTCACCTACCTTTACGCGAATCTTGACTTTAAGCATACCCGAAGCATCTGTTTGCTCATCTATCTTCTTGGCTACGATGTAAGGAACAGAAGCTAACTGGCTATCGTTAAATCCCGTTCCTCCATAGATGCCACAACTCGAATATTGCTGGTAATCTTCTTTAAAGATGAAGTTAGAAACAGGGGAAATAGCTCCACCATTTGCATTAGCAAAAATCGTTGTCCAACCTTTTCCTGTCATATTGATGACATTATTAGGCAAACATTGCTGTTCATTATATTGATACCTAAAAACCATGTTCCCAGTACAAGTATTATTGCTAAAATTACTAAATGTGCTATAATAACCATATGTATCTGATTGACTATTCAAAATAATATTATCACAAAAAACAGAATTCTTGATGGATGCTATAACTGGACTATTATATGTGCTAATGTAAGTTATTACGTTATTTGAAACAATGCCCTCACTAATAGAAGATAATCTTAAACATACATTGTTTGTAACTTTTGTAGGAGAAGAGCTAAAATCGGAAAGATTGCGAATATAGTTTTGGTTAACAATCACATCAGAACATGAACTATTCTTGACCTGTACGCTATTCAAATTGCAATATCTTATTAACACATCGTTTACCGATGCTCCTCCATTTCCAATATTAACATCGCCTGTGATATAACAGCCCATAACAGCACTGCCACTACTTCCTTCATCAAACCAAAGATTTCCCCCGATTGTCGTAACGCCATCTACATTGTCATTATTCAATTTATGACCAATACCAATAATAGTGAGTTTCTTTGTAATCTTCACTTCATCACTAATTGCGAATCCGCCTCCTGGCAGATAGATGACGCTGTTAGGGTCAGCTCCTTCGATAGCTTCTTGAAGTGTTCGGAAAATGGTGGTTGCGCCAGAAGATGACACTACAGATATTTGCTGGGCTTGAGCACACACCGTTGCCACTACGGCAACAAATAAAGTAATAAATGCTTTTTTCATACTCTTAAAAAATATAAGTTTTACGCTATTGATTCACGAAAGTTAAACGTTTCCCTCCACGAGTGGGCTAACTAAACGACGGTGCAAAGATACAAAAAAAAACTCCGATACTCAAAAGAATATCGGAGAATTATTTGGCTTACCTTAAAAAGATTCACATATTTTGCTCCAAGAAGTCAATCAGATATCATTCATAATCTCTTCTTTTTATTGACGTTAATCGGTGTACTGTCAGGAAATGCTGTGCTGTAGGCTGCGTCGAGGGCTTTCAGACTGACTTTCCAGAAGCTGATGCCCGTCTTGACGGCAACGACAGCACGCAGGAGCTCGCGGTGCCTGCGCGGATAGACACTGGGCAGAGGAAGCTCGTTCCAGCCTTCCTGCTCCGAGAGGTGGCAGACCTGCCAGACGAAGTTGTCGGTAGCCTCAGCCGGGAACCACGCCTTCAGCACGTTGCGGATGCAGAAGCGCTTGCACTGCCCCCTGAGGAGCTGCCTCGTGGGCTCCAGCATGCGCCAGAGCTGCACGAAGCATTCTTGGGTGTTAGCGATTGTAATCATAGTTACAGAAATCGAAAATGACCAAAATGACCTTGACCAAATGACCGCGTTACAATTTCCGATAGTTCCCGTCCTCCTCCAGCACTACCAGCCCCTGCTTGCGC
>CADCEQ010000005.1 GCA_902800435.1 uncultured Prevotellaceae bacterium | reverse complement strand
GATTAATTTCTATTTCTCTTGTAATTCAGGCATTTATGTAAAAGTATAACAAAAATGATAAATTTCAGTCTCAATACATGTTGGCGCCTCATCCCGACTATTTGAAAGATTCAGGAAAGGGAATGTCTTAACAACAAGGCGTTCCCTTTTATAGATTACAGACATTGATTCAATAACTAAACCCATTAAGACAATGAAAAGACTTTTGACTTTACTTTGCAGCAGCATGATTGTTGTCAGCAGTTTCGGACAGCAGGCCCTCGGCCAGCGGTCGCGCGTGAAATCACCCGTGGTGAACGCCGATGGTACGGTGACATTCAACTTCTTCAGCCCATCGGCAACAAGGGTGAGTGTCGTGGGTGACTTCGAGCAGATTCGCTCAAAGGGCCTGGAAATGACGAAGCAGGACAACGGCGTATGGACCGTGACGACTGCACCGCTGGCACCGGAGTTGTATTCGTATAGCCTCTCCGTTGACGGTCAGCGCTTTGTCGACCCCGCCAACAGCTATGTGAACCGCGACATCTCGACGCTGAGCAATATCTTCATCGTGACGAAGGACAACGATGACAAAGGACACCTCTACCAGATGAACAACGTGCCCCACGGCACATTGGCCCGCGTCTGGTACGACAGTCCGACGCTCGGTCAGCAGCGCCGCATGACGGTCTACCTGCCCGCTGCCTACGACGGCAAAAAGGAGTTCCCCGTGATGTACCTGCTCCACGGTCACGGCGGTGACGAGACGGCTTGGGGCGACCTCGGCCGTGCCTCGCAGATAATGGACAACCTTATTGCCGAGGGCAAGGCCGTGCCGATGATTGTGGTGATGCCTAACGGCAACCCGACGTGCAACGCCGCCCCGGGCTGGTGGCACGAGGGCATGTACACGCCCGACGGCAACGCCTTCAACCAGCGTGGCGCCAAGGCATCGATGGAGGAGAGTTTCATGGATATCGTCAACTTCGTGGACAGCCACTACAAAACCATCCGCAAGCGGTCGGGACGTGCCGTGACCGGCCTGTCGATGGGCGGCGGCCACACCTTCGGCATCTCACGCCTCTATCCTGAGACGTTCGACTACTACGGCCTGCAGTCGGCAGCAGCCCGCATGCAGCGTAACGACGCGAAGTTTGACGAGCAGATGAAGCGCCTCTTCGCCTCGAAACCCCGCCTCTTCTGGATTGCCATCGGCAAGGAGGACTTCCTGCTGCAGATGAACAGCGAGCTGCGCAAGTATCTCGATGATCATAAGTACCCTTACGAGTACTACGAGAACGACGGTGGCCACATCTGGCGCAACTGGCGCATCTACCTCACGATGTTTGCCCAGAAGATTTTCGAGTAAGTCGCTGAGTTAATAGTATTTGATTTCCCGTTCCACGACCATGGCGCCCCGCCAGGAGGTGCGGCTCAACTCGCCGCCCTCGGCGGTGCTGCCGCGGTAGCGCTGTTCGCGCCTGGTCCAGTTGCCCTTGTCGTCGAATTTCGTATAGCGGTATTCGGTCCTCGATTCTATCGACGTACCCTCCTCTTCGCTGCTGTATTCGCGGCTTGAGGGGTAGATGTTGTCGCCCTCGTAGGAAAACTCCTCGACGGAGGACGACTCCCAGAACGTGCGCTCGACCTTTATAAGTCGGCCCTGGTCGTCGTAGGTGAACTTGTTCTCAAAGCGGGCATCGTCGTCCTCGTCATTCTGCTGCAAGTAGTAGACGACGCGCCCCTTGGCATCGCGGCGCATGACTGATTTCTCGGTGATGCCCTTGACGAAGCGGCCACTGTTGTCGTATTCATAGACGCCACCGTAAGGGTCGGTAAGAATCTGACCGTCGGCGCTGAAGGAGTAGCCCTGCTCGCTGTCGTTGCTGTTGACGGGCTCGCCCTTCTCCAGCTCGTCGGCATCGATGTCATCGGCTTCGTACATATTGCAGAACGACTCCTCAACGGGCCCTAAGAAGCCGAAGGCGCGCACGTCGGTAGCAGTAGTACCGGCCACGTCGGTGGGAACTTCTTCCTCGTCGGCCTCTGTCTCCTCTGGATCGTCGGAGTAGTAGATGATTTTGCGGCGCTCGAGACTCTCGCCCTTATCGGTAGAGCGGGTGGTCTCGTCGTCGGCAATCATGCCTTTCGCCGTATAATAGCAGTAGCGCTCCGTCCAGTTGCCGTGGGCGTCGGTCTTAACATATTTATAGGTGGTCGTCACCTTGTAGGTCTCGGCTTCGGCCTGGCCTTTGGTAATCGTCTTCGCAGGGTAGACCTTGCTGCCCTCGTAGACCATCGAGTCGGTGGTAATGGCCTCCCAGTAAATCTGCTCCACCGTCAGCCGGCGCCCTTTTGCGTCGTGTGTGAAGGTGAAGTGGCGCATGTCGCGGTCGTTCAAGCCCTGTTCGTTGTCGTAATTGCCCAGACGCCCCTCATCGTCGCGTGTCAACGTTGTCTTTTTTGAAAGGCCCTTGACGAGTCTGCCCTTCTCGTCGTAGACATACACGTTGCCATAGGGGTCGAGGGTGATGCGGCCGCGTTCGTCGAAGGTCATCAGCAGTTCGTCGTCCTCTACCCACGGGTCTTCGCCAGGCAGCAGGTTGGAACGTTTAGCCACCGAAAGGCGCACCTCCTTGACATCGCCCACCAGTCCGAACGTCAGGGCATCCTGAGGGTTATACCCTTCTTCTTCGTCACCGCCGCCGGCAGTCTTAGGGCCGTCACAGGCAGCCAGCATCATGAGTCCCAGCAAGGCTAGGGAACCTAAACACCTGTACTTCTTCGCGTTCTTCTTCATAGGTCAGTCAATATTTACAGCGTTATGTTTATTGTTAACTGTCTGCAAAGGTACGAAATAATTAAGAATAGAGGATAGAGAATAGAGTTTTTTTCGTAACTTTGCACCCAAATTACATGAAAATGACGATGAGAAGATGGAAAGTGATATCATTTGATGCCGACGACACGCTGTGGGATTGCCAGTCGCACTTCGAGCAGGTGGAACAGCGGCTCTACGGGCTGATAGCGCCTTATTGCGACGACCCGGCTCATGAACTGTTCGTCACCGAGAGCGGCAATATGGCCGACCTGGGCTACGGCTGCAAGGCGTTCACCATATCTATTATTGAGACGGCCCTACGCGTGGGCGGCAGCCATCTCAGTGCCGAAGAATTGTCCGACTTATTAGCCGTGAGCAAGCAGCTGCTCCACCTGCCGGCCACACCATTACCCGGGGTGGAGGAGACTTTGGAGCGATTGCATGAGAAAGACTATCGAATGGTGTGCTTTACCAAAGGGGAGTTGCAGGACCAGGAGAACAAGCTGAAGCGCAGCGGACTACTACGGTTCTTCGACGATGTGGAGATTACTAGCGACAAGTCGCAGCGCGAGTTCCTCGCCTTATGTGAGCACCAACAATGCCATCCGTCGGAGTTGCTTATGGTGGGCAATTCGCTGAAGAGCGACTGCGCCCCGGCCCTGGCCATTGGCGGCTGGGCCATCCACATCCCGTTCCATGTTATGTGGCAATTGGAACAACATGAGGACTTCGAACATCCGCGACTTAAGAAAATCAATCATTTTGATGAATTACTCGAAATAATTTCGTAACTTTGCAGCCAAAACCTGAAAAGAAAAAACATGGAAAAGAAACAGTACAAGCGAATAACCGTGACGTCGGCCCTGCCTTATGCAAACGGCGGCGTACATATCGGACACTTGGCCGGCGTCTACGTGCCGGCCGACATATACGTGCGCTACCTCAGGCTGAAGAAGCGCGAAGTGTTGTTTATTGGCGGCAGCGACGAGCACGGTGTGCCCATCACCGTCCGCGCCCGCAAGGAAGGCATCACACCGCAAGACGTGGTGGACCGCTACCACAAGATGATCAAGGACTCGTTCGAGGAGTTTGGCATTTCGTTCGACATCTATAGTCGCACCACCTCGGAGACGCACCATAAGTTTGCCGCCGACTGGTTCCGCAAGCTCTACGACGAGGGCGAACTCGTGGAGGAGACCACCGAGCAGCTCTACGACGAGGAGGCCAAGCAGTTCCTGGCCGACCGCTACGTCGTCGGCGAGTGCCCCCACTGCCACAACGAGGGTGCCTACGGCGACCAGTGCGAAAAGTGCGGCCGCGACCTCTCGCCCACGGAGCTTATTAACCCGCGCTCGACCATCAGCGGCTCGACGCCGGTGCTCAGGAAGACCAAGAATTGGTATCTGCCCCTGAACGAGTATCAGGACTGGCTGCGCCAGTGGATTCTGGAGGAGCATAAGGAGTGGCGCCCCAATGTCTACGGCCAGTGTAAGTCGTGGCTCGACATGGACCTGCAGCCCCGCGCCATGACCCGCGACCTCGACTGGGGCATCCCCGTACCCGTGGAGGGTGCCGAGGGCAAGGTGCTCTATGTCTGGTTCGATGCGCCCATCGGCTATGTCTCGAACACCGTCGAACTTTGCGCCAAGGAGCCCGAGAAGTGGGGCAACTGGGAAAAATGGTGGCAGGACGAGGACACCCGACTGGTACACTTCATCGGCAAGGACAACATCGTGTTCCACTGCATCATCTTCCCCACGATGATGAAGGCTCACGGCAAGTACATCATGCCCGACAACGTGCCCGCCAACGAGTTCCTGAACCTGGAGAACGACAAGATTTCGACCTCAAGGAACTGGGCCGTCTGGCTGCACGAATACCTCGTCGACATGCCCGGTAAGCAGGACGTGCTGCGCTACGTGCTGACCGCCAATGCCCCGGAGACGAAGGACAACAACTTCACCTGGAAGGACTTCCAGGACCGCAACAACAACGAACTGGTGGCCGTCTACGGCAACTTTGTGAACCGCGCCCTGCAGCTGACGAAGAAATACTGGAACGGCGTCGTTCCTGCCTGCGGCGAGCTGACCGACGTCGACAAGGCCGCCCTTGAGGAGTTCAAGGACGTGAAGGACCGCGTGGAGCGTCTGCTGGAGCAGTTCAAGTTCCGCGATGCCCAGTTCGAGGCCATGAACCTGGCCCGTATCGGTAACAAGTACATCACCGACTGCGAACCGTGGAAGGTGTGGAAGAACGACCCGAAGCGCTGCGAGACCATTCTTAACATCTGCCTGCAGCTGACGGCCAACCTCGCCATTGCCTTCGAGCCGTTCCTGCCCTTCTCGTCGAAGAAGCTGCGCGAGATGCTGAACATCGACAGCTTCGAGTGGGAACAGCTCGGCTCGACCGACCTGCTGAAAGCTGGCCACCAGATTGGTGAGCCCGCCCTGCTCTTCGAGAAGATAGAGGACGAGGTCATCCAGAAGCAGCTCGACAAGCTGGCAGCCACCAAGAAAGCCAACGAGGCTGCCGCCTTCAAGCCTGCTGACATCAAGGAAACTGTTAGTTTCGAGGACTTCGAGAAGCTCGACATCCGCGTGGGCTTGGTAAAGGACTGCCAGAAGGTGAAGAAGTCTAAGAAACTGTTGCAGTTTACCATCGACGACGGCTCTGGCCAGGACCGCACCATCTGCTCGGGCATTGCCGCATTCTATGAGAATCCCGAGGAGCTTATCGGCAAGCGTATCCTCTTCGTGGCCAACTTTGCGCCGCGCACGATGATGGGCATCGAGAGTCAGGGCATGATTCTCTCGGCTGTCGATGCCGACGAGAGCCTCAGCGTTGTAACCACTACGAAGGACGTTAAACCAGGTAGTCAGGTTGGGTGAAAAGGTGGTGGCCATACGTCGTAGTGCTCATAGCGGCTGTATTGTTGGCGGTCTTTGAGGCCGACCTCCTATACACCGCACAGGAGCAGAACCTGTTTCTCCATACGCCGCTGTTCTTCGAGCAGCAGATGGTGAGGGCGGGCGGACTGCTGACGTGGGCCGGCTGTTACCTGACGCAGTTCTTCTATTACCCCATGCTCGGGGCAGGTCTGCTGGGCCTGCTCTGGGCTTTTTTGTTATGGTTGCTTCAGCGCACGTTCCGGCGGAAGGAGCCGTGGCCAGGACTGCTGCCAGTGGCCTGCCTGCTCATGACCATCACCACGCTCGGCTATTGGGTGTATTACCTGAAACTGCCCGGCGTCTTGTTCGATGCTACCGTCGGTACCACCATCGCCGTCCTGATGGCGTGGGCTTACCGCTCGTTGCCCGCTTGTTACGGTCTGCGAACATTGTTCATCCCACTGTCGGCATGTGTGGCCTATCCGCTTTTCGGCTTCTATGGTCTCTGGGGCGTGGCCTTGATGGGACTGTTGTCGTGGCGCACGAAAGACTGTTTCCGTATAGCCGACACCGTGCTGGCTCTGCTCGCCATCGTGGCTGTGCCGCTCATCTGCTACCACACCGTCTACCACGAGACGAACATCGCAAACATCTACTGGACGGCACTGCCCGTCTTCAGCTATAGCGACCACCGCTTTTTCGGCTATTACGTACTTTATATTATATTGGTTGCCACCGTTAGCCTGATGGCTTGGTCAATTCCCAACTATCGCTGGCTGTGCACTGCCAGCGTGACGATAGCTGCAATAGCCGTTGTCATATTTTGGTACAAGGACGGCAACTTCCACCGCGAGCTGGCCATGAGCCGCTGCATTGACCGTCAGGACTGGAGCGGCGTGCTGAGCGAAGCCCATAGGGCCAAGGAGCCGACGCGCGCCATCTGTCTGATGCGCAACCTCGCCCTGTTCCGCTTGGGGCAGACGGGCAACGAGATGAGTCTCTACCCGAACGGCTCGGCACGGCCCAATGCGCCTTTCCCCGTCCGCCTGGTGCATACCTACGGCAAGCGGCTCTACTTGGAGTATGGTATTCCCAACTACTGTTACCGCTGGTCGATGGAGGACGGCGTGGAGTACGGCTGGACCGTCGAGCGGCTGCGACTGATGGTGCTCTGCTCGCTGGTGAACGGTGAGTTCACCGCTGCCCAGCATTACATCAACCTGCTGAAGAAGACCGACTTCCACGATTCGTGGGCACGACGATACCAGGACCTGCTTTACCGTCCACCACTCATTGCCAACGACCCGGCACTGAAGCCCATCCTGCCGCTGCTGCGCAACGACAACTTCCTGACCAGCGACCAGTCGCAGCTGGAGCACTTCCTGATAGAGCATATTCTGAGTACGCCGGGCAATACCCGTGAGCAGCAGGAGCTGGCGCACTTCACCATGCGCTATTACAGAACGAACCGAAGCAAAATCATTGAGCCATGAAGAATATACTCTGTCTGATAATCCTTGTGGCTCTGTTGGGAGCCTGCCGTCAGGCTCAGGTGCCGGCCGACTTCAAGCAGGTGAGGCGCGATGTGCCCATCTATCCCGACTATACGGGCGTGACCATTCCCGTGAACATCGCCCCGCTGAACTTCGAGCTGCTGGCCCCTGCCGACGATGCCGTGACCCGTTTTACGGCGGGCAATCAGCAGCTGGTTTGCGGCGGTCTTAAGGTGCGCCCCGACATCGACCAGTGGCGGGCACTGACGGCGGCTGCCAGCGGCGACAGCATCGCCGTCGAGGTGTTTGCCGAGCAGGATGGGCAGTGGGTGCGCTTTACACCTTATTATATATATGTGTCGCCCGACAGCATCGATGCATACTTGAGCTACCGCATGATTTCACCGTCGTACGTCTCCTACGAGGAGCTGACCATCAACCAGCGTTGTCTTGAGACGTTCGACGAGCAGGTCATCGCCGACAATATGCTCTGCTCAACC
The DNA here is from genome assembly GCA_902800435.1 of uncultured Prevotellaceae bacterium. Next base: position 77,512 of record CADCEQ010000005.1, on the reverse strand, counting down.
GAGGCCGGCGGACAGTGTATCAACTGCCACAGCTACCAGCAGTGGAACCCCGACCGTATGCAGTTGCACGCCCGCCATGCCCATGGCGGTACTGTCATCGCCTACGACGGGCAAGTCTCCAAAAACACATCTCAGCCAACCCCAGTCTATCCAGCCTGGCATCCCTCGCTGAAACTCATCGCCTACAGCACCAACAAGACGCTACAGACGTTCCATACTGCCGACCTGAACAAGATTGAGGTGATTGACGCCGAGAGCGACCTGCTGCTCTACGATATTGATAAACACCAGATGACTGTTATCGAGCAGCAGCCCGACGAACTGGAGACATTCCCTTGCTGGTCGCCCGACGGCCGCTGGCTCTACTTTGCCAGTGCCCACTTTGAATACCCCGCCGACACGGTCGACATGAGCGAGATAACCTTGCGGGCGCAGGAGGTGAAGTACAACCTATACCGCAAGTCGTTCAACCCCGATATCCGTGAGTTCGGCTCCCGTGAACTGGTGTTTGCCGCCGACACGATGGGCATGAGCGCCACCCTGCCGCGCCTGTCGCCTGACGGCCGCTTCCTGATGTTCACGATGGCCGCATGGGGCAACTTCCACATCTGGCACCGCGATGCCGACCTCTGGCTCATGGACCTGTCCGGTGAAGGGCGTATTCGCCCGCTGTCAGAACTGAACTCCGATGACACCGAGAGCTACCACTCCTGGTCGTCAAGCGGCCGCTGGGTGGTCTTCTCGTCACGCCGCACCGACGGCATCTTCACCCGTCCGTTCTTCGCCCACATCGATGCCGACGGTCATGCCTCTAAGCCATTCGAACTGCCGATGCAAGACCCCGACCGCCACCGCCAGTTGCTGAAGAGCTACAACGTACCCGAACTGATGCGTGGACCTGTCACCCTAACGCCCCAGCAGTTTGCCGATGTCCTAAAAGGCGAAACAACAAAATAAAAGAGCAGCATGGAGACTCTGAAAGAGAAAACGGCAAAGGGACTGTTCTGGGGCGGGATGAGCAACGCAGCCCAACAACTGCTGAATCTGGGATTCGGCATCATTCTGGCTCGGCTCTTGTCGCAGTCAGATTATGGTATGGTGGGCATGCTGACCATTTTCTCACTGATAGCAGCCTCGTTGCAAGAAGGAGGCTTCATAGCAGCATTGAACCGCAAAAAGGAAGTGTCGCACAGCGACTACAATGCCGTTTTTTGGACATGTACCTTAGTAAGTCTCAGCATTTATTTAGTGCTTTTTTTCTGTGCTCCCCTCATAGCCGCCTTCTATAATGAACCTGAGTTAGTACCATTGTCGCGCTACATTTTTACGGGTTTCTTTTTTACCAGCTTAGGCATTGCACCGCGTGCTATGTTGTTCCGCAATATGCAAGTACGCCAGAGTGCTATTGTCTCGTTTGTCAGCCTGTTGGTTTCGGGGCTGGTTGGTGTTGCAATGGCCATGAACGGTTTTGCCTACTGGGGCATCGCCACGCAAACCATTGTCAACGTGGCTCTCTTCTCAGGGTTGAACTTCTATTACGCCAAATGGCATCCTACGCTTCCCGTAGACTTTAGTCCTATTAAAGAGATGTTTGCTTTCAGCAGCAAACTGATAATTACGAATATCGTGATTATCATTAATACCAATGTGTTCTCTGTTATCTTAGGACGAAAATATACTGCTGACGTTGTGGGTAACTACACCCAGGCCAATAAGTGGAACTACATGGGTTGGTCGTTGATTAGCAATATGCTCTATGGTATTGCCCAACCAGTATTCGCTAAGACTGACGACGACCGCCAGCGCCAAAAACAGATTTTCCGCAAGTTGCTGCGGTTTACGGCCTTCGTGTCATTTCCTGCCATGTTCGGTTTGGCGTTGGTTGCTCGTGAGTTCATCGTCATCCTGCTTGGAGCGAAGTGGTTGGAGAGTGCCCTGCTGCTGCAACTGCTGTGTGTGATGGGTGCCTTCTGCCCTATCAGTAGCCTTTTTTCTAACCTGATTATCGGGCGGGGCCACTCTTCCATCTATATGTGGTGCAACATTGGCCTCTGCGTCGTTCAGCTGTTGGCGGTCTGTCTTTCTGTCGGTTATGGAATTGAGTGGATGATTACTGTCTATGTGCTTATTAATGTCGGCTGGTTCCTTGTCTGGCACTTCTTTGCAAGACGCGAGATCGATCTTCGGTTAACAGAGGCCCTTCTTGATATGGCTCCCTATCTCACCATTACACTGGTACTTGTTGCAGTTGCTTATTTGTTGACTGTCAATATAGAGAGCCTCTATCTCAGTTTCGCTATTAAAGTGTTGTTTGTCGCCACAGGCTACTGTCTTACACTTTGGTTGCTAAAGTCCATTATATTCCGTGAAGCTATCGGCTTTTTCCGTCACAAACATTTAATCCCATGAAACAGGTAGTTCCAATCTTTTTTATTTTTGATAAATGGTATACTCTTGCAGCCGAAGTCACATTCTACGGTCTGCTACGCTATAGTAATCCCGAAAACCACTATTTGCTTTATGTTCTTTCTGCCAACCTACCAGCAAAGTCACTACGGCGGCTTCAGAAAATTGTAAACAAGTTCCCAAATGCAGATATCGAATATAAAGATATGACTGCGTACGAAAAGAAGTATGGACTGCCGGAAGGGAAATCCCATTTCTCTAAAGAAATTTTCTATAAGCTAATAGCGGCAGAAGTGTTTACCCAGTATGATCGTATTCTTTGCTCGGATGTAGATGTTGTCTTCAAACAAGATGTTGCACCAGCACTCTTTGATTTCCCTGACGATAACTTCTATTTTGCTGGTATAACCTGGGTTGTTGATCATGGCAAGCGCAAGATGTACGATAACCAAGTATACACACCAGAAGAACAGAGAAAGCTCAGCAAAGGAATTGGTGCTGGTTTCCTGCTAATGAACCTCAAACAGATACGGCAAGATGACATGCAAAGTAAAATGGTATCTTTTTATCTGGAGAATTACCTACGACTCACCCAGCCTGAACAAGATTGCTTTAACATCTGCTGTTACCCAAAGATTCGCTACCTTCACTGGAAGTATTGTGTGCTCAACTATTATTACTCGATGGACCGAAACAATATTAAGTTCTTCTCACCCCCGTTCTATTCTGAACTTGGAGAAGATAAAGATAATGCTCTTGCACACTTCGAAGAAACCTTAAGCCATCCTGTACAAATACATTACGTCGGGGCAAATAAACCATGGAACAGGCTTTTTGTCGACTGCCAATCAACGTGGTTAAAGCATGCTTGGCGTGCAGGCCTTTTGACCGAATTTGTTATAGAGTTCCCGATTCAGTTTCTTAGAACCTGCAGAAGATACAGTCTAAAAAGGTTTACCCATAAACTATTTCACCGCTTTTTCAGTTAGGTCTCACATTACCTGCCAAAGAGCCATTTACGAAGGAACGGGCTGACTCGCAGGATGTTCGACGTAATGATGCAGAAGCCAATGATAAGCAGAGCAATCACAACGGACAACGTCGTGTCGAGCACGAAGTTATGGCGGTACTTATCAAAGAACTGGCCAATGGTCGGAATATTGGGTAGGAAAAAGAAATGAAGGAGATAGATATCGAGTGTGCGACGGCCAATATATTGCAGAGAAGCTCCGACCACAGAAAGTTTCGTAAAATAGTCCTTGTAGTAACGGAAGTACATAAACGTGATGGTCAGCAATCCGAATTTGGCCAGTGTAGAGGGAAGATTAGTCCATTCCAGCCTGAGATTATGCCATTTAAGCACATCCATGGTCGATAGGATAACGATGGCAATAACTATAGGGTAGAACCAGCGGCTATCCATTACGCGCTGTGCCCCGTCCCAATAGCGGTGAACGATATTGCCAAAGATGAAAAACGGGAAATAGAACATGACCTCCACCAAACAAGTATCCATCAGAAATACTTTAATTGGAGTGTCGGGGCCTTTATAACCCTGAGCCCAGGAAAAGTAGTGGGGTTGGTAGCACGTTTCGTAAACGCAGAGCGAGACGATAAAGAGCAAGGTAATAGGAATCCACGAACGGCTTTTCAGTTTGCTCTCAGCATAAGCAAACAGGTAATAGATGATAAACATCCACAGCAGGGCGATAGTGAACCAATAACCACCTTTCTGTGGCGAATGGAAATTGACTTCCAGTCCTTCCAGGAAGCGGGGCCAAATCATCGCATTGAAAAGCACGAAGAACACCAGCGTAGGAATAATCTGGACCTTCAGTTTTTTCAGAAGCAATTGCCCCAAGTTATGGGCATTCCAGACCTGAGCAGCTTTGTAGGCCAGGAATCCGCTGACGAAGAAAAACAGCGGCATGCGGAACAAAAGAAGAAACGACAATGAGGACGAGAACTTCCAGTTCTGTTCAAAGCCAACACGGCTAACGTGATTGGCCACAACCAGAATCATGGTAAATCCTCGGAGTGCGTCGAGCCACTCTAAACGTTTTTTGTTGGGTAAAGTTTCCATTGGCTACTGTTAATCTTAAAAGTATGTCAGTCGTAGAATTCCAAATGAGCCACGTGTAGCGATAGCTTGCTCAGATCGGGCAATTGCATATAGTCGCCGAAAATGTGGCGTAGGTGGGCATCGGCATTGCCGGGAACAGGTAGTTCGTGTCCCTCGAACGTGTGGGTCGTCAGTGGAAAAATCTCATCAGGGTAACGCGGGTTGTGGAAAGGAATGCCCATGCCTGAGGTAATCACCTTGCCGGGAAACAGCCGGCAAAGCGCGCGCAGGCAAGGGAAAAGCATACGATTGTTCACGTCGAAGATACGCCGAACCTTACGTATGGCCTTTTGGTCATCAGTACTGGTGCGCCACACTTTGTACATGTGGCCGACCGTCTTCTCCGTCAGGCGGTGCAGCCAGATGGGGTGCTGTTCCATGGGGAAGATATCGATGTAAATGCCCTGTTCTTTCCATACTCTGTCGTAATTAGTCTGTTCCAGCATTCGTGAGCGGCGATCGCGCACTTTGGCATAGTAGAAGAAGTAGTTAGGGTCAGTCTCATCGTTCTGTAGAGCAAGCCAGTTAGGCAGCTCCTTTGGAAGAACCTTCATCAGCCGCAAATAGTCCTTTCGCATCATCTCAATGTCAAGATCATCGTCCCAGGGGATGAAACCGTCGTGGCGCAGGGCTCCTATCAGCGTGCCACTGCTGAGCCAGTAGGGAATGTCGTGCTTCTTGCAGATACGGTCAACCTCAACCAATATATCGAGCATCCTCATTTGCTGCCTCCGAAGGAGCGACCCTTCGGGATTAAACTGAGAATGAGTGATGCAGGACATTCCCCAGCGAAGAATCTTATCAATGATAGGCGTACTGACTCCGTGCTGACGGGCCTGCTGCTGTACTATCTGCAGCCCAAAAGGGAAGTCTTCTGTAAAATATCTACTGCCAAAGTCTGGCACATATCCTCCATCAACCTTCTTCATAGGCGATTTGATACCTTTGAAGGCTTGGATGGAGTGGAGTTTTTGGGTAAGCGAAGCAGCATCCGTACTCTCATAATAATCGAGAATGGTCGGGATACTGCCCTTTGTCACAGGCAGGACGTCAAGCAGTCGTTGGAACTCCTCATCCATCTGAATTAGATAGTTGGAGGCTTCAACCGTCCACTGCTCATAGAAGAGACTCTCGTTAGGATAGACCACACCCTCGTGCCAATCCTTCCAAAGACTATAGAGACGAGCAGGATGAAGCAGCGGATTGCTATTCGTAAGACTCACCTCGTAATAGCTTGACAATAGTTGAACGGGTACCCGAAAGAGGTGCTCGATTTCTGCCCTCAAAGTCTCTTTATCGTTTGTCTGTTCTATGGCGATACTCAGGTTAGGCTTATAGCCCAGCAAGTCAGCTTTGTGTCCATAATCCGTTAACCGCGAGATGAATGGGACTCGCTGGAATCCAAACAAGGGCGTCTGAGCAAGAAGAGTCTTGAAAGCCTCGAAGAAAAAACCTGTGCTACAGACGATGCTGCCTACAGCTGTTCCGGGAGTCAAAGTAGGAGCTATTTGCAGCAGCACATCACGGATAGAGAAACCTGGCAGACAGAGTAAGACAATATCAGCTTGGCTGACAACCTTGTATGGATCAGAAGAGATGTTATTTATCTGGCCCTTAAGTAAACCTCCCTCAGGCGTTGTAATCTCCAGTTGCTGTTGCCAGCGCTCCGGGTGGCGCGTCAGGAGATTTACCTCGCAATCACCATGGGCAGAAAGGAAGCCTGCCACGACATGACCTAAATTTCCACCTCCACAGATACAAACCGTTTTCTTCATCGCTTCTGGAATTGTTTCAGTGCCTCTACCAATCTGGTGTTGTCCTCATGGTTGCGGATGGCGATGCGCATATACTGCTTGCTGGGGTCAAGGCCTGGCTTGAGGCTACAGTCGCGGGTGAGGATGTTATGGTGGCGCAGCATATAGATCACAATCTCGCTGGCCGTAAATGGTGGCAACACTTCACAAAGGAAGTAGTTGGCCTGAGAAGGCATCACACGGAAGAAGGGTATCTCGCGAAGTCCTTGCTCGAAACTGTCGCGCTCGGCAATGAATTTTTCGCAGGCTCGCTTGTAGTCTTTTTCATGCTTGTTGTATATCTGCATGAAGAACTCTGCAAACGAGTTGAGGTTCCATATGGACACTTCTTTCTTCATCTGTGCAATCAGCCTCTTGTCTGCCGAGGCGAGGATGCCCAGTCTCAGACCAGGAACGCCATAGCTCTTGGAGATACTTTTCATGACTGCTATGTGTGGATAGGCTTCGAGCGTGTTATCTGACAGCAATGTGTTTGTAACGTAGTCAATACTGAAATCCACGAAACTCTCGTCGACCACAAGCCGAATGCTCCGCACCTCGCACCAGTCCGCCAGTCTCAGCACATCCTGTTTGGGTATGAAGTTACCCGAAGGATTGTCTGGGTTGATGAGCATCAGTGTCTGTATACCCTTGTCCTCGAAATACATCATCAGGTCATCGGCCGAATACCGGTAGTCTTCGTTCTGCGGCACAAAGGTCACCTGGCTGTCCTTGTCATAGCGGTTAGGATACTCCTCGAAAGTGGGACGGATAAAACCTATCTTGCCTTCAGAGCGCTCCATCAGTACCTTGATGAGTTCCGCCGCACCGTTACCCGGCACGATGTATTGCTCGCTCACGCCGAAGCACTTACTGGCAATCAGGGTGTTTACCTTCATGCCAGAAGGGTATTCAGTAAGCAAGATGTCGAAATTGCTGCGCAGCTCGTCCTTCAGTCGCTTCGAAGGGAAATAAGGGTTTACCAAATAGCAGAAGTCGAGCATCTGCGGAAAGCGCCAGAAACCGCCATAGCGACCATAGTATTTGCGCAGCACGTCCTTGTCGTCGGCAAAAAGCGCCTCAGCGATGTCAAGGTCCTGCTTGTCGTCGATCTCGTACCATCTCTCGTGGCCAATGGGCAGGGCCTTCATGTTGTGGCTGTCGAGCATGGAAATGATGCGTAGCACGTTCTCGTAGTACTCGTTGTTGCCCACAGCCTTAGTGTAGGCATTGAGGAAAGGCACATACTTGTTCTTGGCAAAATCCTTGCTGAACTTATAAATGTTAACCGTCTTGTAGTAGCTGTCCACGTCGGTGTAGTCAAACGCATCCTTGGAGATGAAGTTAACGATGTTACGGTCTTCGTCGATGCGCACCATCGTACCGTCCATCCACGTTTCATACTTGGCCACCAAGGCTAAGTTTGGGTACGGATTCTCGATAATCATGGGAATCAGCCGCTCACTTAAGATGAGGTCGCTCTCGATGAGCAGCGTATCGTCCTCCTGCAACTGCTCCTTCACTAACGACAACGAATAAATATTGTTTGTCTTGTCGTAGATGGGGTTCTCTGCATATTCTATTGTGAGGCGGTCGTCGTAGCGGTGGCCGATGCAGTCGCGCAGCTTCTGCCCCTGATAACCCACGACAATGATGACGCGGCGCAAGTCCTGTTGTGCAAGCTGTCCCAACAAACGGTCAATTAGCCTGACGCCGTTGACCTCGACCATGCACTTCGTATTCTCGCGAGTTTTCTCTCCGAGTCTGCGGCCCATGCCCGCCGCCAGTATGATTGCTTGCATAAAACGGAATTTTTGTGCAAAGATACGAAATAATTCATAATTCATGGTTCATTATTCATAATTATTTGTATTTTTGCACCCAAAAAGTGACAAAATGAAGCATCCTGCCAAGACAGATATTGCCGTATTGATGTTGTTCTTCAACCGCGCCGATACATTCCAACTGGTTTTCGACGAGGTAAGGAAAGCCCGTCCGACGCGTCTTTTCCTTTATCAGGACGGTCCTCGGAACGATTCCGACAAGGCCGGCATCGAGGCTTGCCGCCAGATTGTCAGCGACGAGAACATCGACTGGGAATGTGAAGTGCATCGCCAATATATGGAGGTCAATCAAGGGTGCGACCCTTCTGGCTTTCGTTCCCACAAATGGGCCTTCTCCTTGGCCGACAAGGTTATGGTTTTGGAGGACGATGTTGTACCAAGCCAGTCGTTCTTTCCTTTCTGCAAAGAAATGCTCGACCGCTATGAGCACGACGAGCGCATCTCTATGATTGCCGGCTTCAATACTGACGAGGTGACAAAAGACATCCCCGACGACTATTTCTTCACGTCGTTTATGTCGATTTGGGGTTGGGCCTCGTGGCGACGGGTTGCCGACCAGTGGGACGCCAATTACGGCTTTATGCGCGACGAGTACAACCTTCGCCAGTTGGAAGCGTTGTCACGCCAGAGGGGCTACAGGAACACCATGTTGAAAATGTTCCGCGACCACAGCCAGAGCGGAAAGGAATACTTCGAGACCATAGACTGGGCTAATATGATTCTTCAGTCCGGTCTGTGCGTCATGCCAACCAAGAATCTGGTCAACAATGTCGGTCTAACGGTCGGCTCAACCCATTTCTCTTCCACACTGAAGACCATGCCCCACAAGCTTCGTCACATCTTCATCATGCCGCGTTATGAGTTGGATTTCCCTTTGCGCCACCCTCGATATGTGATAGAGAACGTCGATTATCAGGAGCGGCGTTACCGCGTGCTGGGCTGGAACCATCCTTGGGTAAAAATATGCTATTCCTTGGAAGAACTATGGCTGAACCTAAAGGCGGGTAACTTCACCTTCATAGGTCGCTCTTTTGCACGACGTTTGCGCAAATGGACGGGGAAAGACCGACACGCTTAGTTAAAAAAATATAAATCTTCGTTTCCTGTGGCTTTCGCGTGCCGTGCGAAAGCAGAAAAAGTAGTACCTTTGCAGTCCGATTATTGGGGAGAGGCTTAGAATCCCCGTGAACTGGAGTGTGAATAGCGGCGTCTTTGGCCGGGCGTAGTGGTTCGTGAATCGCCAGTTCAGCAGACGTTAGACTTGCAGCCGGGCGACTGACCCCGGATGTGGGTTTTTGCGTGTGTGTAATATAAATAATGTAAAACTGTTTTTTAGTAAACCAAATTAAGAAATGAACACTTTAAGTTACAAGACGCTTTCCGTCAACAAGGAAACCGCTCAGAAGGAGTGGGTGGTCATCGATGCCACCGACCAGGTGGTTGGCCGTCTCTGCTCGAAGGTAGCAAAGCTCATCCGCGGAAAGTACAAGCCCAGTTTCACCCCGCATGTTGACTGCGGCGACAACGTTATTCTGATCAATGCTAGCAAGGTGGTCTTCACCGGCAAGAAGGAGACCGACAAGGTCTACACCCGCTACACGGGCTATCCCGGTGGCCAGCGCTTCAACACCCCCGCCCAGCTGCGCCAGCGCAAGGACGGTATCGACAAGATTCTGCGCCACGCTGTGAAGGGCATGCTGCCGAAGGGTCCCCTTGGCCGCTCGCTGCTGAACAACCTCTACATCTATGAGGGAACCGAGCATCCCCATGAGGCCCAGAAGCCCAAGGCAATTGATATTAACCAGTACAAGTAAAAGTAAAAAAGAAAAACGATGGAAGTAATCAATGCAATAGGTCGTCGCAAGAGCTCTGTAGCTCGCGTTTATCTCCAGGAAGGTACTGGTAAGATTACGATCAACAAGAAGGAATTGGAGACATATTTCCCCTCAGCTATCCTGCAGTATGTGGTGAAGCAGCCGCTGAACCTGCTCGAGGTGGCCGAGAAGTATGATATTAAGGTAAACCTCGACGGTGGTGGTTTCACTGGTCAGAGCCAGGCCCTGCGCATGGCTATCGCCCGTGCCCTCGTCAAGGTGAACGAAGAGGACAAGAAGAAGCTGAAGGACGCTGGTTTCCTGACACGCGACAGCCGTGAGGTTGAGCGTAAGAAGCCCGGTCAGCCCAAGGCTCGTCGCCGCTTCCAGTTCAGTAAGCGTTAATCATACTGGACTACGTTTAGCATCTAAACCCGCTGGACTCCTTCGGATTACCATCGGGCTGATTCTAAAAAGAATTAAAAAAGAAAGTAAACAACAAATTAAAAAAGCAAGACAATGTCAAGAACAAATTTTGATCAGTTGCTGCAGGCTGGCTGCCACTTCGGCCACCTGAAGCGTAAGTGGAACCCCGCCATGGCTCCCTACATCTACACCGAGCGCAATGGCATCCACATCATCGACCTGCACAAGACGGTAGCCAAGATCGACGAGGCTGCCGAGGCTCTGAAGCAGATTGCCAAGAGCGGCAAGAAGATACTCTTCGTAGGAACTAAAAAACAGACTAAGGACGTGATTGCCGAGAAGGCAGCCAGCGTCAATATGCCTTACGTCATCGAGCGTTGGCCGGGCGGCATGCTCACCAACTTCCCCACCATCCGTAAGGCTGTGAAGAAAATGGCCAACATCGACCGTCTGATGACCGACGGTACATTCAACAACCTGTCGAAGCGCGAGCTGCTGCAGGTGACGCGTCAGCGCGCTAAGCTCGAGAAGAACCTCGGTTCAATCGTCGACCTGACCCGTCTGCCCAGCGCCCTGTTCGTCGTCGACGTGCTCAAGGAGCAGATTGCCGTCCGCGAGGCTAACCGTCTGGGTATCCCCGTGTTCGGTATCGTCGATACTAACAGCGAGCCCAAGAACATCGACTTCGTCATCCCCGCCAACGACGACGCCAAGGACAGCGTTGAGGCAATCCTGAACGCCTGCTGCACGGCTATCGCTGAGGGTATTGAAGAGCGCAAGGTTGAGAAGGCCGACGAGAAGGCTGCCGACGCTCAGGACGAGGCTGAGGTCGAAGAGGTAAAGCCCAAGCGCGCTTCGCGCCGCGCCCGTAAAGACGAGGCTCCCGCTGCTGAAGAGGCTGCTCCCGTTGCTGAGGAGGCCGCTCCCGCCGAGGAGGAGGCTCCTGCCGCTGAGTAAAAGGTAAAAAGTAAAAAACTAAAAAAGTAAAAAGGTAAAAACAATGGCAATTTCAATTGATGATATCAAGAAGCTTCGCGCTATGACCGGTGCTGGTCTGGCTGACGTTAAGAAGGCACTGACCGAGGCCGAGGGCGACTTCGACAAGGCCAAGGAACTGCTCCGCGAGCGCGGACTGGCCATCGCTGCCAAGCGTAGCGACCGTGAGACTTCTAATGGTTGTGTACTCGTAAAGAGCGTCGACGGCTTCGCCGCCATGATTGCCCTCAAGTGCGAGACCGACTTCGTGGCCAATGGTGCCGACTTCATCGCTCTTACGCAGAGCATCCTCGACGCTGCCATCGCCGCCAAGGCTCAGGACCTCGAGGCTGTGAAGGCTCTCGACATCAACGGTCAGACCGCTCAGGAGGCTGTCACACAGCGTTCGGGTATCACTGGTGAGAAGATGGAGCTCGACGGCTACCTGACGCTCGAAGGTGAGAACATCGAGGTTTACGACCACATGGGCAAGCACACCCTCTGCACCATGGTCCAGACCAACAAGCAGGCCCAGGAGGCTGGTCACAAGCTGGCTATGCAGGTGGCTGCCATGAAGCCCGTTGCCCTGGATGCCCAGAGCGTCGACCAGAAGATTCTGGACGAGGAGTACAAGACCGCCGTCGAGAAGACCAAGCTCGAGCAGGTTGAGAAGTTCGTCGAGATGAAGGTCAAGAAGGCTGGCATCAATCCCAACCTCGTTGACTCTGAGGACCACATCGAGAGCAACATGGCCAAGGGCTGGCTCACCAAGGAGCAGGCCGACGAGGCTCGCAAGATCATTGCCGAGGCAAAGGTCGAGGGTGAGGCTCAGCTGAAGATGCCCATGATTGAGAACATCGCCAAGGGTCGCGTTCAGAAGTTCCTCAAGGAGAGCTGCCTCGTCGACCAGGAGTTCCAGTTCGGCGACGGCGACAAGGCTACTGTCAGCCAGTGGCTCGCCCAGCAGGACAAGGAGCTGAAGATTGTTGCTTTCAAGCGCTTTACACTCGTTGCTGAGTAATTGAAAAAGATTATCTGTCTTTCGTGCTTGGAACTACTACTATGCATCGTCGGTTGCACCCAGCAGCCGACGATGCATTACGTCTATGAGGTGATGAACCCCATGACGCCTGTGAAGGACCAGGGCAAGTCGCAGCTGTGCTGGGCCTACGCCATGCTCGCCGCCATCGAGACCGAGCACCTGCGCTGGGGCGACTCCGTGAACCTGGCGCCGGCCTTCATTGAGCAGAAGCTCAAGCAGGAGCCGCAGGCGCCGAAGTCGGGCCGCGGCATGGGAGCCACGCTGCTGTCGCTCATCCAGAAGTATGGCATCGTGGGCTACGACGCCATGCGCACCGCCGATACGCCAGCGCCGCAGTTCGTCTTCATGTACGGCGCCGAATACACCACCCACGAGTTTGCCCGCAGCGTCTGTGCCCCCGGCGAGTACATCTGTCTGACCAGTACCGCCCGCGAGCCCTATAATCAAGAGGTTGAGCTCGACGTTCCCGACAACTGGCTGCACCAGCGCTTTCTGAATATTCACATCGACACGCTGCTCGAGAAGACCGCCCACGCCGTGCGCCGCCACCACGGCGTCTGCTGGGAGAGCCGCAGCCACGCCATGGCCATCGTCGGCATAGCCCACGACGACCAAGGCAAGAAATACTTCGTCATGAAAAACTCGTGGGGCACCAAGCGCCCGCACAGAGGGCTTGACTTCCTCTCGTTCGAGGACTTCAAGCGTCAGACCTTAGCCGTTGAAATGCCGAAAGAGGCATTTCGCTAAAAGTCATATCCTAAGTTAATATAGAAGTACGGCTCCTTGGTTCTGTTGCAATAGCCGACGGAAACGCCAAGGGGGCCAAACATGGAGTCGTAGGAGTAGGCCAGCTGACCGCCGATCAGGGGCTTTGTCTTCATCAGGTCTTCAAGTTCGGGAGCGTGCTGGGCAACAGCCGACAGCAGAGAGACGTAATGGTTCTTTCCCATACGCTGACGGGCCTGCAGCTGGATGCCCGTGAAATGATTCTCGGCATACTCCACGTGCCCCAGTCCGGCGAACGGCAGCTGCTGTTCGACATAATGGCCGAAACCTGTGCCGCCGATGATGTTGCCATAGATATGTGGAATGTCATTACCAAAGAGCAGACGCCCATAGAGCAGCCCCTCAATGGTGAACCGACTGCTGAGCGGGAACGATTTCCGCCACGAGGCACTCACTTCAGTAATGCCCTCATGACCGTTGAGCCTCGCCATGTCGTCGGTAATGTAGGCATAGCGGGCCAGGAAGCGGCCTCCACGGGTGGGAAAGTACCAGTGGTCTTCAGAGTTGAACTCCATCTGTGCCTGATAGGTGAAGTAGTGGTCGTTCTCAAAGTTCACGTCGCGCGACATCACCTCCGAGCGCAGCTGATTGCTGTAATGGTAGTACTCCCAGCGCAGGCCAGCCTTGAAACTGAAGTTACGGATGGCTATGTTGACCGGCTCTGCCAGTGCCTGATGATAGTTATAGAGTATGCTGTATTCGCGGTCGCCCTCGTGGTAGACGTCGATGTCGTTACGACGGAAGTAATAAGAGATGACCGGGCGGGTGAATCGCAGGGCACGAGGGTGGAAGATAAGGTCGCCGCCAATCATGATGCGCTTGCCTAAGCGCATGGTGATGTCGGAGCTCACGGCCAGCGTCTTCTCCAGCGGCAGGTTAACATTGGTCTGCAGGGCCACCATCTCCTCGTTGTCGAAGCGCAGGCCGAGGTTCACCTGACTGGTCTTGCGGCTGCCCGCCGTCATCACCAGCCGGTAGCCGCCGGTCATCCCCAGCGTGTCGCCGTCAGCCTGTATCTTTTCGTCGACCAGCCGCGTGGTAGCCGTCTGGTAGAACAGGTCAGTGCGCATCGAGGTGGTTATCTCCTCTTCTTCGCTCGTCGAGATGCTGTCGAGTCGGTTCAGGTGGAATTTGGCCCGCAGGAAAGCCTCGTCCTGAGGTGTCATGTTCTCAAACGTACAGCCTGTCAGGCGTACTTTCTCTGTCATCACCCAGGGGCGCAACGGCTGTAGGCGGACAGGCTTGAAACTGTCGTCGATGCCAATGCGCTTCTTCAGGGCCTGCAGTTCGTCCCAGTGGGCCATCGCCTCTTTCTCGCCCCGGTCTATCAGCGTGTCGACGGCGGCAGAGTTGAAGCTGGCAGACGAATAGCCCGCAGGGTTCACGCGGATGTGAACGTCGGTATTGGCAATGTTGTCGTTGTACTTGTTCAGCGTGTTCAGGTCGATGAGCTGAGTCAGGATGTTGATGGTGCTGTTCAGGCCTTCCGACGATCTCAGCGTATCCTGCACGGTGACGCCGATGACGATGTCGGCTCCCATTGCACGAGCCAGGTCAACGGGGTAGTTGTTGGTCAGGCCGCCATCCACGAGCACCATCTTCCCGATGCGAACAGGCGAGAAGACGGCAGGAATGGCCATCGACGCCCTCAGGGCCTGCGGCAGACGGCCGGCGCGCAGGTCAACCTCAGAATTGTCGACCAGATTGGTGGCCACACAGGCGAAGGGGATGGGCAGGTTGCTGAAGTCTGTCGAGTCTGTAAAGCCCATGCACAGCTTCTCAAGCAGCATGTTGACATTCTTGCCCTTGATGAAGCCGCCGGTGTCGTCTCTCTGTCTGCCGATGGTCAGCCCCCGCGACAGGATGTAGGTGTTCTGTTTTCGGCGGTCGGCCAGGCACTGCCGGCTCATGTTCTCGCGGTCGCTCATGATGTAGCTCCAGTCCAGTCCGCGCACCAGTGAGTCGAGCACTTCGGCATTATAGCCGATGGCATAGAGACCGCCTATCAGGCTGCCCATCGAGGTGCCCGTCACGATGTCTATCGGCAGGCCGGCGCGCTCAATGACTTTCAGCGCACCAATATGGGCCGTGCCCTTTGCCCCGCCGCCACTCAGCACGACGGCCACCTTCTTGCGTCCCTGGACAGCAAGCGGCATCGCCAAGAGTGCGACAAGCAGTAGACAGGCACACTTCTTCACACGCTATTTATTCAGCTTCCACGTCACGCCGTCCTTGGTGTCCTTCACCTCGAAGCCGGCAGCGGCCAGTTCGTCGCGTATCTTGTCGCTGGTGGCCCAGTCCTTGTCGGCCTTGGCCTTGGCGCGCAGCTCGAGCACCATGTCGACCACCTTGCCGAAGGCGGCTTCGCGCTCATCGTTTGTGCCGCTCTTCTCGGCCTTCAGTCCGAGGATGTCCTCGGCGAAGAGGTGCATCACCTCCTTCAGCTCCTTCAGGCAGTCGGCGCAGATGGTGGCCTTGTGGTCGATGAGCTTGTTGACCACGGTGCAGGCCTCGAACAGGTAGCTGATGACCTGCGGCGTGGCGAAGTCGTCGTTCATGGCGTCGTAGCACTTCTCGCGTAGGCCCTTTACCACTTTCTCGGTTTCGACGTCACACTGTGACGTCATAGACGACAGGCGGTCGAGGTCGGCGATGGCGTTCATCAGCTTCTCGAGGCCGCGCTCGGCGGCTACGAGGGCTTCGTTCGAGAAGTCGACGGTGCCGCGGTAGTGGGCGGAGAGCACGAAGAAGCGGATGGTCATCGGCGAGTAGGCCTTCTCCAGCAGCGGGTGGTTGCCGGTGAAGAACTGCTCGAGCGTGATGAAGTTGTTGTACGACTTGCCCATCTTTTGGCCGTTGATGGTCAGCATGTTGTTGTGCATCCAGTACTTCACGGCCTGATGGCCCATCGAGGCCGTGGCCTGGGCAATCTCGCACTCGTGGTGGGGGAACACCAGGTCCATGCCGCCGCCGTGGATGTCGAACGTCTCGCCCAGGTACTTGCGGCCCATGGCCGTACACTCGCAGTGCCAGCCGGGGAATCCGTCGCTCCAGGGCGATGGCCAGCGCATGATGTGCTCGGGCTGCGCCTTCTTCCACAGGGCGAAGTCGGCCTGGTTGCGCTTCTCGCCCACGCCGGCCAGCTCGCGGCTCTCGTCCTTGATGTTCTCAAGCGAGCGCCCCGAGAGGATGCCGTACTTGTACTTCTTGTTGTAAGCCTCGATGTCGAAGTAGATGGAGCCGTTCGACTCGTAGGCAAAGCCCCGGTCAAGAATCTGCTGCACCAGCTGCTGCTGCTCGATGATGTGGCCCGTGGCGTGCGGCTCAATCGAGGGGCGCAGCACGTTGAGCATGTCCATCGCCTGGTGGTAGCGGTTGGTGTAGTACTGCGCTATCTCCATCGGCTCCAGCTGCTCCAGCCGTGCCTTCTTGGCAATTTTGTCCTCGCCCTCGTCGGCGTCGTGCTCCAGGTGGCCCACGTCGGTGATGTTGCGCACGTAGCGTACCTTATATCCAAGATGCTTCAAATAGCGGAACACCAGGTCGAACGTGATGGCGGGGCGGGCGTGGCCCAGATGGGGGTCGCCGTAAACCGTCGGTCCGCAGACATACATGCCCACATGCGGGGCGTTAATCGGCTCGAAGCGCTCCTTCTGGCGCGTCAGCGTATTGTAAATTACCAGTCTTGACTCCATTTTCTTCTCTTTTTTAGTTTCTGCGTGCAAAGTTACGAAAAAAATGCGTAACTTTGCAGCCAAAATTAAAATTTTGAAAGAAAATGGGAAAAGTAATACTTACCGGCGACCGTCCTACGGGTAAGCTCCACCTGGGGCACTACGTGGGTTCGCTGCGCCGCCGCGTAGAGCTGCAGAATGCAGGCGACTACGACCGTATGTTTGTTTTCATGGCTGACGTTCAAGCACTTACCGACAATGCTGACAATCCGGAGAAAATCCGCCAGAACATTATCAACGTAGCTCTCGACTACCTCTCGGCAGGTCTTGACCCCACGAAGTGTACGATATTCATTCAGAGTCAGATTGCCGAACTGGCCGAGCTGACCACCTATTTTATGAACCTCATCTCCGTGAGCCGCGTGCAGCGTAACCCGACGGTGAAGACCGAAATCAAGATGCGCGGCTTTGAGGGCGAGAGCGTTCCCTTGGGTTTCTTCTGCTACCCCGTCTCGCAGGCAGCCGACATTGCACTGTTCAAGTCGACGACGGTGCCTGTTGGCGAGGACCAGGAGCCGATGCTCGAGGTGACTCGCGAGCTGGTGAACCGCTTCAACAATACGTATGCCCCTGTTCTGGTGGAGCCCAACATCATGCTGCCTGAGAACCAGACGGCCCGCCGTCTGCCCGGCACCGACGGCAAGGAGAAGATGTCGAAGTCGCTCGGCAACTGCATCTACCTGAGCGACTCGAAGGACGAGCTGTGGCAGAAGGTGCGCTCGATGTACACCGACCCCCTGCACCTGAACGTCAGTGACCCCGGCCACGTGGAGGGCAACGCCGTGTTCACGTATCTCGATGCCTTCTCGTGCGACCAGGACTTCAAGGACTTCTGGCCCGAGTACCAGAACCTCGACGAGCTGAAGGAGCACTATACGCGCGGCGGTCTGGGCGACATGAAGTGCAAGAAGTTCCTGAACGAGGTGCTCAACAAGATTCTCGAGCCGATGCGCCAGCGCCGTGCTGAGCTGGAGACCGACATTGCCGAGATTCAGAACATCCTGAAGCGCGGCACGGAGCAGGCCCGCGAAGTGGGTGCCCAGACGATGGACGAGGTCAGGAAGGCCATGCGCATCGACTATTTCAACGACTCCACGATGTGGAAATTATGATGAACAGTGCAGAGTGTGAGGCGCTTCTTGCGTCGCATGGTATTAAGCCGACGGCAAACCGCATTGTCGTGGCTCGAACATTGGCCGCCGCTGAGCGGCCAATGTCGTTGACGGAGCTGGAGTACAAGATTCTGTCTATCGACAAGTCGGGCGTGTTCCGCGCGCTGACGCTGTTCCGCGAGCACCACCTGGTGCACGTCATCGAGGACGGTGGCGACGGTGTGCGCTACGAACTCTGCCACAGCCACGACGGCCATGCCGAGGACGACGACCAGCACGTACACTTCTACTGCGAGCGGTGCCACCGCACCTTCTGCCTGACCGATATGCCCATCCCCACGGTCAGTCTGCCTGCGGGCTACGAGCTGCACGACATCAACTATATGGCTAAGGGCCTATGTCCAGAGTGCTCCTCAGCCTGCTGACGCTCCTGGCCGCCACGGGCCACGCCCAGAACGCCGTGACGACGGTGGTGGTCGACGCCGAGACTCACCTGCCCGTGAGCCATGCCTCGCTCTATACCATGGAGGGCGGCCGCTTCCGCTCGGTGATAACCAACGGGCAGGGCGTTGCCAAGGTGGGGTTCCAGTTCCAGCGGCTCACCGTCAGCCATCTGAACTACGAGCGGCTAAGCGTCAGGCAGTTGTCTGACACGATATTCCTGAAGCCGAAGTATCTGAGCACCGGCGAGGTGGTGGTCACCAACAAGGAGCCCGAGTGGATTCGCCGCTGCCTGAAGCAGACGGTCAGGCGCAAGACCCAGAACTACTTCAGCCACGACGGCTGCGAACAACTGGACTACCACACGCAGAGCATGGGGCGCGACAACATCTACCGCTTCCACCTGACGGGGCTGCTGCGGACAAAGTGCCCTGGCCGCAAGCGCTACGAGCTGCACTGTGACAGCGCCAACGCACAGATTGTAGCCTCGGACTCCACGCGGCTCACCGACACGCAGAACCTGCGCCGCATGCTCTACGAGGACTTCATGGAGGACCTGACGCGCGACTTCATCAGCGACCACCGCTTCTACCACTATGCCGACTACGAGGGCGCAAGCAGGAACGAAGTAAAGCTGAGCTTCAAGGCCAAGCACCGCACCGACGACCGCGGATGGCTCGTGCTCGACACCGTGCGCTGCATCGTCAAGAGCGCCTACCGCTCGACGGGCACGAAGACCAACCGCCAGGAGCGCATAGGCACCATGATGTACAACGTGGCCCGCGTGTTCGGCTATCGCGTCGATACGTTCACCCGCGACTACCGCGTCAGCTACGGCGAGCGCCCCGACGGCACACTCTATCCCGCCGAAGTGCGCTACAAGATGTACTACGCCGGCCGCGACGGCGACTCCACGAAAGAGGAAGCGGAGTTCAGCCAGCAGACGGGCGGCGGATTCCCCAATATGGAGGCCACGATGACGCTCTCGCCCTCCACCCTCCCCCTTCCACCCTCCACCATAACCTGGCACCAGCTGCCCCCGTCGTGGTACGTCACCTTCAACAGCGAAGCCGACCGCCAGCTGGAGGTGCAGCTGTCGAACCTGCCAGCCACGTTCAGCATCTTTGACGAGCAGCCGTAAGAAAAATATTCTTTTTTTTCTGTTTCCCTGTAGTTTTTTGTACCTTTGCTGCGTCTAATGGGTAAAGATTCAGAAAACAGAACGACAATGACGACATTAGAACAAAAGTTTGCGCAAACCGTTGCAGAACACAAGAGCACCATCTACACCGTGTGCTATATGTTCTCGCAGGATGCCGACGAGGTGAACGACCTCTTCCAGGAAGTACTAGTCAACCTGTGGAAAGGCTTCGAAGGCTTCGAGTATCGCAGTGACATCAGGACGTGGGTCTACCGCGTCGCCCTCAACACCTGTATCTCTATTGACAGGAAGAAGAAGCGGCGCTCGGCAGAAGTCCGCCTGACCATGGACATCAACCTCTTTGAAGACCGCGACGAGGACACGCGCCAGGTGGACATGCTCCACAAGCGCATCTCCCGACTGCAACCCTTCGACCGGGCCATCGTCCTGCTCTGGCTTGAGAACCTTCCCTACGAGGAAATCGGACAGATTGTCGGCATCACCGCCAAGAACGTCAGCGTCCGCCTGTACAGAATCCGTGAACAGTTAAAGCAAATGTCAAACGATTAAAAGATTACCCATTATGACCAACGATTTCGAATTAGAGAGCATGCGCCAGCAGATGGCCACGCTCAAGAATAAGCTCAACGAGCAGCAGATAGTGAACGACCGGCTGATGCGCCGCTCGATGAAGAACCAGGTGAACAGCATCACCCGACGCAACTACATCCTCATGGCCGTTGGCCTGCTGATGGTGCCCTACGGCTACTGGTGCTTTGTCCACCTCAGCGGCCTCTCCATCCCCTTCTGGATTGTGACGAGCATCATGATGCTGATATGCGCCGGCGCCACCTTCTACAACATCCGCATGATCAGCGACCCAGGACTGATGAGCCATAGCCTTGTGGAAGCACGCAAGAAGGTGGCGAGAGCCAAGAAGTTCGACAGCGACTGGCTGCTCATAGGCATCCCCATGATCATTGTATGGCTGGGCTGGTTCTTCTATGAGACCTACCAGCAGAACCACGACTATGCCAACGGACTTTTATGGGGCGGTGTCGTCGGCGGTATCATCGGAGCCTTCATCGGTTTCAGCCTGCACTTCAAGACCCAGCGCCAGTACCAGGAAATCATCGACCAGATAGAGGACCTGACCGAAGACTACTCGAGCACTAATACCGTGATGGAGTAGGGAGCCAAGGTTATGGGGAACTGCTTACCAACCTTCTGAGTAGATTCCCGTGGAATGATGTTGCGAGGGTTGTCGATAGAATTGGTGTCCTCAGGGCGTGGGGACTTCAATTCTATCTTTTTTGCCTTCGACTTCACCTTCTTCACACCGTCAAGTTTGATGCTGAGTTTCTGCGCGTCACCCACGGCGTTCACCAACTTTAGGAAGGTCTTGCCCGTCTTGGCATCGGTGGTGGCTGTGTAGAACACGGCGTTGGCCTCGTCATTACGGTCGAGTTTCTGCTTGGGAAGGTTTGTAGCCTCTACGGGTACGATGCGGTCGCCGAGATACTTCGAGAACATCACCTGGGCCCAGTACGACGGCGAGCCGTACGCGTTCAGCACGTCGTAGCCAATGAGGTCGCTGGCCCACTGCATACCGCCAGGCTCAACATTGACGAACAGCGGCGCATAGCACGACATGATGCAGATATCTGAGTTGCGCTCCATACAGGTCATCCACGCAGCATCGCCCAGCGCAGCATTCATATTGGTGGTTGGAGAGCCTTCGCGCGTGGCCCACTCGCCACAGAAAATCTTCGGTCCCTTGCGGTCGTAGCGGTCATACTGGAAGGCGTTGCGGTACATATCGAAGGCATTGCGATAGTAGTGCTCGTCAATTACATCGACCACAGGATTGGGAATAGCCTTCGACTTCAGAGCATCGTAGCCCACGGTCGAGATGATCTGAAGCTGCGGATAGCGGGCCTTGATGGCCTCATAGAACATCTTGAAACGGTTGGGATAGCTGCCGCTGCGGTCGAAGAAGTCCTCGTTGCCAATCTCCACATAGTGAAGCGGGAACGGCTCAGGATGACCGTCACGGGCACGCACGGCGCCCCACTTCGTCGAGGCATCGCCCATGATATACTCTATCTCGTCGAGCGCATCCTGTATGAAAGGCTTGATGTAGTCGCCGTCCAGATGGTCGCCGCCGAGCACGTAGCCGGCAAAGACGCCCACCACGGGCTCGCCGCCCGTGTCCTCAGCCCACTGGCAAAACTCCAGCAGACCCAGACCGTCGGTGGAGCGATAGCCCCACGGGCTCTGATGTCCCGGACGCTCATCGGGATTGCCAATGGTGCGCTTCCAGTCAAAACGGTTGGCGAAGTTGTTGCCTTCCAAGTAGTTGCCGCCGGGGAAGCGCACAAACTTGGGCCGCATCTCGGCCATCATCTCCATCAGGTCGACGCGCAGGCCGTTCTTGCGGTTCTTATAGCTGGGAGCAAACAACGTCACGCGTGCCAGTTCAATGCTTCCAGCCTGGTCGGCAATGATAAAGAGCCGGGCATCCTTCGTGTCAGCCTGAGTAGCCGATGTGGTCAGCTCAAGATCAAACTTCTTCCAGTTGTTCGTAAAGCCGCTCACCTTCTGCTCAGCGTAGGTCGTGCTGCCGTCGGCACTCTTCAGGGCGATGGTCAGCGACTTCAAGGGAGCTGCAGCATTGTCACCCCTTGCAACCGGATTCTTCACATAGATGCCGCCCTTGAAGGCTGTGCTCTTGCGGATGGGGAACCCCCAATAGCCCTCGCTGACAAGTGCAAGTCCTGCCTGCTCGTAGTTGACGATGAGCGACGTCGGGTTGGCCTCGTTGATGCCTTCCTGCCGGTTTTGGCGCACCCGGACTTTCACTGTGTCGCTGAGCTGCCAGCGCTCTGGCCGCACCGTAAAGCGTGGCTGATTCTGGTCGCGGCGCCCACCGCGGCGTCCCCCTCTGGGATTGAACATGTCAGCAAACGACGGGTTGGCCACCAGCTGCGTGTAGAGTCCGCCCTCGTAAGAGTAGTTGATTTCCTCTGTCATCAGTCCGTAAAGCATCGGACTCACCTCTGTCTCAGCCTTGTCGAGGCGAAGAGTCAGTTCTTGCGCTTGGAGCATCAGTGCGTTCATGCTCAGCAAAGCGGCGGTTACTAAGAAGTTTCTCATACGTTTTTTAGTTAAATGATTTAGTTATTAATATGGAGGATTTTTATCGTCTCAGCTTTCTTGTTTGCAAAGTTACAAAGAAAAAAGCGACGCTCCAAGAGAAACACAGTTTTTTTCGTGATGGCGTGGCATAATTCCCTTCCGTTTTCTTGCTCGTTTCAAAACTATTCACTATCTTTGCAGCTGTTCTCAAAAACAAACGATATGGAAAACTATTTTGCTGACCCGCTGCGCTACGACGGCGGAATGGAATATGAGCGTTGCGGACGCTCGGGCGTCATGCTGCCCAAAGTGTCGCTGGGCTTCTGGCATAACTTTGGCGGCGTTGACCCTTACGAGCGGAGCCGCGAGATTACGCACTTTGCCTTCGACCACGGTATCACCCACTTCGACCTGGCCAACAACTACGGACCTCCCTACGGATCGGCCGAGGAGACGATGGGCCGGCTGATGGACGATGACTTCCGTCCCTATCGCGACGAGCTCTTCATCTCGACGAAGGCGGGCTACGACATGTGGCCCGGCCCCTACGGCAACTGGGGTTCGCGGAAATATCTGATGGCAAGTCTCGACCAGTCGCTCAAGCGTATGCATCTGGACTATGTCGACCTCTTCTATAGTCACCGCTACGACCCCGAGACGCCGCTCGACGAGACGCTGCAGGCGCTGGTCGATGTGGTTCGTGCCGGCAAGGCTTTGTATGTCGGTATTTCGCGATGGCCGCTGGAGGCTACGCGGACGGCTTTCAAATACCTGAGAGAGCGCGACGTGCCCTGCCTCATCTATCAGGGCAAGCTCAACATGCTCGACCGCGAGCCGCAGGAGGAAGGCATCCTCGACCTCTGCCGCGAGGCGGGCGTGGGCTTCATCTCGTTCTCGCCGCTGGCACAGGGTCTGCTGACCGACCGCTACCTGAACGGCATCCCCGACGACTCGCGCATGTCGAAGGGCAAGTTCCTGCGGCCGGAGATGCTGACCGACGACGTGCTCACGAAGATTCGCCAATGGAACGACATCGCGCTGCAGCGCGGCGAGACGCTGGCCGGTATGGCCCTCGCCTGGATTCTGCAGCAGCGTGGCGTAACGAGCGTACTGGTAGGTGCCAGCTCGACAGCGCAGCTGCAGAAGAACCTGCAGTGCGTAGGAGCCAGCCCTATTGAGTTGTGATAAAAAGTCTTACTTGATTCTCGACGTCATCTCCGAGCGCACACCCTTGTAGCTCTTGAGGAACGCCTTGGCCGTGCCGAAGTTGAGGTTCAGGTCGAGGCGTACGGGGATGTGGTTCTTGTCGTCGGTGACGAAGAAGCGTATGAGTTCGCGGTTCTTGCCATTCTCGCGCTCGATGAACGAGAAGACGAGACAGCGGAACTTCTCCTTGGTATCGTCGACCTTGAACGTCTCGCGGCCGCGGAACTGCAGCCACGAGTTGCTCAAGTGCTTGGCATCGCTGATGGGCATGGGAATCTTGTCGCCCTCCTTCATGCCCTCTGACGAGAAGTTGCGTGCGCGGAGGAAGATGCTCATCATGTCGTAGATGCAGTCCTTGTACTGGGCGTCCTTCCAGTGCTCCTCGCCGTCGGCGTCGATGCGGTGCATGCGTAGCTTGCAGGTATTATTAGGATAGGTGTACCACAGCTCGTCGACGTAGTAGCGCTTGCCCTCGCGTGCGCCCTTGCGGAAGTAGAGCGGCGACAGGTCGGTCGAGCAGTAGCTGAGCAGCGTGTCGCGCATAGTGAAGAACTTATCGAGTTTCTTATTTCCGCCGGTGACGAGACTCGAGCGCCACGCCTTTTTGCCCTCGAAGGTGGTGAGGTCGGTGTTCATGGTGGCTTGTCCCACCTTGAACCACACGAACTTCCAGTTGAAGTGCAGGTCGTAGACCAGTCGTTCGCCGCTGCTGAAGGCGGTATTCTCAATGCCGCACTGCTGTGCGGCAGCGTGGTTCGTGAGCAATGAACAGTGAAGCGTGAGGACCACGATCACCATTAACCATCTGTTATTCCTGATTCTCTTCATAGTTTCATTCCTGTTGTTTTTTGTATGTACTCTTTGCCTAGTTGTTTTGCGCGTTCCAGATTGCGGTTTCTTTGCTTCCTTTCCTTTTCGGGTTTCTGCTTGACAAGAGCCTCCGGCTTCTGCCTAAAGAGCGGACGGGCGGTAAGGTTCCAGTCGCGTGTGATGTCCCATTTGGCCTTGCACTCGGTTTCC
Organism: uncultured Prevotellaceae bacterium; assembly: GCA_902800435.1. Next base: position 52,512 of record CADCEQ010000005.1, on the reverse strand, counting down.
TGAGGATTGAAGTAGACGGCTTCGGGCTGATAGTCGGCATCGTAGTTGCCCGTGTCCCATTGGTTGTTGCCGTTGGCATCGACAAAGGCCCGCATATAGTAAGTGCCCGGATTCAGGTAAACGAACCTTGCCGCGCCTCTGACGGCCCTTGTCTGCATGGCCACAGCACCGCTCTTGTTCAGCAGCTGCACCACGATGCCCGTATCCTGTATGCCCGTAAGGTTCACAAGCAGTTTGCAGTAATCGTCTTCGTTTTTCAGTTTCAGGCTCTGCTTGCTGGCGTTCGACACCAGTCCGTATACATCGGCGAAGGCCGCCGAGTCTATTTCCAGGCTATACTCTGAGCCCGTCGTCCACTTGGCCCTTAGTTCGTATTGCCTGATGTTCTCCTTCCGTTGCCTGAAGGTGAAGTCAACCTTTTGGAAGGTGCTGTCGACTTTCAAAGACAGATGGATACCGGCGGTGTCAACGTGTGCAATGGGTGTCGGCGACTCGAAGGTGATGATGCTCGTGGGCTCGAGGCTGCCCGAAGGCGCAATCTTCAGCTTCAAGAACTCCTGCGGGTAGATGGAATCGTAGCGCTCTCCCTTCTTTTTCTTCTTTTCCTGGTCTTTCTTCCACTCGTCAAGAACCTTCTGCTTGGCCTTCTGACGCTTCTCGTACGACTCCTTGGCAAGGAACTCCAGTGTGTCGGTCTTGCTGATGAGCATTTCAGTTGTGTCGGTCATCATGTATTGGGCCTCTACAATGAGCGTGTCGCGGTTGACGAGGGCTGAGTCGCGGAGCCAGTAGAAGATGGTGTCGTTCTTCGGTGTCGACTCAACGACGAAGGCATTGTCGGAATCGAAGTTCAGGCCCCTTAGCTGGGGCGTTGACGAGTCGCCGTAGGTAAAGTAGAAGTCCAGGCGGTCGGGCTGCTTGCGTTCCGTCTTCAGCAGGTATCGGCTGTCCTGCACGGCAGTGAAAGCCAGCAGGGTGATATCGTCGGGCAGGAAGTGGGTGTAGGGCGTGCGCAGGATGTTTTCAATGTGCAGCGAGTCGCGCCAGATGGTGTCCTGCCTGACGTCGGGCTTCCACGACGGTTCGAAGGTGTTGTGGTTGAAGGCCAGCATCTCGCTCTTCTGGTTGTAGACGTAGTCGTCGCTGTTGTCTTTGAGAGCGTATGCCCGATAGGTGCCGGGCGCAACGCCCTTGATGGTGAAGTGTCCGCGACTGTCAGTACGCGAGATGCGTATCATGGGCTCTGTCTTGAAGGCACTGTCGGCCAGGTTCCGGTAGAGTCCCACAAGGATGTCATTCACGGGTTCCAGGTCCTCAGCGTTCAGCACGTATCCTGATACCTGAAGTGTATCGATTTGTGAGCCTGTCGAGAAGGTGAAGGCGTAGTTGCCCAAGGGATTGCTTTCGGTGAAGTCGCTGATGGCGTCGCCGAAGTCAATGGTGTAGGTAGTGTTCTCCTTGAGTGAGTCCTTCAGTTCGACGACAATGCTCTTGCCCTTTTCCTTGATTTCTGGCATTTCAAGTTGTGGCGGCGAAATGATGACCTTGCTCTGAGCGTCCTGCAGCTTGATATATTCGTTGAAGTTGATGACGATGCGGCGGGTGTCTATGAAGGTGCCTCCGTCCTGAGGCGTCGAGCTGACGACGTACGGCGGAGTCTCGTCGTACCATCCGCCGTCGGGGCTGCCCATCCTGGCACAAGAGACAAGAAGCAGGACAAGAAGCCCACCCAAGCCCTCCCAAAGGGAGGAATGTCTGGTTACATATTTTATTATTCGTTTTTTCATTACATTATCACTCTAAACATCCCTCCCTTCGTGAGGGCTTGGGTGGGCTCTTAGTTTATTTTCAGCAGTTGCTCTATGTGCGTGCGCTCATTGCTCAAGCGGGGCACCTTGTGCTGGCCGCCGAGCTTGCCGTGCTGCTTCAGCCAGTCGTTGAACAGGCCGGGGCGGGCCACGATGATCTCCAGCGGCTGCAGCGTGATGTTCTTGTAACGCTTGGCCTCGTAGTCGCTGTTCACCGTCTGGAGCTGCTGGTCAAGCAGTTGAGCAAACTGGCTGAGGTCCTGAGGCTGGCGGTTGAACTCGATGAGCCACTGGTGGCGGCACTTGCCGTGCTCGTCCATGAAGACCGGTGCGGCGGTGTACTCCAGCACCTCGGCGCCCGTCTGCTGGCAGGCATACTGCAGTCCCTGCTCGGCATTGTCGACTATCAGCTCCTCGCCGAAGGCGTTGATGAACGACTTCGTGCGCCCGGAGATGACGAACTTGTAGGGGTTTACCGACGTGAAGCGCACGGTGTCGCCAATCTTGTAGCGCCACAATCCGCACGACGTCGTGATGAGCATGGCGTAGTTCTTGTCCGGCTCCACGCCCCAGAGGGGCACTATCTCTCCGCTTTTGCCGGAGAGATCCTCGAACTCATAGAACACGTCGTAGTCGAGCATCAGCAGCATCGACTTGTCCTGCGGGTCGCTCTGCAGGCCGAAGAATCCCTCGCTGGCGTTGTACGTCTCCATATAGTGCATGCGGGGGCTGGTGATGAGCCGCTCATACTGCTGGCGGTAGGGCGTGAAGGCCACGCCGCCATGGAAGAAGACTTCCAGGTTGGGCCACACCTCCTCCAGATGCTCCTTGCCGCTGAGCTCCATCACGCGGTCGAGTACTGAGAGCATCCACGACGGGACGCCGCTGAGGTTGGTCACGTTCTTGTTCAGGGCCTCGCGGGCTATGCGGTCGCGCTTCACCTCGAAGTCGGCGAGCAGGGCTGTCTGCTTCTTGGGCACGCGGACGAGGTTGGCCAGCGGGTTCATGTTCTCGATGAGGATGGCGCTCAGGTCGCCTACCAGCGAGCCGGGCAGGTTGTAGTTGGGTGAGTGGCTGCCGCCCAGAATCAGGGCGCGGCCGTCGAAGAGGCGGCTCTGCGGGTTGTTCCTCAGGTAGAGGGCCACCGTGTCGAAGGCTCCCGCATAGTGGATGTGCTGCAGGCCCTCGCTGGTGACGGGAATAAACTTCGACTTGTCGTTCGTCGTGCCGCTCGACTTGGCATACCATTTTGTGCGGCCAGGCCAGAGCACGTCTGTCTCGCCGTGGCGCATACGGTCAATCGCGCCCTTCAGTTCTTCGTAGGTGTTCACGGGCACGCGCTTCACGAACTGTTCGTAGTCGTGAATGTCGCTGAAAGCGTGCTGCCTGCCGTATTCCGTGTCGGTGGCACGCTCCGTCAGCCGCTTCAGCACCTCGCGCTGCAGCGTCTCACCCTCGTTCTGATGCCGTTCCAGATCCTTTTGTCGGGGTCGGAATACCTTGCTGACTAATCCTGTTAAGCTCATTGCCTGTATTATTTTGCCTGCAAAATTACCCTAAACTTTTGTAACTGCGGCATAATTAAGCATTTTTTAATGTATTGAAAGTTTATTTGTCTCTGTTTGCCTGCTCCGACCAAACCGGCACTTTAGTCCGACTAACCCGGCACTTTGCTCCGACTAAGTAGGGTAGTTACTCCGGGCAAGGCGAAAGCAAAAAGTGCCGACACCTCCCGTCGATAGTTTGAAATGCCTATGTACAAAGGATTTCGTGAATCTGAGACCTCCCGTCAGACCTCCCGTCAGAGGTCCCCTCCGACCTCCCGTCCGTGAAATTGGGACAATAGCGGAATTTGGGCAAAAATGTGCAGAATTGGCGTACTTTTTTTGCCAAATTACTTGCAGTAATCAGGATTTTTTTGTACCTTTGCACTCGGCATGACGCCATGAGAAACACTCTTGTGCCAATCTAAGCCTTAATATCTAGAAATCAAATACTTATGAGTAAAACCTTGTGTGTTGAGGCCCTTACGGCCTTTCAGAAAGGAGCGCTCGTAGTGGAGTCGTTCCTTCAAGAAAACTACCTCTTCCGTTTCAATGTGCTGAACGGAAAGGTAGAGTTTGTAACGAAATCGGCTGTGGACGATGTCCCTGCCGATAACGATGCTGTGTGGCGTCCACTGACGGACCGTGCCCTGAAGAGCATCATCATCCGAGCCAAGCGCGAGGATGTGTGCGAGGGTGAGAATCCGAAGTCGGACATCATGGACTTTGTGCAGTCAGAGGAGATACTCACGTACGACCCCATCCGCGACTATCTGGACCACTTGCCCCAATGGGACGGGCAGAACCACGTGGCTCGCCTCTTCTCACGACTGCCCGGATTGAGTTCCGAGCAGACGGGATTTCTCATCATCTGGCTGCGCTCGACGGTGGCCCATTGGCTGCAGATGGACACGCTGCACAGCAACGAATGCGTACCCACGCTGATTGGTCCGCAGGGCTGCGGCAAGACCACCTTCCTGCGCCGTCTGCTGCCACCTCATTTGCGCCAGTACTATCTTGACCACTTGAACCTCTCGAACAAGTTCGACAAGGAGATGGCGCTGACTAACAACCTGCTGGTCAACCTCGACGAGCTGGAGGCCATCCGCCCCAGCCAGCATGCTGCGCTGAAGCAGACACTCTCGAAGAATAAGGTGAACGGACGCCCCATCTATGGCTGTGCACAGGAAGACCGTCCCCGTTATGCCTCGTTCGTGGCTACGACAAATAACCCTCATCCACTCACGGATGCAACGGGCAGCCGTCGCTACATTTGTCTGACCATCCCTGACGGGAAGCTCATCGACAACACGGGCGTCATCGACTACGACCAGCTCTATGCCCAAGTGGTTTACGAGATTCGTCAGCTGAATTCGCCCTACTGGTTCAACAACGACGAGGTAGCCCGAATCCAGGAACTGAACCTGGAGTATCTGGAGAAGAAGGACATCTCTGAGATGGTCGATATCTGCTTCCGCAAGCCGAATGAGGGTGAAAACGTGAAGACCTTGAACTGTGGAGAGCTCATCAGCATCATTCAGAAGGAGTATCCGTCTGTGAAGAGCGATCACACGACGAAGATCCGTCTTGGGAAGGCTCTCACAGAGCTGGGATTCGAGCACAAGGAGCATTCCCACGTGGCTTACTACAGGGCTGTTCCGAAGAAGGTGGCGTGAGGTCAGACGGGACGTCGACGGGAGGTCTCAGCTTTTGACCTCCCGTCCTCTAACCCCTTTCTACAAAGGCGTTTCAGAAGAAAACGGGAGGTTGGGAGGTAAAAAAGGCTAACGACGTTTGAATGAAAAAGACTATCTATCAAGCAACTCAAGGAAATCTTTCAAGGCAATAACATCGACAACAGGGAACTTAATTTGTCGCAGCACGTCGTAGTGTCGGTCGTTAGTGACAATATAGTGCGCATTGGCAGCAATGGCACAGTCGACAAACTTGTTGTCGTCTGGGTCAGCAGTAATCAGTCCGAAGCGGTAATAAGTGGTAATCAGCTCTACATACTTGCTCTTCGTAATCGCATCAAGCACATTGTTTGCCGTCTCTTTGCCTGCAAGCCTTTGAAGAATTTCTGCATATTCTTCTAGAATCTCATTTGTGACACACAGCGTGTTTTTGCCATTGAGCACAGAAACCCACACAGAGAAATATGGGCTTTTTTCAGGAATGCTCTGAATAAGGCAGTTTGTGTCAAGGACTATTCGCATAATCGTCTATTCCTTGGATTTCTCAAGTTCTTTTTGCTCGCGCAGCCACGCATGAAGGTCCATCTCATTGATTTCATCAAGACGTTTCTGGTCAAGGATACCCTCATCCCAAAGCTTGTTGAGATGGTCGTTCAACTTTTTTGCATAGTAGTCACCAATAACCGTTTGCAGTTCACGAAGATCCTCTTCGCTTTTGTTGCGCTCGAACATCCTCAGCAGATGAAGTTGGATAGGATTAAATACTGTTGCTTCCATAATAACTCTTCATTAAATCGTTGCAAAGATAAGCATTATTTCTGAAACAGCAAACAATAATCGATACAAACTTTAAATATTCAATAAAACGATGGAATACTACGATTCGCGAGGCCAAAAGATGGCGAATTAAAACATAAGATTTGGAAGAACCAACTTTTTTGTTTATTTTTGCAGAAAAATTGAGAATAGCTTATGTACGATGATTATGATGACTATCTCGATGAACTGGACGATGAACTGGATTCATACGAGGACGAGATTGACGGTTACGATGACGAACTGAGTCGTCTGGAGGATGAAGAGTCCTTCTTGGACGCTATGTATGGAATACAAACAGATAAAGACGATAAGACTGAATACGAGTTAAGAAAGGCGTACCTGCGTGGCGAAAAGGATCACATCAGGTTTATGCGCGATATGGCAAAATCCGATAGAGACAATGTAAGGTATGAAAGAGAAATAGCCAGACACGAGAGGGAATTGCAACCCGAAAGAACAAATATGGCTTACGAATATCACCCTGCACAAAACGATTATCGCCCTGCACAAGAGCCGTCTTTCATAAAACGCGCCATAACGACAGCGGCCATCTATCATTTCTTCCGAAAACTGTTTAGTTGATATTGTTTTTGAATTTTTTTTATTACCTTTGCAGGCAAACTCTGCGAAACAACAATAACACATCCAATATGAAAACAAAAAAGGTACTTACGTTGGTGCTTTTGCTCTGTCTGTCGCTGATGGCGGAGGCAGCTAAGCCCGATAAGAAATTCCACATCTTCCTCTGTCTCGGACAGTCGAACATGGAAGCTGGTGCACGTCCTGCAGAACAGGACAAGGACTTCAACGACCCGCGGTTCCAATTCCTCGCAGCAGTTGACATGCCGCGCAAGCAGCGTGAGATGGGCCATTGGTATACGGCTATTCCACCAATCTGTCGCGAAGGAAACAACATGGGGCCTGTCGACTTCTTCGGCCGAAAGATGATTGAGCGCATCGACAAGCGCTATCGTATAGGCGTCATCAACGTGTCTGTCGCCGGCGCAAAGATTCAGCTCTGGGACAAGGATGACTACAAGGAGTATATCGACAATGAGCGCGACTGGATGAAGGCCATCGTCAAGCAATACGACGGCAATCCCTACCAGCGGCTTGTTGATATGGCGCGTATCGCCATGAAGGACGGTGTCATCAAGGGTATTCTCATTCATCAGGGTGAATCGAATTCTGACGACCCAAAGTGGCCGGAACGTGTGAAGAAGATTTATGACGATCTCTGTGCCGACCTTGGCCTCAACCCCAAAGACGTGCCCCTGCTGGCCGGCGAACTAAAGCACGAAGAGCAGGGTGGCGTGTGCTGGCGGTTTAATGTCGACATTCTGCCCAACCTGCCCAAGACCCTTCCCAACTCCTATATCATCTCGGCGAAGGATTGCGAGAGCACAGGCGATCAGTTTCATTTTAGTACTGAAGGCATGCGCACCCTCGGCTATCGCTATGCCGAGCAGATGTTGAAGTTGCACAAGTATAAAATGAAAAAGTAAAAACGTCAGAACGGGGCTGGAAGCTCGAAGGTCATTCGTTCCCCAGTGGCTGGATGAAAGAGTTCCAGGCGCTCGGCGTGCAGGTAGAGGCGGTCGGAAGGGTGGCCGTATAGCTCGTCACCACGGATGGGGCAGCCAAGGCCGTCGGGGTGGGCACAGTGCATGCGCAGCTGGTGGGTGCGGCCTGTGCGGGGCCAGAGGCGCACGCGGTGGTCGTCGAGCATTTCGTAGTCGGTGACGGCCTCCTTGCCGCGTTCGTAGTCTACTACCTGTCGCGGACGGTTGATGGGGTCGCTGAGCAGGGGTAGCTCTATGCGGCCTGATGGGTGATGGGTGTTGGGTGATGGGTGAAGGGAGGTATCTAAGAGGGCGACATAGGTCTTGCGGATGGTGTGGTCGGTGAACTGTCGCTGAAGGTCGGTATAGACGCTGCGGTTCTTGGCAGCAACCATCAGTCCGCTGGTGCCCATGTCTAAGCGGTGGGCCAGCAGCAAGTCGGGATAGCGCTGGTGCAGGATGGTGGCTACGGAGTAGGGGCCTACGCGGCCGGGGACGCTGAGCAGTCCCGACGGTTTGTTGACCACAATGAGCCAGTCGTCCTCATAGACGATGTCGATGTCCAACTGCGGCTGTCCCGACTGCTCCTCGGGGTTGGGGTCTACATTGAGGCCCTGCAGCATCCACGTCAGTACGGGCTTGCACTTGCCGCGACAGGCTGGGTAGAACTGCCCGTGCTGCCGGATCATTCCCGACTCATCGTCGCCTACCCGTCGCCTTTCCGTCTTGGGCGACGGTCCCCACCAGAACTCGGCCATACAGACGGGTTTCAGACCGTTCAGGTAGGCATACTGCAACAGCTTCGGAGCGCAGCAGTCGCCCGTGCCGCCTGGCGGCAAAGGGTATTTGCGGCGGATGCGCGCCGAGCTGTGGTAATCCTGCCACACGTTTACCAGGTCTTTCACCTCGCCACGGGCATTCAGGAAGCGGTACTGCCGAAAGAGCCACTGCTGCAGCTCCTGCGACAGCAGTTTATGGTCGGGGGCATTCTTGATGCGCTGCTCCTCCTGCTTGAAATGGCCGTCGGGCTGCTGGGCATCGAAGATGGGCGGCACGAAGTAGGGCCAGTCGTTGCGCCCTTCGAGCAAACCCGAGTAGGCGGCGAGAAAGCCCAGGGAAGCCCCCTCCAACTTCCCCCCGGCGGGAGAGGCTACCACCAGCACGCCGAACATCTTCCCCTCCGTGAGCGTCATCCGCTGCAGTTCCTGCTGCACCTCCTGTGCGGCTAACACACACAGCGGGTGCGGCTCGTAGCAGAACGGGTAGGTGAACCGTTCGGGCGGCATCTTATCGGTATGTAATGGATGAATTGTTGCCATTTGGACTGCAAAGATAAATAATAAATGTGAAATATGGGCGTTTTCTTAGAATAATTGCGTACCTTTGCCGACAAACAAACAATAAACTACTGACAACAATGCAAAGAAGAACTCTTTTCGGCATGATAGCCCTGCTGCTGACTGCCATGACCCTGCACGCCCAGACAGCGGTGGTGACCACCCACTGGGCACTCGATAAGACCATCAAGGACCTTGCCCCGGGCGGCGCAGCCTATGAGAAAGCGACCGCCGCAACCATTGCCTGCGAAGGAACCGATGTGTCGAAGATGCTCAGCACGAGCGTCGCCTTCGGCTCGAAGTTAGCGTTCCAGGCCACCATCACGCCGGCGAGCTACGCCACCCGCGAGGTGACGGGCCTTGCCCTGCTGCGCTTCAAGGTGCAGGGAGCCGCCGACGGCACCGACGACTACGGCATGACGCTGCAGTTGAAGCCCACTGGCGAGCTGACCTACGTGCCGACGCGCGTCAGCCTGAGCGTGGCATCGTGGGTGAAGAACACGGCGGCCGCCTTTGAGGTGGTGCTGCGCAAGCTGAATGCCGACGGCGAGGTGACGCAGACCTACGAGTTGGGCAAGGTGAACAGTCACTCCGACGTCGATGCCCACTACGACGACGTGGCGTTCGACGTGCCCGCCACCGCAACGGCCAGCAGCGATGCCTGGCAGGTGGTCGTGCGCATGGCGAAGGGCTACCAGAACGGCAAGAACCTGGCTATGGGCAACGTCACGCTGACGGGCACTGCCACGCTCGGCGGTTCCGTTCAGACCAGCTCGTTCACCGCCACCGTCTCGCCAGAGGGAGCCGGCACCGTACATCCCGCCACGACGTCGGTCGTCACCGGCGACAACGTCACCTGCACCGCCACGCCCAACGTCGGCTATGCCTTCGAGGGCTGGTATCAGGGCGGCGCGCTCGTGGCCAAGGACAATCCCCATACCTTTACCATCAACGCTGACACCCAAGCCGAGGCCCGCTTCACCAAGCTGCCCGAGGCTACGCTCGTCTACGGCACGACGAACCCGCAGATGGGCACCGTCAGCGGCACGGCCGACGGTGTACCCATCATTACAATCTTCAACTCAGAAAAGATTACCTGCAACGCCGGCACCACTGTCACCCTGACGGCCACGGCCCAGAAGGGTCACTACTTTGTAGGCTGGAAAGATGCTGACGGCCGACAGCTTTCGACGTCGCAGCAATATACCTTCAAGCTCGACACCGACAGGGCCGTTTATGCCCAGTTCGCGATGATCGACAACTACCGCGCCGACCTCACCGCCTTCCCCGGTGCCGAAGGCTATGGGCGCTTCACCACCGGCGGCCGCATGACCGACAACCGTGGTGCGAAGGTCTACTATGTCACCCGCAACGATGACTGCCCTGACAACGCCCTCGTCGAGGGCACCCTGCGCTGGGCAATCCGCACCGGCGACGACACGCCGCGCACCATCCTCTTCCGTACCTGCGGCACCATCTACCTGACGTCGAAGCTCGCGCTGAACCATCCCAACATCACCATTGCCGGGCAGACGGCTCCCGGCGGCGGCATCTGTATTGCCGGCTACCAGATGAAGCTCTCGCAGCCCAACATCATCATCCGCCACATACGCTTCCGCTCAGGCGACCTGACCGCCAACAGCATGTCGCCGCTCGACGTGGAGAACACCCACCACGTGGTGCTCGACCACTGCTCGCTGTCGTGGTCGATGGAGGAGAACCTGACGCTCTACGACTGCGACTCCACCACCATGCAGTGGTGCATATCGGCCGAGGGCCTCTACTATTCGAAGAACGTCAAGGGCGAGCGCTCCTACGGCATGCAGTGGGGCGGCGAGCACGGCACCATGCACCACTGCCTCATCAGTAACAGCATGAGCCGAACGCCCCGCTTCAACGGCGTGCGTCCCAATACCCACGACCGGCAGGCCGACAATGAGTTCGTCAACAATGTCATCTTCAACTGGGGCAGCCACAACTCCGTCTACGGCGGCGAGTGCTCCACAGGCATCGCCGGCGACTACGACCGCGTCTATATGGTGAACAACTACTACCGCCCCGGCCCCGCCACCAAGAGCGGTGCCGCCAGCCGTCGCTACTTCGTGTCGGCTTCGGGCGACAACATCAACCAGGTGGGCGAGTGGTATCTCAGCGGCAATAAGTTTGAGACGTCGTCAAAGTGGGCGCCGGCCACCAGCATCTGGAGCAACGCCGAGCTGCAGAAGGTAAACCAGGACAACTACTACGGCTTCGTCAGCGACAATGCCTCGCGCGCCATGAACTTCTGGTCGGTGTCGCCCTCGCAGACGCTGGCCGACAAGGCCCTGCTCCACGAGCTGCCCTACGCCCTGAACGGCATGCAGTATGAGACCGCCGACGAGGCCTTCCTTGCCGTCACCCAGAAAGCCGGCGCCTCGTTGCCCCGCTACGACGAGGTGGACCGCCGACTGCTGGCCGAGGCTGCCGGACAGCAGGACCCGCAGTTCCGCGGCGGCAGCTTCACCAGTCCGAAGAACGGCAACATCACCACGCCCGCCGCAGGCATCATCAACTCGCCCGCCGACATCACCCTGCAGCGCTACGACGAGTTCTACGCCCTTGACGAGGCTGCCGGTCAGACCGTCAAGACGCGCCTGTGGCCTTGGCTCGGCATGGACGAGGGTGAGCAGCTGATGCAGGACACCGACCAGGACGGTATGCCCGACGACTACGAGCTGTCCGCCGGTCTGAATCCCGCCGACGCCACCGACGGCTACCGCCTCACGCCGAGCGGCTATTCCAACCTCGAAGTATTCCTTAACGGCGTAGCCGACGGCCAGATAGACCTCGCACCCTATAAGCGTGCGAAGACGGTGGAGCGCCGCAACGTCTTTCATGCCGTCGTCTCTCCAACAGCCACCCCAGGCGTTACTTCGCAGGGCCAGACCTACTTCCCGACCATCGCCGCCGCCGTTGCCGCCGCCGAACAGAAAGCCACCAAGGACTCACCTTATTATATCTTCATAGAAGCTGGCACCTACAACGAGCACGTGGAGATTAACAAGCCCTACATCCACCTGACCGGCCAGAGCCGCGACCGCGTCATCATTACCGACAATAAGAACAAGGACGACAACGGCAACATCGGCAAGACAGCCACCGTCTACGTCAACGCCAACGACGTGACCCTCGACAACCTGACCATCAGCAACACCTACGGACAGGGCAAGCAGGCACTGGCACTCTACACCCTCGGCGACCGCGTCAGCATCACCCAGTGCCGCATCAACGGCTGGCAGGACACCTACCGCACGGGCCGCAACGGCCAGCGCCACCTCGTCCGCGAGTGCGTCATCAGCGGCACCACCGACTTCATCTATAATGCCGGCGACGTCTTCTTCGACCGCGACACCCTTCAGCTGACCAACTCAACGAACGTCATTGTCGCCCCCACCCACATCAACCCCCAGTGGGGCTACGTCTTCCGCGACGCCTACATCACTCAGCAGTCGGGAACGGATTTAGCTTTGCCGTGGGCTGTCACCACCGACTTGGGCCGTCCATGGGGCGACACGCCGAAGGCCACGTTCATCGACACGCAGCTGGCCTCCGGTGTCAGCATCACCCCCACCGGCTGGCGCGACATGGGCGGACTGCCCATCCAGATGGCCGAGTATAACACCCGCGACGCCGCTGGCCAACCCGTGGACCTCAGCCAGCGCAAGACGCAGTTTACCGCCGAGGGCAAGACCGTCACGAGCAAGGCCGTGCTCACCGAAGCCGAAGCCGCCACATACACTATCCAGAACGTGCTCAGCGGCTCCGACCAGTGGCAGGCCGACCTTCAGGGCCGCATCCTCGACGCCCCGGTGCTGACCGTCAACGGGCCGACCCTCAGCTGGACCGACCTGACGGGACAGGCCGCCTGCTTCCTGCTGACCGTAGACGGGCGGTGTTACATACAGACCGGCAGTTCCATGACATTTGGCGGCGGCCTGGTTCCTGCCACCGTCAGCGTGCAGAGCGTCTCCGAACAGGGTGTACTGGGCCGCCCGGCAATGGCCGAAGGCATCCAGCCCATCGTCTCCGTCGAAGCCGTCAAGAGCGGCGCGGAAGCCTCGGCCACCTACAGTCTCAGCGGCACCCGCCTGCCCCAGCCTCGACGCGGTATCAACATCAGCAAAGGCAAGAAGTTTATTAACCATTAAGGGAGATATAAGAAAAAGTAAAAGACCATTTTCTATTCCCAGTGATGGCTGAAAGATGATGGCTTATTTCAGCAGCTCAGCCAGCTTGTCTAACAGGTCGTTGCCGCGCAGGTTCGTGGCAACGATCTTTCCTTTTTGGTCGATGAGCACATTGGCGGGGATGGAGCGGACGTTGTAAAGTCTGGCTCCGGCGCAGTCCCAACCTTTGAGGTCGCTCATCTGCGGCCAGGGCATGTGGAGTTCCTCGATAGCGTTTACCCAGGCATCGTGGTCGTTGTCTAACGAAACGCCGACAACCTCCAAGCCCTTGGCGTGATAGTCGGTGTAGGCCTGGACAACGGTGGGCATCTCAGCACGGCAGGGGCCGCACCACGAGGCCCAGAAGTCGACGAGCGTGTACTTGTTTTTCGCCACGTAGTCGCTCACGCGGAGCGGGGAGCCGAAGGGGGAGGGCAGCTCGATGTCGATGTATTGGCCGGCATCGGGGGCCTCGGTTGTCGCGGTAGTCTTCTGCTCGGCGGCTGGAGCGTTTGTTGTCTGTTTGTTGCAGGCGGTGAGGGCTGCGGCAACGCCGCAGCACAGCAGACAGGCGGTGATGAGGTGTCTTGTCTTCATTGTTTTTGTTCTTTGGTTTCTATAGCAGGTCGAGGCACTTCTCGATGGGAATGCCCCGTTTTTTGTCGTCGAGGTCGCGGTTGCGGTCGATGAGGCGGCTGACCACGTCCATGGCGGTGCGTGTACACTGCTTGAGCGGTTCGCCCTTCATCAGGTGGCCGATGAGCACCGCCGAGAAGATGTCGCCCGTGCCGTGGATGAGGACGGGAATCTCGTCGTAGTCCAGTCGGAAGTACTCGCCGTCGTAGTGATTGTAGCCAATGACGCAGCTCTGGCCCTCAACCTTGGCACTCGTGACCAGGGCCGAGCGGCAGCCGATGTCGCGCAGGCGTGAGAGCATCTCGCGCGCCTCCTGCCACGTCATGCCTTCCGGCAGGTAGGGCATCGACGTGAGGTAGCAAGCCTCGGTATAGTTGGGGAACGTCAGGTCGGCCACAGAGACCATCTGGCGCATCAGTTCGACGGAGCGCTGTGTGATGCCGTTATAGAGCCGCCCGCCGTCGCCCATGATGGGGTCGACGAAAATGGTGGTGCCCTGCCGCGACAGCTCGGTGCAGTATGTCGACACCAGCACGGCCTGCTCCTCGCTGAACATCAGTCCGGTACAGACGGCGTCGAACGTGAAGCCGAGGTCGCGCCAGACGGGCAGCACGCCGCGCATGTATTCCGTCGTGTCGAGCACGTTGAAACGGCCGTAGTCGAGCGTGTTCGACACGAGCGATGTCGGCAGGTTGTACGTCGGGTGGCCCAGATAGGTCAGGATGGGCATCATCGCCACCATGCCCACGTGGCTATAGCCCACGACGTCGTTTATCAGCAGAATCTTCTTCATCGTGGGTGCAAAGGTACGAAAAAAAAGTAGAACGAAAGAATTTCATTCGCGTTTTGTCCAAAACCCGGTGCCTTTTGCTCGTAAACCGCCGCCTCTTGTTCATAAACCGCCGCCTCTTGTTCGTAAACCGCCGCCTCTTGCTTAGGTGTCGGTTCAGGTGTCGGTTCCCCCTTCCAGAAGCTGGTCTGGCGCACCTTTTTCTGTGCATTTCCCCTGTTTTTGCTATTATATTGTCTTTCGCACTTTATATCCTACACTCCCTACACTTCCTACACCTAAGATAATTCAACAGGTGCAGGAAGTGTCGGAAGTGTAGGATAAGTCCTGTGATTGACTACTATACACGCGTAAGACTGCGTTGGGTCTTTAACGCTCATTCTGCGACTTTTTGTGTGAACAACTAAGAAATCGGCGGAAAAGTACTTAATAAACATTAAAAACTAAAGGCTTTAGTTGCATCGAACTAAAAGTTTTAGTTACTTTGCATTCGGATACAGATACAGACGCAAGGAAAAATGTAAATCGAAAATCGTAAATCGAAAATGCTAAAACGACTAACCACCAAAGAACGGGAGATCATGGAGCTGTACTGGCAGCATGGCCCGATGTTCGTCAAGGAACTCTTGGAGTACTACGGCGAGCCGCGGCCCCACTTCAACACGCTGTCGACGACGGTCCGCATCCTGGAGAAGAAGGGATTCCTCGACCATAAGCAGTTCGGTACGTCGTACCAATACTTCCCCACCATCAGCGAGCGCGACTACGGGCGCTCGAGTCTCGGAGGCATCATCAAGAACTACTTCGATGACTCTTACCTGAGTGCCGTCTCCAGTTTCGTGAAGGAGGAGAAGATTTCCGTGGAAGAGTTGAAAGAGTTGATAGAGCAGATAGAGAACAATAGTAAATAGAAATATGGTAGAGTTTCTGATATACGACCTGAAGGTAGCGGTGCTTGTGGCGGTGTTCTACATGTTCTACCGCCTGCTGCTGAGCCGCGAGACGTATCACCGCGTGAACCGCACGGTGCTGCTGGGAACGGCCATTGCATCATTCATCCTACCACTATGCGTCATCACGCTGCACAAGACGGTGGTGGTGAGCGGTGGCAGCGGGCTGGTCACGCTCGACGGCCTGGGCACGGTTGAAATGGCCGAGCCGCAGACGCCCTTCTGGCAGACGGTTGCCGTTGTGGTGTTCTTCGCGGGAATGGCTGCCTCGCTGGGCTTTACGCTCTACAACATCTTCCAGGTCTGGCGGCTCATCAGCCGCAGCGAGCACCACCAGCAGCCGGACGGCACGGTCGTCTGTGTTGCCGACCGCGAGGTGTCGCCCTTCAGCTGGATGCACTATATCGTACTCTCACCAAGCGACTACGAGGCCCAGGACGCCTCAGTGCTCGCCCATGAACGGGGCCACATCAGCCTGCACCACTCGCTGGATGTCATCCTCGTTGACGTGCTCACCGCCCTGCAATGGTTCAACCCGGCTATGTGGATGCTGCGCCAGGACTTGCGCGCCATCCACGAGTACGAGGCCGACGCGGCGGTACTCTCTCAAGGCATCAATATGCGTCAGTATCAGTATCTGCTTATCCAAAAAGCCGTCGCCGCGTGCGGGTACTCCGTGGCCAACGGCATTACTCACAGTACCCTCAAAAACCGCATAAACATGATGCTTACCAATAAGAAAACCAACCGCGCGAGCTGGCTCAAGCTGCTCGCCATGCTGCCCATCGTGGGCACAGCCCTGGCCCTGAACGCCGAGACCGTCAACGACTACGTTTACGAGGACACGCAGGAACAGCCACAGAAAAAGATTGTGAAGAAAGGCCGCAAGGCCGCTCAGGTAAAACTGAACGACAAGACCATCGAGGTGAAGGCCGAGTCCGCTGCTGCTGAAGAGAAGGAGACGGCCAAGACTGCCGAGCCGCAGGAGAAGAAACAAAGCCCCATTATCATTACGGGTGAAGCCAACGGCCCGGAGCCGCTGATCGTCATCGACGGCAAGGCAGCCACTATGCAGCAGTTGAAGGCGCTCGACCCGAAGGAAATTGACAACCTGAGCGTCATCAAGAACGAAGAGGCGCTGAAGGAGTATGCCAAGCATTTCAAAGCCGACACCTCGAACGGCATCCTGTTCATCAATACCAAGGAGTACGTGAAGAACGGCAAGAAGGAACTCGTCTCGGCCACCGTGAAAGCCAAGGAGCCAAAGGAGGAAGAAACCGGCACCGGCGAAAAGGCTTTCAACGTGGTGGAGCAGATGCCGCAGTTCCCCGGCGGAGATATTGAGCTGATGAAGTTCCTAAGCGAGAACGTCAAATACCCTGAGGCTGCCGAAGAGACTGGCACACAAGGCCGCGTCATTGTCCAGTTCATCGTCGAGGCCGACGGCTCCATCACCAATGTCAAGGTGGTGAAGAATGTGAGCGAGGAGATTGACGCCGAGGCCGTGCGCGTCATCAACGCCATGCCGAAGTGGAAGCCAGGCATGCAGAAGGGACAGCCCGTCCGCGTGAAGTACACCATCCCCGTCACCTTCCGACTGAGCTGACCCGCTAAACCTTATCCAACGACAATCAACAGTTCGGCCATCAAGTGCATTGCTGATGGCCGAACTGCTGTTATGGTACGAAAAATTCTCAATTCTCAATGGTCAATTCTCAATTATTTCGTACCTTTGCACCGATGAACGCTATTCAGCAACTGACACAGCAGCGGCTGCTGCTCCAGATGGAGTATCAGACGGAGAAAGAGGCTTACCGCCGCCAGACTGAGGAACGCGGACTGGCGCGGCTGGTGAAGCGCGGCGACGCGTGGTGGCCGGTCAGCATCGGCCGCAGCTACTTCAACTCGCTGAACCAGCTGTGCGTCGAGGTGTTGCGCATGGCCGATCAGGACGTTGAGCACAATTTCGAGTATGGCCGGCCGGTGGTGTTCTTCTCAAGAGAGGAGCAGAAGCATAAGTATTATAACTTTACCGGCACCGTGAGCTATGTCGACGGCGACCGGATGGTGGTCAGCGTGCCCGACACGGCACCCCTCACCGACCTGCAGGCGTCGCCGAACGTCGGAGTACAGCTATCGTTCGACGAGACGTCATATCGCACGATGTTCGACGCCCTCGACCGCGTCATCCGTTCAAAGGGGCGCTTAGGCTATCTGCGCGACCTTTTCTACTCGCGGCAGAAGGCCGAGACGTTCTCGTTTGCGCCCATGCACTTCCCTTATCTGAACCAGACGCAGGAGGAGGCGGTGAACAAGGTGCTGCGGGCCAAGGACGTGGCCATCGTCCACGGACCGCCGGGCACGGGCAAGACGACGACGCTCGTCGAGGCCATCTACGAGACGCTGCGCCGCGAGAATCAGGTGCTGGTGTGCGCGCAGTCGAACATGGCCGTCGACTGGATTTCGGAGAAGCTCGTCGACCGCGGCGTGCCCGTATTAAGAATAGGTAATCCAACCCGTGTCGACGACAAGATGCTCAGCTTCACCTACGAGCGCCGCTTCGAGAGCCATCCCGACTACGAGCTGCTGTGGGCCATCAGAAAGGCCATCCGCGACCTGCGCGCCCACCGTAAGCGCGGCGATGAGAAGTACCACCAGAAGCTGGAGCGTCTGAAGGACCGCGCCACGGAGTTGGAGATACGCATCAACGCCCAGCTCTTCGGCGAGGCACGCGTCATTGCCTCGACGCTGGTGGGCTCCACCAACCGCCTGTTGGATGGTCAGAAGTTCGGCACCGTCTTCATCGACGAGGCGGCGCAGGCCTTAGAGGCTGCTTCGTGGATTCCCATCCGCCGCTGTACGCGCGTCATCCTGGCCGGCGACCACTGCCAGCTGCCGCCAACGGTGAAGAGCATCGCTGCCCTGAAGGCCGGTCTGGGCAAGACGCTGATGGAGCGCATCGTCGAGCAGAAGCCCGAGGTGGTGACGCTGCTGCGCATGCAGTACCGCATGAACGAGGAAATCATGCGCTTCTCGAGCGACTGGTTCTACGGCAATCAGGTGGAGTCGGCCCCCGAGGTGAAGTACCGCTCGATACTCGACCTCGACGTACCGATAGAGTGGGTGGAGGCCTCGCCTGACCCCTCCGAGGACGGGGAGAAAGGCTTCGAGCAGTTTGTCGGCGAGTCGTTCGGGCGCATCAACAAGGTCGAGGCCGAGCTGACGCTGCAGACACTGCAAGAATACTTCGACCGCATTGGCAAGACGCGCATCCTGAACGAGCGGCTCGATGTGGGCATCATCTCGCCCTACCGTGCCCAGGTGCAGTACCTCAGGTCGCAACTGAAGAAGAAAGAATGGTTCAAGCCCTTCCGCCACCTCATCACGGTAAACACCGTCGACGGTTTTCAGGGTCAGGAGCGCGACATTGTCGTCATCTCGCTGGTGCGCTCGAACGACGAGGGGCAGATTGGATTCCTGCGCGACCTGCGCCGCATGAACGTGGCCATTACCCGTGCCCGCATGAAGCTTATCATCCTCGGCGACGTGCTGACGATGACGCGCCACCCCTTCTACCGCAAGCTCTATGAGTACATCGAAGCGCTGAAACAAGGCTGAAAGGCTAAAATATTTCACTTTTCACTTCTCACTTCTCACTTTTTTTCGTACCTTTGCACCCGAAAGAAAGATACTATGGTTGAAATACGCAAGGTTACTACTAAAAGGGAGCTGAAGCAGTTCATACAGTTCTACTACGACCTATACCGCAATTGCGAACAGGCCGTCCCCTATCTGTTTTTTGACGAGATGGCCACACTTCGCCGCGACAAGAACCCGTCGTTTGAGTGCTGTGAGGCCGACTACTTCCTGGCCTACAAGGACGGTCGCGTGGCAGGCCGGGTGGCTGCCATCATCAACCGCCGCGCCAACGAGAAGTGGAAGGTCAACCAAGTGCGCTTCGGCTGGTTCGACTTCATCGACGACACGGAGGTGAGCACGGCGCTGCTGCATGCCGTCGAGCAGTGGGGGCGCGAGCGGGGCATGACCGAGATGGCCGGTCCGCTGGGCTTTATCGATACAGACCGTGAAGGCATGCTCGTTGAGGGCTTCGAGGAACTGTCGACCATGTATGTCAACTACAATTACCCCTACTACGCCAGCCATATTGAGCACTACGGCGGCTTTAAGAAAGACAACGACTACGTGGAGTATAAGGTCAGGATACCGCAGGATGAAAACTATAAGTTCCACCGCGTGGCCGAGATGGTGAAGCAGCGCTACGGGCTGAGGGTGCATAAGTTCACCCGCCACGAGCTGGTGAAAGAGGGTTATGGGCGCGAGGTGTTCCACCTGCTGAATGCCACCTACAAGGACTTGTACGGGTTTAGCCAGTTGTCGTCGCAGCAGATAGACAAGCTGGTGAACGACTACATCAAGATTGCCGACCTGAACCTGGTGACGGCCATCATGGACGGCGACCGTATGATAGGCTTCGGCATCACCTTCCCGTCGTTCAGCCGTGCGCTGCAGCATACGCGCGACGGGCGGCTGCTGCCCTTCGGCTGGTGGCATATACTGAATACGCTGAAGAGGCACAAGACCGACACCGTCGACCTGCTGCTGATAGGCGTGCTGCCAGAGTATCGGTCGAAGGGTGCCAATGCGCTGATTTTCGACGACCTTATCCACCAGTTCCAGCGCTACGGCTTCGTCTGGGCCGACGCCATGCCGCAGATGGAGAGCAACGAGGCCGTGCGTGCACAATGGCAATACTTAGATAGCGAAATCCACCGCCGCCACCGCTGTTTCCGCAAGCAGCTCTAACGCTATGTGGCGCAAGAACCGCTTTTTCCAGTCGGCTCCCTTGGCCATGCCAGGGGTGCTGTTCGTTGTGGGCGTCGTCTTGGGCGACTGCATGGGCACTGTCGGCCTGTGGTGGCTGCTGTTGGGCGCGGCTTTGGTGATTGTCGGCATCTGCCGGCGCAAGCCGATGCTGCAGTCAGCAGCTCTGCTGTTGGCTATGGCGTCGCTCGGCGGCGTGCGCTCGGCGTCGGTGCGCCAGTCGCACGACCGGGTGGCTTGGCCCGACGGCTTTGTCCGTTATGAGGCCGTCGTCGTTTCGGAGGTGACGGAGAAGCCGAAGACGATGGCGGCGGATATCGTCACCGCCCAAGGCGGGAAGAAGCTGAAGTGCTACGTGGCCAAGGACGACCGCAGCCGGCGTCTGAGGATTGGTGACCGCCTGCTGCTGACATCGCGCATAGAGCGGAACGGCGACTGGCGGCGCGGCTCGTTCGACTACCGCCGCTATCAGGAGGTCCACGGCTTCGCGGGGCGCACCTATGTCAGGACTGCCGACTGGCAGTTGCTGCCTCACTCCGATGAGGGGCTGACGTGGCTGCAACGGCTGAGGCTGGCGTTCCTGAACTACCGCCACACACTGCTGGAACGCTACCGGCAGATGGGGGCGGGCGACGAGGAGTATGCCGTCGTGGCAGCGATGACGCTGGGCGACAAGTCGGCCATGAGCAGCGAGCTGCGCGATGTCTATGCCGTCAGCGGTGCCTCCCACGTGCTGGCGCTCAGCGGTCTGCATTTGGGCATTATCTATATGGTGCTGTCGCTGCTGGTTGTGAACCGCCGGTTCCGCCTGCTGTCGCAGGTGCTTGCCGTCGCGGCTATCTGGGCGTTCGCCCTGTTGGTCGGACTGCCGGCCAGCGTGGTGCGCGCCGCCCTGATGATCAGCACTTACGCGCTGCTGTCGGCGATTGGCCGCCAGCGGATGTCGGTCAATGCGCTGGCGTTGGCAGCCATTTGTATTCTCATGGTCAGTCCAGACAGCCTCTTCGACGTTGGTTTCCAGATGTCGTTCCTCGCCATGCTGGCCATTCTGGTGCTGCAGCCGCTTTTCGAGCGCGTGGTGCAGCGCGAGTGGCTGCTCGACCGGCCCGTGGTGCGCTGGCTCTGGGGACTGACGACGGTTTCCTTGGCGGCGCAGGTGGGCGTGGCACCGCTCGTTGCCTATTACTTCGGCCGCTTCTCCACCTATTTTCTGCTGACCAACTTGATTGTCATCCCGTCGGCCACGCTCATCCTCTGTCTCGCCCCGGTGGCGCTGTTGCTGCCCGTTGTGGGTACGGTGCTGTTCAGGGTGGTGGGGTGGCTCAACGCCGTCCTCTCGTTCATCGCCGAACGCCTGCCCTATGCCAGCATCGAAGGTCTGCGCCCCTCGGTTTTGCAGACGGTGCTCGTCTACGTCATCATTGTTTCCACCTATTTAATTATAATAAGGTATGATAAGTCTGCCTGATCTTCTGCTCCTGTCCGTAGCATTGGCCATGGACTGTTTCACGGTAAGTACGATGAGTGGTGTCATCCTGCGCCGCCCAACCAGTGGCGCCATCTTGCGGATGGCTATGCTCTTTGGGCTGTTTCAGGCCCTTATGCCACTTATTGGGTGGCTTGGTACGGCTCATTTCAGTCACTATTTGGAGGCCGTCGACCATTGGATAGCCTTCTGTCTGCTGGCGTTCATCGGCGGCAAGATGATATGGGAGACGTTCAGTGGCGACGAGGAGCACCAGACGTTCAATCCCCTGTCGCTGCGTACTCAGTTGCTCCTGGCGGTGGCTACGAGCATCGACGCTTTGGCTGTCGGCATTTCGATGGCCTGTCTGGGCTACGACCGCATCGGGCAGCTGACGGTGCCCCTGCTGCTGATAGGCTCTGTCTCGATGCTGCTCAGTCTGGTGGGTTATTGGCTGGGTGTCCGTTTCGGCCGTGCCATCGCCCAACGGTTCAAGCCGGGTTTGTTGGGCGGTCTGGTTCTGCTGTTTATTGGCATAAAAGTACTGATTTCCCATCTTTTCAGTTAAAAAATATTCATAGACGAGCGTTATTACCATTTTTTTTGTATCTTTGCCAACGGTTTAACAATTAAATTGTAGTAATATGAAAAAAGTAAATGTAAAGGTTGCTGCCTTCATGATGGCAGGCGCAATGTTGTGCAGTTCGTGCTTTGTCGGTAAGTTCGCCCTCTTCAACAGCTATGCCAAGTGGCAAACCAACATGACAAGCAGTAAGTTCTTAAATGCTATCGTGGGCTTCATCATTGGCCCGATTGTCGGCAGCGTTTGTCTGTTCGTTGACTCGCTCGTGCTCAACACCATTGAATTCTGGAGCGGTTCTAATCCCATGCATGCCAACATCGGCAAAACTCAGCAGGTGATGGGCAGCGACGGCCGTTACTATGCTGTGACCACCTTGGAGAACGGCTATGAGATTAAGGCTCCTACTGGTGAGATGAGCTATTTCAACTACGACAAGAAGAAGGATTCCTGGTCGCTGACACAGAACGGTCAGACCCGCGAGCTGTTCCGTTTCAATCAGGATGGAACCATTACAACTGTATTGCCTGAGGGCGAGCAGCTGACCGTTACTCCCAATGAGAATGGCCTCTACCAAGTGCGTATGGCCATGGGCGACGGCAATTTCTTCGCTATGCGCTAAACGGCGACACGCCACCTCGCATGATGCCTCAAGGTACAGGGTCGTAGCCTGAGCCGCCCCAAGGATGGCAGCGCAGGATGCGGCGTATGGCGAGGTAAAGACCCTTCACGGGACCGTGCTTCAGAATTGCCTGACGGGCATATTCTGAGCACGTCGGCGTGAAGCGGCAAGAGGGTGGTGTATAGGGACTGATGCAAGTCTGGTAGAAACGGATGGGCAGCACCAGCAACCACGACAGGAGGCGTGTTATCTGTTTCATATTGTCTCTGCAATACGGCCGACCAGTCTCTCTACTTGTCGGGCAACCGTAGCCGAGGTTGCCTGTCGGTCGGAAATCCAAATAAAAGCTATCAGCAGCGTCTCGTCGTCGGCAATGGCGTCGAAAAGGGGTTGCTTAGTGTGGCGGTAGGCTTCACGCACCTGCCGCTTGATACGGTTGCGGTCGACAGCGTGCTTGAAGCGCTTCTTGGAAACACTGATAAGTATCTGTACGGGAACGTTAGTCTGACTGCGCGGTACCTTCCTGAAAACGGCTCTCAGCGGAAATGCAGACATGGCCGTACTGCCGCTGCCGAAGAGCGTCTCTATCAGTCGGGTGCTGACAATGTGCTCGCGTTTCTTAAACTGGGCGTTCAATGTTGGTGACGTTCTGGCGTTCAGTCGTCAAGCATAATAAGATAGTGCTGCAGCGCACCGGTCATAGAGGGATACTTCTCGTTAGGAGCTTCAATATCCAGTCGGAGTCCGGCTTCCTTGGCGGCCTTGGCCGTAGAGGGACCAAAGGTGGCAATGGCAATATCGCCCTGCTTGAAGTCGGGGAAGTTCTTGGTCAAGGCCTCGATGCCTGAAGGGCTGAAGAAAATCAGCATGTCGTAATCGAAGTTCTTAACCTCCTCGGGGGTGAAGTCGTTGCTGACGGTCTTATACATGACAACCTCCTTATGGTTCAGCTTCTTCGAGTCAAGAAGCTGGGTAAGCGAGTCGTTGTGGACATCGCTCATGGGAACGAGGTACTTCTCGGTCTTGTGCTTAATCATGGTTGGCAGCAGGTCGTCGACGCGGCCGGTAGTACCGAAGAAGACCTTGCGCTTTCTGTACTGCACATATTTCTGAATATACAGGGCGATGGTCTCCGTGACACAGAAGTATTTCATGTCCTCAGGAATATTGACGCGCAGTTCCTTGGCCAGGGTAAAGAAATGATCAATAGCGTGACGCGATGTGAAAACAATGGCAGTATAGTCGAGAATGCTGACTTTCTGCGTACGAAATTCCTTGGCCGACATGCCTTCCACCTTAATAAATGGGCGGAAAATCAATTCAACATCGAACTTGCTGGCGATGTCGTAATAAGGCGACTTCTCACTTGCGGGTTTTGGCTGTGAAACCAGAATCTTCTTAATCATTTCGCTTTGTGTCCTAAAAATTTACTTTTAATTGGTCGGTAATCAATACCAAAATGCCGGCGAGCGACAATAGAGGTATGATTTCGAGGGCACAAAGGTACAAAATTATTTGCAGAAAATCACTAATTTGCCGGAAAAAGATAACTCGGCACTTGTAAATTGTCAATATTTTGGTTAAAATCAGCACGAAAATAAAATAATATACGACATTTTGCATCGGAAGGTTGAAGTACACTTGCAAAATGACAGCGGGGAAAAGAGCAATGCCTTCGAGGGCGGTTATGAACGTCAGCGTCCACGTCCATTGTTTACTTTTTTTACTTCTGAAGAAGATGAGGTTCACCACTTTGTAGATGATAATCTTGAAGATGAAGTAGGCAATGAACACGCCGAAGAATATTCCAATGAGTTCATAGGGGGCATCAAGCACAAAGGTGTCAGCAACATAGTGGGTGATATAGAAATAGTAAGTGATGGCCAGCAGCAGACAGGTCTGTATGCTGAGGAAGATATGAAACGGGAACTTCTCGCTTGATGCGCTTGAAGATGTTTTATCGGTCCGGGGTATGTAGAAAAAGTCCTTCAGCTGGTGGAGTATGGCTTGGCGCGAGTAGGCAAAGGACGTAACGGCCAGCACAAAGCAGAAGAGGAGCATGCACGCAATGGCATCGTCGCCGCGAACGGTGTAGGGCACAGGGTCGCCGGCGATGCCCGGGCGTCCGCCGGTCAGCTCGGGGTGGAGCAGTGAGTCGTTGGCGAAGAATGACTCGCGGTAGTATTGGGGCAGACTGACGTCCTTTAACGAGCGTCCTGCGTCGTGACCGGGCAGGTGGAGCGTATCAGGGCGGTCGCTGTAGTGTATCTTGCCAGGCTTGAACCATGCCTGAATGGCAGAGTCCTGCTGGGCGGGCGTAGCGTCTTTAGGCAGCATCCGCAGCACCTGGTAGGGTGTCTGCGGACGTGCCGTTTTGTGTACGACAGTATCGGCAACGCCCGCCGACACCGTGTGTTCGCTTACTATGGAATCTTGCTGTAGAAACATTTACAGGCCAAATTCCCGTTTGATGTCATCGACGCGGTCGAGCTTCTCCCAGGTAAAGAGTTCCACATCAATCTCACGGGTTTCGTGATAGTTGCTGGTGAACTTCTTCTTGATGGTTTCGTTCTTGCGGCCCATGTGGCCGTAGGCGGCAGTTTCCAGATACATTGGCTGGCGCAGCTTCAGCGAGCGTTCAATAGCCTTGGGGCGCAGGTCGAACAGCTGCTCAATCTTCTTGGCAATCTCGCCGTCGGTCATCTGCACCCGCGAGCGTCCGTAGGTATTGACGTAGATGTTCATGGGCTTGGCCACGCCGATGGCGTAGCTGATCTGCACCAGAATCTCGTCGCTGACGCCGGCAGCCACCAAGTTCTTGGCGATGTGGCGAGCTGCGTAGGCTGCAGAGCGGTCGACCTTCGAGGAGTCCTTGCCCGAGAAGGCACCGCCGCCGTGGGCACCCTTGCCGCCATAGGTATCGACGATAATCTTGCGGCCCGTCAGGCCGGTGTCGCCGTGGGGACCACCGATGACGAACTTGCCTGTCGGGTTGACGAAGAGCTTGATGCCTGGGGCGTTAAAGTTCTCTTCCGTCGGGTTGACGTTGTAGATGTCAGAGTCGAAGAGATCAAGCACTTTCTGCGAGTGTATCTGCTGCTTCACCCTCGGGATGAGGATGTTGATGACGTCGTCCTTGATGCGGTCCAGCATTGCTTTGTCCTCGTCGAACTCGTCGTGCTGAGTCGAGACCACGATGGTGTCGATGCGCTCGGGGATGCCTTCGTCCGAGTACTGCACCGTTACCTGGCTCTTGGCATCGGGGCGCAGGTAGGTCATTACCTTGCCCTCCTTGCGGATGTCGGCGAGGGTGCGCATGATAAGGTGGGCCAAGTCGAGCGTGACGGGCATGTAGTTTTCCGTTTCGTTGGTGGCATAGCCGAACATCATGCCTTGGTCGCCGGCGCCCTGCTCTTCTTCTTCCTCGCGGTCAACACCTCGGTTGATGTCCTGGCTCTGCTCGTGGATGGCACTGAGTATGCCGCACGAGTTGCCGTCGAATTGGTATTCAGCCTTTGTGTAGCCAATCCTATTGATGGTTTTGCGCGCTATGGTCTGCAAGTCGATGTAGACGTCGCTGCTGACTTCGCCCATGAGAACCACCTGACCGGTTGTGACAAACGACTCGCAGGCCACGCGAGCCTTCGAGTCGTATGCCAGGAACTGGTCGAGAATAGCGTCACTTATCTGGTCGGCCACCTTGTCGGGATGGCCCTCCGAAACAGATTCCGATGAAAATAAGTATGACATTCCCTTTTTTCGTTTTTTTACTTTTTTACCTTATTTACTCTGCCGGCAGCATGACGACCTCTGCCTCGTTGCCCGACTTCAGCACCTCGGCCACGAAGGCACAGATGCTCTGGGGGGTGAGGGCCTGGATGGTCTTCTCACAGTCAGTATGCAGGTCGATGTTCCACTTGCGCCATGCATCGATGCGGCTGGCCCAGTAGACGTTGTCCTTCAGCTGGTCACCCAGGTTCTTCAGCATATACTCCTTCACCTTCGTCACCATGTCGGCATCACACTTGCCAGCAGCCATGTCCATGACGGCACGGCGCATGATGCTCAGGGCAACGTCGGCCTTCTCAGGCTTCATCGGGCAGACGGCGAAGATGCTGGCCTCGTCGCCAAAGTCATCACGGCTGGAGCCGGCCTGAGCCTGTACGGTGTAGGCGGCGCTGGCCTCCTCGCGGATTTCCTTCAGATAAACCATCTGCAGCACCTGTCCTGCAGCCTGCGAGCGTACGATGTTCTCTAGCGAGTAAGGTATCTTCTTGGAGTACCAGTGCATGACGGCCATGGCTTTCGGTGTCTCGGCCTTGTGCTTGAAGTTGTTCACCACCTTGCCTGTGTAGTCAGTCGATACGTCTTTGCCCTTCATGATTTTCTTCTGCGAGGGCAGCGAGCCGAGGTATTGCTCAACGAGCGGACGGATCTTGGCCTCGTCGTAGTTGCCGATGATGGTGAAGGTGAAGGCGGCGGCGTTTGCTGTGCGCTCCTTTGCCATCTGGAGGATGCGGTCGTAGCTGACATCCTTCAGGTCTTCAACGTCAAGGTTCTTGAAGCGGGGATTATGCTTAGTTAGCGTCAGGCTCAGCGAGTCGCTGAACACGGCCTCGGGCTGCAGCAGACGGTTCTTGAGCTGCAGTTCGGTGGTCTTCATCATCTGGTCATACGACTGCTCGTCTTTCTTGATGTTGCTGGTCATGTAGAGGTAGACGAGCTGCATCATCGTCTCCACGTCGGTAGGAGTCGACGAGCCGTTGACGTTAGTGCGCTGGGTAGTCATCGAGAGCGTGGCACCAGCAATCTTTCCGGCCAGGGCTTTGGTAAGCTCGGTGTGCGAGAAAGCACCCAGCCCGCTGGCCTCAACAGCATCGTTAAACAGGGCGATGTTGGCGCGCTCCTTCACATCGTAGAGTGCCGAGCCGCCCCAGCCCTCACCTGTCAGCATCACTTGGTCCTTCTTCAGGTCGGTCTGCTTCAGGACGACCTTTACGCCGTTCTGCAGCGTCAGCTCCGTGTAGCCGAACTTATCGTTCTTCACCTCCTTGGTAATCTTACCCGGCTTGGGCAGGGTGGTCATCAGGGGCTCGTCCTTCACGTTGTCAACCCAGGCAGTCAGCTGCTGGGCGCGGGCATCGCGGATGGCGCCAAGCAGTCCAGTCTCAGTGGGGTAGGTGGCCCCGTCCTTCTCTTGGTTGAAGTTCAGCACCACGAGGTTCGAGTCGCTCTTCGGCATGAGCTGGGCCATCACGGCGTTGACGGCATCAATGGGGATGGCAGGCACCAGCTGCTTCATCAGCTGATAGTAGTCGTCAATCGAAGGGATCGGCTCGTTGTTGAGGAAGTGCTGCACGTATTGATTGACGAACTGCGAGTTGTAGCGCTTGTCCTTGTTCGAGTACTGCTTGTCGAGCGCGCTCAGCGTGTTGGCCTTCGAGCGGCCGTACTCCGTAGCGGTAAAGCCGAACTCTGCGGCGCGGCGGGCTTCGGCAACGACGGTTTTCACGGCCTCGTTCATCTTGCCCTCCTTAGGCACGATGCCCAGGTCGAAGGCATCCTTGGGCTTCGACAGCACGTAGGTACCGTCGCTAGCCGATGCCTGCAGGAAGGGGCAGTCGGGCTTCTCGGCCAGTTCGCCGAGTCGGCTGTTCAGCATGCCGACGGCCACGTTCTTCATGTAGTTGGCCACGAGATATTCCAGCGAGCCCTTTACCGAGTCGGGAATGGCCTCATGCTTGAACATCACCTCGGCCATGTCGATGCGCTGCTCCTTGTCCTTGTCGATGATGACGATAGGCTCGGCATTGTCGGGCACGTCCACCTGCTCCAGCTTGGCAGCATCGGCACCGGGCTTAGCAATCTGCGAGAACATCGTCTTGATTTTCTGCTCAACCTTGTCGACGTCGACGTCACCGACCACGATGATGCCCTGGTTGTCGGGGCGGTACCACTTCTCGTAGTACTGCTGCAGGAAGGGACGCTCAAAGTTGTCGATAATCTCCATCAGACCGATAGGCATACGGTGGCCGTACTTCGAGCCGGGATAGAGTTTGGGCAGGTCGCGCTCCAGCATACGCATCTGGGCCGACGTGCGCAGTCGCCACTCCTCATGGATGACGCCGCGCTCCTTCTCAATCTCCTCCTGTTCCAGGAGCAGACCGTCGGCCCAGTCCCAGAGAATCATCAGGCATGAGTCGACAATGCCCTCGCGCGTCGTGGGTACATTACTTATATTATAGACCGTCTGGTCGATTGAGGTGTAGGCGTTCAGGTCGGTGCCGAACTTCACGCCGATGCTTTCACACCAGCGCAGCAGTTCGTTGCCTTTGAAGTGCTTCGAGCCGTTGAAGGCCATGTGCTCGAGGAAGTGTGCCAGACCGCGCTGCGTGTCGTCCTCCTGAATGGAGCCCACCTTCTGGGCGATGTAGAATTCTGCCCGCTTCTCCGGCCACTCGTTGTGGCGGATGTAGTAGGTCAGTCCGTTGTCGAGTTTGCCGATGCGCACGTCGGGGTCAACGGGGATGGGTGGCATCTGCATCTGTTGCTGCTGTGCAGCTGCCGTTGTAAAGCTGGCCACGGCCAGCACGAACATTGCTAAAATTTTCTTTGTCTTCATAATGGTTATTGCTTGAAATTTGGGTGCAAAATTACTGCTTTTTTATGGATTAGACGCAGAAAATGCGGAAAAACTACACCGATAGTGACATATTTTGTTTTATGTTGGGCAAAACATTTTGCCCGTTCAATAATTTGTTGTACCTTTGCACCCGCAATTCAAGGGGTGCCCACGGTCGTGGGCTGAGATGATACCCTCAAACCTGATTCGGATAATGCCGGCGTAGGGATGAAAAGTATTGGTCTGTTTCCCCTTTACATTATTATTAATTAAAGGTACAACAAGAAGAATGAAAAAGATTGTTTTGATGGTCGTAGGCGCAACAGTGGCCATGGTAGTGAGTGCACAGCAGTGGCACTACGACTCAACGAAAGTGGAGAAACTCTCAGAGGTAGTGGTTAAAGGTGTGAGAGCGCAGAAGAACGCACCGTATGCCATCAGCAACCTGAAGAAGAAGGAACTGAACGATTTCTCGAAGACGGGCCGCGAACTTCCGTTCCTTTTTGCGCAGACGCCGGGCGTGGTGGCCTGGAGCGAGAATGGCATGGGCACGGGAACGACCTATATGCGCATACGCGGTGCCGCCGACTCGCGCATCAACGTGACGCTCAACGGTGTGCCCCTTAATTCGCCCGAGGACCAGTGCGTGTTCTGGGCCAATATGAACAGCTACGGCTCGCTGCTGGGCAGCGTGCAGATTCAGCGCGGTGTGGGTACGTCGACCAACGGCGACGGCGCCTTCGGCGGCACGGTGGCCCTGCAGATGGCCATTCCCCAGCAGAAGCCGGGTCTTGAACTCAGCGCCAGCTATGGCTCCTATAACACGTGGAATGCCGGCTTGAACTTTTCCACAGGCTTGCTATGGAACCACCTCATCTTCGACGGTGCCTACCACGAGACCAACACCGACGGCTTTATCCATGGCACTGCCGGGCGTTCTGGCTCTTACTACGGTGGGCTGACTTGGCTGGGCGACAACATTGTTGTCGCATACAAGAACATCGGCAATTTCGAGAAGACCGGCCAGGCGTGGAACGGCGTGACAGCCGGCGATAACGACCTGAGTCTGATGGACGGCACTTACGGCGCTCAGTCCGGCATCAAGACCTACAAAGACATGTATGAGCGCGGACTGGGTCGCTACAACTCGCTTTACGAGGCCCTGCGCTATGGTGACGACGGCAGTTTCGCCCGCGACGCCGATGGCAACTACCAGACCGACCGCTACACGAAGAGCGACGGCAGCTACTGGCCGAAGACCACCGACAACTTCTGGCAGAACCACAACCTGCTGTCGCTGAGTTGGAAGTCGGGGCAGCACTGGACGGGAACGGCCACGGCCCACTACACCTACGGCTACGGCTACTACCGCGAGTTCCGGCCCAGCAACAAACTGTCGAAGTTCGGTCTCGTGATGGCCGATGGCGAGGGTAAGAACATCAAGCGTACCGACTTTGTGCGCAAGAAGGGCCTGTCGCAGAACACCTACGGTTTTCTAGGCAACCTGAACTACAGCGACGGCCGTTGGGATGTTATCGGTGGCATGTCCTTGCAGGAGTTCGAGGGTAGCCACTTTGGCTATGTCACCTACGCTGCCAACCCTGTGGTGGCTCGTTTCATCGATATGTACGACAATCAGTACAAGTATTACGACAGCGACGCCCGCAAGCTCGACGGCAATGTATTCCTGAAGGCAGCCTATCACCTGAGCGAGCAGTGGGACGTCTTTGCCGACCTGCAGTACCGCCATGTCAGCTACGAAACCAACGGTATCAACGACAAGTTCTACGATGACGAGTCGGGCTACTACAACCAGTGCCTCGACATTGACAAGAAGTACGACTTCCTCAACCCGAAGGCCGGCTTCTCGTGGAGCCTCGGCGGTCACCGCGTCTACGGCTCTGTCGCCATGAGCCACCGCGAGCCCGAGCGCAACAACTTCACCGACAACGGCTCCTATCCGGCACCCAAGGCCGAGCAGCTGCTTGACTACGAGGCCGGCTACACCTTCAACAACGACCTCTTTCGCGCGGTCGTGAACCTTTATTATATGGACTACAAGGACCAGTTCGTGCAGACAGGCGAGCTCTCCGACATCGGCGAGAACCTGACCACGAACATCAAGGACTCCTACCGTATGGGCATCGAACTGCAGGCAGGTATCGACCCCACCCCGTGGCTCACCATCGAGGGCAACGCCGCCCTGAGCAAGAACAAGATCAAGGATTTCGACGAGGTGGTCGAGGACTGGGACAACGGCTCGCAGACCATCCACTACGACAACTCCACTCTGGCCTTCTCGCCGTCGACCATCCTCAACGGCTTTGTCAACCTGCACTACCGTGGGGCACAGCTGACGTGGCACACCAACTTCGTCTCGCGCCAGTATCTTGACAACAGCGAGAACGCCGACCGCTCACTGCCCTGCTACTCGGTGTCGAACGCCTCGCTGAGCTACACCCTGAAGCCCAAGAAGGTGCTGAAGGAGGCCATCCTTGGCTTGAACTTCAACAACATCTTCGGTCGCCGCTATGCCGCCAGCGGCTGGGTCTACTCCGCCATCTGCGACAGCTACGGCCATTCCAACGACAATCGCTACTACCAGATAGGTTTCATCCCCATGTCGGGATTCACCATGATGGGCAATGTTACCTTACGTTTCTAAAAGATGACAGATTTCCTGACTGCCCATTGGCTCGACATCACGACCACCGTCCTCGGACTGGCCTACATTCTCCTTGAGTACAAGGCCAGCCTGTGGATGTGGGCGGTCGGCTTTGCGATGCAGGCCCTCGGCATCGTGCTCTACTACCAGAAGGGACTCTATGCCGACTGCGGCATGGAGTTCTACTATCTGGCGATGACCGTCTACGGCTATTGGCGCTGGGTTCGCGGCGGCACCGCCAAGAAGGCGCTGCCCATCCGCAACTTCCCAAAAAGGCTTGTGCTGCCCTGGCTGCTGATTATCGCCGCCGTCTGGGCCGCCATCTACTGGCTGCTCGTCACGTTCACCAACTCCAACGTGCCCTTGGCGGATAGTTTTACCACTGCCCTCAGCATTGTGGGCATCTGGGCGTTGGCTCACAAGTACTTAGAGCAGTGGTTCATCTGGATAGCTGTCGACGTGGTTACTTCGGTGCTGTATTTCTATAAGGATATTCCGTTCAAGGCGTCACTCTATGCCCTTTACGTCGTCATCGCCATCTTCGGCTATCTGAAGTGGCGGCGGCTCATCCACAGTGGAAGTACTCGGTGACGAGTTTCTGTATCTCTTCCGGATAGTTCTCAATATTCTTGCGCAGCGAGGCATCGTCGAAGGCGCGCAGCTCAGCAATGATACCGTCGATCATGGCGGGCGAGAATACGTTGTGCTCCTCAAACACCTTGCGCTGGCGCTCCAGACAGTCGGCTGAGGCTACACACGAGTCGGGCAGCTGGGCCAGTGTGGCCAGGCGGTCGGCGTTCTCGGCGGCGTGGATGTTCACGTTGACGTAGGTTTTCTCGGCCAACTCCAAGGCGTTCTCCATCTCGAAACCGTGGCGGCAGGCTACGCAGAGGCCGGCCAGCAGCTGGTAGAGGTCGGCTGAGCCGTCTGGCGAGCGCATTTCGACCGTCTGCTTGATGCTCGTGTCATAGTTGGCCTGCGGTTCCAGGGGATTGGCGGCGTGGCACATGTCGACGTCGGCAGCCCAGCCGAGAGGCACGCGCACCAGCACTGAGCGGTTGCGGTCGCCCCAACAGACGTTTGTCGGCGCCTCCTGGTGAGGCACAAGGCGGAAGTACGAGGTGGGGTTCTTGTTGCCGAAGGCCGTAATTGCCGGTGCGAGGTCCATCATACCGGCAATCATCTTGCGGGCACTCTCGCTGAGGACGCCGTCGGCGAGCATCTGGTTGCGGCCGTCCTTCATCATGCGCATGTGGATATGCAGTCCCGAGCCGGCCTTGCCGGTAGTAATCTTCGGTGCGAAGGTGACGTCGTAGCCCATCTGGTAGCCGAGGTTGCGGATAATCCACTTGGCCAGCATCAGCTGGTCGGCGGCCTGCTCCACGGGGACGGGCAGGAACTCAATCTCGTTCTGCTCATAGTTCTTGTCGTTGAGCGAGAAGTTGCCCACCTCCGAGTGACCGTACTTGATTTGTCCACCGGCCTGGGCGATGAACTGCATGCACTGCGTGCGGAACTCGTTGGCCTTGGCGTAGGGAGCCGACTCATGGTAGCCGCGCTGGTCGCGGGCAGGGAACACGCCCTCGTCGTCCGAGATGACGTAGTACTCCAGCTCGCCCATGGCCTGGAACTCCATACCCGTCACCTCGCGGAAAGCCTCGGCGGCCTTGTGCAGCGTGTGTTCGGGCGACGACTCCAAGGGGTTGCCGTCCTTGTCGAAGAACGAGCAGAGCATCGTCAGCGTCGGAATCTCGGCAAAGGGGTCGAGGAAGGCGGTGCGGAAACGGGGCAGCACGTAGAGGTCGCTCGAGCCGGCCTGGATGAACGAGAAGAGGCTGGAGCCGTCAACGCGCTCGCCGCAGGTGAGGATGGTGTCAAGGTAGGCGAGGTCGTTGATGACGAAGTTCAGCGTCTTCAACTTGCCGTCGCCGCCTGGGTACATGAAGTTCACCATGCGGATGTCGTTCTTGACGATGTAGTCGATGATGTCGGCCTTGGTAAACTCTGCCGACGGTTTTTGCAACGCCGCCACGATGGGGTTGGCGTTAAAGGATAATAGCTGGTTGTTCATTGCTGGATAGGTTAATAATGAATGTGTGCGCAAAGTTACGACATTTTTTCCGAACAGACGAAAGAAATAGGGAAAAACTGTGCCGTCTCTGATTTTTATTTCGTATCTTTGCACCCACTAAGGCAAATAGTAACGTATGAGAAAAGTAATAGGAATAGGCGAGACCGTGCTCGACATCATCTTCCGCGACGAGCAGCCTATACAGGCCGTGCCAGGCGGTTCGGCCTTCAACTCTGTCATTTCGCTGGGGCGCGCCGGCGTCAGTACCATGTTTATCAGCGAGGCCGGCAACGACCGCGTGGGCCGGCGGGTCATCCGCTACCTTGAGGAAAACGGCGTCGATGCCTCCAACGTCTGTGTCTACCCCGACTCCAAGTCGCCCGTGTCGCTGGCATTCCTCGACGAGCAGAACAATGCCGACTACATCTTCTACAAAGACCATCCCCATGACCAGCTCGACTTCGTCAACCCCGAGGTCAATGAGAACGACGTCGTGCTCTATGGCTCGTTCTTCGCCATCAATCCTGTGGTGCGCCCGCAGGTGCAGGGCTTCCTGGAGTACGCCCGTCAGCGCGGGGCCATCCTCTACTACGACGTCAACTACCGTGCGTCGCATAAGAGCGACTTGGTCAAGGTAACGTCGAATCTGCTCGAGAACTTCGAGCTGGCCGACATCGTGCGCGGCTCCGACGAGGACTTCCAGGTGATGTACAACAAGAACGATGCCGACAGCGTCTACCGCTCCGAGATTTCTTTCTACACCAAGAAGTTCATCTACACCCGTGGTGCCCAGCCCGTCGAGGTGAGGGCCGAGCAGGGCTTCAGCAAGCAGTACCCCGTGCCGCCTACTGAGACCGTCAGCACCATCGGTGCCGGCGACAACTTCAACGCCGGCTTCGTCTACGGCCTCATCCGCTACAGCATCACCCGCGACGATATCGAGCGTGGGTTCACCGAGCAGCAGTGGGACCAGATCATGGCCTGCGCCCAGGCCTTCTCGGCCAACTGCTGCCAGACGCTGAACAACAGCATCGATGCCGACTTCGCCGCCAAGATGCGCCTCCCCCAATAACCCCACATTGCCCACATTGCCCATCCAGCCCATCCAGCCCATAAAAAAAACCAACAATATGAAAGAAATCACCAGCAAAATCTACTACGTCGGCGTCAACGACCGCAACAAGACGCTCTTCGAGGGCCTCTGGCCCCTCCCCAACGGCGTGAACTATAACGCCTACCTCATCGACGACGAGAAAGTCTGCCTCATCGACACTGTCGAGGTCGACTTCTTCATGCCCTTCCTCGAGAACATCCGCGAGGTCATCGGCGACCGTCCCATCGACTACGTCGTCGTCAACCACATGGAGCCTGACCACAGCGGCTCGCTGGCCCTGCTGCGCCAGTTCTATCCCAACATCGAGATTATCGGCAATAAGAAGACCTTCGACATGATGGCCGGCTTCTACCGCCTGACCACCGGCCTCCACGAGGTGAAGAACGGCGACACCCTCGCCCTCGGCGCCCACCAGCTCCAGTTCGTCCTCACCCCGATGGTCCACTGGCCCGAGACGATGATGACGCTCGCCACCGTCCCGTCTGTTGCTGTATTACAGCAACAAACAGTACTCTTCTCCGGCGACGCCTTCGGCTGCTTCGGCGCCCTCAACGGCGCCTACGTCGACGAGCAGATGAACTGCGACACCTTCTGGCTCGAGATGACGCGCTACTACTCCAACATCGTCGGCAAGTACGGCACGCCCGTGCAGATGGCCCTCAAGAAGCTCGCCGGCGTCAAGGTCGACTACATCTGCTCCACCCACGGCCCCGTCTGGCACGAGTACGTCGGGAAGGTCATCGGCATCTACGACCGCCTCTCGCGCTATGAGGCCGAGCCGGGCCTCGTCATCTGCTACGGCACGATGTACGGCAACACCGAGCGCGCCGCCGAGGTCATTGCCCGCGCCGCCGCCCAGGCCGGTCTGAAGAACATTGTGATGTATAACGTCTCGAAGACCCACCACTCGTATATCATCCGCGACCTGTTCCGCTACCGTGGACTCATCGTCGGCGCCCCCACCTACAACACCGGTCTCTACCACGAGATGAACGTCTTGCTCGACGAACTGTCGCAGAAGGACATCAAGGGCCGCCTCTTCGGCTGGTTCGGCTCGTTCAGCTGGGCCTCGAAGGCCGTGAGCGAAATCACGAAGTGGAACGACGAGCGTTTGCACTACGAGCCCGTCGGCGAGCCTGTTGAAATCAAGCAGGCCCTCAATGCCGACACCCTCGCCCGGTGCGAAGCTCTCGGGCGCGCCATGGCCGAGCGGCTGCTGGCTGAGTAACGCTCTCTTATGCTACTGAAAGGTCAAGCAGCCCGCCTGCTGGCAATCGTGCTCTGCACACTCCCTTTTAACGTCACTGCCCAGACCGACGACGACCTCATCGTCATCAGTCAAGGCAGTGACGATTATGTGTTCCAGCTTGCCGACGACGGACAGCTTGAGGTCAAGAACCGTCAGACTGCCACCTACACGGCCGAGCGGATGGGCGGGGTGGTGCAGCCCTTCGTTCTCTATGGTGGCTCGGTCAGCATCGACCGCGCCTCGGCCACCGGCTTCTCCAGCGCCCAGTACAAGAGCGTGAGCCCGGAGAACATCTTTTTCGACGACTCGAAGGTGTGCTATTTCACCCTCGACCTATCCCGCAAGGGGAAGTCGGCGACGGCCCGCTTCGAGCGCACCTTCCACGACGCCAGGCAGCTGACGCAGATCTACTTGGACGACACCTACTTCGTGCGCCACAAGACGGTGTCGCTGACACTGCCCGACGGCTACCGCATCGTGGAGCGGCGGCTGACGCCCAACATCAGCCGCCGCACGACCACCGACAAGCAGGGCCGGCCGACCATCGTCTACACCGTCACCGACCAGCCCGCCTTGAAGAGCGAGCCGCTGATGCCGCATGCCCCGACCTTGCGCCCGACGCTGTTTGTCGTCGGGGCGTTCAAGGACGCCACCGACCTCTACCGCTGGGGCCACGCCCAGACGCTGGTGGACTGCAGCCTGCCTCAGCGCGACTCAATCATAGCCGCTGCTACCGCCGGCTGCAGAACCGACGCCGAGCGCATAGCGGCCTCGCTGGCCTGGGTACAGCAGAACATCAGGTACGTGGCCTACGAGGCCGGAACGGCAGCCTTTACGCCCGACCGTCCCGCCGAGGTGGTGCGCAAGCGCTACGGCGACTGCAAGGGCATGGCACTGCTGCTGAAGACGCTGCTCAAGGCGCAGGGATTTGACGCACGGTTGGCCGACATCGGTGCC
Organism: uncultured Prevotellaceae bacterium; assembly: GCA_902800435.1. The sequence continues at coordinate 14,980 of CADCEQ010000005.1, read as the reverse complement.
GGTGACCACATCGACTGGACTGCTGATGAGATTCCTACCCCGGCGGCCTACAACCATGTTATCTGCGTCCTTTTCCATCAGGCCGACACGCTCTTCCTCGATGCCACCGCCAGGTATGCGCCCTTCGGCTTCATACCCAATAGTCTGCAGGGCCGGCGGGCCTGTGTCGAGGACGGCGACAACTGCCTGATGCTCACCGTGCCCGTACTGCCGCCCGCCGCCTCGGCCGACAGCCTGCACTACGACGCACGGCTGACTGGCGCCGCACTACACATCAAGGCCGACGCTGAGTGGCGGGGTGATTTGAAATCGCTTATGGCTGAAGGCTATCATGCCAGAAGGGCCGACGAGCGCAGACGGTATGCCGAAAGGCTGCTCAACGCCGCCGACGGGCACCGGACGGTGAGCGACAGCCAGTGGACGTGGGGCGACACGCTCAGACTGGCGGGCACGCTGGCCGACCGTCAGGCCGTGACCGCAAGCGGGCAGGACCTGTACGTCGAGCTGGACCCCCACAACGATATGATGGCCACGCCCATCGACACCCTCAAGCGCCAGAACGACGTGGAGCTGCCTTTCCGCTTCCGCACGGTCAGGGAGGTGGCCCTCACCATGCCTGACACGCTGGCTCTGAAGTGGCTGCCCGAGGGCTGCCGCATCGAGACACCCGTGGGCGTGCTGTCGTGTACGTTCCAGGCCGACGGCCGACGGGTCGTCTTCCGCAAGGTGATGGAAGTCTCACGGCGCAGGCTCCGCCGCGACCAGCTGCCCCAGTGGAACGAGGCGCTGAAGCGCTGGAACGACGCCTGCAACGAACAATTGGTTCTAACAAAAAAAGGATAACACACACATGAAACGCTACATCTTGACACTGGCGACACTGGCAGTGCTGTGGTGCACAGCCGCCGCCGACGACCGCGACAACTACCGGCAGTGGGCCGAACAGGTCAGGCGCGAGGTCTGGGCCAAGCCGCTGCCCGCCTTCAGCCAGAAGGCCTGCCCCGAGGCTTACCGGCAGCACTCCGTCGTCACGCTCGCTGCCTACGAAGAACTCGTCGTCGACCAGCACCTCAAGGCCGACATTGCCATGCTGCTGCTCACCTGGCAGGCCATGCACCAGGTGTCGGTCAGCTACTGCTACCGCACGCTGGTGGCCATCAACGACGAGGCGGCGCGCGACCGCTTCTCGCAGTTCGACTTTATGAGCATCTCGCGCGGATACGGCTTCTGGGGCAAGGAGAAGCAGCAGGCGATGCTGGGCATCAGAATCATCAAGCCCGACGGCACCGTCAGGGAGGTCAGCACCGACGACTACGTCCGTACGGCAGAAGGCCGGAAGGGCAAGGAGGAGCGGAGCAAGCTGGCCGTGCCCGACCTGCAGGTGGGCGACCTGATGGACGTCTTCACCTACTCCGTCAGCCAGCTCAACGAGCGCAGCACCAACCCCTTCGTCTTCCGCTTCCGCGAGCAGTACCCCCTGCTCTCCTATCAGATACACTGCGTCATCGACCCCACGATGACCACCCAGTACCGCACGCTCAACGGTGCGCCCGACTTCAGCCAGTCGACCGACGAGGATGGCAACATCGTGCTCGACGTGCAGACGACAAAGGCCGCCGAGGCCGAACCGTCGTTCTGGTATGAGCCGTCGAGCCAGTCGCCGATGACCATGCTCTACATCACTGGCCGCTATCTGAAGGGGCAGTGGGCACCGCCCTCGACGGTGAAGAAAGGCCTGCAGGCCAACCCCGACTACCAGCTGATGGTCGACGACGACAAGGCTTTCCTGAAGAAGGCCAACTACGAGCGGGGCGGACTCTCGGGCAAGGAAGCCACGCAATGGAAGAAATACTGCGACGAGCTGGCCGCCATGAACCTGCCGAAGGAGGAGCACGTGGCACGCCTCTACACCGGGCTCTACTACCACCTGCTGTTCAGCCGGACGGGCACCATGAACGCCGGCGTCTTCCTGGCGATGCTCCGCCAGGCGATGCTCAAGGCCGGCATCGTCGGCCATCCGCTTTTCACCACCGACAATGCACATGAGCCCGTCGACCAGCTCATCAGCTACGGCAACACCACCTGGGGACTCTACGTGAAGAGCATCGACAAGACACTCTTCGCCCCGACCTACGAGATGGCGCCCTTCACCGTGCCCTCGCAGCTGCAGGGGCGGAAGGCCGTCGTCGACAACGGCATCGACCAGCTGATGACGTTGCCGCAGAGCACGGCCGACGACAACACCGAGACCGTCGCCCTGAAGGCCACGCTCGACGGCACCACGCTCTGCTGCCGCCGGGAGGTCAGAGCCACGGGGGCGTCGAAGGAGCCCTGGTGCAGGACGTTCGCATTGACCGAAGACCTGCTGGCTGCCTTCAACCGCTACTTAGGGACCGACAAGACGCTTGAGGACCTGGTCGGCAAGAAGGAGCGCGACGACATGGCGGAATGGCGGCGCCTGCAGCGCGAGAAGGAGCGCAAGCTATACGAGGCGGAGGCAGAGACATATCACGGCACCGAGATCCGCGAATTGAAAGACTACGGCATCGACTGCATCGGCTTCAGGGCCGACAGCTCGCAGTTCCGTATGCACACCGTCTATAAGGTTGACGGACTGGTGAAGCGTGCCGGCCCTGACCTGGTGCTGTCTGTGGGGCGGCTCATTGCTCCGCAGCGTAAGATAGAGGGTAATGACCGCCAGCGCACCGACGATGTCGTCTATGAGTTCAGGGCTACCAACGTGTGCTATGACGTTGAGGTCGAGCTACCCGAGGGCTACACCGTGACGCCCGAGAGTCTGCAGCCGCTGAACACGGCGGTCGCGGGCAGCTGCGGACGGTTCGAGACCAAGGCCGAGGTTAGTGGCGGCCGGCTCCGTCTGACGGTCGTCAAGCGCTATGAGCACGCCCGCGAGCCGGTGGCCAACTGGTCCGGTGTCCTGGAGTTCGTCGATGCTGCCACGAAGTTCAACGCCATGCAGGTGGTGCTCACCCGACAGTAGAACCGGCAGAACAGGTCACCCGAAACCCGCCGCCTTTTTCCCAAAACCCGGTGCCTTTTACTCAAAAGGCGGCGGGTTTTGTCAAGGTGTCGGTTCAAGTGTCGGTTCCCCCTCTCCGAGGCCGTTGTGATTCAGCTTTCTCGCTGAATCTCCCCCTGCTTTCTCCTATTATAGTTGTCATTCGCACTTTTTACCCTACACTTCCGACACTTCCTACACCCAAGAAAATTCAAAAAGTGTAGGAAGTGGCGGAAGTGCAGGATGTTTCCTGTGATTCACAACCAGTGCTGCAATTCGTCGATCGACGTGGCCACGCGGATGTACTGCCGCCACTCGCCGCGCACCATGCCGCGCTGCCCGAGGTCGTCGAGCAGGGCGATGAGCGGGTTCCAGAATCCTTTCAGGTTGTAGAGGATGACCGGCTTCTGGTGGTAGCCGATGGTGGCCGAGGCTGCAACGGTGAAAACCTCGTCGAGGGTGCCGATGCCGCCGGGCAGCGCCACGAAGACGTCGGCCTGGTCCATCATCAGCTGCTTGCGGTCGGTGAGGTTGTCGCAGGGAATCTCTATTTCCACATACTGGCTCGTGCGCCCCGTCTTCTCGACGATGGCGGGCACCACGCCGATGGTGCGGCCGCCGGCCTCGTGGGCAGCACGGCCCAGTCGCTCCATCAGTCCCTGGTTGACGCCGCCGTAGACGATGACGTGGCCGTTCGTGGCCGCCCAACGCCCCAGTTCCTCCGCCGCACTGAAGAAGTCGGGGTCTATCTGCTCGTTGGCAGAACAAAAAACGCAAATCTTCATCTTCTATCGTTTTTTTACTTTCGGTCTCTTATATCTGCAAAAGTACGGAAATTCTGTGAAACTACCACATATTCCATAAAAAAAATGGCGATAGTATGCTTAATTCGCGAATAATGTGTACCTTTGCAGCCGCAAAACGTACAAACTGAACTAGACAAATGGAAAAGACTGTATTTATTACGGGTGCCAACAAAGGCATCGGTTTTGGTATTGCAAAACATCTCGGCCTGAGCGGCTGGAAAGTTATTATTGGTGCGCGCGATGAGCACCGTGCAGAGAAGGCCGTCGGCGAACTGAAGGCTCTGGGTATCGATGTACTGGGCTGGGTGAACATCGAACTGAAGGACCTCGCCAGCATCGAGCAGGCCTCGAAGGAAATCCAGGAGATTTATCCTCAGTTAACGCTTCTCGTCAACAATGCCGGTATTCCCGGCGACATGAGCGTGGACAGTGTGCATACGGAGATTGACGTCATCCGCGAGACGCTCGACGTGAACTTTGTAGGCACTTTCGCCCTGACCAAGGCGCTGATTCCCCTGCTGCGCAACAACGGCGGCCGCATTGCCAACATTACCGTGCCCTCGGAAATCAGCCCCTACTGGCATCCGTTGGCCTACGTCGCCAGCAAAGCCGCCCAGAATGCAATGATGGGGGTGATGGCCATTGAGGATGCCGTGGAAATCTTCTCGGTCCATCCTGGACCCACGACCACCGATCTCAATGGCAACATGTCGCTGCCGGGTTTCCACGACATTGAAACCGTCGGACAGAAGTTTGCCGAGCTGATCAACGACGGCCAAAGCCACCAAGGTGAGTTTATCGAGCTCTATCCTATCGTGAAGGAGGACTAAGCCTTCGCTGCGTTCTGAACGACCAGGCTGGCCAGCGTCATGCCGAAGATGGCCGTGATGTGGACCAGCGAGCCGTTGGTCTGCGGCTTGTTGAACAGCTGCAGCTCCTCGGCGTAGGGCTGTTTGCCGAGGTTAGGCAGCAGCTCGTCGCTGTAGACGCACAGGAACTTTTTCTCGGGAAACCGCTGCTGGTGCTTGAATTTCTTGCGGAGGGCACGGGCCAGCGGGTCGCCCTCGACCTTCCAGAACTCCGCTGCGCGGATGCGCGACGGGTCGAGCTTCAAGGCTGCACCCATCGACGAGAACAGCTGGGCGCCGGTTTTGCACGCCCGGAGGATGAGTGTCACCTTGTCCTTCAGCGAGTCGATGGCGTCGATGATATAGTCGTAGCTGTCGAGGGCGAACTCCTCGGCGGTCTCCTCTGAAAAGACTTTTTGCAGTGCGTTGACCTCGGCCTCGGGGTTGATAGTGAGCAGCCGCCGGCGCAGCACGTCGACCTTCGGTTGTCCGACGGTCTCAGTGGTGGCCATCAGCTGGCGGTTGATATTGGTTGTACTGACCTTGTCGGCATCGACGATGGTCAGTCGGCCGATGCCTGTGCGCACCAGCGCCTCGGCGCACCACGAGCCCACGCCGCCCACGCCGAAGATGATCACCCGTTTCTGGGCGATGCGCTCCATGGCCTCTTCGCCCAGTAGCAGTTGTGAGCGGCTGAAGATTGCTTGATTTGTAGCCATTGCCTCTTTCGTTTTGCCTGCAAAGGTACAAAAAAAATCCGAAAAATATGGTCTGACGTATGCCTTTGAACGTGAAAAACAGAAAAATCTTCTGTTAGGGTGGTGCCAGAAAGCCTTTCTTGGAGGATTCTTCTACAAAACGAGCAGATACAGGTGTATTTTCTGATTACTGCTTAAAATTTGGTGGATATTTCTAAATGCCGTACCTTTGCACCCAGAAATCAAACAACAATCAACAAAAGAAAGGAACAGATTATGAGTACAAAGAAAAATTATCGTTTCGAGACACTTCAGCTCCACGTAGGCCAGGAACAGGCTGACCCCGCTACCGACGCACGTGCGGTACCTATTTATCAGACGACGAGCTACGTGTTCCACAACTCACAGCACGCCGCCGACCGCTTCGGTCTGCGCGATGCCGGTAATATCTACGGACGCCTGACCAACTCGACACAGGGCGTGTTCGAGGATCGCGTCGCAGCCCTCGAGGGCGGTGTGGCTGGTCTGGCTGTCGCCTCTGGTGCAGCCGCCATCACCTACGCCCTGCAGAACATTGTGCAGGCTGGCGATCACATCGTGGCTGCCGACAATCTCTATGGTGGTTCATACAACCTCATTACCCACACACTCTCAACTCAGGGCATCACAAACACCATTGTTAACGTCAACGACCTCGCTGCCCTGGAGGCCGCAATCCAGCCCAACACAAAAGTAGTATATGCCGAAACCTTCGGCAACCCCAACTCCGATGTGCTTGACCTTGAAGGTGTGGCTGCCGTAGCCCATAAGCATGGCATTCCGTTCATCGTCGACAATACGTTCGGAACCCCTTACCTCATCCGTCCTTTGGAACATGGTGCTGACATTGTTGTACATTCAGCCACCAAGTTCCTGGGCGGTCACGGTTCATCGTTAGGCGGCGTCATCGTCGACGGTGGCAAATTCGACTGGCAGGCCAATCCCGACAAGTTCCCCACGCTGGCCAAGCCCGACCCCTCGTACCACGGCATCGTGTTTGCCGACGCAGTAGGCGCTGCTGCCTACGTGACCCGCATCCGTGCCGTCTTGCTCCGTGACACTGGCGCAACCCTGTCGCCCTTCAATGCCTTCATCCTGCTTCAGGGCGTCGAGACGCTGAGCTTGCGCGTAGAGCGCCACGTGGAGAATGCGCTGAAGGTGGTTGACTTCCTGAAAAACCACCCGAAGGTGGGCAAGGTGAACCACCCGGCACTGAAGAGCCATCCCGACCACCAGCTCTACAAGAAGTACTTCCCCAACGGCGGCGGCTCTATCTTCACCTTTGAGATTAAGGGTGGTCAGGAGGAGGCCTGGCGGTTTATCGATGCCCTGCAGATCTTCTCGCTGCTGGCCAACGTGGCCGACGTGAAGAGCCTGGTTATTCATCCCTACACCACCACCCACTCGCAGCTGTCGCCCGAGGAACTGGAGGAGCAGCACATCACGCCCGCTACCATCCGCCTTTCCATCGGTACGGAGCACATTGATGACATCATTGGAGACCTGGAACAAGCCTTTGCACAAATTTAAGGACTAATTTTACAAAGAAATTTGGTAATTCACTCTAAATTTAGTATCTTTGCACACAAATAAACCACAATTCATCAATAAGAAATCACGTTATGGCACAGATAGCAAAACAGCTGACCGAGCTCATCGGCAAAACTCCTCTTCTTGAGCTCAACAAATTCTCGCAGTCAAAAGGCCTTGACACACCTGTCATCGCCAAGATCGAGTTCTTCAACCCTGGCGGCAGCGTGAAAGACCGCATTGCCTTGGCCATGATTGAGGATGCCGAACAGAAGGGCACCCTGAAGCCGGGCGCTACCATCATCGAGCCTACCAGCGGTAATACCGGCGTGGGACTGGCTCTCGTGAGTGCCGTCAAGGGCTATCACCTCATCTTGACGATGCCCGAGACGATGAGCGTAGAGCGTCGCAATCTGGTGAAGGCCTACGGTGCAGAGGTGCGCCTGACTCCTGGTAAGGACGGTATGCCCGGTGCCATTCGCGCCGCCGAGGAGCTTCGCGAAAGCATCCCGGGATCGGTCATTCTGCAGCAGTTTGAGAACCCCGCCAATCCAGCCAAGCACTTTGCCACTACTGGTCCTGAAATCTGGGCCCAGACCGACGGTACGGTTGATATCTTCGTGGCTGGCGTGGGTACGGGCGGCACGGTCTCTGGTGTGGCCAAATACCTGAAGAGCCAGAATTCGTCGGTGAAGATAGTGGCTGCCGAGCCGAAGTCTTCGCCTGTGCTGAACGGTGGACAGAGTGGTCCGCACAAGATTCAGGGCATCGGAGCTGGCTTTGTTCCCAAGACCTATGCCGCTGAGCTGATTGACGAGGTGTTCGACGTCGACAACGACGATGCCATCCGTACTGGTCGTCAGCTGGCACAGACAGAGGGCCTGCTGGTAGGCATCAGCAGCGGCGCAGCAGCCTTTGCTGCCGCTGAGGTGGCCAAACGGCCCGAGAACAAGGGCAAGCGCATTGTCGTGCTGCTGCCTGACACGGGCGAGCGCTACCTCTCGACGGTGCTCTACGCCTTCGAAGACTACCCGCTCTAAAAAAGGGTTTATATATAGATTGAAGACATTTGAAGAATTAGGCGTCTGCGAAGAGATTCGCCGCGCCATTGAGGAATTGGGATTCGTACAGCCTATGCCTGTGCAGGAGGCTGTTATTCCCTACCTGTTAGAAAAACGCCGCGACGTCATTGCTCTGGCCCAGACGGGCACGGGCAAGACGGCGGCGTTTGGTTTGCCATTGCTACAGCGTATAGCTCCCGCCCGTGCGAGTGGGAAAGAGGCCCCACAGGCTCTCATCCTGTCGCCGACGCGCGAGCTTTGTCTGCAGATAGCCGACGACCTGCGCGACTTCTCCCGCTACATGGACGACATCCACGTGGAGGCGGTGTATGGCGGGGCGGCCATCGAGCCGCAGATGCGCGCACTCCGCAAGGGCGTGCAGATTATCGTGGCGACGCCGGGCCGACTCATCGACCTGAAGAATCGCGGCTATGCACATTTGGAGCATGTGACAAACATCGTGCTCGACGAGGCCGACGAGATGCTGAACATGGGCTTCTCTGACAGCATCAACGAGATTTTCGAGTCGCTGCCTGAGGAGCACTCCACACTGATGTTCTCGGCCACGATGAGCCGCGAAGTGGAGCGCGTGGCCAAGCAGTACCTGCGCGACTACGAGACCATCGTCGTCGGCTCGCGCAACGAGGGTGCCGAGAACGTGAACCATATTTATTATATGGTACAGGCGAAGGACAAGTATCTGGCACTGAAGCGCATTGTGGACTTCTATCCCAAGATTTTTGCCATCATCTTCTGCCGCACGAAACTGGAAACGCAGGAGGTGGCCGACAAACTGATTCGCGATGGCTATAATGCTGAAGCGCTGCACGGCGACCTGTCGCAGCAGCAGCGCGATCTGACGATGCAGAAGTTCCGCCAGCATACCGTCCAGTTGCTCGTGGCCACCGATGTGGCCGCCCGAGGACTCGACGTCGACGACCTGACGCACGTCATCAACTTCGGACTGCCCGACGACATCGAAAACTACACCCACCGCTCGGGGCGTACGGGGCGTGCCGGCAAGAAGGGTACGAGCATCTCGATTGTCCACACGAAGGAGAAGCATAAGATCCGCAATATAGAGAAGGAGATTGGCAAGAAGTTCGTCGAGGCAGAGATACCAAGCGCAGAGGAGATCTGCAAGAAGCAGTTATACAAGGTGATGGACCAGATTGTGAAGACCGACGTCGACGACGAGGAGATAGCCCCCTTTATGCAGGACATCAGCCGCTACTTCGAATACATTGACAAGGAGGAAATCATCAAGAAGATTGTCTCGCTCGAGTTTGGTAAGTTCCTGGCCTACTATGCCGACGCGCCGGAGATAGAAAAGCCCGTGGCCGACAAGCATGAGAAGAAGCCGCAGACCGACAGACAGAAAATACAGAACAAGGCTGCAAAGGGCTACAAGCGCCTGTTCATCAACCTCGGCAAGAAGGATGGTTTCTTCCCTGGCGTGCTGATGCAGACGCTGAACCGCTACGTCGGCGGCCGGCAGGAGGTGGGCCATATTGACCTGCTCGACACCATCTCCTACTTCGAAGTGCCTGAAAAGGATGCCCGCAAGGTGATGCTCCAACTGACGGGAATTCGCTTCAAGGGGCGCACCGTCAGGTGTAACGATGCCGACGAGGGAGGGGAGCCTGCTGGGCGCAAAAAAGCCCCATTCCATCGGGAAAAGGACGACTGGCGCGGCATGATGGACAAGCGCCCCCGGAAGCTACGTGGCGAGGAGCCTGACTTTAGCGAAGAGGGGTGGGCGCGGCGCCGGCCTCGAAAGAAATAGTAGGTGAAATATCTTGCATATATCAAAATAATGCTGTAACTTTGCAGGCAAATTGATATTAGCATGACTGAAACAATCAAAAAAGCAAAGTTCGGAAAGGAACTGCGCGACTATATCATCATCACGATTGCGATGATGAGCTACGCCATTGGATGGGGTGTGTTCCTGTTGCCTAACAACATCACGACGGGCGGTGTGGCCGGTGTGTCGTCAATCCTCTTCTGGGCCACGGGCATTCCCGTACAGCTGAGTTACTTTGTCATCAACGGCGCACTGCTGGCGGTGGCGCTCAGGGTGCTCGGGCTGAAATTCTGTGTCAAGACAATCTACGCGGTGACGGTGCTGACGGTAAGCATCGGCGTGGTGGCCGACCATTACAGCGCCCACCTGCTTGAAGACCAGCCTTTTATGGCGGCCATCATCGGTGCGGTGTTCTGCGGCTGCGGCGTCGGGCTAGGCCTGGCCAACAACGGCTCTACGGGCGGTACCGACATCATTGCGGCCATCATCAATAAGTATCGCGATGTGTCGCTGGGCCGCGTCATCATGATCTGCGACGTCATCATCATCTCTTGTTCCTATTTCGTGCTGCACGATTGGGAGAAGGTTATCTACGGCTACGTCGTGCTCTACGTCACGGCCTTCTGTATCGACCAGGTGGTGGAGTCGGCGCGCCGGTCGGTGCAGTTCTTCATCATCTCCGACAAGTACCGCGAGATTGGTGAGCGCATCAACCGTGAGCCCCACCGTGGCTGCACCGTCGTCGATGCCCAGGGATTCTATTCGGGCAAGGACGTAAAGATGCTATTCGTGCTGGCCAAGCGTCGGCAGAGCAACCTGATATTCCGCATCATCAACGAGGTCGACCCGACGGCCTTCGTGTCGCAGAGTGCCGTAATCGGCGTCTACGGTGAGGGCTTCGACCATTTCAAGGTGAGAATGAAGAAACCGGAAACTAAGCATGAGACTAATTAAAGACCAAAAGTTCGGTGGCGAGCGACCGCTGTTCGCCTCACACGACCTTCAGTTAGAGAACATCACCATCACCGACGGCGAGTCGGGCATCAAGCAGTGCCAGCGCATGGAGGCCCGCAACTGCAAGTTCTACGGCAAATACCCGTGGTGGCATGTTGACGGCGCACTGATTGAAGACTGCTACTTTGCCGAGGGTTCGCGTTCGGCCATCTGGTACACCAACGACCTCGTGATGCGCCGCTGCCGCATCGACGGGCCGAAGTTCTTCCGCGAGATGCGCAACGTGGAGCTGGAGGACGTGGAGATTACCGATGCCGACGAGACGTTCTGGCGTGTGAACGGCCTGCGGCTGAAGAATGTCAAGCTGCACGGCGGTACTTATCCGTTCATGTTCTCGCAGAACATCTATGTCGACGGGCTGGAGAGCGACTCGAAGTACGTGTTCCAGTACTGCCGCAACGTCGAGATTCACAACGCCAACATCCTGACGAAGGACTCCTTCTGGGAGTGTGAGAACATCACTGTCTACGACTCGGTGCTCGACGGTGAGTATCTGGCCTGGCACTCGAAGAACGTAAGGCTCGTGAACTGTCACCTGGCCGGCGAGCAGCTGCTCTGCTACACGCAGAACCTGGTGCTCGAGAACTGCACCATCGACCCGATGTACGACCGTATGTTCGAGTATTCGACGGTGGAGGCCGACATCCGTGGGCACATCGAGAACATCAAGAACCCGACCAGCGGGCATATCGTGGCCGACTCGATAGGCAGCGTAACGATTGACGAAAACGTGCGCCAGCCGGCTGACTGCATCATTGAGACAAGAAAATGACATACGATTTCGACGAACTGATAGAGCGGCGCGGCACGGGCTGCGTGAAGTGGGATGAGAGTCCTTCTGCGGACGTTATCCCCCTCTGGGTGGCCGACATGGACTTCCGTGCTGCTCCCGCCATCCTGGAAGCCGTGAGGAAACGGGCTGAGCACGGGGTGTTCGGCTATACGGTGGTTGGCAACGACTACTACGAAGCTATCATCGCGTGGTTCCAGCGCCGACACCAGTGGACCATCCGCCGCGAGGAGATTCTATACACCACGGGCGTCGTGCCGGCCATGTCGGTGGCCATCAAGGCGCTGACGATGCCCGGCGAGAAAGTGCTGATACTGTCGCCCGACTACAACTGCTTCTTCTCCAGCATCCGCAACAACGGCTGCGAGGTGCTGGAGTCCCGTCTGTTGCTGTACTACAGCAACAAACAGAACCGCTTCGAGGTAGACTGGACCGACTTTGAAGCCTGCTGCGCCGACGAGAAGACCACTGTCTTCCTGCTCTGCAACCCCCACAACCCGACGGGCCGCGTCTGGACCCGCGACGAGCTGGAGCGCATGAACGACATCTGCCTTCGCCACGGCGTCAAGGTGGTGAGCGACGAGATTCACTGCGAGCTGATCATGCCCGGCCACACGTTCCAGCCCTTTGCTGCCGTCAGCGAACAGTGCCGCCAGAACAGCGTCGTGCTGAACTCCCCGTCGAAGTCGTTCAACACTGCCGGTCTGCAGATAGCCAACATCATCTGCGCACAGCCTGAATGGCGCCGCCGACTGGACCGCGCCATCAACATCAACGAGGTGTGCGACGTCGGCCCCTTCGGTCCCGTGGCACTCATCGCCGCCTACAACGAGAGCGAGGCGTGGCTCGACGAGCTTTGCCAGTATCTCTGGGGCAACTACACGGCGCTTTGCGACTTTGCCGCAAAGCATCTCCCCCTGTGGCAGCCCCGCCCCTTGGAAGGCACCTACCTGCCTTGGGTCGATATTACTGCCACCGGCATGACCTCCCAACAATACGCCGACCTTCTGCTGCAGAAAGCCCGTGTCTGGGTGAACCCCGGTACGATGTACGGCCCGCAGTCGGGCGAGGGCTACATCCGCCTGAACATCGCCTGTCCGCGCGCCCGACTGATGGAGGCGCTGGAGCGCATCAGCCTTATCTGAAAATCTTTATAGTCCTGACGCTGCCGTCCCGTCGCTGTCTGACAATGTTCAGGCCCCGCTGTGGGCTGGCTATGCGCAGGCCGCCAGGCGTGTAGTATTCCACCGCGCTGCCGGCGGCATCGCCGTTCAGCCGTTCAACGGCCAGCGTACCCGGCTCGTAGTGCTTGACGCCGAGGAAGGCATCGAGCGAGAGCGAGGGCTTGCGCGTCAGCGGGTTCCAGGCACCGAGGTCATAGTCGTCGGCCAGTTCCGGCTCCCAGTAGTAGAGACCGGCTGCTCCGGCGCCCATCAGCTGCATCAGCAGGTCGCAGAGCCATTGGTTGCCCTCTATCTGGCGGTCGTTGTAGTAGCCCGTCTCGACGATGAACACCGGTTTGTCGTAGCGCTCGCGGAGCATCTTCACGTTCTCGCAGACTTTGGCCGTCAGGACCTCCGGCGTCAGTGTCGAAGCCTTGACGTGCATCGACAGGCCGATGGCATCCCACTTGGCACCAGCCGCCTGCAGCGCGTCGAAGTAGTCGCAGAGCCACTGCGTGTCCTCACACTGCGCGACGTGGAGCACAGTCTGCACGTCGGGGTTGACAGCTTTCACGGCCTCATAGGCCGTATTGACGATGCTCACGAAGACAGCCGTATCATGGCCATCCTCCCACAACAGCCCGTCGTCCACCTCGTTGCCTATCTGCACCCAGCGCAGCTTGACTGTGCCGTTGAAGTTTCTGACCACCGAGGTCGTATGGGTCTTTACGTCGGTCAGCAGTTTTTCAAGCGTATGGCTCTTCCACGCCCTGGGCTTCACGTTGTCGCCCCACCAGTCGCAGTAGTGGAGGTCGAGCATGATGCTCATTCCCTGTGTCTTCGCCTGAGTTGCCAACGTCTTCGAGTAGGTCGAGTTGAAGTCGCCACCTGTAGGATTGACCAATACGCGTAGTCTGACGCTGTTCACGCCCTGTTCCTTCAGGATGGGCATCACGGTCCTCTTCACGCCACTACGGTTGTAGAAAGTTTTGCTCTGACGGGTCATCAGAGTCGTCGAACTCACGTCGGCACCGAAGCAGAACGTGCTGTCAAGTGCAGCGCGGTCGAACACTGTGTCGGTTTCCGTCTCCATGTCTTCGAACGGGGCGTCGTATTTCTTGTCGGCGGCAGTGAAGTTGCGCGTCTTGATGCTCCAGTGACTGTCAAAGCCTTTCAGGTCGGGCTTCAGGAAGATGCGGGCGTTCTGCTTGTAGCCCTTCAACTGCCAGTCCATCCACTTCAGCGCCAGCTTGGGGAACCGCCCGCCATACTCCTCCCAATAACCGGGATTGTGGCCGGCACCCGACAGATCGGCCCACACCACGGGTTTCTTCACCTTGTTGAAGTCGGTCTTGGCGTTCTCGTAGGCCACGTCGTCCGTGCCGCCGGTCATGTAGATGATGGGGCAGTGGAGCGAGTTGAGCGTGCTTGGCGACGCACCGCCCATCGACATGCCACCCATACCGGCATTCATGATGAGCAGCGTCTTCACCCGCGAGTTGGCGCAGTTGGCAATGGCCTGCGCACCGCCGCAGGAGTGCCCTGACAGGGCGATGTTCTTCACGTCGATGTTGTGATAGTAGTCGCTGCCCTTCTTCTTCTCCTGACTGACGAGCCAGTTGATGGCCTGAACCACCATCTTCTCGTCCGAGCCTCCGTCGTCGCGCTCGCTGTCGGTCATCTCGAATGCACCGATACCCACGACGACATAGCCGTGCGACGCCATGTCGTTGAGCATCCGCTCATAGCTGGTCGACGCCCCCGAGCAGGCACCGTTACACCAGATGAGGATGGGCAGCGGGCCTTCGCGGCGTGCGGCATACTTGATATTGCGTGGACGGTAGACGGTGAAGTTCTGTAGCGTCTTCTCGCTGACGACGATGGCCTTGTAGCGGCCGCTGCCTCCGTTGTCCACTTCCTTCTGTCGGCTTACTTGGTCGTTGATGGTCTCATCGGCTGCTGCGGCTGTCATGCTCAGCGTGGCCAGCAGCAGCACAGCGGCCAATCTTAATGGTTTTAGGTAGGTTATCATATTGCTTGAAGTTAAAGATTGGTGCAAAGGTACGAAAAAAAGTGAAAAGCGAAAAGTGAAAAGTGAAAAATGTTGTATCTTTCCTCTATAAACTTGAACACAAATTGCCCCGCCGCGCTAATATTGGGGCTGTCGTCAATTTCTAAGCTACACGACAGTTTAGCACGTAGACC
>CADCEQ010000004.1:147990-149815 GCA_902800435.1 uncultured Prevotellaceae bacterium | reverse complement strand
ATTCCTCAGATTGAGGTTATGCTGATTGAGTCGACCGAGCTGATGCAGACTTCAATGAACCTCAATGACGAGCCGACAGAGAATCCTCTGACTCGCGAACTCATCTTCGACGACGAGGATTAATAGCAGATTGCATCGCACATTACAAGCGATAAACAGAACGAAGGGGGCGTGCCGGAAGGTGCGCCCCACTTCTTTCTATTGCTACAAATAGCCCCACTGTCATCGGTGTCATCGTCATCGGTGTCATCGATTAGGGGCGTTTTTACGCTTGTGGGGCTGCACGACAGAAAAAAGCGGCTAAATAATTTGCTGTATCGAAAATTTGTTCTACCTTTGCACCCTGTATTGTATAAAACCAAAATCACATTATTCATTAATCACTTAAAACGACAATGAAAAAAGTATTACTTTCAAGTTTAATGCTCCTCACGATGGTGGGAAGCGTGTGTGCAGATGACAACACCAAGCCAATTCCCCTCAAGGGCGGTTCCAGCGGCGTGATAATTGAGCCCATTGCGCCAAGTACCTTGGGCCAGGAAGGCGATCCGAAGGAGAACCTGTTTGCCGCCAAGTATACAGTGACGAAAAACCAGACGAATGTCTTCCAGCTGAAGGACCTTGATGTCTCGGGCTATGCGAAGTTAGTCATCAAGTTCGGTTCTGATCAGGTCGGACGATGGGCAGTCTGGGACGGTGGCTATCGTGACTCTGACAACTGGGAGGTTTTTGAGACTGATTGTTCCGGCAAGGATAAAATTGACGAGGTTACAGTCTTTAACAACGAGAACCCTGTCGCAGAAGGGACCAGCATCACGATAACAGAAATGTATCTGGAGACAGCCGACGGTGACCAGACGCCGCTTGCCCTGAAGGGTGGAAAGGACGATGTCACCATCGAGCCGATTGCTCCCAGCACGCTGCTTGAAGGCGACCCGAAGGACAATCTGTTTGCTGCCTCCTTTACGGCCACTGGCCAGTTGCAAAACATGTTCCAGTACAAGCCCCTTGATGCCACCGAGGAGGTTGAAGAGGGCTATCAGAAGATTGTGCTTGAGTTCGATGGAAAAGCTCCGGCTGAGTGGTATATCCATGCTTACGGCAACTCTAACGAGCCTTTCTACGCTCTCGAGGGCTTGGAGAAGTATGAGTTAGAGTTGACAGGCAGTGTCGTTCAAGACCTGACTATTTTCAACCTTTGGGCCACTCCCTCTGAGCCCATCACGGTCACATCGTGCTATTTCAGCAAGAGTCCTGCCACCTTTACCGTTGGCAGTGCTGGGTGGGCCACTTGCGGCAGTGCCAAGCCTGTCGGCTACAGCGGTGATGTAGTGGCCTATACCGCGAAGTACGAGGATGGCCGGCTTTTGCTGACTGAGGTGACGACGGTTCCCGAAAACACAGCCGTCATCGTAAAGGCTGCAGCAGGTGAATACGAGTACAGCTATGAGGAAAGTGCAGAAAGCGTTGATAACGACCTGAAAATTTCCAATGGCAGAGTAGAGGGCAACGGCAAAATCTATGTCCTTGCTGATGGCGGCAAGGGGATAGGCTTCTATCTGCTGGCTAATGGCGTGAAGGTTCCCACCGGCAAGGCTTATTTGGAGGTCAGCGCTGCCGGCCGCGAGTTCATCGGCTTCGACGGTGAGGCAACAGCCATCAAGAGCGTTGAGAACGTGAAGGCTAACGGTGCCGTCTACAACCTCGCTGGCCAGCAGGTGAAGAACGCTCAGAAGGGCGTGTTCATCGTGAACGGAAAGAAGGTTATTAAGTAAAAGTAAAAAGGTAAAAAAGGACTCGCTTTAGCGCTTTTACAAAGCGTAGC
>CADCEQ010000004.1:0-147948 GCA_902800435.1 uncultured Prevotellaceae bacterium | reverse complement strand
ATTCCTCAGATTGAGGTTATGCTGATTGAGTCGACCGAGCTGATGCAGACTTCAATGAACCTCAATGACGAGCCGACAGAGAATCCTCTGACTCGCGAAATCATCTTCGACGACGAGGACTAATAGCTGATTGCATCGCACATTACAAGCGATAAACAGAACGAAGGGGGCGTGCCGAAAGGTGCGCCCCGCTTCTTTTGCCAGCGTGAGCTGTTGCTCCGGGCAAACCGCCCTTTTGGACGGACTAAATGGCACTTTTGGACGGACTAAGTGGCCCAGTTAGGCAGGGAAAATAATAAAATGAGGGGTGTTGTCATCGCTGTCATCGGGGTGCTGACGTCGGTTTTTGCGTCTGCTTGTTCGTATATTGCTGTTTTTCAGCGTGTTACGTATTTTTGCCATCGACGGCGACAGCGATGACACCGATGACAGCGATGACAGCGGCATATTTTTATTTTTCAGGAGCGGGGAGAGCGATGGAGAGTTGTTTGGATTATGTCTAAATAAACAAATTAATATATATATAAATAAGTATACATATAATTATATAATTATTACTACCTAACAGTCGCCACGAAAATATAAATGTCCTCGGTGTCATCGGTGTCATCGTCATCGGTGTCATCGATTTGGGGCTGTTTTCTGCGACGTGAGACAATTTTATAACTACATGAGATGAAGTTGACGTCCCCTGTTGCCCATTTGCCGTACCTTTGCAGCCGAAATCAATCTAATTCACATTTTAATAACTAAATTTTCAAACAACATGAAAAGATTTACAAAATTGTTTATGACGCTCGCCCTGCTTTGCGTGGCAGGGAGCGTGAGTGCGCAGGAAGACGAAATCATTGATTTCGACGGGTCTTTCTATCACAATTGGTCGGAAGTCAGTGGTAAAGCGACTGATAATGGAGCTGTGGCAGGTGACCATCTTGTAATTGGTCAGGAGGTTGCAATCGGCGGAACTATTTGGGGAGATCTTAGTGGTGCAGTTCCTTATCTAAACTATGCTAATATCACGGAGTATTCAGAGCTTCGCTTTGAAGGCACTCCTGGTGCTACTATTCGTCTGATGTGTAATCGTACGGCTGACGAAGGACCCATTTACGAAATTAAGCCTGCGATAGGAGAAGATGGAAAGCTTACTATTAAAATCAGTGACTTGAAATACCTCAATGGTGGAACACCTTGCGATTTTGTCTGCCTTCAGAGTATTAAGGTGCCCGCCAGTTGGGCAGGCGGCACTATGGCTGCTACAATTACTTCAATTAAGATTGTGAAGCCCGGCAATCCTCTGTCTGTTCCCAAGGAGGCTTTGAAGAAGGTTATCAATGCAGGTAAGTTGCAGAATTCGTTTGCCAAGACAGCAGACAGCTTTGCCGCTTTGACCTCTGCCATCTCTGCAGGCGAGTCTGCTCTGGAGAATGCAACTTCTGCTGAGGAGCTGGAAGCTGCTGCAAAGGCTATTACAGATGCTATCAGCGGTCTGGAACTTGCTGACGGTTACACCACGCTGACTCAGGCAATGTTCAAGCATTGGGATAACAGCTATGTTCCTACGACTTCCTCCAATGCTGGTTGCGCTTATACAGTAGGTAGCTCTACTGGTCAGCCTTATGGAGATGGCAGCGTTGTCTATTTAAATTTTGCCGATATCTCTGAGTATTCCAAACTGATTCTTACAGTCACAGATGGTACCCCGCGTATTATGATGAATCGTGAAGAACCACTGCCAGAGGGAACTGAAGGTCGTGATGGCAATGGTGGTAGCTATGTTCAGATTACCGATGCTCCTGTTGATGGTGTAGTAGCAGTTGACCTGACTCAATATGACTATGCCCATCTCAATGCCATTAAGGGTGCTAACTGGGCAAATGTAACGGTTACCGACATGCTGCTTTATCGTACTGTTACTATTGCTGATGCTGGTTGGGCTTCGTTCGGTAGCCTTGACAAGGCTGCTAAGCTGAACGGTGCAACCGTCTATGCTGCAAAATACGTGGATGGCAGTGTTAAGCTAACCACTGTTGACAGCCAAGAGGTTCCCGCCGGCGTTGGTGTGCTGGTTGAGGGTTCTGGTGAAATTGTTCCCACATTCGACGTTGAGGCTGGCTCAGTTGACTCTGACCTGAAGGTTTCTAACGGTACAGTTGCTGGCAACGGCAGCATTTACGTGCTGGCTAATGGTGGCAGCGGTGTTGGCTTCTACAAGCTCGCTGAAGGTGTTAAGATTCCTGCTGGCAAGGCTTATCTGGAAGTCAATGCTGGTGGCCGTGAGTTCATCGGCTTCGGCGACGCTACTGGCATCAAGAGCGTTGAGACTGTGAAGGCTAACGGTACTGTCTACAACCTCGCTGGCCAGCAGGTGAAGAGCGCTCAGAAGGGCGTGTTCATCGTGAACGGCAAGAAAGTCATTAAGTAAAGGTAAAAAAGTAAAAAAGTAAAAAAAGGATATTATTATGAAAAAGGTATATGAAATCCCCCAGATTGAGGTGACTCTGCTGGAGTCTACCGAACTGATGCAGGCCTCATTGGGCGTGTTTGACGATGCGCCGATTGATGATCCCAGCAACATCCTGAGCCGCGAAATCGTCTTCGACGACGAGGAATAATAAATCAAGTTTTCTTATACAAGCGTAGGGGGATGTGCCGATAGCGTTCGGTGCATCCCCCTTCTTCGTCTTTTTTCGGGGGCTGAGAAAGAAATGTGGCTTATTATTTTGCGGTCTCGGAATTATTAACTATCTTTGCGGCGTATGAGACACTGACGTAACAAAATCTTAAGTCCGTGAGACAATTTTTATAGCTTGTCTCGCTAAAGCTCTTTACCTTTGCATCGCAAAAGCGTAACCAAATTTTATTTATTCACTAAAAACAACCAAAAACATGAGAAAAACTTACCAAATGATGATTGCATTGGTAGCATTGCTACTGAGTGCTGCAAGTGTAAGTGCGGGTGAGCGTATTCCGCTGACGGCGGAGGGTTTCTACTCGTACGAGGGATACGGCCTGGACGCTGTTCAGGGTGATCCCTTCGATGCTTCATACGTTATTGGCGAGCCAAGCGGCTGTCCGTTTGGTGACTCCAACTGTGAGGCACGTGTTGACCTTGGCAGCTATGCAAAGCTGTATGTCAACATGGAGGGATGCGACGCCGACGGCAACCCCAACGGTTCGAACCCCCGTATTTTCATCAACCGTACTGAGTACAACGGCCAGTTCAATGCCACGAAGGAGAATTCGAAGTGCATCGTTATTCCTAACGAGGGTACTTGGGCTAATGAGTACTACACTGTTGAGGACGACGGTACGTATGTTATCGACCTGCTGAAGATAGCCAAGGAGTTTGGCTTTGTTCATCTGCATGCCATCAAGGGTTCTGCCTATAACACGCAGGCCATCATCAACAGCATCGAGGTTGAGAAGGCAGGCAAGGCTCAGCAGATTGGCTGGGTTAACCTGATTAACAACAGCGACATGGAGGGTGACGACGTGAGCAGCTTCTTCACGAAGATTGAGAGAGGCACTCCCGCGAACTCTGAGATTACCGACGGCGTTGGTAAGAACGACAGCCGTGGTATCGTTGTGAACGCTACTGCCAAGACAAATGACGCCTGGGACAACCAGTTCTGGTTCCGTTTCAACGAGATTGTTCCCGCTGACACCAAGTATCGCGTATCGTTCGACTATCGTGCCGACACGCCCGCTACTGCCAGCACGCAGGCACACGCCGAGCCTTCTGACTACATCCACTACGAGATGCTGGGCAACATCGACTTCACTACCGAGTGGCAGACCTTCACCTCTGAGGGTACTGTTACTGCCCAGCAGGCTGGTCCTAACGGCTCTGGTGGCCTGTTCACCTCAATCGCCTTCAACCTGAACGAGCTGGCTGATGCCAACAACTACTACTTCGACAACATCAAGTTCGAGGTGTTCAAGGCTGGTATCGTTGCTGAGTACAGCAATGACGTGGTGCTCATCGACTTCGGCTTCAACACGAACCTTGCCGACCTGGTGGCTGCTTCTGGCATGCCGCGCCTGCTCTATCCGATGGACTGCGCTTCGGTGGTTGCCGATGGCGAGCCTATGGATATTACTACGATTGAGGCATTCCCCGATGGCCGCTTCTACATCTTCACTGAGGAGTCAATCGACGGTAAGGAGATTATCGTCACGCTGAAGAATCCTACCGACCCGGCTTTCCACATTATCTATACTAACGGCCCTGGCGGCGACGTGCCCTTCTTCCAGGAGGCTGCCGAGGAGAACGAGGCAATTGCCTACGTCGAGGATGCTTACTCGTATGCTTATGTGAAGCCGACCGTGCTGACCTCTGATCCTGAGGACGGCTCGTTCAACCTGCCTAACGACATCAAGGAGTTCAAGATCTTCCTCGACAAGGAGGCTAACTGCGCCAAGATCAAGGCTACGATGGGCAAGGAGAATCTGACGGTTTCGCCCGCAGAAGGCTTTGCCAAGGAGATTACGCTGAAGCGTACTGGTGCCGGCGACCTGACGACAGGTACCTACACGGTGAAGGTGACCAACATCTTCTGCCAGCTGCCTCTTGACGACAGCGACTTCAGCACCTACGAGTTCTCGTTCAACGCTGGTAAGGTCAGCGCCGACCCGAACGATGTTCCTAAGGAGCTGCTGCCCGTCGAGGATTATGCTGCAACGAATGCCGGTGGCATTCCTGCTGGTTTCTACGTGCTGTTTGGTGAGGAGGAGCGTACTGCTGAGTCTGGTGGCTTTGGCTCTGGTCCGCGTATGTTCGACTTTGGTGCCGGTGGTGACTTCACGAAGGGTCTCTACTTCCGCGAGGGCTATGTACAGTTCGGTAGCATGGAGGGTTATCCCTTGACACTGGAGGAAGGCAAGAAGTACAACATCCGCTTCAACACCGCTCAGTGGAAGGACAACGGTACACTCTGCCGCTTCGAGATTCTCAACGAGTATGAGGAGCGCGTATTTGTCCAGATGATCAACAATACGCCCAACATGAACGGTGGTACTGGTGCCGTCAACGGCTCTGCACTGACCGAGATTTCGTTCACTCCTGAGTCTACTGGCAACTACCTCATCCGTTGGAGCGCTGCTACCAGCGAGGATGGCGGTACTGGCTTCTTTGAGATTCTGCTTGGTAACCCCAGCGTGATGTACATTCCTAACATTGCTGGTGTCGAGGTGACCCAGATGCTGAACAACGCTCTTGCAAGCGCCAAGACCACTCTCGAGGAGAACGGTGACGAGCGCTATGCCGGCACGGCTTACTCTGACCTGGATGCTGCTATCAAGAAGTACGAGGCCGAGGCTCCCGAGTATACTGCTCCTTCTAAGTACAAGAATGCTGCTGCTGCGCTCGATGCTGCTACGCAGGCTCTGAAGAACCACCACCTCAACTGCGACAACTACGACTCGCAGATGAAGAAGGTGATCGACGCTGTTCGCCAGAATGGTGAGGGTAAGTTTGCTGCTACCGAACTCTATCAGGAGTTGGTGACCATCAACAACAAGTATCACGGCTCTGCTGAGTGGACTGCCTATGATCCTGAGGATCCCGACCTCGGCGGTGAGTTCACCTACACCTTCGACAAGCTGACTGACGATGCTGCCCTGCAGGCTGCCGTCGATGAGCTCTCTGGTGTTGCCCAGGCTGCTGTCTACATGTTCACCGAGGGTGAGTCGAAGACTTCTTCCGACGTAGGTATCAAGGTGCTCGTCGACCGTATCCGTCAGGGTGCTGAGGGTCTGAAGCAACTGGGTGTTGCTGAGGACGACGAGATCATCGTTGCTGCCAACAATGCCGTTTCCGACGACGACGAACTGGTTGAGAGACTCAAGAACCGCATCAAGCTGGAGTACTTCAACAAGATGAAGAACGGTGAGGATATGTTCCCGACCATCATTGACGAGGAGACTCTCGAGGAGACCTCTACTACTTACAACTTCACGGTATTCGTCAAGAACCCGAACACCTATTGCTGGAAGGGTAGCGCTGGCGTTACTGAGGAGAACTGCCCGGGCTGGACAATGGTTGAAGGCAATGCCGGTCTGACCGATATGTGGAACGGCAGCTATGTTGGCGACATCGACGGTCTGCCTAAGGACCTCTGCATCACGCAGTATCACCAGACTAACCGCATCGAGCAGACCATCACCGACCTGCCCGCAGGTGTCTACACCGTCATGATTGACTGCGCTGAGTGGAGTGACGAGTTCACCGTCGGCGACAGCGACGACGAGGAGACGGCAGCCCAGAAGGAGGCTAACCACGAGCAGAACCGCGTCTATGTGAAGACTTCTGACACGCCTGAATTCGTCGAGGGTGAGGAAGAGCAGTTTGCTGCCGACGCTCGCATCGACCACTACGGACAGTATGTGGGCCGTCACGAGAACTTCCTGACTGACGTTGAGGTAACCGACGGTGTGCTGACCATTGGTGTGAAGTGGAACAACCTCGCACAGATGATGTTCGACCGCGTTCAGGTCTTCTTGGCTAATCCCGCAGCCGGCTTCGACTACGGCAAGGCTTACGAGGAGGTTCTCACTGGTGTTGACGCTCAGCAGCAGGTTGCCAAGGTGCGTGCTATCGAGATGTTCGACCTCAACGGTCAGCGCATCCCCGTGGCTAAGAAGGGTGTTGTCATCGTGAAGAAGCACATGAGCGACGGCACCGTCCGCACACAGAAGATTGTGAAGTAATTCATGATGAGACATTATTTATAGTATCTGATACGAACGGCGGGCTACGGCTCGCCGTTTTTTTGTACCTTTGCACCATCAAAAAACGCAATTCTTAAACCTATGAAGAAAAAGATTACCCTTTTGGTGCTGGCCCTGATGGCCACTTTTCAGATGATGATGGCGCAGCAGCGCCGACCTGTCGATAACCAACACCCGCTGTGGCTGGTCCACATCGACGTTTGGAACTCGGCCGACCCGCAGAAGATTATCGACCTTATACCGGCCGACATCAGGCCTTACGTCTGCATGAACCTGTCGCTGTCGTGCCAATACGACAAGGACCTTGACATGTATCGCATGCCCCGCTGTGCCGTGCGCACCTATAAGTCGTGGGCTTCGGTGTGCCAGCTTAATGGCATGTGGTTCACGTGCCAGCCTGCCTCGGGCGGCCACACCCACATTCAGGACGACGACCTCGAGACCTTTGAGTACTTCTTCAAGGCCTACCCCAACTTCCTTGGCTGGAACTATGCCGAGCAGTTCTGGGGCTTCGACGAGGCTGGCGACGAGAGCAGCAGCACGCAGGCCTCGCGCATCGAACTGTTCTCGAAACTGGTGCCCATGCACCATAAGTACGGCGGATTCCTCACCATCTCGTTCTGCGGCAACATCTGGAGCCACGCGCTGAACCCCATGGGCATGATGAAGCGCAACACCAAGCTGCTGCAGGCCTGCAAGGACTATCCCGAGGCCTGTCTGTGGCTCTATAAGTACACGACGAGCAGCTGCTGGTATGCCAACGAGAGCGTCACCTTTGGTCCCTTCGTCAGTGGTCTGGCCAAGAACTACGGCGTGCGCTACGACAACTGCGGCTACAATGGTGCGCTCGATGCCATCTACGGCGACGGTCACGGCAAGAAATATCCCGGAGCTGCAGGTATCGGTACGGTGATGGAGCAGACGTGCGTCAACGGTGGTGCCGTCTGGGACGGTCCTGAGCTGATCTGGACCGAGGACTTCCAGAACCAGAGCAACTCGACGGTTGACGGCTACACCCGCCGCAACTGGGGCACCTTCGCCAACTTCAAGGGCGTTTGGATGGATATGTTCCGCCAGATTATCAAGGGCCATCTCTATATCCCCAGCCGCGAGGAAGTGGTGGGCAACATCAAGATTGCCATTCAGAACAACGTGAGCAGCGGCAACGACGAGAACAAGTATGCCGTCTGGGGCAGTCTCTACGACGGCCTGTACAAGCAGACCGACCCGTTCAACCGCGGTAACGGCCAGTGGATGGACAACTTCTGCTACTTCAAGCGGACGGGCCGCTATGGCACCATCCCCCTCGTTATCGGATTCTACGACGACGTGGCCAAGGCTATCCCCGTGCAGCTGAAGAAGTCGACATACCAGAGCACGTCGCAGACCAAGAAGGTCAGCGACTTCAATGCCCAGTACCCTGAGGTCAGCAAGGGCGACCTCTACGTCAACCGCTACCGTAACCACCTCGTCACCTACACGCCGTTCACTTATATGAACAAGAAGAAGTCGGCGTCGGCAGAACTGCCCCTGCTCTACAATACCTGCGACTCGCTGAAGCTGAACTACGGCAAGCTTTCGAGCGGTCATATCCGCGAGTATGCCGACCGTATCGAGGTGTATCTTAACAACTATCGCAGCGACTCCATTGCCCAGCAGACCGATGTCATCACCATCACCGGCGTGACGGCCGAGCCTGGCTATGTGATGACCAAGCATTCTACTGGCGCTACCGGACAGAACGCCTCGGTAACGCCCAACTATGATGCTGAGAACCATACATACACCGTCTCCGTCAAGCATATGGGACCTGTCGACGTTACCATCAACTGCTCAGGTGCCGCTACCGACCGTCTGACCGACGTGCTTCCCTCCGAAGCACTCCCCACGCCCCAGCAGCCCGAGCCGTTTGTCGGCCCCGTGGTCATCGAGGCCGAGAACATGGACTACAAGAGCGTGAAGAGCGTTGCACTCACCCACTCCGGCTGGTGTGCTCCCGACTACTCTGAGTTTACCGGCATGGGCTATGTGGAGATGGGTACCAACACAGCCGCCAGCCTGCGCCATCAGCTGAAGCTGCAGCAGGGCGGCGAGTACGACATCCTTATCCGCTACTGCAACACCTCGAAGGCCGGCAACGTCAGGGTGACGGTCAACGGCACTGCTGTCAACGTGGCCTGCGAGAAGGTGGCCAAGAACAACTGGCGCAAACTCAAGGTTCCTGCTCAGCTGAAAGAGGGCAGCAACAACCTCATCATCACCAACACGGGCGGCACAGGACTCGTCATCGACCAGATTATCTATATGCCTGCCGGCACGCCGGCCGAGAAGTTCCTCGTCACCGTGCGTGAGGACAATCGTGGCACCGTCACGCCGAATGTCAGCGAGGCTGCCGAGGGCGACACTGTCACACTCACCGTCAACGCCAAGGAGGGCTACCAGCTGAAGCAGCTGCGCGTCGTCAACTCCGTCTTCTATACGATGGCCAAGACCATCAACGTCACCGACAAGAACGAAGTGACCTTCGTCATGCCTGAAGACAATGTTACCCTTCTGCCCATCTTCGGCATCGATACGGGTGACAGCGACAAGCCCGGCTACGTGCTTGATTATACCACTGTTATCAACGGCACCATTCCCGACGGATGGCGCACGGCCGACGGAAGCGATATCCACGAATATCCCAGTTCCTATGGTTCGGGAGCACGCACGATGGTTGGTTTTGGCGGCTATCAGGGTAAGGGCCTCTATTGGCGCAACACCAGTGCTGAGTTTGGCCGTCAGAGTGCATTCCCCTTCAACCTTGAACCCGGCAAGTACAAACTGACATGGGCTATGGCTGCCTGGAAGGGTACGCCTACTTATACGGCTTCCATCCTCCCGGCCACTACCGGCTCAGCCCTTGCTACTTCTGCCGCCCTGACAGCTGCGCCAAATGCCAATGGCAGCACTTCGGCAAACCTCGCCTCGGCAAAGAAGCAGGAGCTGGAGTTTACCGTCACTCAGAAGGGCAAGTATGTCGTCAGCTTCAAGGCAGCCGGCACGGGCTATCAGGAGTATCTGCTCCTCGACTGTCGCGTCAGCATGGTTGACGACGGTACGGGCATCGAACTCGTCAATATGGCCAATGGCGAATCAACAGCCATCTACGACCTCAACGGTCGCCGCGCTGACAGCAGTGCCAAGGGCGTGCTCATCCTGCGCTCGGCTGATGGCAAGACACGTAAAATCCTTAAAAAGTAAAACGATATGAAGCATTACAGACGTGCCATCCTGATGGCATTGGCAATGGTCGTGGCCGGCAGTGCCGTGGCCGAGGAGAAAACCCTGACGAGTCCCGACGGGCGCATGACCGTCACCGTGAGCGACGAGGGCGGCAAGCCTACCTACACCGTGAGCCGCAGCGGCGCCACGTTCCTTGAGAAGTCGCCTTTGGGCGTGAAGCTCAACTTCATCGACATGACCGAGGGCCTGACGATGAAGGCCTGCGACGTGAAGACCGTGAACGACGAGTACGACATCATGACCACGAAGCAGCGCCATGTGCAGTACGAAGCCACCGAGGGCGTGTGCCAGTTCGACAAGGGCAACTACCGCATGGATATCATCTTCCGCGTCAGCAACCGCGACGTGGCCTACCGCTATAAGTTCTATCCGCGCCGGGGCCGTGGCGGCGAGACGCTCGTGGCCGTCGTTCTTGAAGAGGCCAGCGGCTTCGTGCTGCCCGAGGGCACCACGACGTTCCTCTGTCCGCAGTCGAAGCCCATGGGCGGCTTCGCGCGTACCTCTCCTTCTTATGAGACGGGCTACACCCTCGACGACGAGATGGGCAAGAACGGCTGGGGCGAGGGCTACTCCTTCCCCTGCCTCTTCAAGGTTCCGTCTGTTGCTGTACCACAGCAACAAAAAGGACAGGGCTGGGTGCTCATCTCAGAGACAGGCACCGACGGTGGCTACGTGGCCTGCCGACTGCTGAACGACGGCGGTGCTAAGTACAAGATCGGCTTCCCGCAGCAGGGCGAGCTCAACGGCGTCGGCTCTACGACGCCTGCCGTCTCGCTGCCCAGTGAGACCCCCTGGCGCACAATCACCTGCGGCGAGACGCTGGCCAATGTGGTGGAGACCACCGTTGCCAACGACCTCGTGCAGCCTAAGTACAAGGCCTCGAAGGACTATACCTACGGCAAGGGCTCATGGTCGTGGATCATCGGCATGGACTCCAGCTGCAACTTCGACGAGCAGAAGCGCTACATCGACTTCTCGGCCGCCATGGGCTGGCGCTCGGTACTCATCGATGCCTTCTGGGACAAGCAGATAGGCTATGAGAAGATGGCCGAGCTGGCCCGCTATGGCCGTGAGAAGGGCGTGGGCATCTTCCTGTGGTACAACAGCAACGGCCAGTGGAACGACGCCCCGCAGACACCTATCGGCAAGATGGACCGCTCGGCAGTCCGCCGTCAGGAGATGAAGTGGATGAAGGACAACGGCATCCTCGGCATCAAGGTCGACTTCTTCGGCGGCGACAAGCAGCCGATGATGCAGCTCTACGAGGACATCCTGACCGATGCCAACGAGTTCGGCATTCAGTGCATCTTCCACGGTTGCACGCTGCCTCGTGGCTGGGAGCGCATGTACCCCAACTATGTGGCTTCGGAGGCTGTGCTCGCCTCAGAGAACCTGCACTTCGGACAGGGAGCCTGCGATGCTGAGGCCATGAACGGCTGTATCCATCCCTTCATCCGCAACACCGTTGGTTCGATGGACTTCGGCGGCTCCACGCTCAACAAGTTCTACAACGCCGACAACAAGCGCGGCACCATCCGCCGCACCAGCGATGTCTATGCACTGGCAGCCGCCGTGCTGTTCCAGTCGAGTGTGCAGCACTTCGCTATGGCGCCCAACAACCTGACCGATGCTCCAGCCTGGGCTGTCGACTTCATGAAGCAGGTGCCCACGACGTGGGACGAGGTGCGCTTCATCGACGGCTATCCCGGCAAGTATGTCGTCCTGGCCCGCCGCTCCGGCGACAAGTGGTTCGTGGTCGGCGCCAATGCCGAGAAACAGCCTCAGAAGCTGACACTGCAGTTGCCGATGTTTGCCAAGGGCACTTCCATCGCCTTCTACAGCGACGACGCCCAGCTTCAGGGCAGTCTGAAGGAGCAAAAGGTGAAAAGCACGAAGTATAAGGTTGAGATTCCCTGTAACGGTGGTCTTGTCATCACCAACCAGTAATAACATCAAGGCCAGGCTCCCAAAAGGAACCTGGCCTTATTCTTATACGCACAAGGGGTAAGTCTATTCGACCGCCTCTCTGACAATGTATTTCGGCGACGGACCAAACTTGTTGGGGTTACGGTCGCTGTCCTTCAGATAGTAAACCAGCAGGATGATGGCAATCACAAAGTTCACGATGGGAATAATCATGGCGAGGAGCCACCAACCCGACTTACCGGTATCGTGCAGACGGCGCACAGCCACTGCCAGCGACGGCAGCAACAGCAGCAGACCGATGATGCCGAGGACGGCCATCAGCAGATAGAACGTGCTGTCGAAGCTTTCGGCCTGGGCGGTGAGCGCAGCCATCTTCTCCTCGTCGAACATCACTTCAGCCACCTGGCCTTCAATCTCACTTATTTTGGCCATCTTCCACCACACCACGGCATAAGCGGCAATAGAGAGCAGCCAGTTAAGCACACTAAACCACCAGAACTCTGAGCGACGGGCACGTCCGCTGAATGTTGCATACTTCTTGAAGCAAGTCTTCAAGGCTTCCCCGAACGACATCGAGGGTGTCTTAATTACGTTTTCCATTGTTCTTGTTTTTTTGAGTTAATAAAAAAGGTTGATTATATCTTTGTGTCTTAAAACCAATCGGAAACTTTGCAAATATAGTTAAAATTACGTTACGTTGTACCTTTTTAGGTAAAAAGAACCGACACTTTAAGTTTTTTTTGCTTTTTCTTGCCTGTAACGAAAGAAAATGAGACGTTAGCATATTGCCGTTTGTCAGTTTTTCCGTATCTTTGCCGAACATAAGCAACAACTAAAAACAAAGAATAATGAAAAGACTATTGACAACCGCACTGACGGCGTTGACTGCACTGACGCTGACAGCCCAGAATCCCTTTGTGCAGACTTGGTTTACCAGCGACCCGGCACCGATGGTACACGACGGCACGATGTACGTCTATACCGGTCACGACGAGGACGGCGCCGACTTCTTCTGGATGCAGGAGTGGCGCGTCTACTCGACGAAGGACATGGTGAACTGGCAGGATCACGGCTCACCCTTGGCTCTCGAGAGCTTCTCCTGGGCCGACGACCGTGCCTGGGCATCGCAGGCCATTGAGCGCAACGGCAAGTTCTACTGGTACGTCTGTGCCCACAGTCGGCTGTCGCGCGGCATGGCCATCGGCGTCGCCGTCAGCGACTCGCCCACAGGCCCCTTCCGCGATGCCATCGGCAAGCCGCTCTACGAGAATGGTTCGTGGGACCATATCGACCCGACGGTGATGATCGACGACGACGGTCAGGCATGGCTCTACTGGGGCAATCCCCGTATCTACTGCGTGAAGCTGAAGGAGGACATGGTCAGCCTCGATGGCGAAGTGTTCAACTTAGAGATGACTGAGGAAGGCTTCGGTGCGCCCGACCCGTCGAAGCGCGACAGGAATAAGAAGTACAAGGATGTCTATACCGAAGGCCCGTGGATTATGAAGAAGCCGCAGGTGGCCAATGCCAAGAAGGGCAACCCGGCAAAGGGCTACTACCTGCTCTATGCAGCCGGCGGCGTGCCTGAGCACCTCGCTTACTCGGAGGCTCCCACGCCTACTGGTCCCTGGACCTACAAGGGAACCATCATGCCCGAGGGCGGCACCGGCTCGTTCACCAACCACTGTGGCTACGAAAACTTCATGGGTCACGACTACTTCTTCTATCACACTGGCAAGCTGCCCGGTGGCGGCGGCTTCGGCCGCAGTGTGGCCGTCGAGGAGTTCAAGTTCAATGCTGACGGCACGTTCCCCACGATTCTGCCTACCAGCGAGGGCGTGAAGCCCATCGCCAAGTTCGACCCCTTCCGCCGTGTGGAGGCCGAGACAATGGCCTTCTCGAAGGGCATCAAGACCGAGCAGAACAGCGAGGTGGGTGTCTATGTGACCGATATCCACAACGGCGACTATATCAAGCTGCAGAACGTCGGCTTCGGCACCAAGATTCCCCGCACGTTCAAGGCTCGCGTGGCCAGCGGTCTGCGTGGCGGACAGATTGAGCTGCGCATCGACAGCCTCAAAGGCCGCCTGATTGGTACGCTCAACGTGCCGGGCACCGGCGGTTGGGAGAAGTGGCAGACGCTGAACCTCGACCTCGACTACTCCACCATCACCGACCTGAACTCGCCCAAGCGCACCGTCGCCGGCGTCACCCTGCCCGAGACCGTCGACCTCTACATCGTCTTCAAGGGCCGCAAGGGTCCGAAGCTCTTCAACTTCGACTGGTGGGAGATGCAGGGACTGGAGCAGGTGAACATGCCGCTCTTCCAGACCAAGTACACTGCCGACCCGTCGCCCCTGGTGGTTGGCGACACCTTATTCTTATATACGTCGCACGATGCCTCGCCCGAGGACATCCCCGACCCCAACGAGCGCAACTCAGCCGGCTTCTTCATGTACGACTGGCTGCTGTGGTCGACCACCGACATGGTCAACTGGACCGAGCACGGTGCCGTGGCCTCGCTCAAGGAGTTCGCATGGCGCAGCCGCGAGAATGGTGCCTGGGCCATCCAGACCGTTGAGCGCAATGGCAAGTACTACCTCTATGCACCCCTGCACGGTCACGGTATCGGCGTGCTCGTGGCCGATACACCTTACGGTCCGTTCCGCGACCCGCTGGGCGAACCGCTCGTCTGGCAGAAGGAGCACTGGGACGACATCGACCCCACCGTCTATACCGACGACGACGGCCAGGCTTATATGTACTGGGGCAATCCCCACGTCTACTACACCAAGCTGAATGCCGACATGATCTCGACCCAGGGCGATATCTACGTGCTCAATCCCAAGGACGGCGTGATGCGTCCCGTCAAGGAGGAGCGCGCCAAGATCAACCTCCGTGCCCCTTGGAGCGAGAAGGCCACCTGGACCGTGAAGAACTATCAGGAGGGTCCGTGGCTCTATAAGCGCAACGGCCACTATTACCTCGGCTATGCCACTACCTGCTGTCCCGAGGCTCTCGGCTATGCCATGAGCGACTCGCCCACAGGCCCCTGGGAGTGGAAGGGTTATATCATGGAACCCACGCAGCGCGACCGGGGCAACCATCCCGGCATCTGCGACTTCAAGGGCCACTCTTACGTCTTCGGTCAGGACTACGACCTGATGCACCTTGAGACCTTCGTCCACCACGAGCGCCGCTCCGTCTCGGCACAGGAGATTACCTATAATGCCGACGGCACCATCCAGACGATTCCCTACTGGCTCGACCAGCAGCCCATGAAGCAGCTGCAGTGGCTCAACCCCTATCGCCGCGTCGAGGCTGAGACCATGAACTGGGGCTTCGGCCTGAAGTCGGCCAAGATGGGCATCGAGAACACGGGCGTGGTGAAGGACATGCCTGAGTCAACGGGCAAGAAGAACATGTATATCTTCGACGTCGATGACAACGAGTACATCCGCCTGCGCGGCGTCGACTTCGGCTCGAAGGGTGCCAAGTCGTTTGCTATCACGGCTGCCGCTACCGGCACGGCCACCGTCACCCTGCGCCTCGACAGTCAGGACGGCCCCGCCGTCGGTACGGCTGTTATCGGCTCGACCGGCTCTGTCGAGAAATACAAGCCGTTCACGGGCAAGGTCAGTGGTGCCACCGGCGTTCACGACCTCTACATCTGTTTCAGCAAAACCGCCGGCGACGTGCGCCTCGACTGGTGGCAGTTCAAACAATAAGACTAAAGGAAATATGAAAAAAAGACTTTTTTCCATTCTGTCACTCGCCGTCGTGTGTATGGCAGCGACAGCCCAGCCACACCGCATGTGGTATGCGAAGCCCGCCAGCCACTGGCTTGAGGCACTGCCCGTAGGTAACTCTCATCTCGGAGCCATGATCTATGGCGGTACCGACGTCGAGGAAATCCAGTTGAACGAGGAGACGTTCTGGAGCGGACAGCCCCACAACAACAATCCCAAGGAGGCGCTGACACATCTGCCCGAGGTGCGTAGCCTCATCTTCCAGGGCAAGGAGGGCGAGGCCGCCAAGCTCCTTGACAAGTACTTCGTGCCAGGTCCTCACGGCATGCGCTTCCTGCCCTTAGGCAGTCTGAAGCTGTCGTTAGGTCATAAGGACGTGCAGAAGTACGAGCGCGCGCTGAACCTCGGCGATGCCACCGCCACCACCTCTTATATATATAAAGGTGTGAAGTACGAGCGTACCGTCTTTGCCTCGCAGGCCGACAATGTCATCATCGTGCAGCTGAAGGCTTCGAAGAAGGGCGAACTGGAGTTCGGTATTGATTTCACCACCCAGCTGCAGAAACAGGTGTTTACTGTTTCCGAGCATGAAGGCATCAGCGGAAAAGTCAATGAACTGGCTGCTGTTGTCGAAGGCGTGGAGCAGGAAGGCATCAAGGCCGGACTGAAGGCCGAGTGCCGCGTCATGGTCGAGACCGACGGTGAAGTGAAACGTGGCGTTGACAAGCTGACCGTCGACGATGCCACCACCGCGACGCTCTATATCACCGCCGCCACTAACTTCGTGAACTACAAGGACGTCAGCGGCAATCCTGTGAAGAAGAACAACCAGGCGCTGGCCAGTGTCAAGGGCAAGCCCTACAAGCAGTTACTGGCCGACCACGTCAAGAAGTATCAGGAGCAGTACAACCGCGTCAGCCTGACGCTGCCGAAATCTGCTAACTCCGGCCTCGAGACCGACAAGCGCGTGGCTGCCTTCGAGAAGGATGCCACCGACCTCGACATGGTGGCGCTGATGATGCAGTACGGTCGCTACCTCCTCATCTCGTCGAGCCAGCCCGGCGGTCAGGCCGCCAATCTGCAGGGCGTGTGGAACGACAAGATGAATGCCCCCTGGGACTCGAAGTACACCATCAACATCAATGCCGAGATGAACTACTGGCCCGCACTCATCGGCAACCTCGCCGAGACGCAGGAGCCGCTGTTCTCGATGATCCGCGACCTCAGCGAGACGGGTGCCGAGACCGCCCGCGTCATGTACGGTTGCCGGGGCTGGGTGGCCCACCACAATACCGACATCTGGCGCATCGCAGGCCCCGTCGACGGCACGCCCTGGGGCATGTTCCCCACTGGCGGCGCCTGGCTGACGACGCACCTCTGGCAGCACTACCTCTACACCGGCGACAAGCAGTTCCTCGAGTCGTGGTATCCCGTACTGAAGGGAGCCGCCGACTTCCTGCTTGACTTCATGCAGGTCTATCCCGCTGCCGGCGAGATGAAGCAGGCCGCAGGCTGGCTGATGACCGTACCCACCGTGTCGCCTGAGCACGGCCCGCGCGGCAAGAACACCAACGTCACCGCCGGCTCGACGATGGACAACCAGATTGCCTTCGACGTGCTCTCGCAGACGCTGCAGGCCGCTGAGGCGCTGGGCAAGGACCAGTCCTACATCGAAAGCCTCAAGTTCGCCATCGCCTGCCTGCCCCCGATGCAGATAGGTCGCTACGGTCAGCTGCAGGCGTGGCTCATCGACGGCGACGACCCGAAAGACGAGCACCGACACATCTCGCACCTCTACGGCCTGTACCCGTCGAACCAGATTTCGCCCTACGCCCATCCCGACCTCTTCACCGCCGCCGCCAACACGCTCGCCCAGCGTGGCGACAAGGCCACCGGCTGGAGCCTCGGCTGGAAGACCAACTTCTGGGCCCGCATGCTCGACGGCAACCACGCCTTCCTGATCATCAAGAACATGCTCCACCTGCTGCCCGACGACCGCGCTGCCCGCCAGCATCCCGACGGCCGCACCTACCCTAACCTCTTCGATGCCCATCCGCCGTTCCAGATCGACGGTAACTTCGGTGTCTCCGCAGGTATCTGCGAGATGCTCCTCCAGAGCCACGACGGAGCCGTCCACCTGCTGCCCGCCCTGCCCGACGACTGGCAGAAAGGCGAGGTCCGCGGACTACGAGCCCGTGGCGGATTCATCATCGACGAGACCTGGAACGGAGCAAAGCTCAGCACCGCAGTGGTGCGCTCCACCATTGGCGGCAAACTGCGCCTGCGCTCCTACGTTCCCCTGAAAGGCAAGGGCCTGACCAAAGCTGAGGGCGACTGCCCCAATCCGCTCTTCGCCCCTGCTGCCGTCAGCAATCCGCTGCGCTCAAAGGAGCTGAAGGACTTCAAGCAGCTGTCGCTGCGCCAGGTCTACGAATACGACATTGAGACCGTCGCTGGCCAGACTTATCGCTTCCAGTCGGAATAACAAGCAATTTACCCAGACGCTGGTCGGCGTAGAACGTATTACTTGAGCCTGTTTTGCATGACAACGGCACAAGAGGCATCGCCGGTAACCGACATTACCGTGCGCCCCATGTCGACGATACGGTCTACGCCGGCCACTATGGCTACACACTCAACCGGAATCTGGGCTGAGGCAAACACCATAGCCATCAAGGCCAACGAACCGCCGGGAATACCCGGCGTGCCGATAGAGGCTATCGTCGAGGCAAAGGCAATGGCAAAATACTGTTGCAACGTCAGGTCGATGCCGCAACAGGTTGCCATGAATACTGACGCCACGCCGAGGTAAATGGCCACACCGTCCATGTTGATGGTGGCGCCTAATGACAGCACGAAGTTGCCAATATCCTTGCGCACACCCAGCTTCTCGGTACATTCCATGGTATAGGGCAGCGTGGCGACTGACGAGTCGCTGGAGAAGGCAAACA
Source organism: uncultured Prevotellaceae bacterium (assembly GCA_902800435.1). Next base: position 129,308 of record CADCEQ010000004.1, on the reverse strand, counting down.
GCATGGCGGGGTGCAACGCCTTGAAAAACCTGAGTGGCGACAAGCCTCCTAACAGATAGACCAAGGAGCCATATACACAGACCGCGTGAACGCAGAAGCAGAAATAGCCCAGAACGACGAGTGCTGCGTATGAGCCTAACACGCTCGGACCATTCGAAACCACAACAGGCGTCAGCATGCAGAACACGCCGATAGGAGCCAGCGCCATGATATAAGACAGCACTTTCGATACGACCGCATTGGCACTTAGCGTCAGTTTCCGTGCAGCCTCCCCAGCCTCCCCCACATGAACCATTGCCACGCCAAAGAAGATGGCAATCACAATGACTTGCATCATCGTCATATTGGTCAGCGGGAGCATGATGTTCTCAGGGAACATGTTGACAATCTGGTCCATGATCGTGATATCGGGAATCTCTATCTCCGCCGCGTTGTTGTCCCTCTCCACATGGATAAGCGGAAGGAAACCCTTCACCAATGTCGACGTTACCAGTCCTAACGCGACGGCTATGACCGTTGTAAACATGAAATAGAGCAAAGCCCGCAAGCCAAGTCTGCCCACCTTCGACACGTCGTTCATCGACAGGATGCCGGCCATGATGGAGAACAGCACCAAGGGCACAACGATAAACTTCAGCAGGTTCAGGAAGATGTTTCCCAAAGGCTTGATATATTCATTCACGAAGTCGGCATAGTCTTGCAGCAATATGCCCGCTACGACAGCCAGAACAAGCGCAATGGCTATCTGTGTGGTCAGCGATAGTTTCTTCATATTTCGTTTGCAAAGATAAAGATGTTACTTATAGAATGTAATCCAGTTGGTCCGGTATTTGTAGCTGGAAGCATATTTACTTTCAGGAAACACTTCCTTCACTTGTCCCGACTTGTCGCGATACCAGGCATAGTTCCAGCCAAGTCCCATGTCCAAATAAAGGGCATTAGTAACCTTGTATGCACTCAGACATTTGACGAAAAACTCATACTTCATATACTTCCTTGATTCCACGATACACAGTTTCCCGTCCTTCTCGCACAAAGCCCTGTAGACGTTCCTGTTGTTCTTCATCTTAGCGCCAATGGGCCTGACCGCGCCATCCTTGACAATCAGCAACTGACAGAACCCCATGTTCCAGCCCTTCGCCTCCGCAGGGTAGTCAGCCTTTCTCATGAACTTCCACTTGCCTTTGCCCCAAACGAAGCCGCCGGTATTCGCCTTGCAGCGATACCCTTTCTTCATCACCCCATTACAGATATGATTGTCTGCGATATTCGAATGCTTGAACTCCGCCAGCAGCTCACCAGTAAAAGCGGCCTCGCAGCAGAACTCCACGCTCTTGTCAGCCCCCTTCGGCATCTGCCCGCATACCAAATCAACCTTCGAGTACTCCGGATAATACACATTCAGATTAGCCGTCGTCTCAACACTCACGGCATAACATCTCAACGACAAAACCAATAAAACCGATATAAGTATTATCTTCTTCATATTGTAATCCTTAAGACAGATCTGACGATTCCGTGTTAATTCCTGTAAATTCGGCAGTTCCGCCTGCCGAATTATAGTTGTCGAGCATCCTCCATTCCTCAAAGAATGTACGAATATTCTTAAAATTACGTTCCGAGAAGCCTTTCAGTCCTGGTAGTTCTTTTCTAAGTTGTTCACTGATTGTTGCCAATGCTCCCTTACCCCAGTTCTTCTTCCTGGTATTGGCCGAAACATAGCGTCCAATACCGTAGTAGAGGGCAAGCTGCTCTTGGTTAATCGCCTTCAGCGCCCTCTGCTGGCTCTGCAATATTGCCGCCTTTATCACCTGCACGGCATTTGCCGTCGCATCCGTTGTTGCCATCACCTTCTTATCTTCAACTTCTTTTTTCATATTTCGTTTGCCATATATCATTATAACGTTTTTGTACCTTTTTCTAATCTACAGTTGTGTGACAGGGACTTTTCCCCGCGTCATCGTGTAGGCTGGCACCAAGGCTGAGGATATTTGCCCATCAGTATCAAGGCGGTTCGTCCTGTTTTGTCATCGAAACCTACAACAATCATTCCACCACGAGAGTTGGATTGTGCACCCATCTCGCAGTTCACGTCATATTTATTGTCGCGAGTAACACGCTCCTTGAACTGGACTTTTGTTTGTTCTGCCGTGTCTCTTAGCCTGAGTATATCTTCTTTTGTCATATTTCGTTTGCAAAAAAACACATTATTAGTGAAGGAACTATATAGTGTACACATTTTCTTTGTCAATCAGAGGTTGGAACCAATTCCACATATCTTCAAAAGAATCGAACCTTTCTGGCATGGGATTATCTTCAACAAAACAATCCTCTTCAGTAACAGGAAAGTACCTACAAAAGAATAGTTCGGAAGTTCTTCTTGGACATCTAGCCAAAACTGAGTCATAAAAAGAATTGCAATAATCATAATGATCAGGATGAATAAACTCATTCCAAGAAGCAATAACCTCGCTCTCGTCTCTGATATCGATAATCTCAAATTGCTCTATATTACGTTTGTTCACATCCCCCCATGCTTCTTTCATCATATGTAATGCAGCTTTATCTGTAATAGGAGCACTATAGCCAAATACAGTAACCCTATATGTATTATCTCCAGCTAAAAAATCTTTTAAAGTTTTCCACTGCTGAGAAATGAACCAATCTTTAGTATAGTCTTTGTTTTTTATGGGAAATAGTAATTGAGAACGTCTATAATAGTTATTAGTTCGTGGAGATCTGAAACCTGCAGGACCTATCATATTGTTCTTTTGATTATAACCAACAGCAACATTACCATGAAGATAAACAATTATTGGGTTGCTCCCATGATTATAATTTCTTTGACTTGCTTGGAATAGAAATGGATCCCAGTTGAACGTTGCAATAAGATCCTTTTCTGTTAGTGACATTATCAATTGATCGTATAACGTTGGCTTATTTGGTAACTTCATCTTGCAGAAGTATTCATATATAATGCTATTAATGTCACTCAGTCTGTAATCATCTGGATAGGCTTCGCTAATATTACTATAGGTTTCCTCAAAATTTGAGGTGATAAGTGACGGGGGAAATGATGAGATTATTTGAGATATGCCTTCAATATTGAACAAGTTGTTCATTGAAGGCAACGCCATCCCTTTTGCCTCCCCATCATGTAAACTAAAAGCAATACTTGCACCAGCACCTAATAAAACCACATGACTGCCGCCTGATATAGGAACTTCCCTAATATTCATAAGATCTTATTCTTCATCTAAAACAAGTCTAAAACCATATGAATAGATACTAAATGATGGTTCAAATCCCACTCTGAAAGTAGCCTTACAATGCTTTGATGGGCTTCTGAAATATCCTCCTTTTATAACTTTTGTTTTACTTGAAGAAATTCCCTTGGGGTCATATTGATGTCCAGGAGTGAAATCAGCATACCCATCTTCACACCATTCGTGGACATTACCAGACATATCATATAGGCCTAGTTCATTGGGGTTTTTCTTTTTGACTTCATGTGTTCTACAATTATTAGTATCTCCCAAAAGGAAAACCTTATCTTTAAGGACTTCATCTCCACTATTTACCACAAACCATGCAACTTCATCCGGATTGTTACTTCCACTATATAAAAATCCTTTAGTTTTATTACCTCCCTTTGCAGCATATTCCCACTCTGCTTCAGTTGGAAGCCGGAAATTATTACCTGTTAATGAGTTTAATATGGCTATGAATGCTTGGCAATCATTCCAGTTAACGTTATCTATTGGCAAGTTCTTGCCAATGTTCTCAGAAGGATTGTTCCCCATAACTTCTTCCCATAGATCTTGCGTAACTTCTGTCTCAGCAATATAGTAGCCCTTTGTTAATGTGACTTTATGTGAAGGATGTTGTCTTTCATCGTAGTCATCGTCAGTTGTTGCTCCCATAGTGAATGTACCAGGTTCTACATAAATCATGTTGAATTTAACTCCATTTACATTCATTTGCAACTTAGCCTTAGGTTGCTCTGCATAGATAGAGCTGATAGGCAAGAAAAATAAAAGAAGGAAAAAATACTTAATCATATAATCCGTTTTTAAAATTCATTTTCAAGTTCAACAGCAGCATCTTCATCACCTCTTTCTGCTGCATTTTGTAAATAAAACTTTAGAGAGTCCCTATTTGCCTTTACATATTGCCCATTTCTAAACATTACTGATAATTGATAATATGGATAATTATCTTCTTTGTCGAGTATAATAGCTTTTTTGTATGCCTCGAAAGCTTTTTTATAGTTTTGCTTAATTCCATATCCATTGTGATATAAATATCCTAAATTCGAATAACACTGAGAACTCTTTTCTCCTCCAATCTTCGTGCCTTTATTCCACCAGTAAAAAGCTTTTGAGTAGTTTTGCTCAATACCATCTCCGCCTTCAGAATATATTACACCCAGAATTCCGCAACACCAACTGTCTTTGTTTGCAATTTTGGACGCATAAAATTCTGCTTTTTTGTAATCCTTATATTTATTTGGTTCACCACTTATTTTACCTGCACCATAAAGGAATGCAAGACCTCGATATCCTTTCCATACCCCATTGTCTATACACCTTTTGCAAACCATTTCAGCTTTTTCCCAATTACCTTTATCTATATAAATATCAAGAAGACTTATGCAGGCATTTGTGTCATTGACTTCATATGCCTCTAATAGTAGTTTTTCCCCTCTTTGAAAATCTCGTTTCACACTATCATTTGATGTGTACAAATCTCCCAAAAGAGCTTTTGCTGGTATGTAATGGTCTTGAATCTTTTCAAGTTCCTCCAATCCCTTTTCATACTTCTGTTCTTCAATATATTTTTTACCGTCTTTGAAAATCTCTTCATCGCTCCGCCAATCATGCATAGTAACAAATACTGCCCCTGCGACTATAACAAATAATGAAACGACAACAGAAATATAAATATTCTTGTTAGAGTGTTTCTTCACATCAGCAACTTGTTGTTTAGACATTCCTTGGTTTTCGACAGAATCCTGTTCCAAACCAATTATAGAACCAACAATATGATCAGTTTGGTCTTTTGACACCCCTACATCTTGGGGAATTATTACCCTATCCGAATCGTTTGATGATTCTACTTCTAGAAGAGTTTCTTCATCATTATTCGTTTCTTCCTTTTTATAATCCTCACTTTCTTTAGGAACTTCAAAATTACTATCTTTCTCTTGATTGGAAAAGAGTTCAAGTGTCTGGTATCCGTTTTTCTTCGTATTCTTATTCTTTATTCCCATTAATATCAAAAAGAGGCACATCCCAATGATTGTTTTTATGGTTGTACTTTTGTCTATTATATCAGGACAAGCGAATCCCCAAATAACAGAAAACAAGTATGCAAAAATGAATATAAAGAATCCACTTTTCTTAAACTGTAAAAGCAATATTATCCCAATTAGGGCAACGACATTAATTCCGATTAATAATATTGGTATTATTGGGTTGTCTGTGTAAAAGCCAAATAGTGTGAGATTTATAATCATTGACAATACCTGACCAATTATCCATAAAGGTAATAATATACTTAAACAGCCACCATATTCTTTTTTTGTCTCTTCCATATTGATAATATTATTGCTTTTTTACCAATTTGTCATCTTCCCAATATCCCTTTTTACTAGTACCATCTGTATAATAAAAAGTTCCATAACCATTTCTTTTCCCTTGTTTCCAATATCCTATGTATTTTGTACCACTATGCCAGTAATATGTACCTTCTCCATCGCTGAATCCATCTATTAGTTCACCAACATATTTATCACCATTTGGCCAGGTGAAAGTCCCTTTGCCCGTAATCTTGTTGTCTCTCCATTCTCCTGCATATTGTGTTCCGTCAGCAATATACATTACACCCCGACCATCTTTCTTGTCATTTTTCCAGTTACCTATGTATTTGTCTCCATTCTTATAATATAAAGTGCCATAACCATGCCTCTTGTCTTGAAACCATTGCCCTTCATATTTATTTCCATTTCTCCAAATATATCTACCTTTCCCATGTTTTAATCCATTCATAGTTTCTCCTTCATATTCTTCTCCGTTACGAACATAGAAAGAATCAGCTAATTTGTCTTGTTGAGTACTGACTGCATTGCGTGATTGATTAAGACCGCTATTATTGTAATCTTGTAGGATAAGGTAATTATCATCAATTGTATATTTCCCTATTTTCTTAATGGCTGATTGCCCTAATAATAAAGCAGCATCTAATTTACTTGATATGCATGCTCTAACGTTGTTTAATATAATATTTCCAATCTTAATTTCTTTCAAATTCACTATAGCATTTTCTGAAATGGAACCGTCTGCCATGAAATATGAATCTTTACCAATAAAATCTTCTTCTTTAATATATCCATTTTTTATCATAAATGCTGCGTCTAAAAGCGATAAGTGAACGTCTGAGGCACCTGTATCAAAAACAAAACGCAATTTTAACCCATTCACCTCACAAGGAATGGTGTATATTCCGGATGGCTCTAATTGCATTGGGATTCGCTGCTGAGCGGAAATTGTATTTAAAAGTACCGAAAAGCCCAATACGAATAAAAAACGTTTTGCCATAATTAAATCTTTTATTTGTTATTCAAAATGAAACAGATTCCATGAAATTCCTATTAAACAACTCTTCAACTCCTATACCCAGCCATTTTGAGATTCTTGCGAGAGTTTCAATGTCTGGTTGTGACGAATTGGTACACCATTTGGATACTGTGGAAGGATTTACTCCTAGTTCTTCTGATAACCATTTACTGGTTTTATTCTGCTCCACATGCACAATTTTGAGGCAATTTACGTTTTGCATATCTTCCAGATTTGTAGTTTGGGTGTAAAGGTAGCGAAAAGTTTTCTATCATCAACCGACTCCGGCCGAAATCATAGATTGTTTTACGGATATTTCACATTTGAACGACGAAACGGCTAAAAGTCGTGCATGTTTATGCACTTACGGTTGGGCGCAGCAAACTGGCCGCTTGCCGTTACTAAACCGCCGGGTTGGTACGACTAAACCGCCGGGTTGCTACGCTCAAGTGCCGGGGTATCTTTTTGCCGAATGTTTATGCACAATATGCATAAGTATACAGCTGTGTCTGGGGAAATGAACGAGTTAATGAAAAAGTGGTCTTAACCTCACTCCGATCTCCTGAAACCCCGATTCACAAAGCGTTTCACAATTCTGGAACCTCACTCCTAACCTCACCCCCAACCTCACCTCAACCTCACTCCACCCTCAAAAGCTCAAAAGTGAGGTTCAAGTGAGGTTCCGACGAGTAACCTCACTCCCTTGAAACCCAGTGTATATCGGCGTTTCAAGAGATCAATTGAGGTTATGAGGTTAAAACAAGACAGTCAACCCAAATCAGGAAACGTCAAGTTGTCTTACCCTGGAACAATGCAGGGGCGTAATGAGGAAGGCGATGATTGACGCCATGAAGTTCTGGATTGTCGAAGTTGGCATCGATGGCTTCCGCTGCGATGTGGCCGATGGTGTGCCTGCCGACTTCTGGAAGGATGCTATCGATCAGCTCCGTGCTGCTGCCGGCAACCGAAAGATTGTGATGTTGGCCGAAGGCAAGCGTTCGGACAACTTCACCATTGGCGGTTTCGATATGAACTATGGCTGGGATTACAAGGATTCGTTGGTCAAGGTATTTGACGGCGCGCCCGCATCAGACCTGATAGCAGCCGACAAGGCCGAATACGACAGTCTGCCTGCCGGGAAGGTTAAACTTCGTTTCACCACCAACCACGACCATGCCACCGAGAAAGGACCTTGTGTTCAGTTCACCAACGACCGTGGGGCTATGGCAGCCTATGTGGCCAGCATCTTCCCACATGGCGGCGCTCTGATATATGGTTCGCAGGAGGTAGGCTATCCTGAACCTATTAACTTCTTCAAATATGTTCCAGTAAACTGGAGTGCCAAGCCCGAGATTTATCAGGAATACAAAGAACTGATAGGTCTTTACAATGAGCATTCTGCTCTGCGGAAAGGAGAGTTGACCACCTACGCAGACCCAGATGTGCTGGTATTTGAAAAGACTGACGGCAAAGAGCGTTTCCTCGTGCTTGTCAATGTACGTAACGAGGAGAAGACGGCTCAGATTCCTGAAAACTGGATTGGTCATGGAGCGAAGGACAAGATGACCGACAAAGACATGCAATTAGAAAAGACCATCCTCCTCTCTCCCTTCCAGTATCTGATTTTAGAGTATTAGAGCTTAAGCCCCCCAAAAAACTAATGGCGTGTAACTCACCAGAGCTGCACGCCATTTTGATAGTGTCTTGTTGTCAGAAGACAGGTCTTTTAATCAAACTTTGGCTTATTTATGGAGTTTCTTGAACATAACAGCATTTGTCTCGATTATTTTTTGTAACTTTGCCGTCAAACAACAGTAAGAATCGTGAAGAGGGTTCTACGACTGATTACGACGACAAGGCGCTGTCACCACGTCTATTTGGGCCGTGTTACCCTGAGCGACTGGGAGTACAAGACTTTAGGGAATCGAATGCAAATGCAGATACGCTGGGATATGGCGGAACCAATTCCTGGCAGCGTGATGCACTTCGCACGAATGAAAGAAATTGCATAATTATGAAACAGATAGAAGTCGTAGCAGCGATTATTCGCAAAGATGATAAGATCTTCGCCACGCAGCGAGGATATGGCGAATGGAAGGACTGGTGGGAGTTTCCTGGCGGAAAGATGGAAGTAGGGGAGACACCAGAAGAAGCGCTCGTGAGGGAGATTCGCGAGGAGCTATCTGCAGAGATCAGCGTGGATGAGTACCTTTGTACGGTGGAATATGACTATCCGCAGTTTCATCTTACCATGCATTGCTATCTGTGTTCGCTACTTACAGAGTCGCTGCATCTGAACGAGCATGAAGCCGCCCGCTGGCTCAAAAAAGAAGAAATGGAAAGCGTGAAGTGGCTACCTGCAGATGTTAAGGTTATCGAGAGATTAAAAGAAGATAAATGAATATCGTAGTATTAGATGACTTCACACAAAAAAGGAGGCGCAGCAAACAGATTTGCTACGCCTCCTCTTTAATATGATGTAAATCAGCGACTTACTTGACCTCCTCGAAGTCAGCGTCCTGGACGTCGTCATTGGGGTTCGACTGAGCCTGCTGGCCGCCCTGGAAACCGGCGCCTGCGTTGGGGTCGGCACCCGGCTGAGCACCGCCGGCCTGGCTGTACATCTTCTGGCTGGCAGCCTGCATGACCTGGTTCAGGTTGTTGATGGCGTTGTCGATGGCCTGGACGTCGCCAGACTTATGAGCATCCTTCAGCTGCTGGACGGCCTGCTCGACGTTTGCCTTGTCGGCACCGAGCTTGTCGCCGTTCTCGTTGAGGAAGGTCTCGGTCTGGAAGATCATAGAGTCGGCCTGGTTCATCTTGTCGATGCGCTCACGCTCACGCTTGTCGGCCTCAGCATTCTGCTCGGCCTCAGCCTTCATGCGGTTGATCTCGTCTTGAGACAGACCGCTGGAAGCCTCGATGCGGATGGCCTGCTCCTTGCCGGTTGCCTTATCCTTGGCGCTCACCTTCAGAATACCGTTGGCATCGATGTCGAAGGTCACCTCAATCTGAGGAATGCCACGACGGGCGGGAGCGATACCGGTGAGGTTGAACTGGCCGATGCTCTTGTTCTGTGCAGCCATCGGGCGCTCACCCTGCAGCACGTGGATGGTCACCTCGGTCTGGTTGTCGGCTGCGGTCGAGAAGGTCTCGCTCTTCTTGCAGGGGATGGTCGTGTTAGCCTCAATCAGTTTGGTCATCACGCCGCCGAGGGTCTCGATACCCAGCGTCAGCGGAGTCACGTCGAGCAGCACGATGTCACCCACGCCGCCTTCCTTATTCAGAATGGCACCCTGGATGCAGGCACCTACGGCCACCACCTCGTCGGGGTTCACACCCTTTGAAGGCTCCTTGCCGAAGTAGTTCTTGACGAGCGTCTGCACAGCGGGGATACGGCTCGAACCGCCCACGAGGATAACCTCGTCGATGTCGGCTGTGTTCAGACCGGCGTCGCGCATAGCGTTCTGGCAGGGAACGAGGCAAGCCTGAATCAGCTCGTGAGCAAGTTGCTCGAACTTAGCGCGGGTCAGCGTCTTCACCAAGTGCTTGGGCACGCCGCCGACGGGCATGATATACGGCAGGTTAATCTCAGTAGAGGTCGATGACGACAGCTCGATCTTGGCCTTCTCAGCAGCCTCCTTCAGACGCTGCATAGCCATCGGGTCGGCCTTCAGGTCGGCACCCTCGTCATTCTTGAACTCCTGAACCAGCCAGTCGATGATGACCTGGTCGAAGTCGTCGCCACCGAGGTGAGTGTCACCGTTGGTTGAGAGCACCTCGAACACGCCGCCGCCGAACTCCAGGATGGAGATATCGAACGTACCGCCACCGAGGTCGAACACGGCAATCTTCATGTCCTTGTTGGCCTTGTCGACACCGTAGGCCAGAGCAGCAGCCGTCGGCTCATTGACGATACGGCGGACGTTCAGACCGGCAATCTGACCGGCCTCCTTAGTAGCCTGACGCTGAGAGTCAGAGAAGTAGGCAGGAACGGTAATAACGGCATCGGTCACCTCCTGGCCCAGATAGTCCTCGGCAGTCTTTTTCATCTTCTGGAGAATCATAGCCGAAATCTCCTGCGGGGTGTACTTACGTCCGTCGATGTCGACACGGGGATAACCGCCCTCGTTCACTACAGTATAAGGTACACGTGCGATTTCCTTCTCCGTCTGCTGCCAGTTCTCACCCATGAAGCGCTTGATCGAGTAAACGGTCTTCTTCGGGTTGGTGATAGCCTGACGCTTGGCGGGGTCGCCAATCTTACGCTCACCGTTCTCCACAAAACCAACGACAGAAGGCGTTGTACGCTTGCCCTCGCTGTTGGCAATCACTACGGGCTCATTGCCTTCGAATACGGCAACGCAGCTGTTGGTAGTTCCTAAGTCAATTCCAATAATCTTTCCCATAAGTCTTATTTTTTATTTGTTAATAATCATAATCACTCATGGGAAAGATAGCAAAGCATGTGCCAAAAATGGTTTGCAAGAGGGAAATGACGTATTGTCACGTCATTTTGTCAGTCCTTGTCGGCTATGGCCTGCTGAATCTTGGCTTCCAGCTCCTCGCAGAGTTCGGGGTTGTCCTTCAGCAGAGCCTTGGTAGCATCGCGCCCCTGAGCCAGCTTCTGGTCGCCATAGCTGAACCACGAGCCACTCTTCTTAATGATGCCATACTCGACGCCAAGGTCCACAATCTCGCCAATCTTCGAGATGCCCTCGCCGAAGGTAATCTCAAACTCAGCCTTTCGGAAGGGCGGAGCCACCTTGTTCTTCACCACCTTCACGCGCACCTGATTGCCGATAGGCTGGTCGCCGTCCTTCAGGGTTGTCACCTTGCGGATGTCGAGTCGAACCGAGGAGTAGAACTTCAGCGCATTACCGCCAGTCGTGGTCTCGGGATTGCCGAACATCACGCCGATCTTCTCGCGAAGCTGGTTGATAAAGATGCACGTGGTGTTAGTCTTGGCGATGGTCGAGGTCAGCTTGCGCAGAGCCTGACTCATCAGACGGGCATGCAGGCCGACGGCTGAGTCGCCCATGTCGCCCTCAATCTCCTTCTTCGGGGTCAGAGCTGCAACAGAGTCGATGATGATGATGTCGATGGCAGCCGAGCGTATCAGCTGGTCGGCAATCTCGAGAGCCTGCTCACCGTTGTCGGGCTGCGAGACGTACAGGTTGTCAATGTCGACACCCAACTTCTCGGCATAGAAGCGGTCGAAGGCGTGCTCAGCGTCGATGAATGCGGCAATGCCCCCCGCCTTCTGCGCCTCGGCAATGGCATGGATAGCCAATGTCGTCTTACCGCTGGACTCCGGACCGAATATCTCGATGATGCGCCCCTTGGGATAGCCACCAACGCCAAGGGCGGCGTTCAGGCCGATACTGCCCGTAGGAATCACCTCCACGTTCTCTATTTTCTCCTCGCCCATACGCATGATGCTGCCCTTGCCGAAGTCCTTCTCAATCTTCGACATAGCTGCCTGCAGGGCTTTCAGTTTCTCCTGTTGCGGAGTCAGCTGCTGGGTTTCTTCTTTCTTTGCCATAACTGTTTTCTTTGATTGTTTGTTCACTTACTAATCGGCAAAGGTAGTACAAATCTGCGACAACACAAAATTTTCCCTTTGTTTTTTCTTGGCAATTCCGTTTTTTTACCTATCTCTGCCTTTTTAGTCAGAGAACTTCTACAACTCCAGGTCGCCGTCGTGAATCTCGTGCCAGGGCAGTCCCTGCTTGTTGAGCTGCTCCATGAAGGGATCGGGGTCGAACTCCTCGACGTTGTAGACACCGGGCTTGCGCCACAGACCCTTGCAGAACATCATGGCACCAATCATGGCCGGCACGCCGGTGGTGTAGCTGACGCCCTGCATGCCCGTCTCCTCGTAGGCGGCGCGGTGCGAGCAGTTGTTATATACATAATAGGTGTGCTCCTGGCCGTCGTTGCCGATGCCACGGATGCGGCAGCCGATTGAGGTCTCGCCCTCGTAGTTCTCGCCGAGGTCCTGCGGGTTAGGCAGCACGGCCTTCAGGAACTGCAGTGGGACGATCTTCACCTTGGCTACGCCCGAGCCGTCGGCCAACGGAGCCTCGTAGACGACCTCGTCGATGCGGCTCATGCCGATGTTCTGGATTACCTCAAGGTGCTTCAGATACTGCTGTCCGAAGGTCATCCAGAAGCGGGCGCGGCGGATGGTCGGGTAGTTGATGACCAGCGACTCAATCTCCTCGTGGTGGAGCAGGTAGCTGTCGCGCGGGCCGATGTTGGGATAAGTCAGGTCCTTGTGAATCTCCAGCGGCTCGGTCTCCACCCACTTGCCGTCTTCCCAGTAGAGTCCCTTCTGGGTAATCTCGCGGATGTTGATTTCGGGGTTGAAGTTGGTGGCGAAGGCCTTGTGGTGGTCGCCGGCGTTGCAGTCGACGATGTCGAGATACTGCATCTCCTGGAAGTGGTGCTTGGCAGCGTAGGCGGTGAAGATGCTCGTCACGCCCGGGTCGAAGCCGCAGCCGAGGATGGCCGTCAGCCCGGCCTCGCGGAAGCGGTCGCGGTAGGCCCACTGCCACGAATACTCGAAGTGGGCCTCGTCCTTCGGCTCGTAGTTGGCCGTGTCGAGATACGAGCAGCCGCAGGCCAGGCAGGCATCCATGATAGTCAGGTCCTGATAGGGCAGGGCGAGGTTGATGACCAGTTCGGGCTTGTAGTCCGCGAAGAGCGCCTTCAGCTGCTCCACGTCGTCGGCATCCACCTGTGCCGTCTGGATGGGCAGCGTGTAGCCCTTGCGGTGGATGGCCTCCACAATCTGGTCGCACTTCACCTTGCGGCGGCTTGCAATCATAAACTCAGTAAACACGTCGGCGTTCTGCGCAATCTTGAACGCAGCCACCGTAGCGACGCCTCCGGCGCCAATCATTAGTACTCTTGCCATATTTCGTTTATTTGTTTGTTTTATTACTTACACAATCTGATTTCGCTGATGCGCGGCGTCTGTCGTCCCTGCTCGGCGGCGATGGCGAGCGTGACGGTGCCCCCGATTCCGGCGGGCAGTTCAGCCGTGGCGATGCCCTGACGGTTGAAGCGCAGGGTGCCGAGCGGTTTGTCGGCAATGGTCACGACGAAGCCCTCACGTTCGGCAAACCCTTTCAGACGGAGCGTCTTGGCGCCGTCGGCCTTCATCTTGTAGGTGAACTGGCTGCGGGTGCGGCGCCAGTGAATGCCCTCGTCGGAGCCGTTCCACGAGCCGTTGCCGCTGAAGAAGTGGTCGCTCTCCGACTGCTGTTCGCCACAGAATACCTTGTCGACCGTCTGGGCCTCCAGGGCCATGCGTGCCTGCTCCTCGGCAGCCATCTCCTGCTGGCGGGCTGTCCACTCCTGCTGTGTGTAGAGCGGGAAGTAAATCTGGTAGCGGCACTCGTAGAGCTGGTAGAACGGCTGGAGCGTCATGCCCTCGAACGAGGGGATGGTAAGGCCGCTGAGCTTGAAGTTCAGGGGCTTGCCGTCGACAGGTGCGAGATGGGTGAGGATTTCATTGGCCGAGCCGATGATTGCGGGCATCTGGGTGAGCGGAATCTTCGGACCGTTGGCGATGTGGCCGCCACGGCTGTCGTCGGCAAACATACCGTCCTGACGGTCGGTGCCGGTCTTGGCAGCGAGCACGATGGGACCGTAGAGGAATGAGTACTGGGCCTTCTTGTCGGGCGTGGTCTCGGCAGTCAGATGCATCGGAATCTCAATGCTGATGACGTCGCCATCCTGCCACTTGCGGTTGATGACCATGTAGCCGCCCTCAGTCTTGGAAGAAACAGGTGAGCCGTTGACGGAAGCCGTCATGTTCTCAGTCCACCGGGGCTGGCGTATCTTCAGGCCAAACTGGCTGGCTTTCTTCAGCTTCAGCGTCAGCTTGGTGGAGGGCTCCTGGGGGAAGCGGTTCTCCTGAATGACGGTCAGGTCATTCCACGTCAGCGTCGACGGGATGAAGAGGTTCACCAGCAGGTCGCTGCCCTCGTGGGCATAGATCATCTCGCCGTAGCGGGCGGGGTTCTCGATGCCGGTTCCCACGCAGCACCACATCGATGTCTGCGGCTGTGAGTAGACGCGGTAGTGGCCCGAGCGCATCGGCGTGAAATAGACGAAGCCGCCCTGCACGGGGTTGAAAATCGATAGGATGTGGTTGTAGAGTGCGCGCTCGTAGTAGTCGATGTAGCTCTTGTCGGCCGAGGTTTGGTAGAGCATCTTCGTCAGGCGCAGCATGTTGTAGGTGTTGCAGCTCTCAGGTCCCTGCTCTGAGGCCAACAGTCCGCTGAAGTCATCGGTGGGGTTGAAGTGCTCGCGCAGGGAGTTGCCGCCGATGCTGACGCTGCGCTGGCCGATGACCACATCCCAGAAGAAGCGGGCGGCGCGGTCCCAGTCGTCCAGGCCTTCGAGGTCGGCAATGCGCTTGTAGCCGATGACCTTCGGAATCTGCGTGTTGGCGTGCTTGCCCGTCAGGTTGTCCTCGCCCTTCAGCAGTGGCTGCAGCATGCGCTGGTCGCTGAACTGGTGGGCCAGCCGCAGGTACTTCTGGTCGCCGGTGATGGCATAGACGTCAGCAAACGTCTCGTTCAGTCCGCCCTGCTCGCTGATAAGCATCTGCTGTATCTGCTCGTCGCTCAGTTGGCTCACCTCCTGAATCATCCAGTCGGTCAACTTAACAAGCATCTCACGGGCATCCTTCCGTCCTGCTATAAGGTAGGCATCGCGCAGGCCGGCGTAAATCTTGTGAATATTATAAAGAGGTACCCAGCGGTCGTTCAGTCCGAAGGAGTTGGCGCGGATGTCGCCCCGTGCCAGCTCGCCCCATATCTGTTTCGGATTGGGCACACCGCTCAGGTAGCCGTCGCCGCTGGCCTCCTGACAGCGCCGCAGTTCGCTCAGGAAGTAGTCCATGCGGGCCTCAACCTCCTTGTTGCCCGTGGCTGCATACATATAGCTCAGTGCCGACAGGTAGTGGCCGCCGATGTGGCCGTCGAGTCCGGTGTTCTCCCAGTTGGTGTAGTTCTCGGCCTTGGTTGTCAGCCCGGCTCCCTTCAGATAGGGCGCCAACAGTCGGTCGGCATCGAGTCCGAGCAGGTAGTGGATGTCGGCCTGCTGGTTCTTGAGGAACTGGCTGTCGCCCAGGCGGACGCTGCTGATGGGGAATGTCTCAACCCGCGTGGGCAGGGCTGCCGTAGCGCTCAGTGCAATAAAGGCTGCGCAGAACAGAAAGAGTCGTTTCATCATCTTGGTGGTAATGGTTTGTGGTTACAGTAATTTAAATTCGTCGACGTCGATGTAGCCGCCGGCCTTCTTGGTGGCGTAGTTGAAGATGGCAAACTTCGAGCCCATGAAGAAACGGCGGTAGTCGAAGTTGCAGCGGTAGTTCTTCGACCCTATCTGCTTCCACTCCTGTCCGTCGAGGCTGTAGTAGAAGTTGGCAGCATCGTTGTGGCCGGGCTGGAAGTCGCCGTCGATGCGCAGCCAGACCTGCTTGGCCTTGGGTGCCAGCTTCGTCAGCGACACGCCTTCAATCATCTTGTCGTCGACATTGGTGACGGCCTTCTCGCGGTCGGAGAGGCTGACCTTCTGCTCGCTCATCTCGAGGAAGACGGTCTTGCCGTTCTTCTTCAGGGTGAGCACGCCCGAATCGCCGTTAAAGGCACAGAAACCGGCGCAGTCGCCGTCCTTCATTTTCGAGAAGTCGATGCACACCACACCACTGCACGTCGGACCGAACATACGCTGCGTCAGCGTGTTGGGAGCCAGGTAGAGGTTAGGCACCACGCGGTTGGTCTTCAGACGCAGGAATCCGGGGCGCTCGCTGAGGCTCCACGCCGCGTCGATGGGGTTGTGGTTCCACTGCCAGTGCAGGCCGAGCTTCGTGTTACTGAAATCGTCGGCGCAGACGATTTCCTTCTTGGGCTGACCGCTGCGGTAGGGGCGCACCACGTCGGGCACCTTGCCGCGCTCGTCGCCCAGCATCGGCCAGCCGTCAATCCAGCGCACGGGCGACAGCGTCAGCACACGGCCCACGCCGCCACGGTCCTGGAACATGATGCCGTACCAGTCGCCGTCCTCGGTATCGACGATGGTGCCCTGAGCCAGATAGGAGAAGCCGCCGAAGTCGCTCTCGAGAATGACGTTCTTCTCCCACGTGCCCTTCAGGTCCTTCGTGCGGTAGCACACCTCGCGGCGGTGACGGCCGGGCGCATAGACGTGGCTGATGAGCTGGGCATAGTAGGTGCCGTTATGCTTGATGACGCGCGTGCCTTCAAGCAAACCGCGCTCGTCGGCCTCGCGCTGGAAGTAGTGACGGAGCGAGCCCTCGACGACGCCCTTCAGGTCGCGCGTCAGCTGGCACATCTCGCCCGTTCCGAAGAATACGTAGGGCGTGCCGTCGTCGTCGAAGAAGAGCGTGGCGTCGTGGAAGTGGCGCAGACGGGCGTGGATGGTCCACGGTCCCTCAGCCTTCGGGGCGGTAAAGATATAGGTGTCGCCCATGGGGCCGCCCTCGTTGGGGGCCAGGAGTGCCCAGAACTTGCCGTCGTGATACTTCAGCGACGTGGCCCACTGGCCGCGGCCGTAGACCGTGCCCTCCTGCAGGTCGTACTTCGGCGAGTCGGTCAGCCGGTCGAAGATATAGCCCACGGTCTCCCAGTTTTTCAGGTCCTTCGAGGCCATCACCGGCGCACCGGGCATGAGGTGCATCGTGGTGGTGACCAAGTAGAAGGTGTCGCCGACGCGGATGACGTCGGGGTCGGGGGTGTCGGCCCAGAGCATCGGGTTGTGGATCATTGTACTGTCTTGGGCCGTTGCGGCCGTCGGCGCTGTCAGGGCCAGCGCCATTGTCAATGCTAATGCTGTTCTTTTCATCTTATGAATAGTTTGATTGGTTTTCCTTCTTTATTGCGGCTGATGACCAGTCCCTTGGCCTGCGGGCTGACACGGCGTCCCGTCAGGTCGTACGTGTCGTTAAGGTTAAGGTTAGCGTTAGGGTTAAGGTTAACGTTAACTATGCCGTTGGGTTCTAAGACGATGGGGACAAAGGCGCCGTCGTAGTCAGGACGGGCATAGACGCCGAACGGCTGCAGCGTGGAGGCAGCTTCTAAGCGGCGCAGCCCTATTTGGCCATCCTGGCTGTCGAGCACGAAGTCGCCGGCAAACAGCGGCGCACTGGAGTATGTGCCACGAAGCACATCGTCGAGCGGACTGACCGCGTAGGACACCTCGCCCTGGCCGGTAAAGGTCACTTCGCCCTGTGCCTCGATGAGCACGGGCTGGTGGGCTGGCACGGAGCGCATCTCAACCAGTGAAAGTCCATGGTCGATAGTATATATCCTGACGCCCTCAGGCGCATTGGCCGAGAAGGGCAGCACCAGCAGGCGGTAGCCGTCAACGGTGCAGGTGAACGTGGCCTTGTCAGCCGTGAAGGCCTTGGCGGGACGGAAGTCGCCGCCGTCGGCCCGCAGCACAAGACTGCGGCAGGTGGTTCCCGTCACGATGTTGTCGCCCGTCAGCGGACTGTTCTCGGCAGCGAAGACCACACGGTTGGTGGCTGCGAGCCACGGCAGCTGGGTCGGCAGGCCGGTGACGCCGCTCACGTCGATGCTGGTGCAGGCTGCGTCGCCGCTGTAGTCCATCACGTTCGAGTCGTCGGCCACGTATGCACCGCNGGGTGTTGTCGCGGGTCAGCGACAGCAGACCGATGCAGCCGTCCTCAAGGGTAGCGGGCGAGAGGTCGAAGACGAGGTCGAAGTCCTGGGCCTGACTCAGGTCCAGACGGCCATAGTCGTGGGTGGCCACCTGTCCCTTGGCGTTGACGTAGAGCAGTTTGGTGCCGCCGGCGGTCAGTCCGCTGGTCGTCGTCACCTTCTTGATGTGCATCACCAGCTGCGAATAGCGGTCGCTGAGTGCCACGTAGCCGTAGTTGGTGTTCTTGCGGCTGGATATGAGCGGGTTGCTGCTGTCGAAGGTCTTGTTCTTTCCCGACAGCTTGTAGGTTGTGCCGAAGTTTGTCTTGGTGATTGCCATGTCGTCGATGCGGTCGAAGCGGGTGGCCGTGCCTTTCATGTTCGAGGGCTGGCGGTCGCGGCTGCGAATGGTGTAGACGGTGGCTACGCTCTGCGCCGGGATGGTGACGACGGGGCGGCAGGTCTCCTCGTCGAGCGACGATTGCTTGGCAGTGAAGTTCTTTGACTTCGTTGTCGTATAGAGGGAGGTGCCCTTGGTGTAGAAAGGCAGGTCAAGGGTCAGCTCCACGTCCTTGTCGGTGGCATTGGCCATCACGACGGCCACGGTGTCGCCCGATTGCGACTGGTAGGCCGAGCCCTCAAGGCCACCACCGAACGTGGCGCCGATACGGTCCATGCCTGTCACGAAGCGTGCAAAGTGAGCCATCACGTAGCCTCGCTTGGTGATGGTGCCGCTGCTGCCTGCACCGTTCTGGCCGTCGCCCATCATGGCGTAGTAGCGCTTGGCGGCGTAGTGAATCCAGGCGTTGAAGTTGCCGAGCATACACGTGTTGATGGCCCGGAAGAAGTTGAAGAAGTCCTTCGTGAAGTCGAAGTTGCGGGTGGAAGACTGACCCTCGTTCCAGTTGATGAGGTACTCCGTCATCCAGATCTCCTTACCTTTGGAGGCAAGGTTCTTGTAGGCCGACTGTATGCCGCCGTACTGGTGGCCGCCGTAGATGTCGAAGCACGGCAGGATGTCGGTCTTGTTCAGCGCGTTGACGTAGTTGTCGTTGACCGACAGCGTCTCGGGAGCCATGATCTTACAGCTGATGGTGCGCCCGTAGGTCTTGACGAACGAGGCAATGTCGGTGGCCGACCACATGCAGCCGGCGTAGTCGGCAGGCCAGTCGGGCTCGTTCTGGATGGAGATGGCGTCCAGCTCGACGCCGTTCTTGCGCAGGTACTGCACGTAGTCCTCCAGATACTGGGCGTAGTCGGCCCAGTTCTCCTTCTTCAGGTAGCCCTGGGTGCCGTCCGAGTTTTTGGCATTGCTGGTGCCGTTGGTCTTCCACTCGGCAGGCTGTCCCCACGGTGAGGCGAAGACGATCAGCCCCATCTGCTTGGCCAGCTTCGCCGTAGCTAAGGACTGTCCCCAGGAGTTCTTGCCGATGGGGATGTAGAGACGCATGATGTTGCAACCCACGGAGCTCGTCTCGCCCCACACCTTCTTGATCTCGGCGGTCGACATGTGGTTGTAGGTGAACTGTGGCGAGCAGACGAAGCCGCCGAAGCCCGTGATGTGTTGATACTTGGTCTGGGCATTGATGCGCACCGTAGCACGCTGTGCCGACAGCGTCGCCGTCAGCAGCAAAGAAATCAGTAAGAGTAGACTTTTCCTCATATTTACAGTTTTACGGTGCAAAGGTAATAAAAAAATGCGGCAACAAGTGCCGCATTTTGTATCGTTAACTTATAATAATGTTACATACCACTATTTGAACAGGCTCAGAGCCATCTGACGGAGGGCGCGGCGCCAGGTCAGGAACTCATGGGCAGTGCCCTCTGAGACATGGCCCTCTGCGTTGAAGCCGGCTTTCTTCAGATTATCCACAGCTTCCTTGATGCGGTCGGGGCCTTCCTTCGAGCCACAGCTCAGGAAGATGTACTTCACCTGCTTCTTGTCCTTGATCTCATCGGGAGTGTAGACACCACCGCTGAGCAGTCCGTAGTAGTTAAACATCTCGGGACGGCGCAGGGTGATGGTGTGCGTCTCCATACCACCCATGCTGAGGCCGGCCATGGCGCGGCTCTCCTTCTTGGCGATGGTGCGGAAGTTGGCATCGACATAAGGCACCAGCTCGTCGCAGAGCACCTTCTCGAAGTCCTGAGCGGTGAAGCCGCCAAGGCCACCGAACTGGATGTTATTGGTCATACCGTAGGTACAAACCACGATGAAGGGCTTAATCTTACCCTCGGCAATGAGGTTGTCCATGATGAGGTTGGCATGGCCCTGAGTCATCCAGGCCGTCTCGTCCTCACCCCAGCCGTGCTGCAGATAGAGCACGGGGTACTTGGTCTTCTGGTCCTTGTCATAGGTCGGCGGGGTATAGACGAAGGCACGGCGGCACTGCTTGGTGCTCTCGCTCCAGAAGAGAATCTGCGACACCTTGCCGTGAGGCACGTTCTTCATGGCATAGAAGTCCTTGTCCTTGGCGGGAATCTCGATACCACTCTCCCAACGGGTAGAGCCGTAGTAGTTGCCGGTGCCGGGGTCGTTGAACGTACCGCCGTCGACGGTCAGGTGATAGTAGTGGAAACCTTCGTCCATGGGGCCGGCAGTGGTGCCTACCCATGAGCCGTCATACGTCTTGCTGAGCTTGGTGCCACCCTGGCCGCCAAGGCCAAGGCCTACGGTTACAGCCTGGGCATCAGGGGCCTCAATGCGGAAGCGGGCATAGCCCTGCGAGTTCACCTGCGGATACTGCTGACCGGGCTGGTTCAGCTCAGAGGGTACGAAGTCCTCCTTCACGCCGGCCTGCTGGGGGAAAGCACGGCTGGCGTCAAACGGCGGGCGCTGCTGACCGAAGCCACCGGAGCCACCACGACGCCCCCCCTGACGGCCACCCTGACCGAAGCCACGGCCGGAACCACCCTGACCCTGCGGACGGGCACGGCGCGGGGGACGTGCGGGAATTTCCCACTTCGGGGCCTTCATGTCGCGGATATACTCGTATGCCAGTTTGGGCTTATACTCGGCATCCCAAGGCAGAGGATAGTTGTTCTGTCCGAGCCAGGAGTCGCGGTCGCCGAGGTTCCAGAAGGTGACACAGTCGATGACGTCCTTGTGCTTGCGGAACACGCGGAAGCAGCGGGCATACTGGTCGGCCAGGTGCTGCTTGACGGAGTCGGTGACAGTGGCACCCTCGCGGCTGAACTGCAGACCGCCACCCATCTCCTCGTTCACACGGATGTCGAACTCGGTGATGTGGATGTGCTTCACGATGGTCTTGAACAGCGTGATGGCAGAGTCGAGGCGGGCCTCAGAAGGGTAATAGATGTTGTAGTGAGCCTGCATGCCGATACCGTCGATGGGCACACCCTTGGCCTTCATCTTCTTCACCATATTATAAATACGGTCGCGCTTGTGGGGGTCGACGGTGCTGTAGTCGTTGTAGAACAACAGGGCCTTGGGGTCGGCCTCGCGGGCAAACTGGAAGGCCTTCTCAATGAACTCGTCGCCGCAGAGACGGTACATGGCGCTCTGACGATAGGGATCGGTGGCGTTGGCATTGTCTTCCATAGCCTCGTTCACCACGTCCCAGCAGTAGATGACATCCTTATAGCGCGAAACGACGGCGTGGATGTGCTTTCTCATGCGCTCATAAAAGACCTCCTTAGTGGGGTTGTCGCCGAGCATCCAGCGGCCAATCTGCGAGTGCCACATCAGGCAGTGACCGCGCAGCTTGATGCCGTTCTGGCGGGCGAAGTTGGCAATACGGTCGGCATTTTCCCAGTTGAACTGTCCCTCCTGGGGTTCTGTAGGCTCGGGCTTCATGTCGTTCTCGGCAGTCATGCTGTTGAACTCCTTCTTGATGAGAGCCTGTTGTTCGGGGTTAGTCACGTTGCGCTGGTTCACAGCGACACCAATCATAAAGTAGTCCTTGTAGACGTCCTTCAGTCCTTGCGCCCAGGTGCTGGTGCTGCTCATAGCGAGCATCACGGCAGCGAGGGCAATCTTTGAATAATGTTTCATAACGTTGATTTGTTAGGGTTTAGTCATTCTGTGTGCAAAGATAGCCAAAAAAGCCGAAAGCAACCGCCATTATTTGTGTCTCATACTTTCGTTTATGTTTCATAAAGCAAAAAAGTTGCCGCCGGAAGCATGTTTTCCCGCTTTTTTGTAGTATTTTTGCATCCATTATGACACGAGCCAACACTATCTTTGCACTTCTGCTTGCCACCTTGATGGCTGAGGCACAACCCCAGTTCAGCAAGCCGCACGGTCTTTACAGCGACCGCTCCATCACTGTTGCCATTGAGGGGACGGATGTCCACTATACCCTTGACGGCAGCACACCCACTGCCGCCAGCCAGCGCTACACCGAGCCGCTGCACTTGGAGCAGTCGACGGTGGTAAGGGCGGTCGAGGTCATCGGCGACTCACTGTCGCCCGTAGCCACGGCAACGTATATTTTCACCTCCTCCGTCCTGGCGCAGCCCGACAATCCCAAGGGCTATCCCGACACATGGGGCGAGTACACCCAGATCTGGGGCACGGCCATCGCCGACTACGGCATGGACCCGGAGATGACCGGCAACCGTCAGCTGGCGCAGAAGATTGTGAATGGCCTGTCGGACCTGCCCATCCTCTCCATCGTCACCGACCGCGACAACCTATTCAGCCATGAGCCCGACGAGGAGACGGGCGGCATCTATATCTTTACCGGTCCGCCGGTGGGCGACGCCACGGGCCACGGCTGGACGCGCCCTGCCAGCATCGAGCTGATAGGCGGACCCCAGAAGCACGACCTGTCGACGACCTGCGGTCTGCGACTGCACGGCGGTCACGGCCGTCTGGCCGAGAAGAACCCCAAGCACTCGTTCCGCCTGGTGTTCAAGGAGAAATACGGGCCGAAGACGCTGCAATACCCCGTCTTTGGCGACGACGAGCCGTCGAAGTTCGACCA
This sequence comes from uncultured Prevotellaceae bacterium, assembly GCA_902800435.1. Next base: position 106,043 of record CADCEQ010000004.1, on the reverse strand, counting down.
GCTGGTGGTGCGCTGCCACTTCGGCAACGCCTGGCAGCACTGGAGCGAGAGCAACCGCACCAAGGCACAGTACTCCCGCGACGTGTGGGCCCGGCGCATGCAGCGCCGCATCAGCGGACTGGGCATCAACGCCCTCTACGTCCACCTCTTTCTTAATGGTATGTACTGGGGACTCTACAACATGGCCGAACGTGTGGACGAACAGTTCGGCAAGGACCACCTGGGCGGCAAGAAGAGCGACATCGACGTGGTCAAGATTGAGGAGGACGGCGGCAACCACATCGAAGCTGCCGAGGGCACGCTCGACGCCTGGGAGCTGATGGTTGAGACGGCCACCCGCGCCGCCACCGACGAGTCGGCCTACCAGCAGCTGGACACGCTGCTCAACGTGGACGCCTTCATTGACTATATGCTTATCAACCAGTATGGCGGCAATACCGACTGGGACCACCATAACTGGTACGCCATCCGCCGCCGGGGCGAGGACAGCCAGGGCTTCCGCTTCCTCTGCTGGGACACGGAGATTATCTTCGAGAGTGCCCGTGAGAACGTGCTCTCGAAGAACAACGGCAACGCCTTCCCCACCGGCATCTTCCAGAACCTGCTGCAGAACGACGACTTCGCCCGCCGCTACCTGCGTCGCGCCAAGGAGCTGCTGGCCAAGGACGGACTGCTTGGCGAGCAGAGCGTGGTCGAGGTGTGGGACAGCCTCTACAACACCATCTCGGGCGCCATCTACGCTGAGGCAGCCCGCTGGGGCGACTACCGCCGCGACGTGCATCAGTGGCAGTCGCGCGGTCAGCTCTACACCGTCGACAATCACTATATGGCCGAGCGCCAGCGCCTGCTGACGGAGTACTTCCCCGTGCGTACCGACAATGTGCTTGGCTATATCATGAGCTACGTCGACATCGACGACTTCGAAGCTCCCGACGACTGGACGAAGTTCACGGCCTCGATGTTCCACGAGTGGAACGGCACGGGCGCCAACGCGCAGCCGACGGCCACGACCGTCAACACGGAATGGAACCTGAACCGCAACGTCAACGGAGGCGGCACCGTGGCCGGCTTCAGCTCCGTCAGCTACAAGCTCTTTGCCGACGTCAGCCTGTACGACAAGCTCGTGCTGCGCGGCACGGGGAGCGGACTGCGCATCCTGGCCAACCGACTGACCGACCACGGACCCTATAAGCAGATCATCGTGTCGTTCAACAGCAGCGACCCCTACTGGGACGCGGCGCTGCAGGCCGTTGTTCTGCCCTTGGCCGACCTGAAGGCGGCTCCCACCAACGAGGGCAGGGCGCGCAACGACAGTTTCGTGCACATCAATGCCATGAAAGTGAACAGCGGCAGCAACGCCAACGTCACTGCCGCCTATCTCGTTCCCTCTGCCGAGACGCTCGATGTGGCCAGCGTCAGAAGCAAGTCGGCTGACGGTAAGTTCTATAATCTGAGTGGCCAGCTGGTTGACCGTCCCTCAAAGGGCATCTACATCGTCAATGGCCGCAAGGTGGTAGTACGATAATCAGCGTACCACAATCTTACGCCCACCTTTTATATATATACCAGACTTAAGGCTGCCGCTACCAATGCGGCGGCCTTTTATGTCGTAGATGGCATCAGAGGGGGCAACGGTAGCCTGCACCGGCTTCACATCGGTAACGAGGGACCGGTGGCGCAGGGCCGAGCGCACAGCATACCAGGCAGGCTTGCGACCCAGCTGGGCGGTGTAGAGCAGCGGGTTGGAGCCGCTGCGCCATGAGTCGTTGTCCTTGATGCCCCAGATGACCATCGACGGACAGTTCTCGTTGTTGAGCATGATGTCGGTGACGACGCGGTAGTTGCGGGCCTGCTCCTCAAGGTCCTTGGCCGATGTGGAGCCGACGCCCATGTCCAGTTCGGTGATGATGCACTTCAGCCCGTCGTCGCCGAAGCGCCGGATGGTGCGCTCCAGCTTCAGCGAGTCGACGCTGCCCACCGAGAAGTGGCACTGCAGGCCGACGCCGTCGATGGGGATGCCATGCTGCTGCAGGCGTTTCACGATGTTATAGAACGCGACCGCCTTGGCCTTGCCCTGCATCTCCACATCATAGTCGTTCAGGTAGAGCAGGGCCGTCGGGTCGGCCTGGCGGGCATAGACGAATGCCGAGTCGATGTAGTCGTCGCCGATGGCTCGCTGCCAGACGTTCTGGCGCAGGGTGTAGGCATCGGGGTTGGTGCGGATGATGCTCTGGTCGTCGTCCAGGCACTCGTTCACCACGTCCCACTCCTTGACCTTGCCCTTGAAGTGCTTCATGACGTTGGTGATGTGGCTCTTCATAATCTCCAGGGCCTCCTTGCGCGTCCACCCCTTGTCGTTCTTCTTGCCGTCGCTGCTCAGCCACTCGGGCTGCTGCTGGTGCCAGACGAGACAGTGGCCGCGCATGGTCATCTTGTTGCGCTGGGCGAAGCTCACCAAGCCGTCGGCACTGCCGAACGAGAACTGTCCGCGCTGCGGCTGCAGCGTCTCCATCTTCATCTCGTTCTCGGCCACGAGCATGTTGAACTGCTTGCCGCCCTCGTCCATATTGCCTTTCCATGACGAGACGGCCACGCCGAGGTTCTTGCCGTTCCGTTCGGCGTAGTAGCGCAGGGTGTGGGTGTCGGTGTTGTCGGCTATGCCGTCATCGTAGTAGGGGCCCATCGGAGAACCGATGGGCACAGTGGCATCTGGATCTTCAGGGTTGTCGGGGTTGGCATCTTCCATAGATGTCAGCCGCGCCACCAGCTTATAGCCGTCGGCGTCGTTTTGCTCTTCAAGCACCCACGTACCCTTGCCTGGCTGCAGAAAGCGGAACTGCCAGTCTCCGCTCTTGGTCTTGGCAGTGAGAAGGGTCAGTTCGATGCCCACCGTAGCCTCAAAGCTGTCAGGTACTTCAAGCATCACAACGGGCTGAGCGTCGCTTGTGGCGAAGTCCTCCGTCGACTGGCTGTATTTCAGCGTACCGCCAATGTCCAGACGGCCAACGCCGTTGTCTATCCTGAAGCGCAGCACCGAGGCAGGATGGACGGTGAGGTGGGCGTTCTTCGTGGGTGTAGCATAGTTCCGGATGGTCAGCGTACCTGCTTCAACGTCGCCCGGGTCAATGGTGCCGTAGAGGTCGACGCTACCGCCGATGCTTCCCGTTCCGCCGAGCACACCCTTCGTGAAGACATAGGCGATGGCCTCGTTTTCGTTGGTCTTGGCACCTAAGCCACCGCGCATTTTCTTTACCAAAGCCTCCGAGCGGTCGTTATTCACCAGCACACGGCCTTCCATCACGCGGAGCGCCCCGGTCAGGTAGTTCTGGTTGCCGGTGATGCGGTAGGTTCCCCTACCCTCCTTGATGATGCCCAACGGGTGGGTGTCACTATAGTCGGGCGGCGCGATGGTTCCTGCCAGCGTGGCATCGGTGTTCAGACAGCCCAACAGGAAGTAGGCCGCCCGCGTGTTCTTCTTCATATAGCCGATGATGCTCGAGCCGGCCTCCGTCTGCAGCTCACCGATGCGGAAGCCTGCTCCGGCGCTATTGGCTTCGCAGCAGATGGTGGCGCCGCTGTGCAGGGTGACGCGGTTGTTCTGCATCGACGTGTTCACCTTGCCCTGCTTCACGGCGTCCTCCACATTCTCGGGCGAGAACGACTTGCCGCCGTGAGCCAGCACCACGCCGTAGAAGCCCGCCGACGGTGCGTTCTCCTTGAACGGGTAGATGTGTATGTCGCCACGATAGTTGTTCCAGTTGGGCCAGGCCGCCCCCTTCTCCGTGCCCAAGTAGCTGCGCTCGCCGCCGGGGTAGAGGTTGAGAAGTCCGCTGCCGCTGATGGTCGACGAGAAGTAGCAGTAGCGTGCCATCTTCACGTTGACGGTCTTCGAGGCCGGCAGCGAGATGGTCTTGTTGTAGCTGATATAGTTCGACGACGTGTTGTTACCACTGATGTCGATGGTCTCTTCGGTCTGTGCAGTAACGGTCCCGGCAATGGTTGCAAGCAGGATAGATAGTAGCGTTAGTTTTTTCATACCTTATATATTTTTCCTGCAAAGGTAACGCTTTTATCCCGTTCAGCAACAACGCCCGCCCCAAAAAGGGACAAATCCTAAAGAATAAGATACATTATAAAAACGCCGTTTGACGGGGATTGGGTAACTTTGCATCCTGTAATAACTAACATCTAAAACCCCTTATAACGATGAAAAGACTTTTTTTACAGTTAACCCTACTCTTAGGCTTCACGGCAGTCAATGCCCAGAACCCCTACCTGCCCCTGTGGGAACATGTGCCCGACGGCGAACCCCGCGTGTTTGAGGACCCTGACAACCCCGGCAAGCTGCGTGCCTACATCATCGGCTCGCACGACGTGAACTACTCCGCCTACTGCGGTCCCGACATCCGTATGTGGTCGGCACCCGTCGAGGACCTCTCGCAGTGGCGCGACGAAGGCCCCATCTTCACGTGGTATGTCGACGGACAGTGGGACACGATGTACGCCCCCGACCTGGTATGCACCACCGACCGCGCCACAGGCAAGAAGACCTACTGGCTCTACCCACACAGCCGCGGCTGGCGCCGCACGCCGATGGTGTGTAAGGGCGACCGCCCCAACGGTCCCTTCACGCCCGTCAACCTGACCGAGGACGGCCGCCAGTGCCTGCCCGGCTCCATCATCGACTTCGACCCCTCGGTGTTCATCGAGAACATCACCGACAAGAAGGACAAGGACTACGACATCGGCTACCGCGCCTACGTGTTCTACGGTTTCCAGCACTCGACGGCTGTTGAGCTCGACCAGAAGACCATGTACTCGAAGCGCGAGGGCACCGAGCCCATCGACCCGTTCATCCCCGCCAGCAGCGCCGACGGCCGTCTGCTCGACAGGGAGGGCAGCGAGTACAAGGCCCTCTACAAGGGTCAGAACCCGCTCGACTTCAACTTCTTCGAGGCCAGCTCCATCCGTCAGGTGGGCAACAAGTACGTCATGGTGTTCTCGGGCTACTCTGGCAAGGAGTACGGTCTGGGCAATACCAACAGCGCCCTGCGCTATGCCTTCGGCGACTCGCCCCTCGGTCCGTGGCGCTCTGGCGGCGTGCTGGTCGACTCCCGTGGCGTCGTGCTGAACGAGGACGGCTCGAAACTCATCACCACCAACTTCGCCCACAACACCCACGGCTCCATCCAGGAGATCAACGGCCAGTGGTACGTCTTCTACCACCGTCCGCCACGCGGCTTCGGCAACGCCCGTCAGGCTATGGTGGCTCCCGTGAAGATTACGTGGGACAAGAAACCCGTGGCTAAGGGTGGTAAGGTGACTATTACCGGCTACGACCCCTACACCAAGGATAATGTCTGGACGGCCAAGGCCAGCGACGGCAACCACTACACTGGTGCTGAGGTGACCAGCGAGGGCTTCCAGATTTTCGGTCTGCCACCTTATAATTATTATAGCGCCGGCTACGCCTGCTTCGTCTATGGTCCCAACGCCAACAACTGGATGCAGGACAACCACGACGTGTGGAACAACTCGATGGACCTGGCCGGCATCCAGAACGGTGGCATCGTCGGCTTCAAGTACTTCGGCTTCGGCGGCCTGGCCAAGGATACCAAGGGCGTGAAGGCATTTGAGGGCGCAAAGGCTGGCGACAATGCCCACCTGAATCTGTATCTGACACCCAGCGGCAAGGGTGACTTTAAGATTCACGTTATGCTCGATGACCCTTGGAAGGGTAAGGAAATTGCAGTTGAGACTATTGCTGGTGGCCACAACAAGACCGGTCTGGTGGGCATCCCCGTTCCCGCCGTCGAGGGTCTTACCGGCAAACATGCCATTTACCTCGTCGTTGATGGTCCCGAGGTGCAGCAGCCCGAACAGCCGCAGCGCGGACAGTTTGGCGGGCGTCGCCCCCAGCAGGGCCCGCAGCGTCCGCAGGGACTCTTCGACCTCCACGGCATCGGCTTCTCCAAGGGAGCCGCCAGTATTACTGCATTTGTTCCCACGGTGCCGCAGGTCACCATCACCGCCGACGGCCAGAAGCTGAACATCCCCACGACGCCCGTCCGCTTCAACGCCCAGAACGGCTTTGCCGAGCAGAACCGCTATCAGGTCTACGGCCGTCTGCTGAAGGGCAGCAAGCTGGAGGCAAAATCCGACGTGCCCGGCGTGAAGTTCGAGGTGAGCCCCATCATTGAGGGCCGTGCCACCATCAAGGCCACCTACAACGGTCAGACCAAGATCTTCCTGATCAACTAATTCCGGGCAGGCTTTTCCTACTCTGCGCTACCCGGCGGGTAGAGCGACTGAACCCGGCGGGTAGAGGCCCTCTACCCGCCGGGTTCAATTCAGTTTCCTCAAAGCTTTCAACGGCGAAGCACGGAAGGTGGGGATAATGATGCTTACGTCAGCCTCTCTATCCTGCAAGTGTGCTGTTTCGACTCCCGGTCGTAATTGATGCCGACGAGCAGCAGACAGTCGGTATAGCCGTCCAGCTTGGCGGGGTATTGGCGGCGCTTGATCTGGTCGATGGCGGCATCGGCATCTCGGTTGAACTTCAGCTCCAGCACGATGGCGGGCGAGTCGACGTTCTTGCGCGGAATGAGCACCAGGTCGGCAAAACCCTTGCCAGTAGGCAACTCCCGGTGGATGATGTAGTTATTACGGGCATAGTAGAAGGCAATGCTCAACACACAGGCCAGCGAGTTCTCGTTGTTGTAGGAGAGGATACTCGTGTGCTCGTCGTGAGCCGCCTCCACGCCACGGGCAACGGCTTCGGCATCGCCGTCGAGCACAGCCTGCACCAGCTGCTCTGATGCCTCAAGGGCATCCACCACGGGCTTCCAGTTGTTGGCCTCTACGGCATTCACCATCTCGCCTGCCACCTCGCTATTGGGGATGTAACATTCGCTCTTCCGCCAGTCATAGCTGAGATAGCCTAAGTGTATCAGCACCGTGAGCACGTCATCCTTGTTGCGAATAATTGATATGTCGTTTTGGAACTTGGTCGGATTCACCTTGCATCGTCCACCTGCTAGCATACTGATGATGTCGTCCTTCAGGCCCTCGTAATTCATATTGATGTAGTGCGCCACGGCATCGAAGGCTCCCGTCGAGGCCCAGAAGCTGCGGCAGCGGCGAGTCCTGACAGCCTGCATCACGCTGTTAGGGTTGAACATCGAGAGTTCGTCGCCTATCTGGTAGCCGTCGTACCATTTTTCCAACTCATCAAAGTCCATGCCATGCCTGGCAGCCAAAGCGCGCACCTCGTCCTTGGTGAAACCGAAGAACTGCCCCATGTCAACAGGCTCCACCATCGAGTACTCAATGAAGTTATTCAGCGCCGACTCCGTCTTGTACTTCTTAATGGGCAGGATGCCCGTCATATAGACACCGGCAAAGACGCGGGCTGCATTGACATCCTTGAACATACGGCGCATCCACCCCACGTAGTTGTCCATAGCAGGCGACGTGGTCGGAAACTCACGGCAGATGGCGTCCCACTCATCGACTATCAGGATAAAGGTGTCGCCCGTAGCATCGTTGATTCTCAACAGCACCTCCATCAGGTCGTCATCGTCCTTCACCTTTACCTGCAGATAAGCCTCAAGGATGTCTTCGCGCAGTTTCTCCTTGATCCTGTCCACGATACTGTCGTTCTTGAACCGCTCGGTAAAGGCGCTCAGATCCAGATAGATGACGGGATACTTGTTCAGGTGCTTCTCAAACGATGGGTCGTGGACTATCTGCAGGTCTTCAAACAGCGCACGTGAATCAACGGAACGGTCATAGTAGGCTGCCAGCATCTTCGCGGCCAGCGACTTGCCAAAGCGGCGGCAGCGCGTCACGCAACTGAAACGACGCTCAGTGAATAGCGTACCGTTCACCACGGCAATAAGCCTTGACTTATCGACATACTCGCCATTACGGACTGACTGGAAGCCGGCATTTCCTATATTGATATATGTACCCATGACCTTATAACTTTGCCGCAAAGATACACCTTTTTTCGCAAACTCCAAAAAATTCGGCTGATTATTTGGCCGTCTAAACTTTTTTCCTTATTTTTGCAAACGAATTGCAGCAAACATGAGAAAACAAACACGAATTGAACCACATAACAATTATTGCGTATGGTATAATACAATCATTAGGGAGGAACGAGTGCTACAAGGTGGCACGCTCCCAAACGGGGACATAACAAGAGCAAGCAGTTCGGAAAGTTCGCGCTCGCCAGGCGTGAACTAATTTTGCTTATTTACGTACTGGTCACTTGGCGGTAACCTAAGGTAGAGAATAAGCACCGAATGGTTGACGCCTTTTTAAATTCCCAAAAATGATCTAAAATAATGCGAGTATGCCGAAAATCGCTTCCAATAGAGTAGGCAATAATCCCTAAAACTGTATCAAATGAAAACTAAAATTGCATGGTTAATTGTACTTCTAAGCACAATGAGTCTTTCGGCTTACTCCCAGTCCGATGATGAATTCTACAAAGGGTCGAATCAGCAGAAGGGAAGTAAACAGGAAGTGAGTCCAAACGGCAAATGGGTTGTGTCGGCAGGTGCTGTCTATGGCAACAGGACTGTTTCACTAAGTACGACAAACAATGTGAGCGTCGGCGACGGAGATGTCAACTTCAAATGTCGCAACATTTCAGGAATGAATGTCTCAATAGAGAACAAATTGGTTCTCATTGAAGCTGGCTACGCTGGTAGTGACCTGCTGAAGATGTTTGCGGGCAAGGTGTACTTAGGCGCTAATTTCATGCCCAAGAAGCGTTTTCAGATTCTTCTTCATGGCGGCATCGGCTATTCCTACAACAAAATAGATGATGACCTGCTGGAGAAAAAAGGCATACAATCTATTGACTTTGGTATAAAACTGCGTACGCGATTCTTCATTACCAACACCTTTGCCATATACTTAGGCGGATACGGCTGTCTCAGTTTGATGGAAGACAAACTTGTCTACGACGGTCAAGAGTATAAAAGTACCGGCGGGTCGCTTGCTAATCTTGAGGCTGGCGTAGCTTATAGTTTCTAACTCCGATTATTTACACTATGAAAAGACAAGTTTTTATCTCCATTCTCCTCTTATTGGCAGTACCCATGCTGGCACAGGAGAAATACTTCCGGGAAGCCATTCAGCGTGGGCCGACAGCCAACGGTTTCTATTGCATAAACAACACCTCCAAGAAGAACATCACGGTGGGAGAACTATCGGTCTATGCACAGCGGATGGGGTATGTCATAGGCAGAATTGCCACAACAGACCTCTCAAGGTTTGGCGATACAAAAACCATCGTCTACAAATTCGAGTTTCTTACGGCCGATAAGTTCGACGCTTACGTCTTTCGCTGTCTGAGCAACTCTGAGTCGGTCAAGCCCCTGCCAACTACTAAAGGTACCGCATTCTTTCTACCCATAAATGAGGTAAAAAAGTGGAATCCTTATTCCTCTTCCCGAAATTCCAACAACAGCCAGACTCTAAAGCGTTACGACAACGTCGTCTGGACTGGCCAGATAACCAACGGACTCCTGCATGGCTCGGGCAAGGGGCTCTTCAAGCAAGGAAACCTTTACTATTACTTCAGCGGGAATTTTATGTACGGTTTCCCGGCAGAGAAACCGACTATAAAAACCGCCACCAAGGCAAGTAACCAGAAGAAAGATTCCCCCAATGGCCTTGACGTTAACTCTATGGAAACACCTGCTGTATCACCTCGTTTCCTTGCCAGCTTGACAGGAATCACCGACAGTAAGCTTAAAGAAGCAGCTAATCTGGTCATAAAAGACGACTACAACAAGGCCGTCAAGAAGTTGGAAGAATCATACAGAAAGGCTCTGGCCATTAACAAGACGAATTATGCCAAAGCCAGCTATGACAAGTACCCCGAGGAGTTCTGTGCAATATACAAAAACATAGCCGACGCTAAGACTATGGAAAAGGCGCGAGAGATAGCGGACTTAGTTTATGTTGTTTATGCGCTACAGTGTCCTGTACACGAAAGCTTTATTATATTTGGCTCTGAATCAAGTTGGAACCAAGAAAAAATAAACCAGTACAACAATATACTGACAAAGGCCAATAATGTCTTTAAAAGGCTGAAAACTTACAGCAAATACGGATTTAAGAATTTCTGCATCCAGGTAGATGGGCTATTAAAAAAGCAAAATGAAGTTTTCGAAAATAACAAAAAAAATGGTTGGACTCAATATAAAGAATTGCATACCAGAGAGGTAGCTGAACGGTCAGCAAGAGAAGCAAAACGTAATGCTGAAAACGCAAAACGCAGCATGGAAATAGATTGGAATCGTTCAAAAAGACCTTCTGGGGATATTACCGAACATAGCGTTTGGACAGCTTACGAACATTATGAAAACTCAGGTGAAATTGTTTTCAAGTCAGGATATGAAAGGGTTACATATAATGCATATTTTAATTTCGGCGACTTTCTCTACTACAAGATTGGCTATGCATCAGCCAAAATCAGAGAAGGATTAAAAAAATGGGAATTCAAGACTGAAGGCGAGATGTACGAAGCAATCCTGAATGCACTAAGAAAATAAATCATAATAAAAAAAAGCAATGAAACAATACTTAAAGCTCTTTAACCCTATATTGCTTTCAGCAGTATTAGGTATGCCACTATTGCTAACAAGCTGCGGTGGCGACGACGAGGATGAGCCGAAGAACTTGATAGACGAAACGCCAGCGGAGCGTGAAAAGCATTTCACCACATTTTCGTTTTCTCATTTCGAGATATATGGCAAGTATCTCATAGGATTCCAAGGCTGGAACCCCAGTAACTATGTTATATGGGGAAGTAAAGACAATTGGTTCTATGTATTCCTTTTCCAAGACAGCAGGATATTCAATGCCGGATGGGTCTATGCCAACAAACGGGAACTGACAGAAGAAGAGCGCACCAGCCTAAACCTAAGTTTTGACGTGGAGATTCCGTCAAACATCGACCGAACAAAGGAGTACGGTGAAATATCAATGTCCAGTGTAACCAAACCGGTGCTGACCGACAACAAAATAGTTTGCAATGGCGATTTGAAGCGTGGAAGCGGCACTTACATCTGGGATTACGAAATAGAAAGAAGCACGCTTTCAGAAAAACGTATCAAATCAATGCCAATAAGTACTATCGAAGGATTGTATGTATATAATCTCACAAACGACACGATCTCGTTTATCCACAAAGGGTTTGATGTAGCTGAGAAATGGTACTATACCAAAGGAAGCGTGAGTATCACGCCTGACTTGAAGACAGAGTCTAATGGAACCTCGACAAGTGGTGATGTCAGTTCGAACGAAAGAAAAGTTGCCCCAGGCGAAAGCGGCTATCTAACCAGTTATTATATTCCTACAGGAAAGAAAATGACGAATGCAAGTCTGATTCTTGACATTAACGGCAAAGAAGTGAGAACTGAGCCGATTTCCTCTGTTGTTGAAATAGCAAACTGCGCCTATTATTGCATGACCGTGAAATGGGATGGCGAGAAATTAGAATGGGTTACGAACGATAAACAACTGAAACAAGAATGAAAAAGGTTACATGTATGCTTCCAGAATTGATGTTGCTGGCAATAGTAGCCACGCTCTCAGGGTGTGGCGACAGTGAAGATGACAATGGTAGTGACATACGGGCTAATGCTCAACGCATAGACACTTGTGCCATTACACCGACCTTCGTTTATGGTTCCTACCTGATAAATCATCTTGGAAGGCGAGACTACTACGAAGATAATTGGGGAGCTGGAGGAGCGACTTTTGATGTCTATATCCTACAGGGTAATGCTTTCGCAAGCGTTGGCCGGTTACATTCGATAGAGACATCCATAGCTAAGGCTGACTTGAAGAAAGCCATTCATTTGGGAGTGCCAGTACCGGCAGGCATCAATACAAACATGCCCTATCAGGTTATTGCCATCCATGCTCCTGGTTCAACGGCTTTGTCAGATGGTAAAATCGTTCACACGATGGAACTGGAAAGGGGTGACTTGTATTGCGCCAGTTGGTATCTGGCGGAAGGAGGAGCCTCGACCACATCCAAGTCAAGCTACCTGACAAATTTCGAAGGACTGCAAGTACTCAACAGCACAAGCGAAACCATCAAGGTGAGGCACAAAGGGTATGACGCGAAAGAGAAGTGGTACTATACCAAGGCCACTGTCAGCATCACGCCTGGACTGAAGATTGAGGTGAATGGACAGTCTGGCGAGGAAGCCATATCGCCTGAGATGGAAATCAAGGCCGGTGAGGAAATCTGTATTGACAGCCGTTATGTAGCCAATGGAAAGAAAATGACCAATGCCAGCCTCATCTTAGAGATTGACGGTAAGGAGGTAAGAACCGAGCCCGCCTCGTCAGATATCAGCATTGATAGTGGCACCCCATGCTTCCTTTGTGTGAAATGGGATGGCAAGAATCTCTCGTGGAACTAATCTTAATAATTTGTGTAACATTTACATTTTGAGACAATGAAAATGGCATTATCAGCGATTATCGCTTTGCTCGCCTGCACATCAGGAGCAACAGCACAGAATGTGGAGACTTTCAAAGTCAAAGCAGTATCGTTCAAGATGATTAAAGTGGAAGGCGGTTCTTTTCAGATGGGAACAACCCCCGATCAGGGTGATGCTTCAGTAAAGCAGCCTGTTCGTGATGTGAAGGTGAATACATTCTCTATGGGAGAGACCGAGGTTACCCAAGGGATATGGAGTGCTGTTATGGGAACTAATCCATCTGTTTTCAAGACACCATATTTATATAATTACTCGAATTCTCTTCCTGTAGAAAATGTGAGCTTGGAAGATTGCAAGGAGTTCATCAAGAAATTGAATAAGATAACCAATCGGAAGTTTCGACTGCCAACAGAAGAAGAATGGGAATATGCCGCCCGAGGAGGCAAAAAGGCAAAACCGACAAGATATGCAGGTAGCAATAATATTGATGAGGTCGGCTGGTACGCTCAGAACAGCGGAGATAAGCAACTTGGTGAAGACTTTAGTGGTTTTGAGGCACGCGAAAACAATTGTAGGACGAGAATTGTAGCAGACAAAACTCCCAATGAGCTTGGAATTTATGATATGACGGGGAATGTGGGGGAATGGACTGACACCAAGTACACGAGATCATCGAGCAAGTCAGAAAGAGGAAAATACATTATAAAAGGTGGAGATTATAGTTCCCGAAGACAGTATTGCCCAGTATCAGAGATTGGCGTTAGCGATCCTGACAAAGCAAATTCGCTTACAGGATTACGCCTAGCACTTTCAGAATAAAAGACAGAATGGTCCAACAGGTTAGAGAACCAAGTTGGGCTGTTTCGTTTAATCGGAATCTGTATTTGCACTTCCTGCACTGACCGCTGAGTGTCAGATAGTTAAGAGGCAGAACCGTGCTGAGATCCTGCACTGGTTCTGCCTCTTTTCCTGCACTGGCCTGTGGTCATTAGCGGCACTTCAGGTAGTAGCCGTGGATGCCGTCGCGGGCTCCGTCGGCAAAGTGCTGGCGGCGCAGGGCGTGACCCAGCTTGGCGAGCGAGGGCACGTCGCCGGCCTTGAGCTGCTTGCGCAGGTGCTGCTGTATCTGCGTGGTGGTCATGAAGTGCTCTTTGCGGCGGTCGGCACTCACAAACAGCGCGTTGAGCACTTCGTCGACGGTGCTGAGCTGCTGGTAGCGGCAGTTATGCTCCTGGATAAGGCGCTCGTCGTCGTTGTCGAACCAGAAGCGCTCGCCGCGGCGCAGCTCAGTGACGGCCTGGGCGTACATCTGCTTGTAGGGCACGCGTCCCTCCATGTCGGCCTGGCCCGTCATCTCCACGCACAAGTAGCGGCGCGATCCCGTGGGGTCGATAAGTGGGCGCTGCTCGTTGGTGGTGGCAATAAACGAGCAGAGGCGGGGCGTCATCGTGTACTGGTCGGAGCGCATACGGCGCACCTGCACGTCCTTCTCCGTCAGCAGCCGCTTGATCTTCGCCTGCTCGCGGTCGGTCTTGGCGTTGTACTCGTCGATGTTGACCAGCCACATACGCCCCAGCACGCGCTCCACCTGTTCGGCATTGTCCATCTTGATGTCGTCCATATAATACTCGCGCAACGACGGCGGCAGGATGTTCTTGCAGAACGTCGACTTCTTCATGGCCTGCGTGCCGATGAGCAGGGGGACGACGGAGTTGCCGTGGTCGCGGCTGAGGTTCAGGGGCTGTGCCACCATGGCGAGAAACCAGCGGTGGAACAGCTGCGGCCACTCCGCGAAGTCGGTGTTCAGCCGCCGGGCATAGTCCTCGATATAGTTACGCCGCCCGTCCCAGTTGCCGCAACCGGCGAGGAACTCCAGGATGGGATTGTACGCCTTGACCAGCGACGACTGCGTATACAGCTCGACGTCGATGGGCCAGCCCTCGCCGCCCTCCTCCATCTCCTCGAAGGCTATGCGGTTGATGTCGCGCTTGTCCAACGGCTGCCAGGGCTTGAAGACCTGATCGTGGCGGCGGAACTCCACCCCATGTTTCACCACATTGAAGCGCATGTCGTAGCGACGCTCTATAAACGAGCGGATGTCGCGGGCTATGCGCTCCTTCTGGTTCATGGCCGACACCGTCTTGCCGTTATACGGCTTACCGTAGGCGGCACGGAAGATGCGGCGCACCACCTGCTCCGACTCTGTCAACTGCGACTGCCACAGCGTGCGGCGCACACAGCTCTCCTCTTCCAGCCGAGCACGCCGGCAGTGGCCTGCCAAAGCGGCCACCATCGCCTCGCCACCGTCCTGCGGATGCTCCTCCATGGCCCGCATCAGGCAGGCATAGAACTCACACTGGATGCGTTCGCGCTCGGCCTCCTCAGGATACCAGCGCACCGTGCCGTCGTCGTCGACCGACGCCGCCATGTAAGGCACCAGCGCCGACAGCCGTTCGGCCACCACCGGCAGTGCCTGCGCCGACGGCTGGAAGTACAGCTGCGGGTCGTAGCTCACGCGACACGATGCCGTCAGCGGCTCGCCGGCGGGCCGCAGTTCCACGCCTGCCAACGAGCGGTAGACAGCCTGTGCCGTCTGCTGTCCGTCGGCCAACAGGCGCTCGTAGTCAGCACGGTCAACAGGCTGGCGACCGTCGCTGAAGGCCACGCTGACGACGACCTTCAGCGTGCGGCGGCTGCTGCCGATGAACGCCAACACGGTGTAAGGCACCCGGGCTACGCGGCACCTGAACTCAGCGGCCTCCGTCGTGCCCTGCGGACAGTCGACGTCCATCAGCACCAGTCCGCTCATCGTGCGCAGGCCGTCAATGCCGCCGCGCCCGAAGGTGCCGCTGAACAGCAACCGCGGCAGCCGGTCGGCAGCGTCGCCACGCACGCCGGCGCTTATCAGCTCCACCGCTTCGCGGTTCTTCTCTGAGCGCATCCGCTCGACAATAGTTTCCAACTCGGTGGTTACGGGACGTCCGTACACACCATCTTTTGTAGTGAATTTTGAAATTTTCATAAGCCAAAGGATTTTTGGTTTGCTGGTGCAAAGATAGTACATATTTCCGACACTTGCAAGTCCCCTGAGTCGCCTTACAGGCAAAACGCGCCGTCATGGATTTTCAAAAAGGCGGTCAGCAAATGTTTCGCGGCTGGAAAACCGATTTTTCTTGCCAGGAAAACCCGCCAGTCACGCCGCGAAACTTTTTCGTGACTGCCGCTTTAAATTATGTTAAAGCACGATTTGTGCAAGAGGCGCAGTGCAGGAACGCAGAAGCCCCAGTGCAGGAAAAACCGGCATTGGGGCTTCGTAACTGTCTGACGATCAGTGGTCAGTGCTGGATGTGGGTGTTGGGTGATAGGTGATGGGTGGTGGATTAGGTGGCGAAGTCGTAGGTTTCGACGTAGTGTTCGAACTCCAGCCCTTTGGTGTAGCCGAGTTGACGGAAGAGACCGAGGATATACTCCTGCTGCTCAGGGGTTAGCAGTTTGGCCCCCCGGTTCACGCGGTAGTAGGCGGCTTCACTGCCCAGATAGCTCTTGATGGCAGCACGCAGACTCTCCTCGTCGCGGCGGCGGGTGTCGCCATAGAGATTGCGGAAGCCCCAGGCCATGACCACTGGCTGGCCCCGGCGGAAGAAGCGGCAGCTGCCGTCTTCGCCCAAAGCGGCAGGATAGACGGCAGGCCCCCATAGTTCGCCCTGTGCCACGTTGTCGGTCACCTTGGCCCGCAGGCACTCGCTGCGCCTGGGGCACTGCATCAGGAAACACCGCTTATAACTGGGCGGCAGCCGTCTGAAGTCTAATTCCTGCTCCATATTATTATAGAGGTATACCTTATATTACAATCAGGTTAACGGACAGCCTTTTTGCCGCCTACGATATAAACGCCTTTCGTAGCAGGCTTTACCTGACGGCCCTGAAGGTCGTAGAAATTACCATTGACGGATTGACGGTCTGCGATTTGTTCGCTGATACCGTCGGGGATGTCGGGCGTGCTGGTGCCGTCTGACACGAGTGCGATGTCAATCTTGACGAAATGGGCGGTGAAGTATGGGTAGTTGAAGAGGATGTTGGTGTCGTCGCCTTCCCAGATGTCATAGCCGTAGCTGTTCTTCTTCGGCGAGGTGGGCCTCCAGACCTTCAGTTTGTGCTTGAAGACGGTGGTATCATATTCGTACTCAAACTCCTCTTCGTATTCGTCGCCTACCATGAAGTTGGAGGAATGGAAGCAGTAGAAGACCATCTTGCCGAACTTGTAGTGCTCAGGACACTGGAAGCGCATGGTTGTTCCCGGTTGGGTATAGAGCACGTTAATCATGTCTGGCCCGACGCCCAATGAGGCGGCCTCGGTGCCTGGGTCTACGCGCCCGTAGACGGGCACCTTTTCATATTCATCCAAGTCGACCGCGTAGAGCGTAACCTTTATCTTGTCGGCAGAGCCTTCGCTGACGGGCCAGGAGAAGTCGGTGTCAGAAAGGAAGGCACCGGGTGCATCCCAGTCCTTGTAGTCAGGACTCCAGCCTTTGGTGATTTCACGTACCGGATAGTTCCAGGGATTCAGGTTAAAGTCCATTGTGACGTAGGTGGTGTCGTTCTGCTCAGCAGCAAACGACGTCATGGCTATCATGGCCATTGCGATAGTTGCGTAAAATTTCTTCATATTCTAATTCGTTTAATTCGTATAATTCGTAGTCAAGAAATCACTCATCCGTGTTCAGCGTTAAGTTCGGGTTCTTGTCGCGTGCCGAGCGGGGGAAAGGAATGATGTAGAGGCGCGAGTCGGGGCGCAGGGTGTAAGTCTTCTGAGGATAGGTCTCGCTGACGTTCACCACGGGGAAGGTGCGGGTGACGGTCTTCTGGTACTCCGGCTCGGTGTTCAGGCGCTTCAGGTCGAAGAAGCGGTGGAAGCCGAAGAGCAGCTCCTTGCGGCGCTCCTGGATGATGGTCTGAACCATCTCCTGTTGAGAGTTGGGTGTTGAGTGTTGAGTGTTGAGTGTTGAGAGTCGCTTGGCACGCAGGCGGTTGACGTAGCCGGCGGCGGCATCGAGGTTGCCCAGCCGGGCGTTGGCCTCGGCGGCTATCAGGAAGACCTCGGCGGTGCGCAGTCCGACAGTCATGTAAGTGAAGCGCTCCGACGTTGTGGCCGGCGTCCAGATGGCGGCACCGCTGCCCGTGTCGAACCAGTTGACGATGCTGGTACCCGTATCGCGCAGGAAGAGGCTGTAGCGCAGGTCGTCGGGCTCAAACAGTTGCTTCAGCTCCGGGCTGATCATGCCGTAGTAATAGAGGGCGGCCTCCTCGGTGGTCCAGCCGGAGCCCATCCACATGTAGGAGAGCACCTCGGGGTTGTTGTCGCGGTTGTAGTCCTTGCAGCGTGCCACGCCGCCAGCATCCTTGATGACATTGTAGTCAACCAGTGCCGAGTTCAGCTTCAGCGAAGCCTCTGCGGCCTGACGGGCCTTCTCCCAGTCGCGGTGGAACAGGTAGACCTGCGAGAGCAGACCGTAGCCATAGGCGCGGTTGGGGTGGTAGATGTTCTCGGGCTTCTCCTGCAGCAGGGGTACCGACTCCTCCAGTTCGCGGATGATGAAGTCGTAGACCTGCGCAACGGTCGACTTCTTGGGCGTTGCCTCCAGGTCGTAGTGGTCAAGAATACAGACGCCACCGTCGTTGCCAGCCGTTGCGGGGTCGTAGGCCTTGGCAAAGGTGTTGACGGCAAGGAAGTGGTCGAAGGCCCTGAAAGTACGGGCCTCGGCTTTAGCCAGCGCCTTGAGTCCCTGCGAGCCGTCGGCCTCGTCGATGTTGTCGATGATGAGGTTCATGCGCAGGATGTAAGCGTACATATTCTCATAGAGATTATTGTCGGCCAGCAGCGTGCGGTCGGCCTGCTCGTTGAACGTGAAGTTGATGCCGTGGAAGCTGGTGCTCTCGTAGCCGAGGATGTTCGACTCCTTGGCCCAGACGTCGTCCGTCAGGTAATAGTAGGACGCGGGATTGTAGCAGCGCATGGGATTGGCGATGAGCTCGTAGTACTGGCGGGCGGAATCGACGGTGACGGCCCCCTTCGGCGTTATGTCGATGTAGGAGTCGCAGGAGGTGAAGAAAGGTAAAAAGGCAAAAAGGTAAAAAGGTAAGAAACCTTTTACCAGACCTTTAAGTCCCTTTCCTATATAAACTTTTATGTTCATCATTTCTTTTACTTTTTTACCTTTTTACTTTTTTACCTTTTTACCCTTAAAAGCTGGTTGAGAATCCGATGCTGACGGTCTTCGGCTGGTGCAGGGTGCGGGTGCCCGTCTTGACGGAGTACGACTCGGGGTCGATGTCCTTACCGGCAGCCGAGATGTAGAAGAGGTTGTTCACCTGCAGCGTCAGACGCGTCGGGCCGATGCCGATCTTGCGGATGATGGCGTCGGGCAGGTGATAGGCCAGGTTGATGCTGCGCATCTTCAGGTAGTTGGCTGACACGACCTGCTCGTCAGCGTAGCGCCACCACTCCGAGAACGTCGAGGCGTTCTGCTGGGCCACGCTGCCCGTTGGCATCTCGTAGTAGTGCTTCACGGTGTGGTCGTTCACGTGGTCGGTCACCATCTGGTAGGAGTTCATGTCGGTGACGTCTAAGCGCAGCTTGTTGCCGCCCGAGAAGATGAACAGCGTGTTCAGCTCCAGCTCGCGCCAGCGCAGGTTGAGCGACAGCGACCCCGTATGGATGGGCACGAAGGTTCCCATGTTCACAAGCGCATCGGTGCCCTTCAGCGTCGAGGTGTAGGTCACCTCCGTAGGATTGCCGTCGGCATCGAACTTCGCCATCTCGTTGCCGTCCTGGTCCAGACGGTGTTGTAGCTGGTGCCCTCGATGCGGTAGTTCTCGGGGGCGGTGATGAAGTTCGAGGCGATGTCGGTGGGGTTGTGCTCCACGTTGAGCATCTTGTTGTTGTTGTAAGCGTAGTTCAGCGTGGCCGACAGTCCCCAGTCCTTCTGGCGGATGAGGTTGGCCGTCAGCGAGAGCTCGATGCCCCGGTTGCGCATCTTACCATTATTTATTACGCGCGAAGAAGCGCCAAGTGTGGAGTCCATATACTTGCGCACCAGCAGGTCGTCGCCCACGCGGTTGTAGAACTCCAGCGAACCGCTGAGCAGGTTGTTCAGCATGCGGAAGTCCAGACCGATGTTGAAGGTCGACGTCTTCTCCCAGCGCAACTTCGGATTGGGCAGGTTGTCGTCGCTGTAGTTCAGGTACTGCGTGTTGGTCGGGTCGTAGCTCAGCGTGCGGTAACGGGCCACGAAGTAGGTGGTCGAGCTTTGGTCGACGTTACCGTTCACGCCGTAGGTCAGGCGCAGCTTCAGGAAGTCGAGCCAGGAGACATCCTTCATGAACTGCTCCTCGGAGATGTTCCAGCCGCCGCCGACAGACCAGAGCGGGTGGTGCTGGTTCTTGGTGTCAAGTCCGAAGAGGTCGGCCTCGTCCCAACGGATGCTGCCGGTCAGGTTATAGCGGTACAGGTAGTTGTAGCCCACGTTGGCATAGAACGAGGCGTAGCGGTGGAACACCTCGCTCTGGCTGGTGGTCAGTCCGCCCAGTCGCTGCGTGCCGTTATAGACCAGCGACTGCCAGCCCTCGTTGTAGAGCGTCTGCCAGTCCATGCGGACGGAGGTCAGTGCCGTGTCGTTGTAGCCGTACATCAGCTGCTGAACGAGGCGTGGCGAGCGGTTCTCGCGCAGTTCGAAGCCCATGATGGCGTTGACGTTGTGCTTGGCGTCGAGGAAGCTCTTGTCGAAGTTCAGCTGGTTGCGGAACGTATAGCGGCGCGAGTTGTTGGTCTGCTGGAAGAAGCGGCCCCCGTCGGGCAGCAGGCACTCGCCCGACTGGTCGATGAAGGCGTTGTGCGTCAGGCGCATCTGATAGGTGGAGGGCTCGTCGTACTGCTCGCTGCGCGTCTGCCCCCACTCATACTGGAACATGACGTTGTACTTGAACCACTTCAGGAACTTGGCCTCTAAGTTGACAAACGGGCGCAGGCGGACGTTGCGGTGCTTGGTCAGACTCTCGTCGAGCGACTCCAGGACGTTGAACGAATAAGGCATCAAGCCCTCGACGCGCTGCTCCTGCACCTCGCGGATGCGGGTGCCGTTGATGGCGCTGCCTGCAAAGCCCGCCACGTTGACGTAGGGCGAACGGACCAGGTTGCCCTGGGCATCCTCGATGGCGGCATAGCGTTCCTGCATGTTGTAGCTGGTATAGGAGCCGTCGGGCGACGTGCTGTTGGCAAAGCGGGTGTCGATGCCGAGCTTCAGGCCAAGCCACTTGGCCACCTGGAAGTTCGACTTCAGGTAAATCGAGAAGATGTCGTTGAAGTCGCTCTTGACGCGGTTCTTGTCGTGCTCGTAGTTGAACGAGGCGAAATGGTTCGACTGCTGCGACTTCTGCGACACCGAGATGTTGTAGCGCTGGGTGACGGCGGTGCGCCAGGCCAGGTCGCGGTACTGCGAGTAGAAGTCGTTCTGGCGCCACTGGCTCAGCGTCTGGTCGACGTCGGCCTGACTGATACGCCCCTCTGCCTGGTCGCGGTAGAGCTGGTAGAGCGGCGAGTAGTAGTTGTTGGCGTAGGTGTCGAACAGCGTCCTGACGCTGCCGCTGCTGGCCACGCGGGCATTATACACCTTCGTCTCGTAGTCGATGATGTCGCTGGTCGAGGCGTAGTGCATGGCATCGAACGACGGCTTGGTCGAGATATACCAGTCGGCGTTCACGTTGACGGTCGTCTTGTCGGTCTTGCCCTGCTTTGTGGTAAGCACGATGACGCCATTGGCAGCCAGCGCACCGTAGATGCTGGCGGCGGCGGCATCCTTCAGCACCGTCACTGACTCCACATCGTAGGGATTGATCTCCGACAGCTCCATATTGGTGGCCATGTCGTCGACAACGATAAGCGGCTTCGTGCCCACGCTGTTCGAGAACGTGCCGACACCACGCAGTATCGGGTTGCTCTCGCCGGTGTTCGGATTGATGTCCATGCGCAGTCCGGCCACTTGGCCCTCCAAAGCCGAAACGAGGTCCTTGTGCATGACGCGGTTCAGTTTCGTGGAGTCGACGAATCCGAAGGCTGCGGTCGACCGCTCGCGGCTCAGCCGCTGGTAACCTGTCGAAACCACCACCGTCTCAGCCAGTTGGGTAGTCTGCTCCTTCAGCGTGACGTTCATCGTCGACTGGTTCCTGACCGCCGCCTGATAAGGCTCCATACCCACATAGCGGAACACCACGACGGCGTTCGCATCGTCAATCTTGATGCTGTATTTTCCGTTCAGGTCGGTCACGGCTGTCTGCTTTCCATTCTTCACGGTTATCGTGACACCCAAAAGGGGCTCACCACTCGTGTCGGTCACGGTTCCGGTCAGCGTTCTCTGGGCAGACACTCCCGTCACGGCAAGGAAAAGCATAAAAAAGGATAGTAGAAATGCTCTCATACCTCTGTTTTCGTTCTTAATTGATTGCAAATATACAAAGATTATCGACCAATATGGAGTGAAAAGAAACATTTAACACTTGTTTAACTATTTTTCTTCTGCCAAAAGGAATTATTTTCGTATTTTTGCAGCACGTAATTATTAACCTAACAATTATTATTTTATGAAGAAACTTTTTTTGTTTGCGTCAATGTTGCTGACAGCCTCAGCAATGCTGACATCGTGTGATGACAAGGACAACCCCGTTGGTCCCGCGGAGCCAGAACAGCCTCAGAAGACCATCGTCGAGCTGGACGGAGTGCAGTATGAGACCGACCTCGTGGCTACCTTCACGGGCGAAGTAGGCTCGGAAGTAACGCTGACGCTGGGCGTCTACGATGCGTATGACATCTATGGCGTGGACTTCGGCGATGGTGTCATCGTGGCCGATACCGTCTGCTTCGAGAACGGCGGACTGAAGGACGAGGAGGGCATGACACGTGAGGACACCCAGCACAAGAGTGCCACGACGTTTACCGGAACTATTGCCGGTGACGGCATCGTCAAGGTCTATGGTAACAGCGACCTCTGGTACGTCAACCTGTCGGGTGGCATCGTTCCCACCAGTGTAGACCAGGAGAAGATGAAGAAGGTGGTGCAGATGGGCATCAGTCTGGCATCCCTCGACAATATTGACCTGACGGGACTCGACGAACTGAAGCAGTTCAGCTTCTCGCAGGGTTCGCTGAAGGCTATCAACGTGTCGAACAACGCCAACCTGACAAGCCTGACCATCAACAACAACACGGTCTCGAACTTCGAGAGCGTGCTGGAGGACATCGACGTCAGCAAGAACACCAAGCTCGAATATCTGAACCTGATGGCTGCCAGTTTGGACAAACCAGGCAAACTGACAAAGCTTGACCTGAGCAACAATCCCGCCATCAGCCAGTTCTACGCACAGAACCACCAGATTACCGAAGTGATTCTGCCTGAGGGAGCTGTGATTTCTGACATGCAGCTTTCCGGCAACCAGTTAGAGAGCATCGACATGAGCAAGATTACCAGCGTAAAGAACATCTACATTTCTGACAACAAGCTGACTGACATCGACCTGTCAAAAGTGGTAAAGGGTACGCTCCAGATTCAGAACAACCTGTTCACCCTGGCCACACTCCCCACCAAGCCTGCCGTGACGTCTACAAGCAAGTACACCTACGCCCCGCAGCCCGCATATCAAGTTCCCGAAACCGTGACCGAGCTTGACCTGAGTTCGCAACTGACGGCAACCGGCGTTCTGGAGGAACCCGCCACGACAACCTACAGCTTTGTAACTGCCAGTGGTACGGAACTTGTAGAGGGTACCGACTATCAGGTGACCGCTCCCGGTAAGTTCAAGTTCATCAAGGCCCAGGCAGAGAAGGTTCACGGCGTGATGGCTTCGGCAGCATTCCCGAAGTTTACCGGTAAGAATGCCTACGTGACCACAGAGTTCACCATCGAGGCAGCCGCAACGGCTTCGATGACCTGGAACTTCACTACTTGGAGCGCTGCTACTGTTGCCAACCTGAAGGCTGACGCTGCCGCAAGCATTTTCACGGGCTGGAGCGATGTGGAGAAAGACCCGTCAAAGGAAGGTGCTGCCCAGGAACCCACCGAGACTTCGAAGGACAACTGCTTCTGGCTTCAGGGTACCGTGGGTGCCGACGGCTCGCTGCTGGCTAACGGTCAGGTCATTGAGGAGCTGAAGGGCCTGAAGTTCGATCCCGACTATGCTGCCAAGCGCTCATTGGCCATTGCCGTGAACTATCCCTCGGCTCTGAGCGACTATGCTGGTGGTGCCTACCTCTGGTTAGGTGGTGGTGGCAGCAAGCAGTCCTGCCCCTGCTTCACCATCCCCGGCGTGAAGGCTGGCCAGAAGCTGACCGTTGTTATCGAGTCACACAAGGCAAGTGACGCCCGCGGCATCCAGATCTATGCCAACAGCTACGACGCTGCCAACCAGATTGGTGAGGCCTTCAAGCCGACGACTCAGGACACCTACACCTGGACCATCGATCAGGATTGCGACGTAGTCGTCTGGAACACCAGCGGCTGCCACATCTATACGATGACCGTCGAGTAATTATATAAGGTATAGGCAACGAAAAAATCCCCTCCGTTCGAACAAGCGGAGGGGATTATTGTATGGGTTATCGGGAGTCTGATTACGACTCCTGCTTCTCGCGGTTCTCCTGGTCGATAGCCTTGATCTTCTCACGGACCAGATTCATGTCGTCCTTCAGTTTCTGCACCTTGCGGTTCATCTCGTCGATGAGCGAGTTGCCCTTCTTCGAACTGACGCTCAAGAAGCCGAGGTTGTTCTCGTAGGTCTGAATCTCCTGCTTCATGGCCTCATACTGGCGGAACAGGCGGGCACGCTCGTTGTCTAAGGCATTCTCGCCACGCTCGGCCACCTGCTTCAGGTTCTGCTTGAACGAGTTCAGACGGCGCTTGGCCACCGAGATGTTCAGCTCCTTGTAGAGCTTGTCGAGCACGGCGTGGTACTCCTCGTAGAGCTTGTCCTTCTCGCGGAACGGCACATGGCCGATAGCCTGATACTCGTTGACCAGCTGCTGCACCATCTCCTGAAGGTTGTCGCCGGCCTCCTCGGTCACCAGCTTCAGGCGGGCAATGACGTCGCGCTTCTTCTCCAGGTTGGCATGCTCCTCGTCGCGCGTGCCGGCAGTGGCGGCATTGCGGGCCTCGAAGAACTTGTTGCAGGCGCCGAGGAACTCCTCCCACAGCTGGTCGCCCAGCTTCTTGGGCACCATGCCTATCTGCTTCCACTCTCTCTGCAGGTTGATGAACTTGTCGCCCGTCGACTTCCATTCAGTCGAGTCCTGCAGGGCCTTGGCCTTCTCAATGAGGGCGCGCTTCTTCTCAGCGTTCTCCTTGAAGGTGTCCTTCAGGGTCTTGAAGTACTCTGCCTTGCGGCCGAAGAAGTCGTCGCAGGCAGCGCGGAAGCGCTCGAATATCTTGACGTTCATCTTCTGCGGGGCAAAACCGATGGTCTTCCACTCCTGCTGCAGCTCGATAATCTCCTTGGTATGGCGCTCCCAGTCGCCGCTGCCCTTGTTCTCCTCGGCAGCAATGGCCTCCACCTTCTCGCAGAGGGCGGTCTTCTTCTGAAGGTTCTCCTCCTCGCGGGCACGGATGCCCTCGAAGTGCTGCTGGTGGCGCTTGTTGATGACCGTCGAGGCAGCCTTAAAGCGGTTCCACACCTCCTCGCGCAGGTCCTTCGAGACGGGGCCTATCTCGCGATATTCCTGGTGCAGCTTCTGCAGCTGGTGGAAGGCACTGATGACGTCAGTCTCCTCGGCCAGCTTCTCGGCAGCCTCGCAGAGCTTGGTCTTCAGTTCCAGGTTCTTCTTGAAGTCATATTCGCGGGCCTCGCTGTTCAGCTTCAGCAGGTCGTAGAACTGCTCCACGTACAGCTGGTAGTTGCGCCACAGCTCATTGGCCTTCTCGGCGGGAACGGCCTTGATGTCGCGCCACTCCTGCTGCAGGGCCTTAAACTCCTGGAACGTCTTGTTGGCCTCCTCGGGCGAGGTGACCATGGCCTTTATCTTCTCAATTATCTCGAGCTTCTTACGCAGGTTCTCCTCCTTCTCAGCCTCCTGCTCGCGGAACTGCTGCTGGCGGCGCTCCCTGATGACGCCCATCTCGGCCTTGAACACTTCCTCGTCCTCGTCGGGGGTAATCTGATACAGTTCGGGGTCACCGCCGCCGTCGATGTAAGCCCTCAGCTTGGCTTCGCGCTCGGCAATGTGGAGCTTGTAGAACGTGGTCTTCAGATAGTCGACCTCGTCCTTTTGGGGCATCTCCTCGCCGTGGGCAATCTCCTTCACGCGCTCGAGCACCTCCTTCTTCGTCTCATAGACCTTACGCTCCACGGGAGCCTCGGGGGCTTCGGGAGTCTCTGGAGCTTCCGTGACTTCGGGAACTTCTGGAGCCTCGGGAGTCTCTGTGACTTCCGCAACTTCGGGAGCCTCTGGAGCTGCCGTGACTTCCGCAGCTTCGGTGGTTTCTTCAGCTTGCGAAGCGACTTCGTCGGTTACTACTTCAGGAGCTAGCTCCTGGTTTACTTTTTCTTCACTGATCCCCTGCTCGAGGATGTTTTCTTGAGAGTCCATAATAACTGCTTTTAGTTACTGTTATCGTGAGTACACACACAATATTTACCGTCGCACGCACAGGCATGCCGACGAATTAGGGCGTAAAATTACAAAAAACTTCGGAGTTGCACAGCATTACCCCGAAGTTTTCTCAACTTGTTATTGTTTTTTAACGTTTACACCAGCCGCTTGTGGCGGAAGAACCACCAGCAGCCGAAGGATACGAGTACGGAAATGATGAGGGCGAAGATGAAGCCCCAGGACTTCTCCTCCATGCCGTTGACGAGGTTCATGCCGAAGAGCGAGGCAATGAGCGTGGGGAACATCATGATGATGGTGACCGAGGTCAGCGTTCGCATGACGTTGTTCATGTTGTTGTTGATAATCGACTGGTAGGTGTCCATGGTCGACTCAAGGATGTCGGAGTAGATGTTGGTGGTCTCGCGGGCCTGCGTCATCTCGATGTTGACGTCCTCGATGAGGTCGGCGTCGAGCTCGTCAATCTGGAGCTTGAACTTCAGCTTCGAGAGCAGCGTCTCGTTGCCTCGGATGGAGGTCTGGAAGTAGGTGAGCGAGTCCTGCAGGCGGCTCAGCCCGATGAGGCTCTCGTTGTTCACCTCCTTGTCGAGGTTACGCTTGGCCTTGTCGATGAGCATGCTGATCTGCTTCAGGCGCTTCAGGTACCAGACGGCCGACGAGAGGAACAGACGGAAGATCATGTCGACATGGTCGGTAAAGCCCTCGTTGCGCTTCTGCTGGTAGGAGACGAAGTCGATCATCATGTTGGTCTCGTAGTAGCAGACGGTGATGGTGACGTCGCGCTTGTGGATGATACCGAGGGGTACGGTGGTGTAGGGCGTTCGCGAGCGGACCTCCTTGACGTAGGGTATGCGCAGGATGATGAGCATCCAGCCGTCGTCGTACTCATAGCGTGCACGCTCGTCGGTATCGCTGATGTCCGACATGAAGTAGTCGGGTATTTTGAACTGCTCTTCCAGCTCGCGCTGGTCGTCTTCAGTCGGACACGTCATCTGTATCCAACAATTGGGCTGCCACTCTGTGAGCTGGGTCAGTCCGCCTTGGGTGTTCCAGTAAGTCTTCATTGTGCTAATCCTTTCTTCGCTTCGCTAGTGAAAAGTGAATAGTGAAAAGTGAATAGTGCGGCAAGGGGATTAGCAGCCTTGCTCGCCTTATCCCCCGCCTTTACGAATTGCGTTTATCCGCCGGGTAGTCGTCCATAATTTTGTTACTATTTTGGTTTATCGGGTGCAAAGATAATAAAAAAAATAAAGGTAAAAAAGCAAAAAGGTAAAAAAATAGGGGTGCAGGCAAAAAAAAACCGCACCTGTTGTCGGGGTGCGGGTAGGTTTGCGGTCACGCGGCGTTTTCTTACTCGTAGTACTCGATTTTGCGGGTCTGCTCCATTTCGCGGCCCATCATCGACATCTTGCGGCTGATCCAGTTGCCGTGGTCATCGTACTTGTAGTCGGTGTAAGGAGTCTCCATGGCCTGACCCATCATGTCCATCGACATCGAGGCGGGAGCACCCTTCTCGTTGTAGGTGTAGACCTGCGTCATTGCGCCCTGGCCGAAATCCATCGTCTGGCTCTTCACCTTGCCGTTCTCCCACTTAAAGGTGGTGGTGATCTTCATATTGCCCTGAGGACCCTCGACTGATCTCTCAGCCTTCTTCAGGTAGCCATTCTCATCGTACTCCATGCCCGACAGACCTTCTGCCTGCATCTTGCCTTCCTTGGTGAAGTTGATAACCTGCTCGCCACGGCCCATCATGCCTGACTGGGTAATCGACTTCACAGGACCTGTAGCCTCGTTAGCTTCTACATCGTGGAACTTGGTTTGTGCCTGCAAGGCAAACGGAAGTGCCAGCATGGCCAGCATCATCATTACTTTCTTCATAGTTGTTAATTTTAGTTGTTAATAATTTTAATTAGATAACAGCCTTTAGACGTTCGGGAGGGCAAAAGGTTTAAAAGCGGGGACGATATTTTTTTCTGGCGTCAGATGAGACCGGCTTTCTTCAGTAGTGGGATGACGGTCTGAGGCGAACAGTCGGCCTCGTCGCCCACCATGTCGTCGTAGTTGCTACGCAGGTCGGGATAGTCCTCCAGCAGTTGGTACATCATCTTTTGGTCTACGGCTCTCACCGTTCCGGCGTTGGGATAGAATATGTAGCACATGTACTCGTCCTTGTGTTTGGCCGCTGCGATGGCCCCACCGACGATACCGAACCAGAAGGCCGAGTTGGCAGTGGACTTCTTGGCCTTGATACTCAGTGCTGTGAAGAGGAAGTAGTCGTGATCGAAGATGCAAGCTGGTGCATACCAGTTGCCAAAACGTACGCCCTGGCACGACAGGCCGCGGCAGTTGATGTAGAGTGAGTCGTGGTGCATGATGAGGCAGGCGTCCTTCTTCAACGTCTTGTCGGTCTTGCTGTCGCCTGTCACGGGCCTGTAGCTGGCTCCGCCGTTCCAGAGCGACTTGTTGCCCGAGCGGTACTGCAGTTCGAGTTGGCTGAGCGGGTGCCACGTGCCAGCTGCGTAGTCGTCGAACGTTAGGCAGTAGCTGCTCTGTGCCTGGCCTGCCAGCATGGCTGCCAGGAGGGTGAATAGTAGGATGATGCGTTTCATATTACTGATGATTTATTAGAAGTACACTCTGAGCCCGACGTGGAGTGCCAGTCGCTTGAAACCGGTGATGTCATATTTCTTGCCGTAGCCGTCGGGCTGCTGGTCGGCTGATATGTTCATGAAGTAGTCGAGCCCGGCACCGATGCCGACGAGCGGACTCAGCTGGTATTCCACATTGATGGCCTCCTTCAGTCCAAAGCCAATACTGCCTTTGTCGCTGCCGTAAGCGTAGGCACACCCAGCGCCGATGCCGACAGTGGCGATGCACTTCTGGCCCACGAAACCGCCGTAGAGTAGCGAGATGCCATAGAAGTTGGCCTTCACCTGGTACTCGCCGCCGTAGGTCCGCGAAGGGTAGTTGGTGGCGCTGTGGGCAAACTCCAGGCCGATGCCGTAGCCGTCCTTGCGCAACCGCCGGTAGCTGATTTCGAAGCCCTGGCCGTTCCGCCATTTGTAGCTGCCTTCGGGGGTGGTCACCTCGGAGGTGACCCAGCCCGTGGTGAAGTCGGCCAGGATGGTGTTGAACACCTTCTTTTCTTTCGCTGTCGGCTCTAACGGCGTTCCCGTCGACTGGGCCGCAGCCTGCTGCCAGACAAGCGCTGTCAGTAGCAGCAGTACTGTTCGGATGTGTTTCTTTGTCTTATGCTTCATCATGTCTGTTTGTTATTTATTCAGCTTTACTTCCACGGTGACACTGGCGGCGGTCGCCTGTGGCTGGTAATAGTCGCTTTGGGTGTAGACAATCACGTCGCGCCCTTCGTTCTCCTCTGTCATCTTGTGCCCCAAGGTGCCAGTCTCACGGTGCATGAATTGCAGCTTGCGGTCGGCTACGGCTCTGCCCTCGTAGTACAGTACAGGGTAGCGGGCGGGCAGTTTCAATTCGTATGGAGACATTGGTTCCTCGAAGCTGTGATAGACGAACACGTCGAGAATGTCGCCCGGCTCCAGTCGCGCCAGACGGATGGTGTCAGTAGCGTTGACAGCAGTCGCGCGGCTTCTGGCCCTGGGTTTGAAGTAGGGGTAGGTGTTGACGGTGCGCGTGCTGCCGTTAGGATTAATCACCCTGATGCCCATGACCGTAATCTTGTGAAAGGTGACGTCGGTGATGTCGGTTTGCAGTGAGTAGCTGACGAGCGACAGACGGCGGGCGGCTTCGGGGCTGTTGACGTAGTAGCGGCTGCGGTGAAGGTGGCGTGTGCTGATCCATTTCTCGTGGAAGTTGGCAAGGCTAAAAGGCATACCAGGATAGCTCTGACTGACCAGATGATACTCTATACAGTCGTAGTCGGCCAGCACGACTGCATCAGCGTGCCGGTACTTGGCAGGCAGGGTGTCGATGTGGAACTGCGGCATCCGCATGTTCCAGACCTCTTTCGCTATCTTGTCGGCATACTTCATGTAACGGCTCTCGGCTAAGGTTGGCACACTGGCCATCACGCTGACGCTGTCGAGCCTGATGTTGGCTGTCTCCAGACGAATGGTGCCTAAGTCGCCCGCCGAATAGCGGAGGCTGGCAGGCTTGTAGGCGACGTGGCTGATGTGGATGGTGCCTTCCGGCTGACTGGTCGGTATAACGAAGCGCCCGCTCTTGTTGCTGATGCCCTGTCCGCAGGAGGATTCGTCGGCTGTCAGACTGATGTTGGCATCGGCCACAGGCAATCCATGCTCGTTGGCCAACAGCCCTTTAACCTTGTAGGGCAGACGCTGCCTGCACTCCACGAGCAGGATGGAGTCGCCCCGGCTGGTCAGTTTGATGGGGTAATGGCCAATACAGACTACGATGGCCTCGGACACGCTGAGCGAGTCGAACCGCTGGGTGACGAGGTAGTCCTCCAAGTCGTTGTAGATGAAGACGATGCGCTGCCGCTGTGAGACCCGGCTCAGGTCGGAAAGGACAGTGGTCATCGGACAGTCGCGGTAATTGCGGCTGACGCGCTGGGCCTGTGCTGTACAAGCTGTGCAAAGCAGCAGGAGGAAGCTGATGACCTGTCTCATGGCTGATTCACATAGAGGGTGTTGTCGCGCAGTTCCAGACTGATGCCGTCGAAAGCGTCGAGGGTGGCGGCAATGTCGGTGAGCGGGTCGGCCTGATGCCAGTCGTAGTGCAGCCGCAGTTGGCGGGCACCGTCGTTGATGAAGCGCAATTCTACCTTATTATATTTAGTAATGTCAGTCAGTATCTGTTCCAACGTTGCGTTCTCGTAGTGGATGGTGGTGGGTGCGGCCTTCGATGGAGCGGTCTTTTCAGTAGCGGGTGACGCCGCAGGCTTTGGATCCACCGGGCGGCTACTCTGCATAAGAATGGCGAAGACAACCCCTGAAAGCAGTACCAGGACTACTACTAAATGATACCAGGCAAAGTGTGCCCGCAACTGGCTGATACCTTGTGACAGGTGCTTATAGACTGTGAAGCGACTGACACCCATATCACGAGCTATCTCGCCATACTTCTTTTTACCTATGAAATGCTGTTCAATAACTTGCTGTGACTTGGGATTCAGCTGGGTGTTCATATAGTCGATAATTTCGTCTACCGGAGATTCCTCATACTCAGTATCCTCAGTGTCGCCAGGAAGTCCGGCAACCGACCCTTTGACCACACGGCGATGTTCCAGCAGGTTGAGGCACTTGTTACGCACGCTGACCTGCAGGTAACTCTCTGCCTGATGGTCGTCCAAGTTTTTCCCTTTGACCAACAACTCGGTAAAGACATCGCTGACAACATCACTGGCCTCTTCGTCGTTGCCCAACAGTGTACGTGCTGTAAGCAGCAAACGGTCACGATGCCGTTTGTACAGCGTCTCTATCTGGTTCGTCGTCAGTCTGTCCATTTATATATAGTACAGGTGAAGCTAAGAAATGTCAACCTCAGAGAGTCTATTTGTAATATTACAAGCGACAAATGTCAGCGGCCATGCCGTTCAACTGAAGACACATATCACGGGTTAAAGGGACGCGCTGGTTTTGGTGGGGCCAGGGAGCCAATATGAGGAAACGTCCCTCGGCACAGGCTTCATAGAATAGATGGCCAGGCTTTGAATACTCACTGAAGCCCCAGGGCGTCAGGTAGATAAGCGGCAGACGGGCATCGAGCACCGCACGCATAGCAGCCTGCTCGCCTTTGCTGATGGCTGGCGAAACGGGAATGATACCTTTCCGGGCCATAGCGAGCGTGGAGGCTACAACTGCCTTGACATCCTCGGCAGTCAGGCTCCGGCTACACTGAATCTGCTGTTTCTGTGGATAGGAGAGCAGGAAGCGGTTGCCGATGGCTGAGTAGGTCTTGTTGCCGATGGTGAGGCCGAAGACTACGCGGAAGTAGTCGGGATGGGCGCGACGGACAGCCAAGCGGCGCGGGTTGTCCTGTAAGTAGGAGAACCAGCGGTCCAGCTCTCCGCCATACTCGAGGATGTGGTCGTTGTAGTTCCGGGCCCAGAGGTAGCCGTGGCTGCGGTCGTTGGTCTCTCTTTGCTGCAACAGTGTTGCAGCATAGGGGAACAGTTGGCGGTAGGCTTTGTTGCAGGCGATTTTGAAGCCCTTGATAGCCTGGCCTATGTGCTGGTCCATTTGTTGCTGGACGAAGAGGATGCCGTGCAGGTGGTCGGGCATGACCTGGGTGGCCAGCACCTTGATGGTGGGGTAGTGCTGCTCGATAGCCTGCCAATAAGCCCTCACTTGTTCGCCTAAGGGTGACAGTTCGACGTGAGGAGCATCAGGGGTGCCGTCAGGGGCGTCGGCATCGCCGACAAACTGGCCTAACAGGGGGCGCCGGCCCTCCACGGTCATGGTGATGAGGTAGATGCGGCGCGACTGGTAGTCATGGCCTACACGGCGGCGGAGCATCGACGGTTTCTTCTCACCTGCGAAGGCCTTGTGCTTCTCAAATTCTTCCCAGGTCATCTTTGGGGGGCTTTTTGTTTGTCCCCGCCTGTCTCTCTTTGCTGCAACAATGTTGCAGCATAGGGGGACAGGAGGGGGATTGGGGGGTTATTTCGCGGGGACGTCGGCGAGGGTCTTCTTCAGCAGCTGCCAGAAGGGGGCGACGGTGGCAATGAGGGCGCGCTCGGTGGTAGTGTGGGGCGACTTCATCGTGGGACCGAGGCTCACGACGTCGAGATGCGGGTACTTGCCGAGGATGACGGAGCACTCAAGGCCGGCGTGGTCGACCTGGATGATACCGTCCTCGCCGAACAGTTCCTTGTACTCTTTTAATAAGAGGTGCAGAATCTCGGAGTCGGGATTTGGGTCCCAACCGCCGTACGAGCCGGCAGTCTCCACCTTCATGCCAGCCATCGAGAAGCAGCTCTCGAGGGTCTTCACGACGTAGTCCTTCATGTCCTCGCGGCTGGAGCGGGCCAGGATCTTCAGCGAGGCCTTGCCGTCGCCGATGTTGATGATGGCGAGGTTCGACGAGGTCTCCACAACCTCGGGATAGGAGGGTATCATACGGATAACACCGTCGTGGCAGGCGTAGATAGCGTTGATGAGGTTGTCCTGAATCTCGACGGGCACCTCCATCTTAGGCGTTTCCACATCTTCGGCCAGCACCTCGATGCCGAGCGTCTCAATCTGCTTGTATTCGTCGCGGAAGTCCTCCTGCCAGTCGGCGCAGAGCTCCTTCAGGGCATCGACGTTCTCCTTCGGCAGCGTGAGCACCACTTCGGCCTTGAAGGGGATGGCGTTGCGCATGTTGCCGCCCTGCCAGCAGGCCAGACGGGCATCGAGTTCCTCGACGGCCTCGCGGACGAGGCGCACCATCAGCTTATTGGCGTTGGCACGTCCCTCGTGAATCTCCAGACCACTGTGTCCGCCGCGCAGGCCCTTGATGGTGACGTGAACAGCAGCGTCGTCGGGATCGGTCTCTACCTCTTTATAATCTAAGGTTGCGGTGACGTCAATGCCACCAGCCGAGCCGATGACGAACTTACCCCAGGTCTCAGAGTCGAGGTTCAGCAGGATGTCGCCCTGCAGTTCGCCCTCTGGCAGCTCGTTAGCACCGAACATGCCCGTCTCCTCATCGCGGGTGATGAGAGCGTCGATGGGGCCGTGCTGCAGGTCCTTGGCCTCCATGATGGCCATGATAGAGGCCACGCCCAGTCCGTTGTCGGCGCCGAGGGTGGTGCCCGTAGCCTTCACCCACTCGCCGTCGATCCACGGCTGTATGGGGTCGGTCTCGAAGTTGTGGGTTGACTCTGGCGTCTTCTGCGGCACCATATCCATGTGAGCCTGCAGGATGATGCCCTTGCGGTTTTCATAGCCTGGTGTGGCGGGTTTGCGGAACACGATGTTGCCGGCAGGGTCCTTGAAGGCCTCGACGCCGGCCTGCTTTCCAAACTCCAGCAGGAACTGCTGTACTTTCTCGAGGTGTCCGCTCGGACGGGGCACCTGTGTCAGTGCATAGAAGTTCTTCCAGATGCACTGCGGCTGTAGATTCTGAATCTCGTTCATAGGTTTTTAATACTTTATTGATGGTTTTTCAAAGATTACGGGGCAAAGATACGACTTTTTTTTCTACAATTCAAGATTTTTGGTTATTTTTGCATCGAAATAAACATTATTGACATGAACAGAGTATTTAAAACCTTCGTCCTACTCTGGGTGGCTGCGCTCACAGCCAGTGCCCAACAGCTCTACGTGGGCTCGTACAACATCAGGTATCAGAACAGCGATGACGTCAACAGCGGCAACAGCTGGGCACAACGCTGCCCAGTGGTGTGTGACCAGCTGAACTTCGAACATCCCGACATCTTCGGAGCCCAGGAGGTGCTGGAGCAGCAGCTGAACGACATGCTCCAGCGACTCGACGGCTACGGCTACATCGGCGTGGGGCGCGACGATGGCAAGCAGTTAGGGGAATACGCCCCTATCTTCTACGACAAGAAAAGGCTCCGACTGGTAGACGACGGCCACTTCTGGCTCTCGCCGACACCCGACAAGCCCGGCTTGGGGTGGGACGCTGCCTGCAACCGCATCTGCACGTGGGGACTGTTTGAGGACATGATGACGGGTATGCGGTTCTACTTCTACAACCTGCACATGGACCACGTGGGCGTCGTAGCCCGCCGAGAAGCCGCCAAGATGGTGGTGAAGCGCATCAGCCAGCAGACAGATGTTCCCGTAGTGCTGACGGGTGACTTCAACATCGACCAGAACAACGAGATATACGGCATCTTCACACAGTCGGGAAAGCTGGTCGACAGTTACGCGGCAGCCCGCCTGCGCTTTGCTGAAAACGGGACGTTCAACGCCTTTCACCAGGAACGGAAAACCCGCAGCCGCATCGACCACGTGCTTGTGTCGCCGCAGTTCACCGTCGACCGATACGGCGTGCTGACCAACACCTACTGGACCGACCAGCGCCGGCTGCCCTCAGACCACTATCCCGTCTTCGTCCGGCTTACTGCTCCTCTCGTTAACGGCGGAAGCCCCGATGAGTCATTAACCGCCCTCGTCAATCCCATAATTGGAACGGGCGGGCACGGACATGTGTTCCTTGGTGCCAACGTGCCCTTCGGCTTCGTACAGCTTGGCCCTACGAACCGCCTGAACGGATGGGACTGGTGCTCGGGCTATCACTACAGCGACTCGGTGATTATCGGCTTCAGCCATCTGCACCTCAGCGGCACGGGGTGTGCCGATTTGGGTGACATAGCCTTTCTGCCCGTGCTCGATGCCGAGCAGAAACAGGTGACGTTCTCGCATCGGGCTGAGTATGCCTGTCCGGGTTACTACTCCGTGATGCCCGACAACGGCATCCGCGTGGAACTGACGACTACTGAGCGCACAGGACTGCACCGCTACACCCTGCCTGCCAACGCAGCGACGGGCTATATGAGGATTGACCTGCAGCAGGGCATCGGCGGGGACGGCGTCACCGACTGCCAGGCGCGTCAGGAGAGTCCGACCGTCATTTCCGGCTATCGCTTCTCGCATGGATGGGCCGACCGCCAGAAGGTGTTCTTCGTGGCTGAGTTCTCGCGTCCTGTGGAGATTTGCAAAGACGAGAAGAACATCAAGGTCATCCGCTTCGCCGGCGGCGACCAGCCCCTGTTAATAAAGGTGGGACTCTCGGCTGTCAGCATCGAGGGTGCCAAGGCTAACCTGAAGGCTGAGCAGCAGGGCTGGAACTTCAGGGGCACTGTGGCCGAGGCCGACCGCAAGTGGGACGCACAGCTGCGGAAAATTCAGTTGACAGGCGGCACGCCCGACCAGCGTACCATCTTCTACACAGCGATGTATCACACGATGACGGCACCGTCGGTATTCTGCGACGTTGACGGCAAATATCGCGGTTCCGACGGTGAGGTGCATCAGGGCGACTACATGAACTACACCACCTTCTCGCTGTGGGACACCTATCGTGCTGCCCACCCGCTGATGACACTCATTCACCCCGAGAGACAGGAGGACATCGCCACGACGATGCTCAACATCTGGCGCGAACAGGGCAAGCTGCCCGTGTGGCACCTCATGGGCTGCGAGACCAACTGCATGGTGGGCAATCCCGCCATCCCCGTGCTGGCCGACCTGGTGCTGAAGGGGCTGACGACGCAGCGCGAACAGGCTCTTGAGGCCATGAAGGCGTCGGCTATGCTCGACGAGCGTGGCCTGAAGCTGCTGAAGGAGTACGGCTACATTCCCTGCGACCTGTTCAGCGACAAGGAAACCGTTGGTCGCGGAATGGAGTATGCTCTGGCCGACTGGTGTGTGGCACGTGTGGCAGAGAAACTCAAGCATAAGGCCGACCAGAAATACTTCGACCGACGAGCCCAGAGCTACCGCAAGTATTTCGACCCCGCCACAGGCTTTATGCGCGGCCTTGACAGCAAGGGTAACTACTCGTTCTCAGAACGTTCAACGTCGAACGTTCAACATTCAACGTTTAACCCCTTCCACTCAGCTCCCAAGAACCGCGACTATACCGAGGGCAACGCCTGGCAGTACACCTGGCTCGTACCCCACGACGTCCACGGACTGGTGTCGCTCTTCGGTTCTGAGAAGCGGTTTGTCGCAAAGCTCGACTCGCTATTCATCGTCGATGGCGACTTGGGCGAGGAGGCTCCACCCGACATCTCCGGCCTTATCGGCCAGTACGCCCACGGCAATGAACCCAGCCACCACGTGCTCTATATGCACAACTATGTGGGGCAGCCCTGGAAAGGTGCCAAACTCATCAGACAGACGCTTGGTGAGCTCTACCGCAATGCTCCCGACGGACTGAGCGGCAACGAGGACGTGGGGCAGATGTCGGCGTGGTACATCCTTTCGGCAATGGGCATTTATCAGGTTGAGCCCGCCGGCGGCAAATACGTCTTCGGTTCCCCACTGTTCCCAGAGGTGACGATGAAGGTTGGCAACGGCAAGACCTTTACTGTCAAGGCCCACGACGTGAGCAATGAGAATATCTATATCCAGAGTGTCCGCCTGAACGGCAAGCCCTATACACGTTCGTACATCATGTACGACGATATCGTCCGCGGCGGTACCCTCGAGTTCCAGATGGGTCCTCAGCCCTCTGACTTTGGCACAAAGAAACAAAACAGACCATAACTGCCGATGAGAAAGATTGTATTGCTTTTGGCCTGCCTGTGGCTGAACACTAACGCCCAGGAGTCCAGGCGTCCGAAGGTGGAAGACAGGCTGTTCCGCTCGGAGGTCATCGACAAGAAAATTGACGAGGTGAAGCGTCTACTCAACGGGAATCCCAAGCTGGCGTGGATGTTCGAAAACTGTTTCCCGAACACGTTGGAGACCACCGTCCACTATCGGGTCGTGGACGGCGAGGACGACACTTTCGTCTATACGGGCGACATCCACGCCATGTGGCTGCGCGACTCAGGGGCACAGGTGTGGCCATACGTGCAGTTTGCCAACGATGACCCTGCGCTTAAGAAGATGCTGCGTGGCGTCATCCTGCGGCAGTGGAAGTGCATCAACATCGATCCATACGCCAATGCCTTCAACGACGGACCGACAAGCGGCGAGTGGCAGAGCGACAAGACCGACATGAAGCCCGAGCTGCATGAACGGAAATATGAGATTGACTCCGAGTGCTACCCCATCCGCCTGGCCTACGAGTATTGGCGGGTGACGGGCGATGACAGCGTTTTCGGCGAGCAGTGGCTGCAGGCTATCGAAAAGATTCTGAAGACCTTCCGCGAGCAACAGCGTAAGGAGGGACGCGGGACTTACCGCTTCCTACGCAAGACAGACCGAGCATTCGACACCGTAGGCTGGGACGGCTACGGCGCGCCCGTACGTCCTGTGGGGCTTATCGCCTCCGTGTTCCGTCCCAGCGACGATGCCACTATCCTGCCATTCCTCATCCCCTCCAACTTCATGGCCGTCAGCTCGCTGCGCAAGGCATCCGAGATACTGACCACGGTAAACCATCGCACAGACCTTGCGCAGTCCTGTACCTCATTGGCCGATGAGGTGGAGCAGGCGCTGCACAAGTATGCCATCGTGGAGCATCCCAAATACGGTAAAATCTACGCCTTCGAGGTCGATGGCTTCGGCAATCACCTGCTGATGGACGATGCCAACGTGCCGTCACTGTTGGCGATGGGCTACTTAGGCGACGTGCCGATGGACGACCCCGTCTACCAGAACACGCGCCGCTTTGTGTGGAGTGAGGACAACCCCTGGTTCTTTCGCGGCAAGGCTGGCGAGGGCATCGGCGGCCCCCACATCGGCTACGACATGGTGTGGCCCATGAGCATCATGATGAAATGCTTTACGGCCCAGAGTGACGACGAGATACGCCAATGCATGCGTATGCTGCTACAGACTGATGCCGGGACGGGGTTCATGCACGAGTCGTTCCACAAGGACAACGCTACGAAGTTCACACGCCCCTGGTTTGCCTGGCAGAACACGCTCTTCGGCGAACTGGTGCTAAAGCTCATTGCCGACGGAAAGACAGCGCTGCTCAATAATCTTTAAGCCCCAATCGGTCATTAGGCTCAAATTGTCTTTACGCGAGTCCTACGTTATTTGAGAACCTCTGCCAACTTGGTTTCCAAGCCTTCTCCATAAAGTCCGCGGGCCACAATCTTGCCCTGTGGGTCGATGAGCAGGTTGTCGGGGATGGCATTGACCTTATAGACCTTGGTTACCAGCGACTTCCAGCCCTTCAGGTCGGAGAGATGCACCCAGGGCATCTTCAGCTCTTCGATGGCCTCCACCCACGGTGCCCTCTGCCCGTCGAGCGACACGCCCACGATATCGAGACCCTTTTCGTGGAACTTCTCATAAGCAGCCACCACGTTGGGCATCTCTCTGCGACAGGGACCGCACCATGAGGCCCAGAAGTCGACAAACACCCAGCGGCCATTGCCGACGTACTCGCTCAGTTTGTGTGTCTTCCCGTCTGGGGCTGTCATCTCAAAGTCTGTGAACTGCTGGCCCACATAAGTATTTTTGGCTTTCTTGTCGGCAGCTTTCTGTTCATCACTTTTTGCTGATTTCACGACTACCTTAGCCGTATCCATCCACCGCAGGGTCTCTTCATACTTCTTGACGTTTGGATGCTCGGCATAGGCAGGTTTCTCTTCCAGCATGCTAAGCAATCCTTTCGTTCCGAAACATCTCTGACCTTCTACGATGAGTGCAGCAGGCAGAAGGGTCTCGCGCTCCTCTTCAAACATTTTCTTCGTCATCTTACCCTTATGCTTTGGATAATAGCTGCTCGGCAGACCCGAGATTTCTTTATTATAGTAAGCCAGACGCTCGTTCAGCGGTGAGCCCTTCAGCGTGCTGTCGTTCATGTTGACGCTGACGGTCTTGCCATCGTTGAAGAACAGCATCCGCCAGCTGCGCCAGTCTTTCTGGTCAAAGGTGATGCCGAATATGGCATCCTTGTCGGCCTGGCCTTTGAACGCAAACTTGCCTTTGGCCACAACGGTGCTGTCCACCGCCTTCGATGTCAGGCGGTCTTCCAGATACACCGTCTTGCCGTTTTCATTACTCACACCCTTGACGGTGTACTTCACTTGCATTCCCGAGCTATGCTCGCCTACCCGTAGCCTTTGTGCCTGAGCCGAGACACATAGTGCGAAAGCACATACTGCAATAATCAATATTTTCATTCTTGTTTTGGTTTTTAGATTTATGATTGCAAAGGTACACTTTTCCTGCTTCAGTTCCAAATAACGTGGTTGACAAATAGTTTGCATTTGTCTCAACGTATGAAAAAGGAGTTTGCAAATAGTTTGCAAACCTCGTGTAAGTGTCTCGTTATGAGTAGCAAACGACGTTACAACGACAGGATGAACTCATCCCAGTCTTTTCCGCTTCCTTCCTTGCCCAATACCTTCTTGCAGAGGCGTGTGCGGATGCTGCTGATGGTACTCTTGTCCTTGTTCAGCACGGCTGCTATCTCCACGGGCTTGGTGCGAATCTTCAGCAACATGCATACTTGATACTCTGTGGGCGACAGGTTATGTAGTGCATAGAGACTGTTGCTGAAGTTCGGGTATACCACTTTTAGCTCTCGGTCTAGCTCTTTCCACTCCTGCGCCTTGATATTCTCGCCTGCCTCAATGCGGCGGCGAAGCGTAAGGTAGTATTCTGACTGGAAGAACTCCATCTCCACTTGCTTCATGGCAATAGCCACAGGCTCTGGACGCAGGGCGTTGACCTCCTCTATCTCGGCCAGTTTCCGTTCTATCTCGCGCTTCCGCTTTCGTAAGCGGTAAACGTATATGCCGATGCCTATTGTCGCTGCCACTAAAAATATAATAATGTAGAGGAAGACCTTGTTCTCTGCTTTCAGCTTACGCTCTGTAGTGGAAAGCACAAAATGCTTCACGGGGGCCTCCGCTTCGTTAGGATACTTACGCACCAGGTCACGAATCTCCTGCTTGCGTTCCTCGGTCATCGTGTTCGAGCGCACCATCGTCTCCTTGTATCCCTCGAACTCGGTCACGAAGGTGGTGTCGTCAATCACAGTGAAGGGCATCACCCTGTCGCGCTCCATGTAAATAGAGTCGTTCAGCCGGTAGCGTCCCATTTCGTGGGCAATGATCATCATCTCGTCGCCTACGGCATGTAGCTGTACTGTGTAGTAAGTGCTGTCGGCATCATAGATTTTACACCTGGTGTATTGCGTGTATATTGATGAGGTTTCCTTGCCGTCGGGGGCAATCTCGCTTTTCAGCATCCATACGCCGACAATCGAGAATCCATCCCTCTTGTCAGCGCGGCCATACGATGGAAACGACCAGACCATCATTGCCAAAATGAATAGAAATCTATATACCATTTATTCAAACCGTCATTTATGGTACAAAGTCTGACCTAAAGAGGCCTGCTTCTTCGGAGTGAAGGATAACCTGAGCCACGCCCACATACCCAGCAGCATGACGAGCATCGTCTGGACGGTGTGGACGATAAGCACGAAGAAGAGAGCCTGCTCGTCCTGCACGCCGTAAAGGATGAGCATGGTCTTGACGGCGAAGTGCCACGGACCGGCACCGTTGGGCGTGGGTACGATGACCGCGAAGTTGCCAACGATAAAGCAGACGAGAGCGCAGCCTATACCCAAGTGCGCAGTGAAATCGAAGCAGAAGAAGGTCAGGTAGAAGTGCAGGAAGTAGCACACCCAAATACCGACGGAGAACACGAGATAAAGCGGCAGGTTGCGGACAGCCCGCAGCGAGAGGATGCCTTCCCAGATGTCGCTCAGCGTGGTTTTCACCTTATTATATATATAAAGGCGCTTCAGCAGCAGATGCAACAGCAGCAGGGCGGCTACGCCGCAGATGGCCGTCACCAGCCAGCCAGTTGTCGAGAAGCCACTCAGGATGATGTTGAAAGACGTCCCCGTCTTGCGGAAGAAAGAGCCAAAGGTCGACATCTGGAACAGCAGGATCAGTCCCGAATAGAGCATCACGATGGCAGTGTCGACAGCCCGCTCGGTGACCACCGTCCCCAATGCTTTCGAGAACGAGATACCGTCCCACCGCTTCAGCACGCCGCACCGGGTGAACTCGCCAATACGCGGAATGACCAGCGAGGCAGCATAGCTGAGGAAGACGGCATTCTCAGTCGTCGAGCGGCGCGGGTGCTCGCCAATGGGGTCGAGCGTCTGCTTCCAACGCCAGCCGCGCAACATCTGCGCCAGAATACCGAACGGGAACGACAGCAGCATCCACGTCCAGTCCATTTCGTGGAGCATAACATGCCCAATGGTCTGGAAGTCGAAGTCGCGATACATCCAATAAAGGATGGCACCGCCCAGCACGAGCGGCATCACGATTTTCATGAGTCGGCTGCCAAGGTTCTTACTTTCCATACATGCAAAGTTACAAAGAAAAAGCTTTTTATTGGCACTAACTTGCAAAGAATTAAGAATTATTTCGTAATTTTGCACAGGTAAAACAAAAATGACGAATATGAAGATAGGAATTATCGTGGCTATGGACAAGGAATTGCACCAGCTCCAGTCACTTTTTACCGACGGCAGTGTCGTTGTGCAGAAGTGTGGTATTGGTAAAGTAAACGCGGCCCTCGGAGCCCAACGGATGATCAACGAATTCCACCCCGACGCCATCATTTCAAGTGGTTGTGCAGGCGGCAACGGCGACGATGTCAATGTGCAGGACATCGTAGTCAGCACGCAACTGGCCTATCACGATGTCTACTGTGGCACAGCTGTCGACGGTTCTACCCAGTACGGTCAGGTGCAAGGCCTGCCAGCACGCTTTGATGCCGACCCTTACTTGCTTCGAAAGAGTGATGAGCTGAAAGTGAAAAGTGGGCAAACACTTGCCATCCATCAGGGCCTCATTGTCACTGGTGACTGGTTTGTGGACTCACGCGAGAAGATGCGCGAGATTATTGGTCACTTCCCCGAGGCCAAGGCCGTCGATATGGAGTCGTGTGCCATCGCACAGACCTGTTATATAAATAAGGTACCGTTCATCACGTTCCGCGTCATCAGCGATGTACCCTTGCGCGACACCAACGCCTCGCAGTACCATAACTTCTGGGAAACCATTGCCGACAACTCGTTCCAGATGACACGCACCTTCGTTGAATCACTCCAAATGTAGTCGCATGAAACAAGTCCGCCCCAAGAAGAACCTCGGCCAGCATTTCCTCGTTGACCTGAACATTGCCAAGCGCATCGCCGACACTGTCGACGAGCCCTACCCCACCCTGCCTGTCTTGGAGGTTGGTCCTGGTATGGGTGTCATGACGCAGTTCCTCGTCGAAAAGCCCCGTCCGCTGAAAGTGGTAGAGATTGACCGCGAAAGTGTGGCATATCTAAAGAACACACTTCCCTCCCTCGACATCATCTCAGGCGACTTCCTGCGCATGGATCTCAACGAGGTTTTCGGAGGCCAGCAGTTTGTGCTTACCGGCAACTATCCCTACGACATCTCGTCGCAGATTTTCTTCAAGATGCTCGACAACAAGGACCTTATTCCCTGCTGTACTGGTATGATTCAGCATGAGGTGGCTGTCCGCATGGCAGCCGCTCCAGGCAACAAGCAGTATGGCATTCTCTCGGTACTCATTCAGGCATGGTACAATGTAGAATACCTCTTCACCGTCGAGCCCGATGTCTTCAACCCGCCTCCTAAGGTGCAAAGTGCCGTCATACGTATGACCCGCAACCAGACGACCGACCTCGGCTGCGACTGGCAACTCTTCCGCCGCGTGGTCAAGACCACCTTCAACCAGAGAAGGAAAATGCTCCGCGTATCACTGCGCCAGCTGCTGCCGAAAGACTCTTCACTTTTCACTTCTCACGCTTCACTTCTTTCCCTCCGCCCCGAGCAGCTCACCATCCCGCAGTTCGTGGAACTAACAAACCTCGTTTCGGAAGTGTGTTCGCACACAAACGATTGATTTA
Source organism: uncultured Prevotellaceae bacterium (assembly GCA_902800435.1). The sequence continues at coordinate 62,447 of CADCEQ010000004.1, read as the reverse complement.
CGTCAAAAGAAATACTCCTTTTATGCAAAAAGTGGCCAAAGGCCATTGTTATATTGAGAAAACGTCGTACCTTTGCATCGTCAAAAGAAAACAAGACATCTTCAATAGTAAAAGACATAAAAGGTATTAGTAGTAAAAGGTAAATTAGATTGCTTCATAGGTATTATTGTTAAGGTAAAGATTAGTTAGAAAGGATAATGTGATCACGTCGTGAGACGTACATCACTTTTTCAGAAAAAGGTTTTTTGGTTATTAATATTGTAAGTGCGGTTTGTGGACGAGATGTTCAGTAACCGCACTTTTTTATTCTATTCATTATTCTTCTTTTTCTGCCAGTTGCCTCTAAACAGCCTGATGAGGAAGATGACGCCACGGAACGTCAGCTCGATAGCCATTGCCGTCCAGACGCCACGCAGACCGTAACGGGGGGCAAGCGTAGCTGCAAGTGTCAGACGAACAGCCCACATCGAAGTAAGACTCATAATGGCTGGCTTAATAGTGTCGGCAGCACCAATGAACACGCCATTACAGACAATAGCAGCAGCAAACATCGGCTCTGCCCAGGCCTCAATGCGCAGAGCGTCAGCTCCCAAGGTAATGATTTCCTCAACAGGCGACATAATGCCCATCAGTTCAGGGGCGAAAATCCACATGAACACGCCCATAATGGTCATCACAGCAATGCCCAGCCCTACCGACATGTAGGCAAACGAGCGGGTGAGCAGCCGCTGTCCGGCGCCGATGCCCTGACCGACAAGCGTCGTAGCAGCCTCGGCTATGCCGAAGCCCGGCATGTAGCACAGACTCTCAACGGTAATGGCCAGAGAATGTGCTGCAATAGCAACAGTTCCCAAGGGAGCGACAATGATGGTGCTCACAACCTGAGCACCGCCCATCAGCATATGTTGCAATCCCATCGGAGCCCCGATTTTGAAGGCCGTCTTCACAGTGTCTTCCTTAGGACGGAATGATCCGGGCCGACCTTTCAGCGCCAGCATGGGCGACTTAACCAGCAGGAACCACAGCATAAGCCCGGCTGTAATGAGCATAGCTACGCCAGTACCCACTGCAGCACCTACCACGCCCATATTGAGTATATATATAAATAAGTAGTTGAACAGAACGTCCATCACGCACATGCCAATATTCAGAACGCTGGGAATCTTCATATTGCCGGAGCATTTCAGCATTGAGCCGGCCAATCCCTCCATCTGGAAGAAGATGCCAAAAACGCCGAAGATGGCAAAATAAAGCGAGGCATCGTGAGCCACTTCTTCGCCACCACCCATCCAATAGGGCAGAAATGGCGCAATAATAACAGACATCAGTGAGATAAAGACAGCCCATGACAGGGCACAGACGAGTGACTGGCGCAACACTCGGCGCGCCGCCTCGAAGTCGTTGGCACCGATGAAGTGGGCTACCTGCACGGAGAATCCCATGTTGACTGCCGAAGCCAGTCCGCCCATCAGCCAGCCGGTAGTCTCCACCAGTCCAATAGAAGCCGATGCCTTGGCCCCGAGGTGACCAACCATTGACGCATCGATAAAGAACATCACCGTAGCCGAAATCTGCGCCAGGATGCTGGGAATACTGAGGCTGACAATCAGCCTCATCTTCTCAGAACGGGTCATTGTCCGTCCTTCCCGGATGTACGACAGTAGTTCTTCGCTGTTTCTTTTCATCGATGATGGTTTAGACGTTGCAAAGGTACGAAAAAAATATATGATACAAAAGCGAAAAGCCGCGAAACATTATTTATATTTCTCTCAACGATTATTTCGTACCTTTGCACCGCAATCAGAATAATTACAAATACCTTGCCAATGAAAAAGATTTTTACCACAATGCTTGCACTGGCTACCGTCACGGCTATCCAGGCTGCATCGATTTCACTCGCGGTGAAAGACACCCGCAAACAGACCATCACAGGCTTCGGCGCTGCCAGCTGTGACGGAGCCATGAAACCCTTTGGTACTGACACCCAACCCGCGAGATTACTCTATGGTGATGAATCCAAAATCGGACTGAACATCATGCGTATGGAGATTTCGCCCAGTTTCACAGGCGACAACTGGGGCGACTACGACTGGAACGGCTCGCTGCCTTCGGCCAGAATTGTGAAGCAGCGCGGCGGTATCGTGTTTGGTACCCCATGGTCGCCCCCCGGTGAATACAAGACCAACGGTACGGCTCAAGGCGGCAACTCAGACTCGCAAGGAAAAAAGCGAGGCAAGCTGCGCGAGGACTGCTACGATAAGTTCTTCCCCTGGCTGAACACTTTCCTCAAGTGGATGAAGTCAAAGGGCGTTACTGTCGATGCCGTGTCCATCCAGAACGAGCCTGACTGGTGGGTTGACTACTCAGGATGTCTCTACGACCCTGCCGATTTGGTTAAGTTGGTGAAGAACTATGCTTACATGCTTGACCGCGAGACCTATTCTGGCGTGAAGCTGATCAGTGGCGAGAGCTTGGGATTCACCCAGAACTATACTGACCCGCTGATGAATGACCCGACGTGCCGCGAGCAAATCGACATTGTGGCAGGCCACCTCTATGGACATGCACCACTCACTTACATGAAGCAGTCGGCCGTGCTTGCCGCCAAATACGGCAAGGAAGTCTGGATGACTGAGCATTCAGTGACCGATAATATTGACCACCTGCCCAATTGGCACGAGCAGCTGATTTTTGCCGAGGAGCTCAACGAGTGTATGTTGGCTGGCTGTACTGGTTATATATATTGGTATATGCGCGCGCATTGGGCTTTTGTCGGCACAGGCGAGACGAAATATAACATCGGCGACATGAAGAATACCAAGAACAAGCTGCTGCCCCGTGCTTACGTTATGTCTCACTTCTCAAAGCATGTCACCGGCTCCACCCGTCTGGTCACCTCGCGCGACATGACTTCTGGCGAAGGAGCTACCCATGAGTATTCGGCCTATATCAAGGGCGACTCGCTCATCGTCATGGCCATCGATACCACCAAGAATGGCGTTGACCTGAAAATTCTGCTGCCCTACCAGGTGAAGAGCGGCACCCACCTGCTGTCTACCGGCAACGAGCCCGAAAATCTCTGCCAGGAGAGCCCCATCGCCATCGATGAACCGACAAAGGAAGTGATCGTCCCCATGCCTGCCCGCAGTCTGAACACCTACATCTTCATGATCGACAAGGGTAGTACTGCCATTGAAGAGCGTGCTGTGGACACTGATGACACGAAGGTTTACTACGATATTCACGGCCGGCGCCTCGACACGCCAAAGGGGCTGTGCATCGAAAAATCGGCTGACGGTTCTTCCCGAAAAGTATACTTAGGCCGTTAAATCTGTAAGTTTTTGTAGGGAAAACGAACTTGTTTACGAATAAGAAACGATGCGAAACATACGAAATAATGTGTTAGCGAAAAAATGCTTAACTTTGCACCGTGAAAGAAAAACAGATAGATTATCAAGAAGAAATCTCATACATAAGGTTATTAGTTATAGTTAGTAGTTAGTTTTTGTAGAAAGAATTAGTTATGGTAAAACTAATCACAGTGGTTGCCCGTATGTGAATACCGGTAGCCACTTTTCTTTTATCCGTCTCGCTGGAAGTACCGCCTTGAGACGATGAGACATAAAAAAAATTAAATGATACGTAATAAAAACACAATCTTTGTAAATTATTACTATCTTTGCACACTGAAATAGACAATTTACCATAACTATGAAGAAAATTGCTACACTGCTATTTTGTCTCATCGTTTTTTCCCATGTCTCAGCTCAGATGGGAAACTTCTTTCCGTCAGACCGATTTTCGAGCAGTCTCATTGCCGACCTTTGTCAAGATAAATACGGTTACATCTGGATTGCGACCGACTATGGATTGAACCGCTACGACGGTTATCACTTTGAAACGTTCCTACATAACGAAGAGTCACCTACCTCAATCTGCAACAGCGTCGTTGTAAGCCTGCTCCTGGATAAAGAAGGCAGGCTCTGGGTGGGTACCAACCGCGGCCTCGACCGTTATGACGAAGCCATCGACGGTTTCGTGCATTATCCTTTCCCGAATGGTATTCTCCCGCGTGTCAGTAGTATGCTCCAGCTCCCCGACGGCCAAATCCTCGTGGCGACATCCGGTTATGGCGCGTTTCTGGTCGGCGAGGACGGACAGCCGAAACAAACGAACGACTTTGCCGACAAGAATAACAACCAGTATTTTGGCGAAGTTTACTTAGACTCTCATGGGCGTATCTGGAAAACAGGCTATGACAACACCGTGGTCATGAAGTCTGGCAAAAAAATAGAGCTATTCCAGTCGAAAGGCGAACCGATAGGGATCGTGGAGCGTGGCGACGAACTATGGATCGTCGGTGTACACGGCATCATGTCCTACCACAACGGCAAGATGTCGGAGGCCGACATCGACATGAGCCACCTGGCCGGCAAGGACGTATTATTCAGTTCTGCAGGAAAAGATGCCAATGGTAATATTTATATAGGTTCGCGAGGCCAGGGCTTGTTCCGCATCCTACGCGGCAGTCGGCAGTTGGAGCGGTACGACGTTAATATCTTCGGCGTCAATCTCAACACCGCCAAAGTGTGGAGTATCCTCTGCGACCGTCGTGGCAACATGTGGCTTGGCCTGCAGCGCAAGGGACTGGTTCTTATTCCCCAGCGTCCCATCACCTTCAAGAACTGGAGTTTCGAGGCTCAGAACATCAATGTCGGCTCGTCCATCTCCTCTGTCTGTGAGGGCGACGGCGGCATCGTTTGGTGTACCGTCCAAGGCGTTGGCGTCTACGGCTTCAACAACAAGGGACGCGTCGTGGCCCATCCTGCAGCTCCCGATGCCGTTGAGTTCATCTTCCGCGACCGCCAGCGCCGCTATTGGATAGGTACCGACGACGGTCTGTTTGCCTACGACCCGCTGACAGGTGCTTACAGCCAGAAGGTTACTTTCGACTGTGACAAGTTCAACGACATGACCAGCGACGACGAGGGCAACATCTACATCTCGACCTTCTCGCGCGGTTTCTGTGTCTATAACATGCAGTCGGGAACTTTGAAGAACTACAAGAACACCGAGAACGACACCACCAAATTGGGGCACCTTTGCAACGACTGGGTCATGTGCATGACGCCCGACCGCGACGGCATCATCTGGATGGGTACTGCCTCGGGCGTTTCCTGCTTCGACCCCAAGACGGGCAGCTTCCTCTCCCACGGCTGGAACCAGCAGCTCGACGGTGTCATGTGCTACTCCATCTGCGAACTGAAGGACGGCAACATTGCCATCGGTACCGACCGTGGACTTTACCTTTATATCCACGACAAGAAACAGACAACCCTCTTCCCCGGCAGTGAGCAGCTCAGCGACAAAACGGTGAACTACATCGTACAGTCGAACGACGGCGACATCTGGTGTGCCACGTCCATGGGCATCTGGCAGTATGACGCCCGCAAGAAGCAGTTCGTGGGCCATGTCAATGGCAACGGACTCTTCAAGAAGGAGTATCTCTATGGTGTAGGCATGCACACCGACGACGACGACGTCTATTTCGGCAACAACGACGGTCTGACGGTCTTCAGACCACAAAACGTCAAGAGCGTCAGCCGCCCTGCCGACGAAGTGGTACTGACGGCATTCCTCTTAGGCAACACCTATGTCAACGCCAATAGCGTCATCAACGGCGTCCACGTAACCGAGCGCCCCGTGGCCGAAAGCGACCATTTCACCCTCTCCTACCTCGACCACACCATCACCCTCGCCTTCTCGCAACTCAATTTCGACAACCCCGCAAATGTCTCGTTTGAGTACAGCGTCAATGGCGGGCAGTGGATGCGACAGGCAGAGGGAGTCAACGAAATTACCCTAAGCCACTTGCAACCCGGCGACTACAAGGTGAAGGTTCGCGCCCTCGCGGCAAATGTCTATTCGCCCGAGAAGACCATCACCGTTACCATCCGTGCCCCCTGGTATCGCACCCGTCTCGCCTATCTGCTCTACCTGCTGGTATTGGCAGGACTTGCCACTTACGTGTTCATGACCTACCGCCGCAGGGCCAACCAGCAGATGAACGAGGAGAAAATGAAGTTTCTCATCAATGCCACCCACGACATCCGCTCGCCGCTGACACTCATCATGGCACCGCTCTCCAACCTGCGCCGTCGGCTTACCAACGATCAGAAGGAGGCACAGCGCGATGTGGACACCATCGAGCACAACGCCACACGTATACTGAACCTCGTCAACCAGATTCTCGATGTCCGTAAGATTGACAAGCAGCAGATGCACCTGCACTGTCAGAAGACCGACCTCGTCAGCTTCATCCAGGGTGTCTGCAAGATGTTCGAGTACAACGCCGAGGAGCGCGACATCAAGTTCAACTTCAACCACGAGGGCTTTGACAAGCTTGAAGCATGGATTGACCCAGGCCAGTTCGATAAGGTCATCACGAACCTGCTCTCCAACGCCTTCAAATACTCGTTCGACGGCGGCACCGTTGATGTGGTCCTCTCACACGATGACAAACAGGCTGTAGTAAAGGTGGTTGACACCGGTGTCGGACTCGACAACGACGGACAGAAGCACATCTTCGAGCGCTTCTACCAGGGTGGCAACTCACGTCGCATGCACATTGACGGCACTGGTATCGGGCTGAACCTCTGCAAGATGATTGTCGACATGCACCACGGCACCATCGAGGCCGCCAACCGCACCGACGAGCGAGGCTCCGTCTTCACCGTCACCCTGCCCTTAGGCAACGCTCACTTGGCTCCTGAGGAGATTGACACAATACCTGAAATACCAGAACCCACCGAGAGCGCCGCCACCAACGAAACGAAAAAGGGTGGCAAATACCGTGTGCTCATCGTCGACGACGACCTTGAGATAGGCCGCTACATCTCCACTGAACTGGGTCGTTTCTACAAGTTCGGCACCTGCACTAACGGCAAGGAAGGCCTGCGCGAACTGCTTACCAACGAGTACGACCTTGTTATCAGTGATGTCATGATGCCCGAGATGGACGGCTTCACCATGCTCCGCATGATCAAGACCAACATCAATATCTCGCATATTCCAGTCATCATGCTGACGTCGAAGGCCGATGTCTCCAACCGTCTCGAAGGTCTCGAGCGCGGTGCCGATGCCTTCCTCGCCAAGCCCTTCGACCTTGAGGAGCTGCGCATGAACATCGAGAACCTCATCCACAATCGCCAGCGCCTGAAAGGCAAGTTCAGCGGTGCCCAACAGCAGGCTGACCGCGTAGAGCAGCCAGAGGTAAAGGGCAACGATGAGCTGTTGATGGAGCGAATCATGAAGGTGGTCAACAAGAACCTGTCGAACAGCGACTTCAACGTCGACATGCTCACTCAGGAAGTAGGCATCAGCCGTGCCCAGCTGCACCGCAAGATGAAGGAACTGACGGGCATTTCGACCAGCGAGTTTATCCGTAACATACGCCTCGAGCAGGCTGCCCGTCTGCTGAAGGAGCAGAAGATTAATGTCACCCAGGTGGCCTACACCGTAGGTTTCTCAAACCTCGCCCACTTCTCTACCATATTCCGCAAGCACTTCGGCGTCGCTCCCTCCGAGTATGCCGAGCAAGGCTGAAACGTAACTTCACAACCTATAATAACAGTCCAACATGAAGTATCTAATTAGATTATACTTGCCGCTCGTCGTCGCAGCCTTCCTTATGGTTTCCTGCGGCGATGACGACGATGGCGTCGACGTACCCGTGGAATACAATGCCAACCGCAACGATGCCAGCCGGGAGCCTGCCCTGCAGCGGCTGGAGTTTCCGAAGGTGAAGGGCGGCAACAGCATCGTCATCATCCATACCACCAACGATGAGTACGGCATCAACTACAGTGTGGAGTGGGACTGCGACAAGCGGTCGCAGCGATGGTCGTGCTACCAGATGTACGCTGCCAACCGCGTGCAGAAGACCAAGCGCTACTATTCCGACTCCAATCAATACCCCTTTGACCCCGACATGCCCGCAGGCAGCTATTTTGACTACGACCCCTTCTGGGGCAGCGGCTTCGACCATGGCCATATCTGCCCGTCGGCCGACCGGCTCTACAACAGCGCTGCCAATATCCAGACGTTCTACCTCACCAATATGCAACCCCAGCATAGTGCCTTCAATGCTGGTCTGTGGGAGGAGATGGAGAAGAAGCTGCGCTCCTGGATCAGCACCGGTTCGAAGGCAGAGGACACACTCTACGTCTGCAAGGGTGGAACCATCGATGTGGTCAACAGCGACGGCGGCGTGAAAGACCCTATCATGACGAAGCTAAGGAACGGGCTGGTTGTGCCGAAATACTTTTTTATGGCCCTGCTCCGTAAATCGGGCAACGGCTATAAGGCCCTTGCCTTCTGGGCGGAGCACCTGAGCGAAGACCGATCTAACGACCCGCTCGGCAACTACGTCATCAACATCCGCGAACTGGAGCGGCGCACGGGCATCGACTTCTTCTGCAACCTGCCCGACGCCATTGAGGAGGATGTGGAGAACACCAGTGTCGAGAACATCAAGTGGCTCTGGAACCTATGATAAATCATTAACATTTCAAACATACTACAAATGAAACTAAGACTCTTTACCTGCGCCGTAGCTCTTTCGGCGACACTCTGTGCTTCGGCACAGACCCATGTGATGGATGTCAACACCAAGAAGCTCGGTGCCCCCGTGCAGTCGACGATGTACGGCATCTTCTTCGAGGACATCAATTACGCTGCCGACGGCGGCCTCTATGCCGAACTGGTGATGAACCGCTCGTTCGAGTTCCCCAACCACTTTGCCGGCTGGGACATCTCGGGCAAGGTGACGCTGAAGGACGACGGTCCCTTCGAGCGCAACCCCCACTACGTGCGCTTGGCTCCGTCGGGCCATAGCGACAAGCATACGATGATTGAGAACCGCGGCTTCTTCGGCATGGGCGTGAAGGGCGGCGAGGAGTACCGCTTCTCCGTCTGGGCCCGCGTGCCCGACGGCGGCAAGGCCAAGCTGTATGTCGACATCGTCGACAACGCCACGATGAACGACGACCAGAAACTCGGCAACGCCGGCGTGGACGTCAGCGGCAAGGAGTGGAAGAAATACACCGCCATCCTGAAGCCCCGTCGCACCTTCGACAAGGCTCACCTCCGCGTGTGGGGCGACTCCAAGGTGACCACCGACGTTGAGCACGTCAGCCTGTTCCCCGTCAAGACGTGGAAAGGCCGTGAGAACGGCATGCGCCAGGACCTGGCACAGGCCCTCTTCGACATGAAGCCCGGCGTGTTCCGCTTCCCCGGTGGCTGCATTGTCGAGGGTACCGACCTCGAGACCCGCTACCAGTGGAAGAACTCGGTCGGCCCCGTCGAGAACCGTCCGCTCAACGAGAACCGCTGGCACTACACCTTCACCCAGCGCTACTTCCCCGACTACTACCAGTCGTACGGCCTCGGCTTCTTTGAGTTCTTCCAGCTCTGCGAGGACTTCGGATGCGAGCCCCTGCCCGTCATCTCATGCGGACTGTCGTGCCAGTTCCAGAACCCTGATCCGACGAAGCCCGGCGTACACGTGCCCGTCGACCAGCTCGACGACTACATCCAGGATGCCCTCGACCTCGTGGAGTTTGCCAATGGCGACGTCACGACGAAGTGGGGTAAGGTGCGCGCTGACATGGGCCATCCCGCACCGTTCAACCTGAAGTACCTCGGCGTCGGCAACGAGCAGTGGGACTACGACGAGAAGCACGGCGGCTACGGCCCCGTCTTCACCGAGCGCTTGAAGAAGTTCAATGCCGCCCTGCGCGCCAAATACCCCACGCTGAAGCTCATCGGCACCACCGGTCCGAACAGCGAGGGCTGGGACTTCGACCTGCTGCAGCCCCGCATGAAGGAGCTGAAAGTCGATCTCTACGACGAGCACTACTACCGCAACGAGAAGTGGTTCCTCAGCCACGGCCTGCGCTACGACACGTATGACCGCAAGGGCCCCCGCGTGTTTGCCGGCGAGTATGCCTGCCACGGAGCCGGTAAGAAGTGGAACCACTTCGAGACGTCGCTCTATGAGGCTGCCCACATGACGGGCATCGAGCGCAATGCCGACATCGTCCACATGGCCACCTACGCCCCGCTCTTCGCCCACGTCGAGGGCTGGCAGTGGCGTCCCGATGCCATCTGGTACGACAACCTGCGCTCGTTCAAATCGGTCAGCTACTACGTGCAGCAACTCTTTGCCATGAACAAGGGCAGCAACGTGCTGTCGCTGACGATGGACAAGAAGCCCGTGGCTGGACAGGACGGTCAGGACGGTCTGTTCGCCTCGGCTGTCTTTGAGAAAAGCACCAACGAGGTCATCGTCAAGGTGGTCAACACGTCGAAGCAGGCTCAGCCCGTCAGCATCCAGCTCACCGGCATGAAGGGCGAGCGCACGGCCGAGACCATCACCCTGAGCCACAACGGTTCGATGGACGACGAGAACACACTCGACCAGCCTGAGAAGATCACGCCGAAGACCGGCAGCCTGAAGCTCGACGCCGGCAAGAAGGCCACCCTGCTGCTTGACGACGTGCCCGCCATGTCGTTCCGCATCTACAAGGTCAAGAAATAATGCCGCAGAGGTAAGACGAAGGGGAGGGAACCGGCCGGTTCCCTCCCCTTCGTCTTACCTCTGCGGCATTACCAGTAGCGCTGTGTCATGTCGTTGTAGACTATCTTATTATCGTACACCTCGACTGTTTTCTTATCCTGGCTGAACAGCGAGCCCATCAAATCTGAGGCCCACGAGCTCCACGGATTCACGATCTGCTCTGTGGTCATCGTCACGAAATCGGTCTGCACCAATCCCATACCGTCGACATCGCAGATGAGACGGCCATACTTGTTTTTCACCTTCACGATAATTTTCGTGATGCAGCCCACTTCGAACTTAGCATCCTTATCCAACTGCAGACCTTCCTTCAGTTTCGGTCTAGCACGCAGCACGAAGTCACCGGGCAGCGAAGCCTTGGTCAGATGGTATGTTTTGCTCCACGTGGCATTGGTCATCGTGATGGTGTTGTCCTTCTTGTCATCGCCACGGTATTCCACTTCCACATCATAAAGGCTCAGTTCGTCCTTGCCCAGTCTCACCTCGTAGGTCACATCGGCAGTTTCCAGTTCGCGGTCGAAGTACGACTTCTGCTCCTCAGTCTCCTGAATGGGGTCGTCGTCATCGTCACCACCACAGGCCGTAAAACCCGTCGTCAACAGCAAAGCACTTGCGGCTATTGCCATCATTCTCAGCTTGTCTTTCTTCATTTTCTAATGTTTTATTTGTCTCAAAGAAGTCTCTCGTTGTCGTTTCAGGCTGCAAAATTACTGTTTTTCGCGCTAACCGCCAAAATGTTTCCCTCTTATTGTTTGCTTTTTCGCGGAAAATGCGTACTTTTGTAGCCAAAACAAGTAACTAAAAGCGAAAAACAGATGAAACGACAGAGATTGCTAACCATAGGTCTGGCCACCATATTATGCATTAGCGCCCAGGCCCAGAGCCTACTCTACCCGAAGCACTTCGACCTGCAGGAGGTCACCCTGCTCGACGGGCCAATGAAAACCGCCTTGGACAAGAACATCGAACTGCTGATGAAGTACGACGTCAACCGCCTGCTGACGCCCTTCGTGCGCCAGGCCGGACTGGCATCGACCACCGACAAGACCAGCAAGTACTATAACTGGCTGACGAAGCACCCCAACTTCCCCAACTGGGGCGGCGACGCGGGCTTCGACCTGAGCGGCCACGTCGGCGGCCACTATGTGTCGGCACTGGCCATGGCCTACGCCGCCTCGCACGACGAGGCGCAGCGCACGAAGCTGAAGGAGCGCTTGGACTATATGCTCGAGGTACTGAAGGACTGCCAGGACCAGTACGACCAGAACACCGAGGGGCTTTACGGCTTCATCGGCGGCCAGCCCATCAACGACTCGTGGAAGGCCCTCTACAAGGGCGACCTGTCGAAGATTCAGGGCAACTGGGGCTGGGTGCCGTTCTACTGTCAGCACAAGGTGCTGGCCGGTCTGCGCGATGCCTACGTCTACGCCCATAGCGACGTGGCCAAGGAGCTGTTCCACAAGATGGCCGACTGGAGCGTCAACCTCGTGGCGAAGGTGTCGGAGAGCGCCTTCCAGGGCTTCCTCGGCTGTGAGCACGGCGGCATGAACGAGACGCTGCTCGACGCCTACCAGCTCTTTGGCGACAAGAAGTACCTGACGGCGGCCAAGAAATACTCGCACAAGGACATGATCAACAACATGCAGACGCTCAACACCACGTTCCTCGACGGCAAGCACGCCAACACGCAGGTGCCGAAGTACATCGGCTTTGAGCGCATCTACGAGCTTGACCAGACGGCAACGACCTACCGCAAGGCCGCCGAGAACTTCTGGACCGACGTGGCCAAGAACCGCACCGTCTGCATCGGCGGCAACTCTGTTGGCGAGCACTTCCTGTCGAAGAGCAACTCCAACCGCTACATCGACCAGCTCGACGGACCCGAGTCGTGCAACACGAACAACATGCTGAAGCTCAGTGAGATGCTGGCCGACCGCACCGGCGATGCCAAGTACGTCGACTTCTACGAGCAGGCCACGTGGAACCACATTCTCTCGACCCAGGACCCTGAGACCGGCGGCTACGTCTACTTCACCACCCTGCGCCCACAGGGCTACCGCATCTACTCAAAGGTGAACCAGGGCATGTGGTGCTGCGTGGGCACGGGCATGGAGAACCACTCCAAGTACGGTCACTTCATCTACAGCCACGACGGCAAGGAGACGCTCTACGTCAACCTCTTCACCCCCTCTTCGCTCGTGAGCGACGACTTTGTCGTCACCCAGGAGACCGCCTTCCCCGACCAGCAGGCGACGACCCTCACCATCGGCAAGGCCGGCCACTACACCGTGGCCATCCGTCACCCGCAGTGGGTGGGCGAGGGCTTTGCCATTGCGGTCAACGGTCAGCCCGTTGACATCACCGTCAAGCAGGGCACCGCCAGCTATGCCACCGTCAGCCGCGACTGGGCCGAGGGCGACAAGATAGAGGTCAGCCTGCCCATGGAGCTGCGCTACGAGACGTGCCCCAATTACACCGACTATATCGCCTTCAAGTACGGTCCCATCCTCTTGGCTGCCCAGACTTCCGACGGCGAGAAGCTGCAGAACGAGTATGCCGGTGCCGGTCGTATGGACCACGCCCCTGGCTCGATGGCCTCGTCGAAGAAGCTGACGACGGCTCCGATGCTCATCGGCAACCGCGCCGACGTGCTGAGCCGCATCGAGCGTCTGCGCACGCCTGAGCTGACGTTCACAATCGATGTCAGCCGTCCCGGCATCGACAGCTACAAGTGGTCGACGCTCAAGCTTGTACCCTTCTACAAGATCCACCACGCCCGCTACGCCTGCTACTGGTACCAGCAGACCGAGGAGAACTTCAAGAAGAGCTCGATGGCAGCCGACGAGAATGCCGCCGCCGCACTGGCCGAGCGCACGCTCGACTTCGTGGCTCCCGGCGAACAGCAGAGCGAGGCCGGCCACGAGGTCAAGTACTCCAGCGAGTCGACCACGGGCAACTACAACGGCGAAGCCTACCGCGACGCCCGCGCCAACGGCTACATCCAGTATACGCTCTATAATAAGAAAGGTGTGAAGGACAGCCTCGCCGTCATGCTTCGCTTCACCACGGCCGACAAAGGCCGCAAGGGCACGCTCTCCGTTGACGGCAAGAAGATTGCCGACATCACCGTGGCCTCGTCGGTGAAGGATGCCGAGAACGGTTTTTATAACGTGGAGTACGCCATCCCTACCGCCTTGGCTGTCGACAACGACGGCAACGCCAAGGAGAAGTTCGTCGTGCGCCTGACGGCCTCGTCGTCAACGCTCATTCCCGGCCTCTACTACATGCGCCTGATGAGCGGCTACGAGGAGAACCCCGACCGCTACAAGTTCGTTTGTAACCAGTGGACGACGGGCGACGGAAACCGTGTCAGTGCCTCGAACATCACCTACGACACGAAGCAGAACATCATCCACGTCAATGCCGGGACGGGTGCCAACAATGTGGCGCTGACGCTGAATTACGGCAACCTTGACTATACCATCGCCAGTGCGCAGAAGTATCTCGTCGTACGCGGCACGAACCTCAAGACAACCACCGGCGCCAGCTACCTCTGGTGGCTCAACGGCACGAACAAGGGTTCGCAGGTGGCTCCCACCACCGTCAGCGAGGTCACCATCGACGGCCAGAAACAGCAGGTCATCGCCTGGGACCTGACGAAGAGCAACCTCTACGACAACTTCAGCGGCGACCGCCCCTCGGTATGCATGGGCCAGACCATCTTCGGCCTGACCTCCACAACGGGCAAGAGCGACATCCTCGATATCCAGTTCGTTGAGGATGTGGAGCAGTATGTGACGCTGACCACTGGCATCAGCCATTTGAATCCTGCCATTCAGTCGCACGACGGCTACTACACCCTCAGCGGCGTCAAGACAAATCCCACCCGTCAAGGACTATACATCAACAACGGGAAAAAGACAATAATAAGATAGTCGGGATACATTCCGGTGTTACTCCGGGTAAACGCCCTCTTTGCTCCGGGTAAACGCAGCGTTTGCCCGGAGCAAACTTTCAGGCTCATTTACTCTGTTTAATAATGTACTTCTGATAGTAGTTGATGAGCAGTGTTGTCATCGGCAGGGCGATAATCATGCCGAGGATACCGAGAAGCGAGCCCCAGATACTGAGCGACAGCAGAATGATGGCGGAGTTGAGTCCCGTGACGTGACCCATAATCTTCGGAACAAGGACGGTATCCTGGATAATCTGCACCACGGCGAAGACCACCAAGGCCATGAGCATGATGAGCCAGAAGTTCTGTCCCGTATCGGCTGCCTTGACAATGGCCAGGATGATGGTTGGAATAAAGCCAAGGAGCTGGAGGTAGGGCACCATGTTGAGCAGGCCGATGAACATACCAAGGGCGACAGCCAGCGGGAAGTCGATGATAGTGAAGCCGATACTGAAAAGGATGCCCACGCAGAGTGCTACCAGAGCCTGCCCGCGGAAGTACTTGTTCATACCCTCCTCGACGTCGGCCACCAGGCGCTTGGCAAACGGACGGTAGCGGCGGGGCAGCAGTTGCGACCAACCCTTGGAAATCTCCTCATAGTCTAACAATATGAATAGGGTGTAGAGGACTACCATCGTCAGGGAGAAGACGCTCGAGACGATGCTGATGCTCTGCGATATAACGGCCCACACCTTGGGGATGGCCGACTTAACCGTTTCAATGAAGCCGTCCTGAGTCACGAGTTTCTTCAGCTGGTTGATGTCGATGTTCTCATGGATATACTGCTGAATCATCCGCGGTATGTTGCTCATCGTCTCGTCGGTCTGCACGTACTGGAGGATAAGCTGCGTCACACGCCCGCCCTCCTCAATCATCGGCGGAATCATCAGCCAAAAGACACCAGTGGCCACGCCGCCCGCAACAACAAACGACAGCAGGATGGCTGCAATGCGGAACTTCAGCCGACAGCGGTACTGGAAGAACTTCACCATCGGGAACAACAGGTAGGACAGCAGCCACGCCAGGAAGAACGGCACCAGCACACTGCTTAGCCTGTTGAGCAGCATGACGATGCCCACCACCACTACCACGCCGAGGAATCCGCGCACGAACGTATCGAATGTTATCTGCTTTCTCTCCATTTCGACTGCAAAAATAACAAATTCGCAGCAAAACAAAAGGGCTTTAACTCCCTTTAACTCCTTTTATTTCGATAAGTGCGCAAAAAGCAATAATTTTGCAATCGAAACAAACTAATTAAGGACTACTAATATGAGAAAACTTACGCTTTGGTCATTGCTGATAGCCACGATTTTCGGCATTAGCCTGACAACGAACGCCAAGAAGGTACACACGCTGGGTGACTCCACCATGGCTTTCTACAACGAGAACACCACCAACACGCGCGGCTGGGGTATGTACTTCGGCAACTTCCTCACCAACGGCTGGACTTCGGTGAACTACGCCATAGGCGGACGCGACAGCCGGGGCGGCTACAACGAGCTGTGGAAGAATGCCAAGAACAGCGTGGCCGCAGGCGACTACGTACTGATACAGTTCGCCCACAACGACGAGAAGTACAACGGCGTTGACAATCTGGAACTGCAGCAGTACTACACCGCCAAGGGCGATGCCACCAATGCCGCCACAGTGAAGAAAGACGGTCGCGGCACCGTACCCTCGACAACCTATAAAGCGTGTCTGAAGCAGATCATAGACGAAGTGAAGACCAAGGGTGCCATCCCCGTTCTGGTGTCGGCCGTCTGCCGTTGCTACTTCAGCGGCAGCACTATTACCCGCACAGGCCACCACGACCTGGGCGATAAGTACGACGCTCTGATTAACGGCGAGTACAAGACTGGCCAGAAGGTGGCTGCCAGCGACCACACGATGGACTATAGCTACCACATGAAGCAGCTGGCCACCGAGGAAGGCGTCGCCTTCATCGACATGACGACGGCCACCAAGAATCTCTACGAGAGCTACGGCACCTACGACAAGTGCTACGCCGCCCTGTTTGACAAAGGCGGTGAAGCAGACAACACCCACTACAATCTGACGGGAGCCCTAACGGCTGCCCGCCTCTGCGCACAGCTTATGAAGGAACAGGGCATCCTGGCCGACGACATCGTGATACCCACCGATCTGGCGTTTACTCCTGCTGCCGCCGACCTCGGCGACGTCTACGTAGGGCAGTCGGGCATCAAGGAGCTGACGCTGAGCGGCTTAGGACTGGCACCCGCAGCTGGCACCGCCACCATCAGCGCCACCGAGGGCATCCTGCTTTCTACCGACAAGCAGAACTGGCAGACCACGCTCACCGCCAACTACACCAACGGCACGCTCATCAAGACCATCTATGCCAAAGTATCCGTTACGGCGGCTGGCACCTTCAACGGCACCGTCACTGCCAGCATTGGCGACAAGACGGTCAACGTGCCCTTGACGGTCAACGCCATTGAACTTGGCGGCGGCGCCCCCTTCACCGTGAAATGGGCGCTGACAGCTACTGACGCTCCCGTTATCAGCGGCCTTGCTGCAGCTGCCGACGCTAAAGTGACGGGCATGGTGAAGTATGGCAACAATGCTGAGAGCGGACTGATGGTGAGCACCAGCGACGGCGGCGCATGGGTGAAAGCCGAGGACGACTCGCCCAACCAGTACGTGCAGTTCACCGTCACCGCTCCAGACGACAAGAAGCTCGACATCAGCAACATCGCCATGAAGGTGGGCGGACGAGGCGGCAACGGGCTGCTGTGCCACGTCTACTATTCAACCGACGGCTTCGTCACGCGTACCACCATCTATTCGCCCACGAAGATGGAGAACAAGGTGATGAACGAGGTGACGGCCACGCCAGTGGTCAGTCTGGCCGACGGCGACCAGCTGCAAATCCGCGTCTACCCCTGGTACACAGGCGATGCTACGGGCAAGTGGCTCTGCATCAGCGATGTAACCATCAGCGGCCAGACGAAGGATGGTGCCGGCGTGAACATCAGTGGAACCATCAGCTACAGCCTCGACAAGGGTGGAGTCGGTCAGGGTGATGACGCCGTGATGACACCTAACGAACTGAGTGCCGGCTTTGCAGCCAAGAAGTGGAGCGCAGGTCAGGCTCTGACTGTCGACGGCACGCTGAGCTATCAGGGAGCCGATGGCGAAGCCAATATCACTCAGACGCGCATCTATAACGGTACGGGCAGTTCGTTTCCCTCTTCTGCCACAGCCGACAACACCCTCACGCTGACCCTCACCCCTGAGGACGGCTTTACGTTTGTGCCCTCGAAAGTGAGCTTTAAGGCTGCCCGCTACGGCACCGACGGCGGTACCATCAGCGCATCTGTAGAAGCCGGCGAGAACACCGCAGAGCTGGTGACTAACGCTGGCGTCAACCGTGGTGCAAAGGGGCTGACCATCAAGTCGTTCAGCGAGGAGGTGAGCGGCATCACCGCCACAGCCGACAACCCGCTGAAACTGAACTTTGCCTTCTTGGGGTTGGGCAACACCAAGGCGATGGGCCTGTCGAACGTTGTCATCGAGGGCACGCTCGTCGGAGCCGCCGTCCAGGTGACGAAGTATGCGCTTGTCACCGACGTACTGCCTTCAGCCGAGGCCGGCAGCATCAGCCGCGACCCCGACCTGGAGCAATACAAGGAGGGCGCTACCGTCACGCTGACCGCTGAAAAGAACTTCGGCTACCGCTTCAAAGAGTGGCAGGACGGCACGGGAGCCACCGTCGGCACCAAGGCTCAGACAACCGTCACGATGGATGCCGCGAAGACGATGAAGGCCGTGTTTGAGGCCGTTCCCGTCTACAGCGTCAAAACTGGCGTCACCAACGATGCCGACCGCGACGGCATGGGCAGCATCACGCTGACCCCCAACGACCACGACGGCAAGTACGAGGCAGGTACGCAGGTAACGGCTACGGCCAACGAGAGTAAGATACTGAAGTTCCTCAGCTGGACCGACGGCGGCGAGAATGCCGGTGCCGGGACTACACGCGACTTCACCGTCAATGGCGATATGGAGCTGGTAGCCAACTACGAACTGCAGGACTTCATTGCCGTGTTCGATGCCAGCAAGACGCAGAGCTATGCCTATCCGACCACCGACGGCTACCCCTTTGCAGCCGACGAGGCCTGGGACAGCGAGCGCCATGCCAAGGCCAGCATCGTGAAGGTGAGCGACGGTTCGCTCTGCTACACGAAGGACGGCGGCACGCCCGTGGTGCGCAATCGCGAGGGCGTCGTCATCTCAGCTATCAACGGCCTCTACCAAAACGGCTACCGCACGACAGACATTGCCTGGCAGTATGAGTTCTCGACCAAGGGCTTCACGTCGGCACGCTTCGTGGCCGACATGTGTGCCAAGAACGCCGCCACGAAGAAGTACAAGGCCCTCATTGCCATTGACGGCGGCGACTTCACGGAGCTGAAGGCAGCCTGGGAAGTGACGGCCAACGTCGTCAACCCGATTGAACTGGAACTGCCGGCCAGCGCTATGGAGAAAGAGCGCGTCGTCATCCGCATTACGGGCGACGGCACTGAGACCTACAACACCTCTTACGCCTTCGACAAGAACTTCGACGGACTGGCCTACTGCGACCACTCGGAGAGCGGCGTGGGCAATGCCTACGTGCTTGGCGACGCCGTGGTGGTTGCCGACGGGAAGGCTCCCGAGGTGACGGGCACAGTACCTGCCAACGACGCTTCGGGCATCAGCGCCACGGGCCGCATCACCGTCTCGTTCAATGAGCGCATCGAGGCCGCCGGGAGTACCGACAAGGCCACACTGAACGGACAAGAGCTGACGCCGACCTGGAGCAGCCGCTCAGTCAGCTTCGACTATCGCAATCTGGACTACGGCACGCAGTACACCTTCACCATGCCCGCCAACTACGTGCAGGACCGCTCGGGCAACAAATATGCAGAGGCGATGACCATTGTGTTCACCACCATCCAGCGCCCGAAGGTGGCCAAGGGTGCCTACGACTTCATCGTGCCCGACATGGGCAGCATCAAGGAGGCCATCCATGCCGCCCAGGCCCGCTCCAACAAGAACGTGCGCTTCCGCATCTTCGTGAAGAAGGGCACCCACAAACTGCCTACTGGTGCCAACAAGCACTATAAGCACACAAACAGCAACACCGGCGACGTGCTCCACGATGCCGACCATCCCGATCCCATCACCTACGTCTCGGGCGGCAACATCTCGTTCATCGGCGAGGACCGCGACGGCACCATCATCACGCAGACCTTAGACAACAAGCTGGAGTTTGCAGGACAGTTCGGCACCACCAACGTCTTCGACGGTATCGGCAACAGCGACGTGCTGCAGCTGACGGGCAGCGACTACTACTTCCAGGACATCACCGTGAAGAGCGGCATGAATGATGCTCGCGGTCGCAACCTGGCCGTTCAGGACAAGGGCACGCGGAACATCTATAAGAACACCGTGCTCTACGGCTATCAGGACACGTGGACATCGAACAACAACAATGGCCTGTACTACTTCGAGGGCGGACAGGTGCGCGGACGTACCGACTACCTCTGCGGCAAGGGCGATGCCTACTTCAACGGTGTCGAACTGCGCCAGCTGAAGGGCGGCTACGCTGCCGTACCCTCCACGCCCGCCAAGGTGGGCTGGGTGTTCAAGGACTGCATCATCAGCGGCGACGAAAGCGGCGTTAACGGCAACTACACCCTCGGCCGTCCGTGGGGCAGCGGCACACCAGTCGCCGTGTTTATTGACACGAAGATGAACGTCGTGCCGTCGGCCATCGGCTGGAACGAGATGAGCAACGGCTGGCCGAAGCGCTTTGCCGAGTGGAACTCGATGAGCGCCAACGGCAATGCCATCGACCTGAGCGGGCGCAAGAAGACCTTCGGCGACGGCCACGAGAACAATCCCCGACTGACTGCCGAGGAGGCTGCCGACTATAGCAACATGGCCAAGATGTTCGGCGACTGGCAGCCCACGCTGCTCACCGAGCAGGCTCCTGTGCCTACGAACCTGACGGCTACGGGCACCACACTGACCTGGGACGACAGCGACTACGCCCTGCTCTGGGCCGTCTGCCGCAACGGCCAGGTGGTGGACTTCACGACCGCACCGACCTATACCGCCACAGAGATCGGCACCTACAGCATACGCGCCGCCAACGAGATGGGTGGACTGAGTGAGCCTTCCGTCTCGGTCGAGGTCGGTGGCACCGACGGACTGACCGGCATCAGCCGAGAGACGTCTGCCCACCAGCCGAAATTCAACCTGAGTGGCCAGCGCGTTAGCAGCAGCTACAAGGGAATTGTCATCAGCAAAGGAAAGAAAGTCGTGACGAAATAGCAAAAAAGCGGAGTTTGGTTGTAAATTGTCAATGAAAAGTTGTACCTTTGCAACCAAATTCCACTTTTTATGAGTGTTTCTGAGATTATCAACCAACATAAGCGCGAACGGCAGTTCTCGTTCGAGGTGCTGCCGCCGCTGAAAGGGACGGGCACCGACCGTCTGTTTGCCGACATCGACAAGCTGGCTGAACTGGAGCCCGCCTTCATCAACATCACGACGCACCACTCGGAGTACGTCTACCGTGAGCTGCCCGACGGACGCTTTGAGCGCAGCCGCGTGCGCCGCCGCCCAGGCACCATCGCCATCGCTGCCGCCATCCAGCAGCGCTACCACATACCCGTGCAGCCGCACGTCATCTGCAGCGGTGCCACCATCGAGGACATCGAGTACGAACTGATCGACCTGCAGTTTCTCGGCATCCGCGACCTGCTGCTGCTGCGCGGCGACAAGGCCAAGGAGGACAGCCGATTCACGCCGACACCCGGCGGCCATGCCCACACCACCGACCTGATACGCCAGGTGGTGCGGTTTAACGAGGGTTTCTTTGCCGACGGCACACCCATCAAGCAGCCTGGCCAGAAGTTCGACATCGGCGTGGCCTGCTACCCCGAGAAGCACGAGGAGGCGCCCAACCTGGAGCGTGACATGCAGTACCTGAAGGAGAAGCAGGACCTCGGTGCACAATATGCCGTGACGCAGTTGTTCTTCGATAACCGGAAATACTTCGAGTTCGTCGAGCGTGCCCGCGAGATGGGTATCACCATGCCCATCATTCCCGGCATCAAGCCGATGGCGAAGCTATCGCAGCTGACCGTCGTCCCCAAGACGTTTCACTGCGACATCCCTGAGGCGCTGACCCGCGAAATCGTGAAGTGCAAGACCGACGAGGACGCCCGCCAACTGGGCATCGAGTGGACTACCGAGCAATGCCGCGAACTGTATGCCCACGGCGTTAACAACATACATTTCTACACCGTCTCAGCCGTTGATTCGGTGGTTGAGGTAACCAAACGACTTCTATGAGATTCGATGAAGTGATAGGCCAGGAAGAGTGCAAGGAGCGCCTGCTGCAGATGACCCGCGAAGGCCGCCTGCCTCACGCCATCATGCTCTGCGGACCGCAGGGTGTGGGCAAGAAGGCGCTGGCTGTCGGCTTCGCCAGCTATCTGCTGGGCGAGGACAACCCGATGGTCAAGAAGCTGGAGCATCCCGACCTGCACTTCACCTACCCCACCATCAAGCTGCCGTCGATGAGCAGTGACCACATGCCCGTGAGCGACGACTTTGCCAAGGAGTGGCACGAGCTGCTGATGCAGGGGCCTTACTTCACGATGGACGAGTGGATGACGGCTATGGGCGGTGAGAACCAGCAGGCCATCATCACCGCCGGCGAGAGCGACGAACTGGTGCGCAAGCTGAGCCTCAAGTCGAGTCAGGGCGGCTACAAGGTGAGCGTCGTCTGGCTGCCCGAGCGCATGAACATTGCCTGCGCCAACAAGCTGCTGAAGCTCATTGAGGAGCCACCCAGTCAGACGGTGTTCATCATGGTGTCAGAGGAGCCCGACAAACTGCTGGAGACCATCCGCAGCCGCGTGCAGCGCATAGATGTCAAGCAGCTGCCGACGGAGACCATCTGCCAGGCACTCATCGAGCGGCGCGGCATCAGCGAAGAGGCGGCCCACCGCATTAGCCGACTGGCCAACGGCTCGTGGCTGAAGGCCCTTCAAGAGCTGCAGGTAGGCACGGAGAACGAGCAGTTTCTCGACCTCTACATCTCGCTCATGCGACTGGCCTACCAGCGCAAGATACGCGACCTGCGCAAATGGAGCGAGGTGATGGCCAGCTTCGGGCGTGAGAAGCAGAAGCGGTTCCTGCAGTACTTCCTTCGCATGACGCGCGAGTGCTTCATGTATAACTTCAAGCAGGCCGACCTTGTCTACATGACACAGCAGGAGGAGGACTTCGCCCGCAACTTCGCCCGCTTCGTCAACGAGGCTAACATTCTGGCTATCTACGACCTGGCCAACCGCGCCATACGCGACATCGGCCAGAATGCCAACGCCAAGATTGTCTTCTTCGACTTCGCGTTACAGACTATTGTGCTTTTACTACAAAAATAGAATATGGAGAAAGAATATGAAATACGGACCGGCTGCGACCGCGGACTCTGCCATCAGGCAGTAGGCCGACAGGACCGCCAGCTCAATACCTACGACTGGCTGGCCGACGTGCCGGGCAACCAGGAATCGACCGACCTCGTGGAGGTGCAGTTCAAGCACACCCGCAAGGGGTACTACCACAACGTGAACAACCTGCCGCTGAAGAAGGGCGACATCGTGGCAGTCGAGGCCAACCCCGGCCACGACATCGGCGTGGTGACGCTGACAGGCCGCCTTGTGAAGCTGCAGCTGAAGAAGGCTAACCTGAAGTCGGCCGACGACATCAGGCGCATCTACCGCATAGCCCGCCAGTTGGATATGGACAAGTTCCGCGAGGCCAAGGCCCGCGAGCACGAGACGATGATTGAGAGCCGCCAGATAGCCAAGGGCCTCGGACTCGACATGAAGATTGGCGACGTGGAGTATCAGGGCGACGGTCAGAAGGCCATCTTCTACTACATCGCCGACGAGCGCGTAGACTTCCGCCAGCTCATCAAGGACCTGGCTGCTGCCTTCCACGTGCGCATCGAGATGAAGCAGATTGGCGCGCGCCAGGAGGCCGGACGCATTGGTGGCACAGGCCCCTGTGGCCGTGAGCTGTGCTGCGCCACGTGGATGAAGAACTTCGTATCGGTGTCGACCAACGCCGCCCGATTCCAGGACATCTCGCTCAATCCGCAGAAGCTGGCCGGCATGTGTGCCAAGCTGAAGTGCTGCCTGAACTACGAGGTCGACGACTACATCGAGGCTGGCCGCCGTCTGCCTGGCCGCGACGTCGTGCTGCAGACGCTTGACGCCGACTACTACCTCTTCAAGAGCGACATCCTCTCAGGCATGGTAACCTACTCCACCGACAAGAATATGGCCGCCAACGTCGAGACCATCACCGCCGAGCGTGCCCGCGAGATAATCGATATGAACCGTCGCGGCGAGAAGCCCGAGTCGCTGCAGGAGGGTGGCAAGGCGAAGCCCCAGAAGATGCACGTCGACCTGGCTCAGGGCGACATCAGCCGCTTCGACAAGGCCAAGAAGAAGAAAAAGAAGAAAAAGCCGCAGCAGCCCAATAAGGATGAGAAGAAATAGCCGATGGCTCTTACTGTTCTTTACGGTTGCACTGGTCGCTGCCAGCTGCAACCGTAAAACCATTTACCACCACTACGAGCACACGCCGATGGCCGGATGGGAGAAGAACGACACGCTCGTCTTCACGCTTCCGGCATCGAAGACGCGGGCTGTGGTGCAGCGCGACGTCGAGATGCGCATTTCGGGCGGATTTCCCTTCCAGCGCCTCTACCTGATTGTCGAGCAGACCACATTCCCCTCGAACATCAGGCGGCGCGACACGCTGAACTGCCACCTCATCGACCCCGAGGGCAACATCGAGGGCAATGGTGTCAGCCTTTATCAGTACCGCTTCCACATGTCGGACATCAGCCTCAACGAGGGCGACTCGCTGCAAATCTGCATCCGCCACAACATGAAACGCGAGATTCTGCCCGGCATCGCCGACGTCGGCATCCGTCTTACAGCGTACTAAGTATGGCTACGACCTCACCAGATTCCTACGCGCATCGAGGGCGAGGAAGATAAAGAGGAGGAAGGTGAAGCCCCAGAGCGAGGAGCCGCCGTAGCTGAAGAATGGAAGGGGAATGCCGATGACGGGCGTCAGACCGAGCACCATGCCGACATTGATGAAGACATGGAAGAGGAAGATGCTGACCACGCAGTAGCCATAGACACGCCCGAAGCGGTAGGGTTGTCGCTCGGACAAGTGGATAAGACGCAGGATAAGTGCCAGGAATAGCAGCAATACGCCTGCAGAGCCGACAAAGCCCTCCTCCTCGCCGACGGTGCAGAAGATGAAGTCAGTATCCTGCTCGGGCACGTACTTCAGCTTGGTCTGCGTACCATTAAGAAAACCCTTGCCCTCGAGACCGCCCGAGCCGATGGCAATCTCCGACTGATGAACGTTATAACCCGCGCCCTTGAGGTCCTCTTCAAGTCCGAGGAGCACGTTGATGCGCGTGCGCTGGTGGGGCTGGAGCACGTGGTTCAGACCGTAGTCGGCCAGATTGAAGAACAGCATCGAGCCCAAGGCAAAGAGGGCTATCCAGTAGTAGTTTCGGATGCGCGTGGCAAGTCCCTGCCACAGCAGATAGCCAATGAGCAGGGCGGCAACCACCAACTGCACCCAGACAACGTCGAAGGGTATGACGTAGAGCGAGAAGAGCGTTGCCACGAGTGTGATGCCCAGGCAGAAGGCCAGGAGCCGCAAGGCGTCGCGCTTGTCGCGGCAATACACCCATACCATAGCCGACGAGAATATCTGTATCATCAGCAGAACGGCGTACTTGCCAACGGAAGTAGGCGTGATTGACAGCATATTGTCGGCATAGCGGATACCCACAACGAAATAGACCACCATAGCCACGGCCGTAAACAGAATGCTGCCCGGCATGCCCTCACGATAGAACATGAGGAAGAAGGCCAGGTAGACAAGGGCTGAGCCCGTCTCGCGCTGCAGAACGATGCAGACCATCGGCAGGAAGATGATGGCGAGCGTGGGGCCGAAATACTTCCACTTGTGGATATCGTAGCCGTAGACACTCATGAACTTGGCCAGAGCGAGCGCCGTAGCAAACTTGGCAAACTCGGCCGGCTGTATTCGGACAGGGCCAAGCACGAGCCACGAATGAGAGCCCTTGATGCTATGCGGATTGAAGATGGTGCCGAATAGGAGCAGGAGCAGGATTATATAAATAATGTACGCGAACGTATCATAATAGCGGTCGTCGAGCAGCAGCAGGACGAAGGCAATGACGATACTCGCACCTATCCAGACAATCTGCATGCCAGAGCGCGTAGAGAGCGAGAGCAGGTCGGTATCGCCATAGTCGTAGCTGGCACCGCAGACGCTCATCCAGCCAGCCGCAAGCAGCAGCAGGTAGATGACAATCGTCACCCAGTCGAGTGAGCGGAGTACGCTGGGATGCTTATCTTTCGGTTGTTCCATAGCTGATGGCTTTGTGCTGAATAGTGGTTGCCTGACGCTCTGAAGCCTCAGAGAGCTTTCCATGAATATACTTCTCCATGATGAGTCCGCCGATGGGCACGCCATAGGTGGCGCCCCATCCGCCGTTCTCTACATAGACGGCAACGGCAATCTTCGGATTGTCCATCGGCGCGAAGCCCATGAAGACGGAGTGGTCGTGGCCCTTGTTCTGAGCCGTACCCGTCTTGCCGCATGGAGCAAAGTCGAATCGTCCCAGAGCCTTACACGTGCCGCCGAGAGCCGACGAGCGCATGCCCTTGACCACGTAGTCGTAGGTCCATGAGGCTGCCTTGGTGTAGCGTTTCTTCGTATAGAGCGTGTCGAGCGGCTCACCCTGCACCTTGCGCACGACATGAGGCTTGTAATAGTAGCCGCGATTGGCAATGGTGGCTCCGAGGTTGGCTATCTGCAGCGGCGTAAGCAATACTTCGCCCTGACCGATTGAGATTGAGATGACGGTCAGTCCGCTCCACGAGCCCTTGTAGGCCTTGTCGTAGAACTGGGCATTAGGTATAAGGCCGCGCTTCTCGCCAGGCAGGTCGACGCCGAGCTTGTAGCCGAAGCCCATGGAGACCATGTAGTCGCGCCACGTGTTCATGGCGTTCTGTACGGAGCCGTATTTCGAAGTGTTGGTGTTGATCATGTGGTAGAGTCCCCAGCAGAAGAAGCCGTTGCACGATGTTGACAGCGCCGGCACCAGAGGCAGGGGCGAGCCGTGACCGTGACAGCCGACGTGCAGGCCCTTGAAGTAGAAGCCGCGATGACAGCCGTAGGCGGTCTGCGGCGTGATGATGCCCTCGCTGAGGAAGGTCAGTCCCTGCGACGTCTTGAACGTCGAACCTGGGGGATAGAGGCCCATGATGGAGCGGTTGTAGAGCGGCTTCCATACGTTCTGACTCAGTTCGATGTGCTTCTTCGAGCGCTGGCGGCCTACCATCAGACGAGGGTCGTAGGTGGGCGACGAGACCATGCAGAGCACTTCGCCCGTCGAGGGTTCGATGGCCACGATGGAGCCAATCTTGTTCTGCATCAGCCGCTCGCCAAGGGCCTGCAGTTCGAAGTCGATACTGAGTGTGAGATTCTTGCCTGGCTTGGGCCGGCTGTCGAGGGCACCGTTCATGTAGCTGCCCTGAATGCGGCCGTGAGCATCGCGAAGTAGAATCTTGACGCCCTTCTCGCCACGCAGCTCCTTCTCATAGCTGCGCTCAACGCCGCTCTTGCCGATATAGTCGCCTGGCTGATAGTAGTCGTCGTTCTCGATGTCGGCAGGCGACACCTCAGCCACGTCGCCCAGCACATGGGCGGCATAGGGGTACTGATACTGCCTGATGCTGCGGCGCTGGACGTAGAAGCCTGGGAATCGGTACATCTTCTCCTGGAACACGGAGAACTCCTTGTCGGAGAGCTGACTCATGAATATCTGCTGGGTGAAGCGCGAGTAGCCTGGGTTCAGGTTGCGGTCAGTGATGGTGCTCATGCGCCGGTCGAACTCCTCCTTGGTAATGTTGAGGGCATTGCAGAACTCAGCCGTATCGAGCCTGCCGCGAGCCTCGTTCATCACCACCATGATGTCGTAGGCCGGCTGGTTGAACACCAGCAGCTTGCCGTTGCGGTCGGTAATGACGCCACGCGAGGGAAAATCGATTTTCTTGAGGAAGGCGTTCGAGTCGGCACTCTTCTTATAGTCGTCGCTCGAAATCTGGAGCATGAACAGACGGATGATGTAGACGACTACAATCAATATAGCCACCCCACCTATTACTAAGCGACGACTCTCAAGCGAATGGTCCTTCATCGGCTATTTACGGATAGTCTCAATTGTTACCAGTAAAACGAGCGTCAGGACGGTGGTACCGGCTACGGTCAGGGCCCACTCCTGCCAATTGAAGAAGCCAAACGACTCGATGGTGAAGAACACCAGACAATGGACGAAGACCAGTATCGAGGCCAGCATCAGGAACTTTGAGTAGCCCAGCGCCGCCATCGACGACTTGATATTCTCGGCAGCGTCGCGCGGCAGGAACAGCTCGAGCAGATAAGGCTGCAGAAATCCGACCAGCGTCAGCGAGGCGGCAGCCATGCCGGGCGTGTTCGAGAACATGTCAACACTCAGACCCAGAGCAAAGCTCCACAGCAGGATAGCCCAGCGCGGATAGCTGCGCGGGAAGATGACAACGAAATAGACATAGAGCAGCACCGTAGCGTATCCGAACAGGTGGACATGGTTGAAAACCAACGCCTGTGCCAGACACAACGCCACGAAATGCAGGGCTCTTCTAAGTGTATCTAATGCCATCTATGTTATTTACGATTTACTGATTTTCGATTTTCGATTTATTGCTTCGGCGCCATCGTGATCGAGTCCTTCACTTGCTCTTGCAGACGGAGGCGCTCGCCGATGCTCTTGTCGCTGATGACCATCACATCGCGCAGGCAGCCGAAGTCTGTCGACAGGCGCACCTTCAGACGATACGACAGTCCGTCGGTCGAATTATAGATTTTCTCAATCTTTCCGACCAGCACGCCTGGAGGGAAGATGGATGAGTAGCCGCTGGTCTCAACCCAGTCGCCGCGCTTGAAGCGGGCATGTCGTGGGATATCCTCGACGTAGGCTACTGACGCGTCGCCGCCATACCACTGCAGATAGCCGAAATAGCCGCGTCCGCGAATGGCACAGCTGATGCGCGACGAAGTGACGTTCAAGACTGGAATCACAGCCGCATAGTGGTCGGAGACCAGATAGACCACGCCGACGACGCCGCTGCCACAGGCCACACCCATATCGCGCTCTACTCCGTCCAACCGCCCGCGGTCGATGGTCATCAGGTTGTCGGCCTTGTCGATGGTGTTTGAAACGACCTTGGCAGGAATCAGCTTGTACTGGCTGAGAAACTTCAGCTGCTCGAGCTCAGCCTGCGTCGTGTCCTTCGTCAGGTCGCCGTAGAGCCGCCTCAGCTGGCTTACCTGGCGCTCCAGATAGAAGTTGCGCAGCGTGAGTTCCTCGTTGACGCGCTTCAGCGAGAAGAAGGAACGGACGGCCGAGTCCCACTCATAGACCTTTCCCGCCACAGCATTGGCCGACGTAAACAGCACACTGCTCTGGTAGCTATTTTTCTGGAATAGCAACACACCACTGGCCACTTCGAGCAATACCAGCAGAAACCAGTGGTGATACTTTGTCAGGAACGCTATGAGGTTCTTCACAGTCCCTTTATCTCATCAGGAAGGAGAAGCGGTCGACGTTCTTCAGGGCGATACCAGCACCGCGGGCAACGCAATGCAGCGGGTCTTCAGCGACAATGAACGGAATATTGATCTTGTCGGTCAGACGCTTGGCAAGTCCGCGAAGCAGCGCACCGCCGCCGGTCAGGTAGATACCGTTCTTCACGATGTCGGCATAGAGCTCGGGCGGCGTGTTCTCCAAAGCCGAGAGCACGGCAGTCTCAATGCGGGCCACCGTCTTGTCAAGACAATGGGCAATCTCCTGATAGCACACGGGCACCTCCATAGGCAGGGCCGTGATGCGGTTCGGGCCGTGAACGACGTAGTCCTCAGGAGCCTCGTCGCCAAGGTCAGTCAGTGCCGAGCCAACGTTAATCTTGATGCGCTCAGCCATGCGCTCCGACACCTTCACATTGTGCTGGCGCGACATATACTCCTGAATGTCAGCCGTCAGGTCGTCGCCGGCCACCTTGATGGAGTTGTTGGCAACGATGCCACCCAGCGAGATAACGGCAATCTCGGTCGTACCGCCGCCGATGTCGACAATCATATTACCCTCAGGGGCCTCAACGTCGATGCCGATACCAATGGCAGCAGCCATCGGCTCGAAAATCAGGTAGACGTCGCGGCCGTCGGCATGCTCGGCAGAGTCGCGAACGGCACGCAGCTCAACCTCAGTCGAGCCCGACGGAACGCCGATGACCATGCGGAGCGAGGGCGAGAACAGGCGTGTGCCCGTGTGAACCATCTTAATAAGGCCGCGCATCATCTGCTCGCAAGCAGAGAAGTCGGCTATCACACCGTCCCTCAGCGGGCGAATAGTGCGAATGTTGTCGTGAGTCTTCTCATACATCATCTTCGCCTTCTCGCCAACGGCAATCATCTTGTCGGTACGGCGGTCGAGGGCTACTACTGAAGGCTCGTCTACAACGATCTTGTCATCACTGATAATAATCGTGTTGGCAGTGCCAAGGTCCATGGCTATCTCCTGGACAAAACTAAAAAATCCCATAATACTTCAAAAAACTACAATTCTTCAATCTTTCAACTCTTCAATCTTTCAATTCTTCAATTCTTGAATCCTTCAATCCTTAACAAACCAGGCATGAATGGCAGTATCATAGTGCGAACTGACGCCGAACGCCTTCTCAGCGAAGGTCTTGCGCTGCTCAAGAGTAGTCTCGGCACCCTGAGCCTTCAGAATATCGAGCAGCACGCCGTACTCAGCCTTCGAGGGGACGATGACCACGTCGTTGAAGTTCTTGGCTGCTGCGCGGATGAGCGAGATGCCGCCTATGTCAATCTTCTCGATGATGTCGGCCTCAGAGGCTCCGCTGGCCACAGTCTGCTCAAACGGGTAGAGGTCGACCACCACAAGGTCAATCTCGGGAATCTCGTACTGAGCCATCTGCTCGCGGTCGCCCTCATTGTCGCGACGGCCCAGAATGCCTCCGAACACCTTCGGATGGAGCGTCTTCACGCGGCCGCCCAGAATAGAGGGATAGGTCGTCAGCTCCTCAACTTTCTGACACTCATAGCCTAACGACTCGATAAAACTCTGAGTACCTCCCGTACTCAGAAACTTGACACCCTCCTCGTTCAGCTTCTTCAGCAGCTCGTCGAGTCCGTCCTTGTGGAATACCGACACCAATGCGGTCTTGATTTTCTTTGTTTCTGCCATTTCAGTATAACGTTATATGTACATATTAGAAAATAGGGTGCAAAGATAATAAAAAGTAACGACTTTCAGCATCCCAAACCTTACTTTTTTTCATTTTTGCCATTTAAATTGTCGGAAGTCAAGAAACTCTCACTTTTTTTTCGTACCTTTGCCGCCCATGAGCAAATATACAACCTATATCTTCGACCTCGACGGCACCCTGCTCGACACCCTCGGCGACCTCGCGGCATCAGCAAACTACGCCCTGCGCCAGTTCGGATTCCCCGAGCACTCAATCGACGATGTCCGCCGCTTCGTGGGCAACGGCGTGCGCCGACTGATGGAGCGGGCCGTTCCCTCAGGACTGGGCCCAGCCCAGTTTGAGGAAGTGCTCGCCACCTTCCGCCAGCACTACATGCACCACGCCCTCGACACCACGCGTCCCTACCCTGGAATAACCGAAACCCTGCGTGAACTCAGCCGCCGAGGCTGCCCCATGGCCGTCGTCAGCAACAAAATGATGGCAGCCACCCAAGAGCTCGTGGCCCACTTCTTCCCCGAAATCCCCGTAGCCATCGGCGAGAACGAGGCCGAAGGCATCAGTCGCAAGCCCGCCCCCGACACCGTCAACGAGGCTCTCCGCCGCTTGGCAGCCGAACGCCGCACCGCCGTCTACGTCGGCGACAGCGATGTCGACATCCTCACCGCCCGCAATGCCGGCCTCCCCTGCATCAGCGTCCTCTGGGGTTTCCGCGACCGTCCCTTCCTGCTCCAGCACGGAGCCACCCAGCTCATCACCCACCCCGTAGAGCTGCTTTCGTTTTAGCCGTAGCAAGCCGCCAGATTGCGCCGACTAAGCCATACACTAAGCCGCACTATCAGGCACACTTGGCCGCGCTAACCCGCCTGGTTCGGGCCGGGCGGGGCTGCTATAGGAATAAATATACCCATACTGTAATCGGTGTCATCGTCATCGATTGGACGGAGCGATGGCTGGGAAAAGGATAAATATGCCCCGCTGTCATCGGTGTCATCGTCATCGATTGGCGCGGTTTGAGGCGTAACATATTAAAACACAGGCATATACATACACAGAACACAAACGATGACACCGATGACACCGCTGACAGCGGGGGGCGTTTATATTTCTGTGTGGTTGGCGGCCCCTCGGAAACGATGACAGCGATGACGATGACAGCGATGACAGCGTGGGCATTTATATTTCTAAGTGCGTGTGGCGCGTTCCCTCTCGGAAGCGATGACACCGATGACACCGATGACAGCGGGGGTATTTATTTTTCTCT
Organism: uncultured Prevotellaceae bacterium; assembly: GCA_902800435.1. Next base: position 30,108 of record CADCEQ010000004.1, on the reverse strand, counting down.
GTTCGCGGCTGTCGGCTGCTTTTTACAGAGCATTATTTATATTATTATATATAATAATATAAATAATGACTACCTTTTCGGTTTGTTGGTTAGAATAAATATGCCCACTGTCATCGGTGTCATCGTCATCGGTGTCATCGTTTTGTCACTTTGGACGACCTGTTTGCGGAGCGCAAATTGCTTCGCTGAGCAAAGCCTGAAAACGAAAAACAGCAAGCTGTGAATGGTCACAACCTGCTGAATTCGTGGGTAGCGGGAGCCGGGATTGAACCGGCGACCTCATGATTATGAATCTTAAATAATGCAAAAATACAAAATTAGTCGCAATTAAATTTGGCTGATTATCAGATATTTAGTAATTTTGCGCAATCAAACAAAATCGGATAAAACCCGTTAAAATCGGTAGTGAACTTTCACATAACTTTCACTACTTTCACTCTGAAAAGCCGATAAACAGGGGATTTCCGAGGACGTAAATAGGCGATAACTTTCACCAACTTTCACGAAATAGGAGAAATATACTAAAATATCAGATTATGGCACAAAGTAAATTCACAGCGAGAGTCGGCAGCTGTTCGGTCAGTTTGGGGCTGGACAGGCGCAAGATGTACCTAGACGGGTATCGGGTAAGCATGAAGTATGTAATCGGTGGAAGAACGCTCTATTATCCGTTGAGCTGGAGGGCCACCGACGAAGAGTTTGAGAGAATCAGCGAGACAAGCACAACACGCGGCAAGATGTCGAAGGAGAAAGCGTCAGACGCCAGCCTCAACAAGGAATGGCAGGGCACATTTGAGGCATATCGGCAGCGTCTGGAAGAACTTGCACAGGCCACAACGTTAAGCCTTGACGCAATTCGCGCAAGCCTGACGGGAAGAAGTGCTACCGCCAATTTCCTGACGGTATGGCGGGAAGTTATTGAAAGCAAGAAACACGGCACTGCAGCGAGCTACGGGATAGCCCTAAAGAGTTTCATTCGTCTGGCTGGCTTCAGCGAGTCAGACGGATTCAACGTCACGAAGGACACCATCCATCGGTGGGTGCAGGGGATGACGGACGAGGGCAAGGCAAAAGCCACCATCGGCATTTATCTAAGGAGTTCCCGTGTCGTGGTGAACGAATGTATTCGGCGTGGTTTCATATTGCGCGCGAACTATCCGTTTTCTGAAAAAGATGCCGACAAAGTATCAATACCAAGAGGCAAGAGCAGGAAGCAGGAATGTCTCAACGTGGAGCAGTGGACGCAGTTATATGACATCTTCACAAACAAGTCCTATCCTGACGAATGGACGGACGAGTATAAGGAGGACACTCATACATATCTTGGAATGTTCCTTTTCATGTACCTTGCAAATGGCCTCAACATGGCCGACATGGCGCGACTGACGTATAACAAGCAGTACGTCCTCAGTGGTCGGAAGTCCCTGCAGTTCAATCGGCTGAAAACAAAAGACCGCACCGACAATGACTCAGAAGTCATAATACCAATAACGTCCCCCCTGCAGGCCATTATCGACGCTCTGGCGGCAGAGTACGAACCCGATGGGCTATTGTTCCCCTTCATCCTGAAAGATGCCACCACGGACAAAGAAAAAGCACGTCGTGTTCAGCAGGTGAACCAAAACACGAAGAAGCACGTCCGCAAACTGACAAACTCGCTGGGATGGTCGGAGCAACCGTCGCCGACATGGTGCAGGCATAGCTTTGCCACCAACCTGCAGCAGCAGGGAGTCCCGTTGAAGTATATCAGCGACGCGATGGGACACTCTACAGCTGGCGGCACAACGATGCTCTATATAAACGACTACCCGATAAAGAAACAGCTGGAGTATAACTCGAAACTGCTGAACTTAAACGACGGCGACGGTGACAAGCTCAGCAGCTTCGTTTGCAATCTGAACGACGAGGAACGGGCGCAACTTATATTGATGCTAACAAAGAAGAAGGTATGACAAATAACGAACTTGAGCGGCTGGCCGATTTGGTGGCAAGGAACATCATTCAGCAGATAAAGAAGGACGACGAGCTTCTTGACAGGTTATTTCCATCCCGACTGATGGACTCAGCGGAGGCAGCGGAGTTTCTGCGGATTCCGCACAATTCTTTGTATCAGTTTTCTCGGCAGATTCCTCACAGGAAAATCGGGAAACGATTGTTATTTTTTGAGAGAGATTTAGTTAATTGGGTTAAGAAAGGAGAATGAAGTATGACAAAAACAATAGAATATATAGGAATGATGGGTACGGCCATTACGGTTTGGCGCGCTGTGCAGAAGGATGGTGCAGGGGGACTTGAAGAGGAACGTCTTGCGTCGCTGATAGACTACGCAACAACCAAACTCCTATGGAAGATAGACGCGAAAGTAATTCTGAGCGAGATTTGTTCGGATAGCCAGAGCATAAAAATGAAATTGGACATTCTCAATTCAGAATATAAGTTTCAGTATCATTTGGACGTTATCGACGAAATGCTTTTTGAGCCTCTTCGCGTACCCGACGGTATGGCCCTCGATGCAATGAGGAATCTGAAGAGAGCCTTCGAAGATACATGGCAAGAGATTACGGATGTAATAGAGATAGCGAAAAAGCACATTCCTGGCACAAAGGAATCGGTTTCAAAATGGTGGAAGGATGGGAAGCTGGAAGAAGCACAGGAGATATTCAGAGGGCAGTGTGGTACGGCAGTAGTCAGGGCAATTCTTAGGATGGTTTACGACCCAACTCTACCGCCACCAACATACAATGATTTTAATGAGAAGTTCCCAGATGTTATTAGGAAATCAGATTTCCATCGGGTAAGAAAAGAGTTTGAACCCTTAACCCAAATTCAGAAAAATGCAATAAAATAGCACTACCGAGAGGCAGAAAAGTACGGACATTTGCGGAAGGTCGCATTTGTCCGCATTTGTTTTCTTGCACCCAGACGAAAGCAGTTGTATCTTTGCACCGTTAAACAGCGGTTAACGCGCCGACTGTACGACCGCCCCTGAGTGACCCGGAGCGTTAAGGGATAAAGCTGCAGGGGACAAGAAAAATGGCGATTAAAGAATTGCTCAACAATGACAACGGCAACACCCTTTTAATGGTAACGCCAACCATGCTGCAGGAATTTGCGGCTACATTGATTGTGGAAGCATCTGCAAAACTGCAGAAGCAAGAAGAACCGACGTACACGCCAGCCGAATTTGCGAAGCGTCATCGAGTCGACAAAAGTACACTCTGGAGGTGGAATCGTGACGGCCTCCTGAAGAAGACCGTAATCGGTGGAAAAATCTTCTACAAAGACAGCGACTTAAAAATAAGAAAGGAGGGCTGACTATGACACAAAAAGAAAAGGCAGCACCGTCCTTCGCCGCCGCCCCTGAAGTGTTCACACCTGATTTACCGAGCGCAAATTTACGACAAAAATCTGAATCTCGCAAGGATTTTGACGAAAAAGATGCAGACATCAAGAATCTGCTGGGAGAATATCGGGAGAGTCAGGAGGAATCGGCGTGGGTAAGTGCTGCAGACTTATTAGCAATGCCCGACACGAAGTTGCCGACGCTCTACGACCCCATACTTCCCCAGGTCGGTGTCGTCGTATTCGGTGGTGAGAGTGATGCAGGAAAATCAATGTTCCTCCGAAACCTTGCTATCCATGTGGCAACTGGGCGAAACTTCCTTGGCTATCCTTTTGGGGGAAGATTCAGGTCAGTACTATACGCATCGGGCGAGGACGACAAAACGGCTACGAACTACCTACTGAAACGACACAATCTCTTTTACAGGGACGCTTCAGAATCTTGGAGGGGACTGCAGTTTGTATTTGAGTCTGAAAACCTAATCGAACGGCTGGCCGACCGACTCTCTACCACACCAGCAGACTTAATCATTATAGACTCTTTCGCTGAGTTTTTCAGTGGAAAAGATATGAATAATTCAGCACAGGTGAGAGCCTTCGTGAAGCCCTTCAACGAGCTGGCGAGAAAGAATCAGTGTTGCGTGGTGTTCCTTCACCATATCGGCAAGGGACAGGAGAACAACACGCCGACGAAAAACGCCCTTGTCGGCAGTCAGAGTCTGGAGGCTATTGCAAGAGCCTGCTTCTTATTCCTGAAAGACAAATCAGATCCCGACATCCGCCATCTTTGTTGCGTGAAGGGAAACTACCTTGGCAGTGACTTCAAGTCCGAGAGCATCGAATTGCGTATGAACACCGACTCTTTCACGTTCACGGCAACAGGTAATCGAGTTCCGTTCGAGCTGCTAAGTGAAGCGGGAGGAAAAACAGGAGATTGCAGAAGGGAACTTTTTGAGGAAATTATGGGGGATAAGATACTACGGTACACCGATATAGTTTCCCAAATAGTTAGCAAGTGCAAAGTCACTGACCGCACGGCAAAGAGCTGGATAAAGATAGCAACTGACACCGACAAAATACTTCTGAAAAACGGAAAAGATTACAAGTTAGTGAAATGGTGAAAACAAGTGAAATTTCACCATGTTGGAAAAGGTGAAACATGGGGGTGAATATATATATAATATATTCCCCATTTTCACCACCAACTAAAGACTAAGTTTCAAGACAACTGACAATTTCACTAAATGGATAGTATGGAAAATGTATTTGACCGACAACTAAGCGTCTGGAGCACCACCACCCGCACTGCAAACAACAAGATAGAAGTACCCCTGCGGCAGTTCCTTGACGCTGGCAAAGACTATCTGCCAACCATCAACTACCTGCGGCAGGTGTACGACTCCATGCTGCAGACATTCGACAGCGACCCCGCCGCGAGTGCGAGATATGAGGAAATATATAAGCAGGGGAAAAGGGAGCTACCACTTGCGGCCATCGGTGGCACGTTTGCGAATGGTGGACTATTAGCCGACCTGCAGCAGCCAACCAACCTGCTAACACTCGACATTGACGCGACAAAGCCCAGCCGAGCCGCACAAGTGAGAGCGGCAGGAAAGGAAGTACCCAACGAATGGGTGACTGACTGGGAGGCCATTAAGCGGAAACTCAGCCAACTGCCTTTTGTGAGTTATATTGCGCGCTCAGTCGGGAATCATGGACTTTTCGTTATAATAGAGATAGAGGACTGCCGCCGACACGCAGAGGCATGGGCCTATCTGGACTACCTTTTTAGGGAGCATCTGAAACTCACAATCGACCCAGCGACGAAAGACTTGACACGCCCCCGATTCGTCAGCTTCGACCCGCAGCCGTATGTCAACGAGACCGCCGAAGTGTTCAGAGTAAGGAAACGCCCTACCACAACGACACCCCAAAGGAACTACGCCCACCACCGCCCAGCAACCGACACCGAGGCTGCAGTGCAGAAGTGCGTCGAAGAAATTGAGCGCAGAATGCTCGATATAACGTCAGATTACGGAGAATGGGTAGATATTGCCGCCGCACTTTTCAACGGCCTTGGCGACGCTGGAAAAGAGTATTATATGCGCCTGAGCCGTTTTAACTCAAAGTTCAATCAAAGGGAAACGGAGTATAAGTGGCAAAAGAACAAGAACCGCCCAAACGTGAACATCGGCACATTCTTTAAAATTTGCAGCGACAACGGTATAAGGTACAAGGATTCCGACACCTTCACTCCCGCACCGCCGACACCCACCGCACCGCCGCCACCATCGGCAGCAGCATCGGCAACGGTTAAGGCTGTACCCCAGCGGATAGTCTACCGCCCATTACTGCCCGACCCCTGCAGCATCATCGACTCGCTGACCGCCCAGGAGTTCGACGAGTTTCTCAGCCCTAAAGCAGTCGCAGAATGGCAGGCACAGCACCCCGCCGCACCATTTTAGCATAAACAATAGTATTAACAATTTAAACAAAAAAGATTATGAAAAAGAAAGAATTAGTTACCACAATTCCGACGATTGACTTTGAATCGGTTGAAAGACCTATTTATCAGGCAATCAGCGCACTTGAAATTTGCCGCAAGCAGCATGACTCCAAAGACACCCGCGACGCTATGCAGGAAGCCATCGACGAGCTTGTACTTGCGTCCCGACACCTGAGCAAGGCGCGAGAAGTAGTCGAAAGTTTAACAGCCCCTTTTTGAGTATGCCCGACGAGATTCTTGAAGCCATCCGCAATGAGTATGAGCGTCAAGTTTATGCTGTCCACGAACTGGACGCCATACTCACGCAATGCGGTTTCTCACAGCGGGAAATTTCCAAAATTATCTGCGAAGGAATCAAGCGCAAACAGCTGGGCGTGGTGTCTTTTGGGAAGCCCAGGAGAAAGCCATCAAGAAACCGACTTTTGGTTATTACCTGAATTTTTACTATCTTTGCACCATCAAAAGGAATTGATTATGAAAAAGAAAGATGCCTTTAGTAAGGTTGAGGCCGACGCAAAGAAAAAACTGAAAGACCCCCAATTTAGGGGAGCGGCGGGCGCAGTACTCAAATACATCGAAGAACAACGGAAGAAGAAGCCGTGAACACCTTCGCCATCAAAAGGGGGTATTTAGTAAACAAACCTAAATATCCCTTTACTTTGCGTTAAGATAATATAAAATAACAAATAGTAAACGAACAAATACGTTTTGTTACAGAATTATTTTGTATCTTTGCAACGTAAAACTAAAACACTTAGAGTTATGGCAAAGACATTCATTTCTTACAGGCGAGTTTCAACACAGCGTCAGGGTCAGTCAGGCTTAGGTCTTGCAGCCCAGAAAACCATCATCGACTATTTTGTTGCTATGGATGGGGGAACAATCGTAAGTGACTACTGCGAGGCACACAGCGGCAAAGACCTCGACAAGTGCCCGAAACTCCACGAAGCCATGAAGGAGGCAAAGGAGAAAAAGGCCACTCTAATTATTGCTAAAACTGACCGACTCCGAAACTGCCAACAGGCTCTACAGATATTGGACGAGATGGGCGAGGGTAACGTCATTTTTTGTGATTTGCCCGCAAGTGACAGATTCACGCTGACATTGTTTTTCGCTATCCATGAGCGCGAGCGTCTTATTACGAGCATCCGCACGAAGCAGGCACTGGCAGAAGCCAAGAAGCAGGGCAAGCAGTTAGGAAACCCGACCTTCACCGCCGACACAGAGGAAGCAAGGCAGAAGGCCAGCAGCATGAGAGCCAGGGGCGCAGAGAATGCCGCAGCAGTCCATCGGATGAAGGCTGACAACAGCGACGTTAACCGCCGAGCCTACGCAGCAGTGCAAGGCCACATCGCCTACCTAAACAGTAAGGGCGAGAAAGCGACACTCAGGGCACTCGCGGCATTCCTGAACTCCAACGGCTTCACGACCAGCAAGGGCAAGCAGTTCGAACCCATGCAGGTAAAAAGACTCCTTGAAAGGTACGCCAAATAGCCAACTACCCGCCAACACTCCCAGCCCTGCCTCATCGGTGGGGCTTTATTTTTGATTTTTGGCCGCTTCCTGCCCTTCTGAGCGCGTTTTGTTTAATTCCTTGACAATGTACACACCTGTAACAAACTAACGCTCAGAGACAAAGAAAATGAGCGTTTCAGGATTTTTCGTAATTACACCAGAGTCTAAGACAACTACCAAAATAGCCCCACCTAATAAAAGATGGGGCTTTTTCTTTATCCATACTAATTAATCTTCACGAAGTAAGATGCTTGCAGCATCCTTAATCAGACGCAAGTTCATTTTAGAGAACTCAATTTCGTCTTTTATTACACTTGTGAGATACACATTTGCGAGGTGTTCACGATATTCTTTGTTTTCAATATTTAAATAATTCATATTCTTTTGTTTTTTAAGTTATACAATAGAACTGAACTTCACCTCACTTCACTTCACCTCACTTTACTTTTCAGAACGATACTATACTGGACTTACGCGTTTGCGGCCTAACGAGCGCAAAGGTAGGAATAATTATCGGTAACTCAAAACAATTAGCCGATTATTTAACAATGTTTTGAATTAATAAAGTAACACCCCTACACCCCCCCTTGCAAAAAGCCAGGGGCATACTGACCTTGCGCCGAGATTTTTCAATTTTTCGCAAGAAACCCCACCCTCCTGCTGACTCCTGCAATATGTTTTCGGTTTTTTCTGCATTTTCCGAAAGAATCCCTTGCATCCCAGTCTCATCAGCACTAACTTTGCATCAAATTCAAATAATTATTCACTTAAATTTGTGTAAAATGTTAGAACAAGAAATGCTTTCGCGTATTAGCGCACTTGAGAACGAGATTGCAGCCATGAAGGCCGCGAAGTATGACAACCTGAAAGAGCAGGCCGCACAGCGTATTAGCGACAAATACCGACTGTCCGACGATTATGAACTGCTGTTGGAGTCAGCCCAGCGTCACATCGAAGTCGGCGACGGTGACACCCTGAGCGACGTGACGACACGGCTGGAAGAAGAACTGAAATCAGTCTGCAAGAGAGCAGGGAAGGCAGCACCCGCCAGCGCAGTCGACATGATTCAGGATTGGGCGCAGGAGCGCGCGAGAATCGAGGCCGCCGACCGCCTGTATTCAAAGAACATCGAGCGACTTGTATTTAAGGGAAACGTCTAAAGATTTGCGACAATGATTAAACAAGACACACGAACTATCTCGAAACTCGACGGGCTTCTAACGTTTGAGCAGCTGCGGATGGTTCCCAACGTGGCCCTGACGAACATCAATCAGGTCACTCCCGCATGGCTGGAGTCCTATAAAGAACAGTGCCAATGCCAGCAGAAATACGCCGAGAAGTATTACACGAAGTCCGAGGCGGCGGCAGTTCGCCACACCTTGCACGAACAGCTTGAACACGTCCAGCATTTAGTCGAAATAATTTTAAAATCGCGAGAGGCATGATATTACGGAACAAGCAAATTAGCATCGACAGCGACGAGATCTCGCTGCAAGTGTCATTTGGTCAGTCAGATGTCCGACGGATTTTGAAGGACACCGTCGCACTTTTCTATTGGAAGGGAAACGACAGGTTATTGCGCCTTCACGTCGAAGAACCAAAGCCCGAGACTGAATTTCGCGAGCTGATTGAGCATCACCCATCCTTCTTCGGATTCCCTGAGAAATGGCGCGCCGAATTGAGCCGCTGGGCATTCGCGAGCGCAATTCGCCAGAATCTCCTCAAGAAGAGCGCGACAAGCGAACTGTACTACATCGGAACAAAAATCCTGCCCCACAAAATCGGCAGGCCATCAAAGGAGCAGCCAGAGCAATGACCGACGATAAATTACAAGAGTGCATCGCGTGGTACATACGGCACCATGGACGCAAGGAGACCGACGTGGGCGTTTTTGAAACTTTTTTGTGCGGGTATCACCACACACACCCCAGACAGGCCAGAGACATACGAAACGAAATGCGCGACTTGGAACTAATCAGCATCGAGGGCAGAAAAGTTATAATACTGTAATCACTCTTTCATATTTTGTGCATATACCCCGAGGGACGGCTGTCGTGAGATACCCGCCCCTTTCTTTCGCTTTTCACGCTGGGGGTGTCCATTCACTCAACACCCTTTTAATGACTTACGCGCGCGCGGGTGAGAGGGCGACTTTTCGCCGAGAAATCAGGAAAATCGAGTCAAAAGGCAGGAAAAGCGAAAGCCGTTAAAAGACAAAGTGAACTTTCACATAACTTTCACCGCCTTAATTTTAGGGCAAAGAAAAAGGGGCTTACTTTGTTGTAAGTCCCTCATTTTCAGAACTTTTCTTTTGTAGCGGGAGCCGGGATTGAACCGGCGACCTCATGATTATGAATCATGCGCTCTAACCAGCTGAGCTATCCCGCCATCATCGTTTTGCGGGTGCAAAGGTACACTTATTTTTTGAATTAACAAAATTTCCACGGAAAATATTTTCTTATTCACGAAAAAAATCGTAATTTTGCCCCAAAATAGTAATACTAACCTGGATTATCATGAATACAAAGAAGCAAAAGCTGTATCTAGAATACCCTCTGATGACTAAGTCGTACAACATCGTATGGGACCAGATAAGCACGGCGCACGGCCTGGAAAGATGGCTTGCCGACCATGTTGAGGACCTGGGCGACGACGTCATCTCGCTGACTTGGGGCGAAATATGGACTGACCATCATACGCTGGAGGCTAAGATCGTGGAGCGCAACCGCAACAGCCACATCAGGCTGCAGTGGGTGAACGAGGACGACCCCGACGCCTACTGGGAGATGCGCATCGGCAAGAGCGAGATTACTGACGAGCTGTGCCTGTATGTTGAGGACTTCGCGCTGCCCGAGGATATTGACGACCTTCACGACCTCTGGGACGATAATATGGAACGCCTGCACCAGGCGAGTGGAATTTGATTGAGGAGTTGAGGAGTAAGGAGTTGTGGAGTTGAGGAGGGAAAAGTGAAAAGTGAAGGAGTTGAGGAGTTTGTGTTAATTAATGTAGTGTAGGAGCAACTTTTCAGCTCTCACTTCTCGCATTTCACATCTTTTTTGTACCTTTGCAGCCCAGATTATGTTTCGCATCAAGAAATTAGACATCTTCGTGGCCAAGCAGTTCCTGCAACTGTTTGTGGGCGCTTTTTTCATCTGCCAGTTTGTGCTGATGATGCAATTTCTTTGGCGATACGTCAACGAGCTCATCGGTAAGGGCCTCTCGCTTGAGATTATGGCCCAGTTCTTCTGGTATATGGGCTTGATGCTGATGCCTCAGGCTTTCCCGCTGGCTATTCTGCTGTCGTCGCTGATAGTGTTCGGCAATCTGGGTGAGAGTTCTGAGCTGACGGCCATCAAGGCTGCGGGCATCTCGCTGCTCCAGGCTTCGCGGTCGCTGATTGTGATTGTGGTCCTGATAGCGGGCATCTCGTTCTATTTCCAGAACGTGGTGGGCCCGGCTGCCAACAAGTCGTTCTACCAGCTGCTGCTCTCGGTGAAGCAGAAGAGCCCTGAGCTGGAGATTCCCGAGGGCGTGTTCTACGACGGCATTCCCAATGCCAACCTGTATGTGCAGAAGAAGGACATGCAGACAGGTATGCTCTACGGTATCATGATTTACCGCCGAACTGACAGCTACGAGGACCAGGCCATCATCCTGGCCGACTCGGGCATGATGCAGACGACGGCCGAGAAGAAACACTTGCTGCTGACGCTCCACAACGGCGAATGGTTCGAGAACATGCAGTCGCAGGAGCTGGGCGGCTCGGCCAGCGTGCCCTATCGCCGCGAGACGTTCTCGCAGAAGCGCATCGTGCTCGACTTCGACAGCGACTTCAACCTGGCCGACGAGTCGGGTATTGCCGCCGATGCCCGCTCGAAGAGTCTGGAACAGGTGTTGCAGGACCTTGACTCGATTGTGGTCTTCAACGACTCGATAGGCCAGATGTTCGAGCGTGAAGCCCGCCGCCGCACGTTCTACCTGTCCCCGCTTGACAAGAAAGACTCGCTGAAAGCCTATACGCAGGCGGCAGCGGGCAAGGTGACGTTCGACTCGCTCTACAAGAAGCTGAACGTCGACGATAAGCGCAACGTGCTGCGATGGGCTGCGGAAAAGGCCCAGTCGGAGTCGTTCGACCTGAACATGAAGGAGGACTACTCGTACGACATCAACCGCCGCGAGCGCCTGCACAAGATGGAGGCCATCAACCGATTCACGGTGGCCCTGTCGTGCATCATCTTCTTCTTCATCGGCGCGCCCCTTGGAGCCATCATCCGCAAGGGCGGACTCGGCGTGCCGGTCATCATCTCGGTGCTGGTGTTCATCGTGTTCTACATCTTCGACGCCTCAGGCTACCGAATGGCACGTGCCGACGAATGGACGGTCTGGTTCGGAAAACTCATCTCGACGATGGTGCTGGCGCCGCTGGCGGTGTTCTTCACCTACAAGGCCAACAACGACTCGGTGGTGTTCAACATCGACATCTACAAGGAGCTGTTCAGGCGGTTCCTGGGACTGCGCATCAAGCGCAACATCACGCGCAAGGAGGTAATCATCGAAGACCCGAAATATGCCGCCGACGCCCAGAAGCTGGAAGAGGTCAACGAGAAGATTGCCCGATACTCGGAGGAGCACAAGCTGCTGCGCCTGCCGAACCCCATCAGCGTGTTCTTCAAGGCCAGCGACGACCACGAGATAGAGCGCATAGACGAGGAACTGGAGGAGGCCATCGACGACCTGGGCTATACGAGGGACCGCTTCATCCTGACCGAGCTGAACCACTACCCTATCATCATGACGCGCGCCCACACGCGGCCGTTCAGCCGCAAGTGGATGAACATCGTGACGGGACTGATACTGCCCGTCGGACTGTTCTTCTATCTGCGTATGTGGAGGTTCCGCCTGCGCCTGTACAGAGATTTGCACGTCATCAGGCAGGTAAGCGGCAAGATTATCCCGCGTGCGCTTGAGCTGGCCGGTGTGGCTCCTGCGCCTGAGACCGAGACTGCGGAGCCTGAGACTGCGGAGCCTGAGATTGAGGAACCTGAGATTGAGGAACCCGAGATTGAGGAACCCGAGATTGAGGAGCCCGAGACAGAGGAGCCTGAAACCCCTGTTGACCCCTCCTATATATAAATAAGGTGTAACATGAACTACTTTAAGCTAAACACGATTGAAGAAGCCATCGGCGACTTCCGCGAAGGCAAGTTCGTCATCGTGGTCGACGACGAAGACCGCGAGAACGAGGGCGACCTGATTTGCGCGGCAGAGATGATAACGCCCGAGATGGTGAACTTCATGCTGAAATATGCCCGAGGTGTGCTTTGTGCGCCCATCACCATCAGCCGCAGCGAGGAATTGGACCTGCCGCGCCAGGTGGCTGACAACACCTCGGTGCTGGGAACGCCCTTCACCGTCACCGTCGACAAGCTCGAGGGCTGCACGACTGGCGTATCGGCAAGCGACCGCGCTGCCACCATACGGGCTCTGGCCGACCCTGCCTCAACACCGCAGACCTTCGGACGACCAGGCCACATCAACCCACTCTACGCCCAGGACAACGGCGTGCTGCGCCGCTCGGGCCACACGGAGGCTGCCGTCGACCTGTGCAAGCTGGCCGGACTCTACCCTGCCGGAGCGCTGATGGAAATCATGAACGACGACGGCTCGATGGCCCGCATGCCTGAACTGCAGACGTTTGCCCATGAGCACGGCCTGAAAATCATCACCATCAAGGACCTCATTGCCTACCGGCTGCGCAAGGAGTCGCTCATCGAGGTGGGCAACCGCGTAGACATGCCCACCCGCTACGGCCACTTCCAGCTGATTCCCTTCCGCCAGAAGTCGAACGGACTGGAGCACATGGCGCTCATCAAGGGCACGTGGACTGAGGAAGAGCCCGTGCTGGTGCGCGTTCACTCCAGCTGCGCTACGGGCGACATACTTGGCTCGATGCGCTGCGACTGCGGCGAACAGCTGCACAAGTCGCTTGAAAGGATTGAGCGCGAGGGCAAGGGTGTGGTCATCTATATCCAGCAGGAGGGTCGAGGCATCGGATTGATGAACAAGATTGCGGCCTACAAACTGCAGGAAGAGGGACTCGATACGGTCGAAGCCAACGTCCACCTGGGCTTCAAGCCCGACGAGCGCGACTACGGCTGCGGTGCCCAGATGCTGCGCTACCTGGGTGTCCACAAAATGCGCCTGATGACCAACAATCCGACGAAGCGCGTGGGACTCGAAGCCTACGGGCTGGAAATCGTCGAGAACGTTCCCATCGAAGTGACTCCCAACGAATATGACTACCGCTACCTGAAGACCAAACAGGAGCGTATGGGGCACACGCTGCACCTGAAATAGCAGTCACAATGTCAGTTTTTCGGCATGAATCGTGAAAAAGTGAAGGTTTTCTTTGCTCGTGACGAAGAATTTGAGTAATTTTGCACGGAATTTTACACAACAGATAAAATGGCACAACTATCTAACCGCCTGCAAAGGCTTGCACCATCGGCCACACTCGCCATGTCGCAGAAAAGCTCTGAGATGAAGGCTCAGGGCATTGACGTCATCAACATGAGCGTCGGAGAACCCGACTTCAACACGCCAGACCAGATAAAACAGGCTGCCAAACAGGCCATCGACGATAACTACTCACGCTACTCGCCCGTGCCGGGCTACCCTGAACTGCGCAAGGCCATTGTCAACAAGCTGAAGAACGAGAACCAGCTCGACTATACGGTCAACGAAATCCTGGTATCGAACGGTGCCAAGCAGAGCGTCTGCAACACTATCATGGCGCTGGTGAACGACGGCGAAGAGGTCATCATACCCGCCCCCTACTGGGTCAGCTATCCGCAGATGGTGAAGCTGGCCGGAGGCGAGCCCGTCATCGTTGAGGCAGGCTTCGAGCAGAACTTCAAGATGACCGCCGAGCAGCTGGAGGCAGCCATTACCCCCAAGACGCGCATGCTCATACTCTGCTCGCCCAGCAACCCTACGGGCTCCGTCTACAGCAAGGAGGAGCTGCGCTCGCTGGCCGAGGTCATTCTGCGCCACGACGACCTGTTCGTGCTGGCCGATGAGATCTACGAGCACATCAACTACGTGGGCCACCACGAGTCGATAGCCCAGTTCGCAGGCATGAAGGAGCGTTCCATCATCGTCAACGGCGTGTCGAAAGCCTACGCCATGACGGGCTGGCGCATAGGCTACATAGCCGCCCCAGAATGGATTGTCAAGGGCTGCAACAAGCTTCAGGGCCAGTATACGAGCGGCCCCTGCTCAGTCAGCCAGAAGGCTGCCGAGTTTGCCTACATCAGCGACCAGCAGTGCGTAGAGGACATGCGCCTGGCCTTTGAGCGCCGCCGCGACCTCATCGTCAAGCTGGCCAAGGACATACCAGGACTGGAGGTCAACGTGCCCGAGGGCGCCTTCTACCTGTTCCCCAAGTGCAGCAGCTTCTATGGCAAGACTGCACCCAACGGCTCGACCATTGCCAACAGCACCGACCTGGCCATGTATCTGCTCGAAGAGGGCCATGTGGCAACCGTCGGCGGCGATGCCTTCGGCGACCCCGACTGCTTCCGTATGAGCTATGCTACAAGCGACGAAAATATAGTCAAAGCAATGCACAGAATCAAGGAAGTTTTGGCAAAACTCTGTTAGTTTTGATTTTTGTAGGTTAAAAGTTATTAATTTGGTGTGAAGTACGCCAAAATTTAGTATCTTTGCGGGGTAATTTTGCAAAATAGATTTTTCACAAACTTAAATTATTTAATAACTAAAAATTAAATTCAAATTATGGCAACATCAACAAAGGCTGCAGCCCCAGCCAAAAAGAATCAGGGCTTCGGAGGTATTAAGGCCGCATGGATTATCTTGGTAATCTGCTGTATCATCGCTTACTGCTTCTATTTCTTCGTGCTCGGTAATCCCGACAACTTCGTAGGTGGCGACCGTGAAGGTCATCCCGCTAACCTCATGGGTACGGTGTATAAGGGAGGTTTCGTCGTAGGTGTGATCCTTACCCTCTTGCTCACCGTTATCGTGCTCGGTGTAGAGCGCTACTTCGCTATCAAGTCGGCTTCTGGTAAGATCAACCTGGCCAAGTTCACATCGCAGGTCAAGGAGCTCATCAAGGCCCAGAAGTTTGACGATGCCAAGGCTCTCTGCAACAAGATGCAGGGTTCGGTCGCTAACGTGGTGATGGCTTCCATCAACATGTACGAGACCGTTGAGAAGGACGAGACCTTGAAGAAGTCACAGAAGATTTCGAAGATTCAGCAGGCTCACGAAGAGGCTACTCAGCTCGAGATGCCGACCCTGACCATGAACCTCCCGATGATCGCTACCATCGTATCACTCGGTACCCTGACCGCTCTGTTCGGTACGGTGCTCGGTATGATCGGATCATTCCAGGCTCTGTCTGCTGGTGGTGGTGCTGACTCAATGGCTCTGTCTGCAGGTATTTCTGAGGCCCTTGTGAACACGGCTTCGGGTATCTTGACGTCTTGGGTTGCTACCGTCGTCTATAACTTCTTCTCAAACAAGATCGATAAGCTGACATTCGCTCTCGATGAGGTTGGTTACACTATCGCCGCTACATACGATTCTAACCACCACGAGGCATAAGCTGTTTTACCTTTTAATTCCTTAGACGATTATGGGTAAAATAAAAATTCAGAAAAAAGACATCTGGATCGACATGACGCCTATGTCGGACGTGATGACCCTGCTGCTCTGCTTCTTCATGTTGACATCAACATTCCTGACGCCAGAGCCTATCAAGGTCAACACGCCGAGCTCAGTGTCCGAGGTCAAGGTGCCCGAGAACGATGTGCTCAACATCCTGGTTTCGCCAGAGGGCAACATCTACGTGGGCTCCGAGAACAAGAACACGATGCAGGAGATGATGGAGACCGTGACTGGCAAGTTCGGCGTCTCGCTGAACGGCACACAGCTCAAGCATTTCCGCGAGGATGCCATGATCGGTGCACCTATGAACGTCTTCACAGACTACTATAGCCTGGAGACGGACAAGATGGGTGAGGAGATCCAGAAGTTGAGCATCCCCCTCGACAGTATCGACGGTGGGAAGAGTGAGTTCCAAGAGTGGGTCACGGCTGCCCGTGAGTCCAACGCAGACATCCGCATAGCCATCAAGGCCGACGCCAAGACGCCCTATGCCGTCATCAAGAAGATGATGTCGGAGCTGCAGGACATGAACGAGAACCGTTACCAGCTGATTACTAACCTTGACACTAAAAAACAGGGGGAGATCTAAGCTATGGCAAAAAAGAATGCGAGTAAGCAGAAAAAGATGGACACCCGCGTGAACTTCACGCCGATGGTGGACATGATGATGCTTCTGATTACGTTCTTCATGCTCTGTACGACGCTGAGCAAGCCGCAGGCTATGCAGCTGACGATGCCGAGTAATGATGAAAATATGACCAAGGAAGACAAGTCGGTGACGAAGGCTTCGTACACCATCACGCTCTACCTTGGTGGCGAGGATAAACTGTACTATGTCGAGGGACTTCCCGAGTACGACAATGCTGAGTGCCTGAAGGAGACAACCTGGGGCAAGGACGGCATCCGCAAACTGCTCATCGAGCACGTTACCGAGGATGGCTTCAGCCCTGTGGCTCGTGTCATGATGGCCAAGAAGAAGCTCGACGAAAAGAAGGCCCAGTTGGGCGACAAGATGTCCAAGGAAGACTACGACAAACAGCTGTCGGACATCCGAAATGGTAAGTCGGAGGAGTTCGTTGCTGAGTTTGGCGACCAGGGTATGCAGACCCTGACGGTCATTATCAAGCCTATGGACTGTTCTACGTACGACAACATGGTACAGGCTCTTGACGAGATGTTGGTTTGCAGTATTGGTAAGTATGTCATTGACAAGGTGAACGAAGACGATGAGAAGCTTCTCACGTTGAAGGGCATCAAATTTACTAATGACTAATTAAAAGAAAGGAAAGACCATGGGAAAAATTGATCTTATTGACAACAACTGGACCGACCTCGTATTTGAAGGAAAGAACAAGGAATACGGCGCATACGTTCTCCGTAAGGAAACTGGAAAGCGTAACGTCAAGGCTCTCATTTGGGTGCTGATTGGCATTGCTGCCATCTTCGCTCTCGCTTACGCTAATCTGGCTATTCAGAACGCCATGAAGTCGAACGCTACGATTGATACTGACGTCGAACTGTCGAAACTGGCACAGAAGAAGGAAGCCAAGGTAGAGCGCAAGGAACCCGTCAAGGTGGAAGTCGAGCAGAAAGTCGTTGAGAAAGTGAAATCGTCTGTGAAGTTCACCGCTCCTGAAATCAAGAAGGACGACGAAGTGAAGCCCGAGGACGAAATCAAGTCACAGGACGACCTCTCGAAGACCAACACCGCCATCGGTACCTTCGACGTGAAGGGTAACGACGAGGCAGAAGGTGAGGTGCTGAAGGCTAAGGAAGTCGTGGTCGACGAGAAGCCGAAGGAAGAGGAGACAAAGGTGTTCGACGTCGTTGAGCAGATGCCTTCATTCCCTGGTGGCGACGCCGAGCTGATGAAGTTCCTGAACTCTCACATCAAGTACCCCGCAGTTGCCGAGGAGAACGGTATTCAGGGTCGTGTGGTTGCCACCTTCGTGGTTGAGCGCGACGGTTCTATTACCGATGTAAAGGTCATCAAGTCTGTTGACCCCTCACTCGACAAGGAGGCCATCCGCGTGCTGAAATCCATGCCTAAGTGGATTCCCGGTAAGCAGAACGGTTCGGCTGTGCGCGTGAAGTACACCGTGCCTGTAACCTTCAGATTGCAGTAAATGAAAATGACATCATTCAACAAATTCGTTGGATTAACACTAATTTTAGGCTTGTTCCTCGCATGTGGGAACAAGCCTAAATCACTGCCTTACGACTATGAGGCAGCGGCAGCATCTTTTGCTTCCGACGAAAGTTTCTACCCCATCCTTGACGAGGAGCTCGAAGTCTATCAGGCACTCCACGCTCAAGGAGAGCTGAAGGCCGTCTATACCGACCAGGAAGACGCCATCCGACAGCTCATGGAGAATAAGGTGTGGCTGGCATTTGGCACGCGCCAGCTCTCGCAAAGGGAGATCGAGAGCCTCAAGGCACGCTCGTTCATGCCAAGGGTGATACCCATTGCCTACGATGGTCTCGCCATCATCGTCAACAATGCCAATCCCGACACGTGTATCTCAGTCAGGGACTTCCGCCGCATTCTCAGCGGTGAGGTCACCAACTGGAAAGAAATCTACCCCAACTCTAAGTTGGGTGCTATTGACGTAGTCTTCGACAATCCCAAGTCGAGCACCGTGACCTACTGCGTCGACTCCA
The DNA here is from genome assembly GCA_902800435.1 of uncultured Prevotellaceae bacterium. The sequence continues at coordinate 11,390 of CADCEQ010000004.1, read as the reverse complement.
TTCTCGGCGGCAAGCCCATTCAGGGCTCTGACAACATCGGCGCTGTCAAGAAGAGCGTAGAGGTCATCGACTGGGTGGAGCGTCACGAGAATGCCATCGGAATCATCGGTTCCAACTGGCTCAACGACAAGCGCGACACCACCAACGTCACCTTTAAGAAGAACATAACCGTCATGAAGGTCAGCAGGCTGGACTCTGCTACGGCATACAACAGCTTCAAGCCCTATCAGTACTACCTATACAACGGCAACTACCCGCTCATCCGCACCATCTACGCCCTGCTCAACGAGCCGCGTTCAGGCGTTCCGTCCGGGTTTGCCCACTTCTGCCGCCTGCCCAAGGGCCAGATGATTATCTTCCGCTCAGGACTGCTCCCCATACAGGCCGGCATGGAGGTACGCAACGTTAATGTTACCACAGAATAAACCTTTTATTCGAAATAACGTCATAACGATATAACATCATAAAGAGAGAACGAAAACAACATGTCTAACCCTTTAAAAAGAAAAAGTATGAAAACGATTAAATATTTAGTAATGGGTGTTGTGCTGGCAGGTTTCAGCACCACCGTCATGGCTCAGGACGGCACTAAGGCCGACATTGATGCCGTCAAGAAGATCATTAGTAGCAAACCCGCTGATCTGGCCGACCAGATGAAGCCCTTCGAGAAGAAGAACAAGAAGAACGCCGAGAACCTCACAGAGTTCGCACGCGCTTTCTACGAGGCTAAGGACACGGCCAATGCCGCTAAGTACGCTGAACTGGCTCTGAAGGCTAACAAGAGCTATGCTCCTGCCTACATCCTCAAGGGTGACCTCCGCGCACTCGCTGAGGACGGTGGTGGCGCTGCCTCGCTCTACGACCAGGCTATCTACTTCGACCCGAAGAATCCTGAGGGCTACCGCAAGTATGCTTCCGTCTACCGCAAGATTGACCCGCGTGGCGCTATCGCAAAGCTCAACGACTTGCGCACGCAGCTGCCCGACTATCCCGTTGATGCCATCATCGGCCACATCAACTACATCTCCAACAACTTCGACGAGGCCATCGCAGCTTATGACAAGGTGCCTCAGGCCAAGCTCGATAAGATGGACATCATCGAGAGCGCCTTCTCGGCCTACCTCACCCAGAAGTATGACAAGGGTATCGAGATGGCTGAGTTCGGTCTCCAGAAGGAGCCGCGCAACTCTACGCTGAACCGTCTAGCCATGTTCTGCAACACGGAGAAGGGCAACTACGACAAGGCTCTCGACTTCGCTGACCGTCTGTTCAACAAGTCCGACTCTGCCAACATCTCCTACATGGACTATGTCTACTACGGCAACGCCCTCAACGGCCTTAAGCGCCACGACGAGGCCATCGCCATGTTCCAGAAGGCACTCGACCAGGAGTTTGACAACAAGGACAAGCGCGCCGGCGTCATCCAGACTCTCGCAAACGCCTACAAGGGCATGGAGGACTACCCCAACGCCATCAAGTACTATGAGCAGTATCTCGCAGAGGTATCGAAGGCCAGCGCCTCCGACTACCACAGCCTGGCACAGCTCCACGTCCAGCACGCCAACACGCTTGAAGGTGACGCCAAGAACGACACCTTCAAGAAGGCCGACGACATCTACAACAACATGCAGAGCAAGTATGCCGACATCGACGACTTCATCTCATTCCAGCGTGCCCGTATCGGCATGTACATGGACCCCGAGTCGAAGCAGGAACTGGCTAAGCCCCACTACGAGAAGCTCATCGAGGTTATCGAGGCCAAGGCCGAGAAGGATAAGACCGATACCAACCGCCTTATCGAGGGATATCGCTATCTCATCAACTACTATATCAACATCAAGGACGATACAGCTACTGCCAAGACTTATGCCCAGAAGCTGCAGAACATCGATCCTGAGAACGAGATTGCAAAGATGGTGCTGAACCTGAAGTAAGCGAAAACGACATACCAAACGATAAGTGGCATCCCAACGGGTGCCACTTTTCTTTATACCGGCAACATCAAAAAGAGAGGGGCTTCCGAGTAGGAAGCCCCCTTTTTGGTTTATAAAGCTCAATCAGACGAATTAAGCCGGAAGAGAGATTGCCTCTGACGGGCAAACAGAAGCGCAAGTACCGCACTCCGTGCAAGCGTCAGCGTCAATTACATACTTCTCACCCTCAGAGATAGCCTCTACGGGGCACTCACCTATACAGGTTCCACATGCGATGCAATCATCACCAATTACGTAAGCCATAATACTTTTAAATTGTTAGTGAATTAATTAATACTCAAAATTAGTGATGCAAAGGTAAGTATTATTTTTGAATTATACTCAACTTTTGGTATCTTTTTTTGCAATTTATACGGTGTCGAAATTGCCGCAAATATAATATTAAGGCAGTTTTGGCGTTATATACTAAGTGAAGAGACTGTATATATATAATAAGGTGAACGCTGCGTGGTGGGTGAAAGGGCTGTTGCTGCTTGCAACTCTTCACTCTTCACATATAACGGCCAATGCTCAGGAGCGCAAGCCCCAGAACAAGCCCTATATCGACCTGCGCCCCATGCACTTTGGCATCAGCGTGGGCTTCCACATGCAGGACATCGAGCTACAGAACGTCGGGCCTCAGATTATTACGCTCGACGACGGCACACAGACCACCGAGACCATCCTCTGCGAGCAGGACAACTGGAACCCAGGCTTCAGCGTAGGCGTGCTTGCCGACCAACGATTGTCAAAGCACTTTAACGTGCGTCTGGCGCCAACCATGCACTTTGGAGCCAAGCATCTTACGTTCCACAACCTCTCGCGTAGAGACAACGAAGGACATATCATCACAGCCACACAGGACATGAAGAACACTTACATCGCTTTCCCCATCGATGTGAAGTTCTCAGCCGAGCGATTCAACAATTACCGTCCCTACCTCATTGCAGGTATCAACCCCATGCTCAACCTCACGAGCAAGTCACAGGACTTCATACAGCTGAAGCGTTACGACACGATGGTAGAAATCGGCTTTGGCTGCGACTTCTACCTGCCTTTCTTTAAGCTTATACCTGAACTGAAGTTCAGTTACAGTCTTACCAATGCCCTAGACAGTGGCCACTCTGACGAACTGACAGACGCCAACGCCCGTCTCTACACCAACTCCGTCACCTCTGGTCACGCCAAGATGATAACCCTCAGCTTCTTCTTTGAGTAAGGCCCCGTCCTCCTCACCGCTACCCGCCACCTTTCTTCCCGTTACCCGGCGGGTAAAGCCTCGTTTACCGCCAGGTAAAGATGAGTTTACCGGCAGGTAAAGTTAATTGAGCTAACTAGGCCAGTTAGCACTACTAACTAGGGCACATAATAAAAGCAGACACACCAGTTAAGATGTGCCTGCCGATAACAGAATTCAATTCAGAATTTACTCAGGATCTACCAGCTCTTCGATGCAGAACTCGATGTCGTCGAAGTAGAACTTGGTAGCCAGATCCTTGTTGTCATTCAGGTTGATGGCAACAGTGTTCGAACCAGCCTGGTCGGCAGAGATAGCACCGCGCTTCTCGAAGGTCTGCCACTCGGTGGTGAAGTTGATGGTTCCCACCATATCCCAATGCTTGTAGGCGCCAGGAGCGGTATGAGCCTGTGTAGAAGCTGAGGCAGCATCGTCAGCACGAACCTTCATGCGGAACAGGAACTGCTCGCCCTGCTGGAATACATGGTCGATAGTTACGAAGAACTGAGTATCCCAACCTTCAGCAGCACCAGCATGACTCGTAACAACCACTGCACGTGAACCGTCAACACCAGCACCGTCAACAATCTTCGTGTTGAAGGCACCGCCTTCGTCACCATCCTTACCCACGAGGCAGGTCACGTCAGTACCTTCGCAGTCACCGTTTACAACAAGATTCTTCCAAACGGGGATGGGAGCCTTCTTAATCATCTCAAAGCGGATGTCGTCGAAATAGTAATTCGTAGCCTCCTTCGGGTTCTGAGAGAGGTTGAAGGCGATGGTACGCATGCCATCCTGTGAGCCGTCAATCTTGCCCGTCCACTCAACGGTAGTCCACTCCTCAGTGAAATTAACGTCGCCCACCATGTAGTAAATCAAGTAGGCACCAGGGGCGGCGTGAGCTTGCGATGAGGCTACGGCCACCTTGTCGGCCTTGACTCGCATAGAGAACTTCACCTCGTCACCAACTCCTAACGGCTCGTCGATAGTGACAAAGAACTGGCTGTCCCAGTCCTGTGCAGGATTGTCGTTCGAAGTAACGATGATACAGTGGTTCGTCGGATCAGCGGGATCTTCTACAATTCTTGCAGAAGTCGTACCCTCCTTCACGCCGTCAATGTAGTCGTTGGCGAAGAAGTTAGCCACATTGGTACCCTCGCAGCTACCATTCAAAACCATGTTACCCTCGTCGAACGGATCAACCACGGGAGGAGCCACATAAGGAGCGGGATTGTCTGTCTGAGTACACGAATAAAAACCAGTTGTGGCCAGTGTTAAAGCGGCCAACATGATTAAGCTCTTTTTCTGTTTCATACGTTGTAGTTTAAATGATTATTGGTAAGTATTGTTTGTCAATAGTAATTCGCCTACAAAGGTATGAAAAAAAGTAAATGCAGACCTTTGTATTTGTCACATTTACTTTTCAATTTGTCTCACAAAGGCGTTTTTAAGGCCTAAAACCACTGTTTCCCCATAATTTTTATTAACTTTGCATCGCTAGAACAAAACAAACTATTCTAAAAACCACATGAGGGATAAAGGGCTCTGCCCCGCGATGGTAAACACCAACTGAGCCTACAATAGAGTTATGAGCAAGAGATCATTCTTTGTGAGAAGTTTTGCCGTCGCACTCGGTGCTTTACTTTACGTTTCGTGCGACAAGAGGGACAACCCTATCGGTCCGGAGCCAGAGCCGGTAGATCCCATGATTGAAGAAATAACCTATGAGGATGTCACCGCAATGGTAGCCGTCGACAAGTGGGGCCAGGCTGGCTTCACAGGCTCTTGGGCTGCACCTGAGGTTGACACCAAGGACGGTCGCCACTCAGGCATGGCCGAGGTCTATGGCGAGGGCGATGCCGTCATCAATGCCACAGGAGTGCTGCTGCAGCAGACCATTGAAGGCCTGCAGCCAGGTAAGTACACGGTAGATCTTTATGCCAACGCCATGTATACCCCCGACCGCGGCTTTAACTCCGACATGGAAGACAATGCCGAGGACGTGGCTTACTTGTTCGCCAACGACAAGAAGATCTTTATTGTTGCCAAGCGTGCAGCGACAACGACGAAGAACCCTGTCTATAGCTTCGAAGCCGAGGTTGGCGAAGACGGCATCTTGGTATTGGGACTTGGCAAGGAGAAGGGTGGCACCAACTGGCATAATATCCAGATTAAGGAACTGGCCCTGCAGGTTGTCAATACACGTCCGATGAGCGAGGCTTATGCTGAACTGCAGCCCGAAATTGACGCGCTATCGGGCAAGGCTATGCCTGCCGACGTTAAGACATTATTAGAACTTACCCTTGCTGAGCCGAAGAGCGAGGAGAATCTCGAAGCCCTGAAGCTGGCCCTGAAAGCTGCTCGCGAGGGTGCGCTGATATATGATGAGGTAAAGGTGAAACTCGATGCCATGAAGACCTTAGTGGAAAGCACGAACCTCTATTCCGAGGCAGCCCTCAACGAATACTATACAAAGTATGTTGAAAAGTTCGAAGCTGGCACGTTGGACGAAGCCGACGTCAATGCCTTGCAGAACCCCGACAAGGTGACTGGCTGGCACGATGCCATCAGCTGCGACGAGTTCCTGCTGAGTGTCTGGGACACTAACCCCAATTTCCAGGATGCTCCCTACTACATCAACACCTGGTCGACAGAGGGTGACAACGACGGTTCTAACTTCCGCGTGCCCTTCTTCGAGTATTGGACACAAGACCCCAACTCGTTAGGTGAGCGCACGCTGACTGCCACGATGACGGGCCTGGAGCCTGGCAACTACGAGGTGTCGGCCTGGGTGCGCGTCCGTGCCAAGAACGACTACGAGGCTCCTGCCTATGGCATTACTCTGCAGGCCAACGACGGCGAGGCCGTTAACGTTGCTGCCGGTAAGCAGATTGGCACATCGCAGTTCTATCTCGACACCTTTACGGCTAAAGGCACAGTTGGTGCCGATGGAGTGCTGAAGATCAAGTTCATTGTAGCAGCCGACAACAACATCAGCTGGCTGTCGTTCAAGAACGTGAAGTTTGAGAAGAAATAGGAATGTATAGATAGTAAAAAAGGCCGGTGATTCCGGCCTTTTTTATTGTCAGCGTACCGCGTTCAGCCGCCGCCGATAGCTGCGAGCCAGCCATAGGCAGAGGGCGAGGGCAGCAACAACAATAAGTGCGCCCCAAAGGAGCATCGACGAGTCGTCGCCAGTACCGCCGACAAGCCAGTCCTGAACGGCGTGAGCGGTGTCGGGCACTTCTGCTGGTTGGGCAACGATGGTGTCAGAGGCAACAACTGTGTCAGGAACCTCAGCCGGCACCTTGGCGGTGTCAGGAGGAATCACCGGCTTGACGGGACGTACAGGTCGGTGCGGGTAATCAACAATGATGTCTAACAGATACATAACTGAATTGTTTTTATAGGTTAATGATGTTGGAATAGTAGTAAGACAAGATGGTAAACAGCAGCCCTGTGAGGAAACTGACGGCATTGCAAAGCAGGCTGTAGACGCAGGACTGCCCGAGGCTCCGCGTAAAAGCGAAATACCAGAGTGCCTCAGCTACGACAACCAGCCCTTCGGCCAAAGCTACGCCTGTCAGGCCGATGTCGTGATGAATGACGTAGAGGTTCAACGGTACGTTGGTAAGCACGTTGACCACCACTGAACCAAGCAGCACGTTCCGTCGGCGTTCGCCAAGCAGCAGCAGAACACCGTACTCAATGAGAATGGTGGCAACGAGTGCCGTCAAGAGGAGCGTCAGACTGTTCATGGGCTACAGGTAAGCTAACAGATAACCGGGGATGAGTGCCGCTGCCAACAAGCCGAAGGCCAGTCCTTCGCGGCCTTTCAGCACAACGTTGGCCAGATAGAGCGTAACGGGCATCGTACAGTTGACGGCGAAGAGGCCCGTCATGAGCACGGTTTCGCTCTCATTTCGCAGCAAGGCACAGAGGGCGACAACAACAGCTACCGCCAGCAGCGTCTTAATGATACCAAATTGCCTCGCCACCCAGCCGCCCACCATCTTGCCCAGCATGGCGACGGCTCCGATGAGCAGCAGCATAGACTTGGGCTGCTTGGGAATGTCCGCCGAGAACGCCTCACCCACAAACGAGCGCAGCATGACAAAAGCCATCAGCGCCAGCACAGCCAGCACAACCACGCCAAGGCCAAAACCGCCCTTGGCCCTACTATAGCCAGCCATTGCCGAAGGCCGACTGTCGCGCCGCACATAGACAGCCGCTAATAAACACAGGGCGAGCAGAAACATGTAGAGCAGCGGCCACGAACAGAAGACGGCTCCGACCGCCAGTCCCATCGCACCAGTAGAGACGAAGAATCCCAGGGCGCGCATGTCGTTGCCCGTAGTCAGTGCCACTTGGCGGCCTCCCCATACGTGAAACAGCGAGTTACCCAGCCCCAGCATCGTGGCCACGAGCAATATCAGCAGGCGCGAAGTGTGGAGACTGGCGACGAACACCACCGCCGACGCCACGCCAACGGCCAGCGTCAGCAGCATGACTGCCACCTGCAGCATCCAATGGGGCTCGCGCAAACGATCGGCACAAAGACCGCTGAGCGGTTGGGTAAGGAATGCCAGCACGTTGTATAGCAAGAATATGCCCACCAAACTGGCCGTACTGCACGAAGCCGCCATCAAGTAGAGACAGCAGAGGCACATTCCGTCGACGAGGAAGTGCAGCAGGGTGCTTATTCCGAGACGCTCCACGACCAGCTTTTTTGAGGGTTGCTACTTTTCCATCGTCAGCACCAGTTTGCCGACAAATACGCCGTGTTTGCCGTTCTGGTCGACGGGAATACGCTTACCGTTCTTGTCGGGCGCATACTCCAACGTCGGCATGTAGGTGTGGGTGTGACCGCCAAGCACGAGGTCGCAGCCTTCGGTCAGGCTGAGGAATCGTTCGTCGGGGAACACGCTGACCTCCCAGCCCAAATGGCTCAGACAGATGACGAGGTCGCACTTCTCCTGGCGGCGCAGCAGGTCGATATACTTCTGTGCCGTCTCAGCAGGGTCGAGATAGGTGATACCCTCGCAGTTGCGGTCGCTCACCAGTCCCTTCAGCTGGGGTGCCAAGGCGAAAATGCCAATCTTCACACCCTCACGCTTCAGGGTGATGTAGGGCTTTACCAGCCCTTCGAGCACGGTGCCCGTACAGTCGTAGTTGGAACAGACAATCGGGAAGTTAGCCTGCCGGAAGAGGCGTGCCATGTTATCGAGCCCGAAGTCGAACTCATGGTTACCGATGGTGGCAGCATCGTAGCCCATCTGGTTCATCAGCCCTATCTCCACCTCGCCCTTAAACAGGGTATAGTAGCCCGAGCCCTGCGAAAAATCGCCACTGTCGAGCAGAAGCAGGTTGGGATGTTGTTGGCGCTGCTCCTTGACCATCGCCACACGGCGCAGGAATCCGCCCCGCCCGGCAATATCGGTTTTGTCAAGGTTCGGGCTGAGAGGCATGATACACGAGTGAGTGTCGTTGGTGTGCAGAATCACGATTTGCTTCTGCTTCTTTGCTGCTGCCGTCAGCCCCGACAGCAGCGCTATTATTATAATAAGGTGTAATCGTCTCATAGTCTTACTGCTTTTTTATCCGTCCTTCTACCTGTGAATCAACAGTCTCGCCCCGGGCCTGTTTCTCCTTGAAATAGTTCATAATGAGGAAGCGCGTGTTGTTGCTCGCTGCTTCAGGGGCCACAATATCCGTTCCCTTACGGAAAGCCATCATCTTGTCGTTGCCTTCCAGCAGGTAGTTGATGGTCGTCACGCGATATTTCTGCTGCGGATTGATTTCCTGTCCGTGCAGACGGGCCGAAACGAGCTTGCCGTCGCTGGTAATCACCAGTTCCGTACCGCGGCTTACGCCTTCACCACCCGTGGCAGCTATCTGTGAGAACAGTTCCAGGAGCTGCACGCCAGTCAGCGTGACGAAACATATTTTGTTCTCGAACGGCGCAATACTGAGCACGTCGCCGTAGGTCACCTCACCCCGCGTCAGGTCGGCCCGTATGCCGCCCATGTTATAAACGCCGAGCACGGGCTGCTCACCGTAGTCCTTAGCCGCCCATACCAGGATGTCGGCCAGCAGGTTCGACAGGTCGCTCTCAGGCCGCTTGGCGTGCATGTTATGTGCCACGCGCCCCATAACAGGCCCCATGATACTGTCGTTCACCCGCTTGAAAGGGGCAATAAAGCTGGCTGCCGTCTCGTCGGGATGCTGGTCGTAGCGACTGTCGATGACTATCCGGGTGCGCTCGACACTTGTTAGCTTGTAATGCGATTTGCAGGAAACCATCGCAACTGCGACGAGCAACGTTCCTGCCGCAAATAGATTAATCTTCATAATTGACGCTCTTTTGTTTGCAAAGATAGAGAAAAAAAGTGATATGAAGAAAAAAATCTTTTGTAATCCCTCAGATTTAACAGGTTTTTCGTAACTTTGCAGCTGCAATTAATGGCAAAGACTGTCAAGGCACTGACCACTGCCGTTGGACTATTGGCCGTAGGAGGGCTGACCTATCTGCTTTTCCGGCCATGTACACTCCTCATGTTCCGACTCGTCGACGCATTAGGAGCGATGACAGTCTTGGGCGATTGTCGCGCCTGGGCTTCCGACTCAGGAGCGTGGCTGCCTGAGTGGGTTGTCTATAGCCTGCCTAACGCGCTGTGGTCGGCAGCCTACATACTGACAATAGAGGCTCTGCTGACACCATCGCGGAACAAGGTGGCCATTGCCGGTATCATGCCCGTAGCCGGGGCCGTTACTGAATGGCTGCAGGCTATCGGCATGCTTAGCGGCACGTTCGACGTCCTTGACATTGTAGCCTACGCCCTACCCTACCTTGCCTATATCATTTATTACGCTTATCAAACAAAAACCGTATAGTATGAAATCATTCTTTACCAACAAGCAGTTAACCATTATCATCTGCGTGGTCTTCGTCACCTTGGCCATTATGACGATGGTCATCGATGGCGACGAGACATCCGAAGACCAGACGGCGCAGACAGAACAGAAATCAGAGCAGAAAGACTCCAACGAAAAAGACAGCGTCGTCATCAACAAACCCTTGGAGACAGACCCATACGAAGAGCTGGACAATCTCATCGGACTGGATGAAGTCAAGAAGGAGGTCAGGTCGCTGGCCAACTTCGTCAAACTTCAGAAGCAACGCAAGGACCAAGGACTCAAGAGCCCCAAACTGTCGTATCACCTTGTGTTCACCGGTAGCCCTGGTACTGGTAAGACTACTGTGGCCCGTATCGTGGCACGCATCTACAAGGACCTGGGTATTCTGAAGAAAGGACATACCGTAGAGACCGACCGCTCTGGCCTCGTAGGGCAATATGTCGGACAAACGGCACCCAAAACCAACCAAATCGTAGACTCCGCCATGAACGGTGTGCTGTTCATCGACGAGGCATACGCCTTAGTGCCCGAGCATTCTACACAGGACTACGGTCAGGAAGCCATCTCTACACTATTGAAACGTATGGAGGACAACCGCGACAGCCTGGTAGTCATCATCGCTGGCTACTCCAACGAGATGCAGCGTTTCATCGACTCCAACCCTGGCCTGCAGTCGCGTTTCACCCGCTACATCAACTTCCCCGACTACACGGCAGAAGAGCTGGTCCGCATCTTCTATATGTATATGAAAAAGAACGAGTATACACTCAGCAAGGAGGCCGACGCCATGCTTCGCGAGAAGCTGGAATATGCCGTCGCTCATAAGGATCGCAACTTCGGTAACGCCCGCTATGTGCGCAACATCTTCGAGAAAACCATTGAGCAGCAAGCCAACCGTCTGGCCAAGCAGACTGAACTAAGCAAAGAACAGCTGACGGAGCTGACAAGTGAAGATTTGGAATACGCTTTCTCGGCTAAAAAGAACATTAATCTATAAAAAACGTTAAACGTTGGCGGATAACTCTGGATTAAGAAGCTCTATCTGCCAACTTTTTAGTACCTTTGCAGCCGCTTTCCGCGTAATCGCTGGCAGGAAGATAGGAGAGTTGCCTGTTATGTTGCGTTGGAACGATACAACAACCGTTTAATTATTTATAACGAAAATGGATTTAATTAAAGTTGCTGAAGAAGCATTTGCAACCGGCAAGAAGTTCCCAGAGTTCAAGGCTGGTGACACTATCACTGTCGCTTACAAAATTATC